>CAZOLG010000003.1:0-313155 GCA_964580935.1 uncultured Methanomassiliicoccales archaeon
CCAAGCCCGGTCTGGTCAACCTGGACTTCAACGACCTGAAGACCATAATGAAGGGTGCCGGAGTGGCCATGATCGGTCTGGGCGAATCGGATGGTCATGCTGACGAGAGGGCATTGGAGGCCATCGATGAGGCCATCAATTCCCCGTTGCTCGATGTCGATGTGAGTACCGCCACCGGGGCCCTGATCAACGTGATGGGGGGTCCGGATATGACCGTCGCCGAAGCGGAAAAGGTAGCGGGAGAGATCCAGACCAAGGTGAGTCCCAGCGCACGCATCATATGGGGTGCGGCCATCAACCACGAGATGGAGAACAAGATGCGGGTCATGGTGGTTCTCACTGGTGTCAAGTCCAAGCAGATTCTGGGGAAATCGGGAGAGACTACCAGATTGAAGGAAGCGGACGTAGACGTGGTGCAGTAAGGGGGTAGCGCACTACCAAATAAGAATGATTTAATGGCCCAGTCGACCCAATGTGAAGAAAAACGCATGGAGAGCTTGCAAACCATACCGAAACCTATTAAGCTTTTCATGCACGTAAACCCCGTATCAGAACTGATGTGCTCCAGTAAGTTCACTCAAAAATAATGCAAGGAGGATGTATGGATGAAATCATTGGTCAACGATGCCCTGTCCCGTTCCGAAGAGGCGGGGGACGAATCATCAACGTATAAAGATTACTCAGCTCAGGATGAAGAATTAGAGAGAATCCTGGCAAGTCTCAAGACCAACATCAAGATTATTGGATGTGGGGGCGGAGGTTCAAACACCATCGATCGGTTAGTTGAGGCGGGGATAATGGGGGCGGACCTCTACGCCGCTAACACCGACGCCCAACACCTGTTGAAGGTCAACGCCCCGAACAAGATCTTGCTCGGTCGAAGGAGCACCCGCGGGCTGGGTGCCGGCGCACTTCCCCAGGTTGGGGAAGAGGCGGCACGTGAGGCCGAGGAGGAGCTGAGAGAGGCGATGAGCGATGCGGATATCGTGTTCATCACCGCGGGGCTCGGAGGGGGCACGGGAACCGGGTGTGCGCCCTTCGCGGCTCAGGTGGCCAAGGAACTCGGCGCCCTGACCGTGGCCATATGTACTTCTCCTTTCAAGGCCGAAGGAAGCATCAGGATGGAGAATGCAGAATGGGGCCTGGAGAGGCTTAGGAACGTGGCAGATACAGTGATCGTCATTCCCAACGACAGACTGCTGGAACTGGTACCACGGCTGTCCCTGAATGAAGCGTTCAAGATGGCCGACGAGGTACTCATGCGGGCCATAAAGGGGATCACTGAGTTGATCACCAAGCCCGGTCTGGTCAACCTGGACTTCAACGACCTGAAGACCATAATGAAGGGCGGAGGTGTAGCCATGATCGGTCTGGGCGAAGGTAGCGACGATGAGAGGATGAACGAGGCAGTGGACGAGGCCATCAACTCGCCGCTGATCGACGTGGACGTCAGCAACGGTACAGGGGCCCTGATCAACGTGATCGGTGGCGAAGACATGACCGTCGCCGAGGCGGAGCAGGTGGCAGAGATCATCCAGACCAAGGTGAGTCCCAGCGCACGCATCATATGGGGTGCCACCGTAGATCCCACCCTGGACGACACGGTGAGAGTTCTGGTGGTGATCACCGGCGTGGAGTCGAAGTTCATACTCGGTCCTAAGGAGGGGAGGGCCGCCGAGGACATGGAAGTGGACTTCATCAAGTGAAGTTTTCAAGAAATCGGTGAGAATAGCCTAATAGACGCAGAAAGTATTTAGTATTAGGAAGAATTGGCTTGAGCGAAAGAGTGCGTTTACATGGACATTATAGAGAAATCCTGGGAAGTCCAAAAGGATATCGAGGAGAAAGTTAATCGCCTGGGCAAGGGTAAGTACGGCAGAGTCATCAAGATGGCCAGGAAGCCCGATAATGAGGAATTCATACGGGTGATAGAGATCACAGGCCTGGGACTGGCTCTCATAGGCGCACTGGGGTTTCTTATATACTGGATATGGACTTACCTGCCAGGAGTTTTCTAGAGAGAGTGAATTGATATGGAAAATGAGGAAGAAGAGGCGCCACCTGAGGAGGCCAGGGCGGGCAACCTGATATTATCGGCATATCCCGAGGAGAGAGATCTCCCCGCCAACGGCAGGACCAGCTGGGATCTTCAGCTGAGGGGGGCGGAGAGCGGTCGACACAACGCCATGCTATCTATCACCCCTGAACTGTTTTCTGAGGTGGAGGGACCCCCAGAGTGGGTAATAACACTATATGATGCCACCGGCCCCATCTGGGAATACGGACCCAACGCCCCTTCAGAAATCGATGTTATGCTTGACGGTACCCGGGCCAAGGAGTTAGAACTGGAATTGAAAGCGCCAAAAGGGGCCAGATTCGGAGATAGATTGACGGTTACTGTAGAGATATGGAGGAAGGGAGAGGCTGAAGACACGGCGGCCCTTGAGTTTACGGCCAGCGCCGTACAATCTGTTCTTGCCCTGAAGACCTCCATCGGCTACGAGAAGAAGGTAGCAGATAAAGTTGCCAGCAAGGCCAAGGCGATGGAGAGTGGCCTATTCGCCATACTGTCGCCGGCCAACCTGAGAGGCTACATATTCCTGGAGGGAATGAACACCGACCGACTCCGGGAATCGATCAAAGGAATCAGGAGGGCGCGAGGGCTGGTGGACGGGGAGACCAACTACGAAGAAATCAATCACTTTCTCACCCCCAAACCGCTGGTCTCCGGCATCATGCCCGGAGACGTGGTTGAACTGGTGGCCGGTCCTTTCAAGGGTGAGAAGGCCCGCGTGCAGCAGATCAACGAGAGTAAGGAGGAGATCACTGTCGAGCTGTTGGAGGCCATGGTCCCCATACCGGTCACTGTCAGAGGAGACCATGTGCGCGTTCTTGAAAAGGAGAGGTGAATTCAATGCCAGAGACTATTGATGTTCTAGTTGACGGAGGCGAAGCGACAGCAGGTCCGCCGCTAGGGCCTGCGCTGGGCCCCATGGGAGTCAACATTATCAAAGTAGTAGAGAAGATAAACGAGAAGACCAAGCATTTCGATGGTATGAAGGTCCCGGTCAAGGTCATCGTCGACCAGGAGACCAAAAACTTCGAGATCGAAGTGGGCACTCCACCCACCTCGGCCCTGGTTATGAGAGAGGCGGGTCTTGAGAAGGGTGCAGGAGCCCCCAGGAGTGAGATCGTGGGGGATCTGACCATCGACCAGGTCAAGAAGATAGCGGAGATGAAACACGATTCTTTGCTGGGTAAGACGGTGAAGGATAAGGCCATGGAAGTGATAGGGACCTGCGTCTCCATGGGTGTCTCCATAGAGGGTAACCCTCCTAAAGAGATGAAGGAGAAGATCAGGGCGGGGGAATTCGACTCTGTCCTATCTGGATGATTACCCATAAAGCTTATAAATGGAAGGTTTGTTAGGGGAATCCACCATTGTAGGAGAGCCTAGCTCGTTGGTACTACAGGAGGGATATCACTGGCGAAGGAAGAAACAGTTAAGGCCGTGAAAAAGGCACTAGAGAATCGGAAAGAGCGCAATTTTCGTGAGACGGTTGAACTAGCCATCAATCTGAGGGACGTGGACATGAGCGTCCCCAGGAACAGAATTCAAGAGAGCATTATTTTACCCCACGGTAGGGGGCGAGACATCAGGGTCTGCATTATTGGAGGTGATGAGCTGGCCATGAAGGCGGAGGGGGTCGCCGATCGTGTGGTCACCGCCGACGAACTGGCCGCCATCGCTGACGATGAGAAAGAGGCCAAGGATCTGGCAAAGGAACACGACTATTTCATCGCCGAGGCTCCGATGATGCCTACTATCGGTAAGCGCCTGGGTTCGGTGCTCGGTCCCAGGGGTAAGATGCCCAGACCGATCGATCCAGGTGAAGATCCTGAGCCCGTTGTTAACAACCTTAAGAACAGCATTTCAGTGAGGACGAGGGACAAGACCACTTTCCACGCCCCAGTGGGCACCGTGGACATGTCGGTTGAGGAACTGTCAGAGAACATCGACGCGGTCATCAAGAGGGTATCACAGAAACTGGAGAGACGGATGTTGAACATCGATTCGGCCTATGTGAAGACCACGATGGGGGCCTCAGTGAGGGTGGTGTAGAGGGGATCAACATGGCACACGTTGCAGAATGGAAAAAAGAAACGGTAAACGATCTTCAGGAGATGATGACCGATAACCCTGTAATAGCCCTGGTGGACATAGGAGGGATCCCCACTCCTCAGATGCAGTCGATGAGGACTAGGCTGAGAGACAGTGCGACACTCAAAGTGGCCAGAAATAAGCTGATCGACATAGCTATAGACAGGGCGACAGAAGAGTGTCCTGGACTGGAGAAGCTCAAGGACAGCCTGGACGGACAGAGCGCCGTTCTGGCCACCACTATGAACCCCTTCAAACTGTTCAAGGAGATCGAGAAGACCAAGAGTCCCGCTCCGGCCAAACCAGGCGATATTTCACCCAAAGATATCAAGGTGATGAAAGGGGAGACACCGTTCCCGCCCGGACCGATCGTCGGTGAACTGCAGAAGGCAGGTGTGCCCGCCGCCATCGAGGGGGGGAAGATCGTGATCAAGAAGAATAAGATCCTGGTAAAGGAGGGGGAGGAGATCTCCGATGACGTGGCCAAGGTTCTGCCCCGGTTGGATATTTACCCAATGATCGTCGGACTGGGCTTCAAGGTCGCTTACGAGGACGGCGTCATATATGACAGAGATACACTTGACATTCCGCCCGACTACTATGAGTCGAGGCTGGCAAGGGGGGCTGCCAGTGCTATTCGACTTGGATTGGCGGTCGGCCATCCAACCCCGGAGACGATGCCCCTGTTGCTCTCCAAGGCACATCGGCAGGCAGCAGAACTCTCGCTGGCCGCAGTCATACCCAACGAGAGCAGCATAAGGACTCTGCTGGCCAGAGCGGAATCTCACATGTTGACTCTGGTTTCAAACATCCCCGGGCTTGAGGATGAGAGGATAACGGGGAAGTTGAAGCAGCAGCCCGCGTCTCCTGAGAAGGAAGAGGAGGAAGTGGGTGAAGAAGAGGAAGAGGAAGTGAGCGAGGAAGAGGCCTCAGCTGGTCTCAGCTCTCTATTTTAATAGACAGGAGGTAACAATATGGAATACGTATACAGCGCGCTGGTTCTTCACGCAGCTGGCAAGGATATCACAGATGATGCAGTCACAGAAATACTCCAGAGTGCGGGTATCGAAGTGGATACTGCGAAGGTGAAAGCATTGACTGCCTCTCTAGAGGGAGTGGATATCGATGAGGCTATCGCCAGTACGGCGATGGCGGCTGCTCCCAGCGGTGCAGGAGAGGTATCTGCCGGTGAAGAGCTAGAGGAAGAGGAAGAAGAGGAAGAAGAGGAAGAAGAAGTGAGCGAAGAGGAAGCCGCAGCCGGTCTTGGTTCACTATTCGGCTGAACGGATTTGCCGGACCAGTCGGTCCTCGTTCCTTCTTCTAGACGGCTCGTAGGGCATTCAGCGTTCTGCGAGAAAAACCATTTACCCCCTGATTTTGGGTATTGCTCGCAGTGCACCATCAGGACGCATCGAAGTCATATCTTTTCGAACACCTTGGTGACTTCTCTCTCCAGGATTGTGGTCAGTTCTTCTTCCATCTTAGCCTTCAGCTCTGGAGGGACCATGGAAATGCCCAGCTCGGCGGCCACTCTGCCTAGCTTCACCATTGCGTAAGTCTCCTTCACCTTGGACTCCATCAGCTCCATGGCTGCCGACCTGGCCTGCTCTTTTAGCTCCGGATTCTCTTTCAGTTTCTTCCTGATGTGTTCCTTGATCTCGTCCTTCACCAGGTCTCTGACCGCCTCCACGACTATATCCTCAGTCTTCATGGCTCCCATGGCCGATTTGAAAATGCCCTCTATGTCCAATCCATTCATCTTTGACCCAATTTAAAGATGCTTCACACCCTATAACTAATTTTCATCCTTGAGTACGATTTCGATCAGTCCACTGGCTTAAGTTGATCCAGCTAAGACTTATATAACTCTAAGGTGGTAAATCGACCGATTGACATGAAATTGAGAGACCTCTATCGGACTGCAATCGAGATGGGTATCGAAGCAGATCCCAGGCCGAAGGAAGACATCGAGAGGCTCCTCTCGGAGAAGAAGAAGGATCTCGAGAAGGCGGAGGGTAAGGAAGAGGAGATATTCGACAGGGATCGGCTGTGGAATCCCTATACCGACAGTCGTATACTGTACGGGGAGGAGGACACAGAGATCGAAGGGCTCCTGGCGGGCATAGACATCGGGGTGGGGGAGGTAGTCCTGGCCGATCGTCTGCGGGAGAAGGGGAAGGAGGTCAATGGAATACTATCTCACCACCCCTCAGGGAGGGCGGCGGCCAACTTCTACGAGGTGATGCACATGCAAGAGGAGATGATGGAACAGCTGGGCATAGGCATCACCGTTGCTGAAGGCTTGTTCGCTCCCAGGATCAAAGAAGTGATGCAGAAGGTCCACCCGGCCAACCACACCCAGACCGTGGACGCCTGTTCGCTGTTGGACATGCCATTCCTCTGTCTTCACACCCCATCGGACAATCAGGTCCAGAATTTCCTGAAGAAGAGGATAGAGAATAACGATTATCACAAGGTCAAGGACGTGCTAGAGACCCTGTACGAGATACCGGAGTACGACCACGCCCGCAGGCTCAATGCCGGGCCCGAGGTATTCGTAGGAGACAAAGATAAGAAGGCGGGTAAGGTGGTGGTGGACATGACCGGGGGCACAAGCGGACCCAAAGAGATGTACGAGAAGCTGTCCGAAGCGGGGGTTGGAACGCTGGTGGGAATGCACATACCCAAAGATTATATTGAAGAGGCAAAGAAGAATCATATTAACGTGGTGATAGCGGGCCACATGGCCTCCGATTCAGTGGGACTCAACCTCATCCTGGACAGGATAGAGAGTGGGGGGGTCTCCATCACATCATGCTCCGGGTTCAAGAGGGTGAAAAGAAGTTGAGAGACGAGTATACAGGCCAGAGCGACAAGATATTCAAAGACCGATCGAAGCTTTCTTTTGACTACGTGCCAGAGGAACTAGTGCACAGAGATAAACAGAGGAAACAGCTCTGGATGATGTTCAGACCGATACTCGAAAAGGGGATCTCACAGAGCGCGTTCCTGATAGGTAGCGTGGGAACCGGGAAGACCGCCCTTGCCAAACGGTTCTGCCTCGACTTCGTTGACGCTTCTCGCAAGAAGGGCAGGACGGTCGATTTCGTGGTGGTGAACTGCAGACAGAGGAGTTCGGAGAACAGCGTGTTGCTCCGGCTGGTGACCCATTTCGATGAGGGGTACCCAGACAGAGGTTTCTCTTCCGCCGAGATGCTCCGCTCTCTCAAGAAGCACTTGGAGAAAGAGGGTGTGCATCTGATCATCGTGCTCGACGAGGCCGATGTGCTGATCAAGAAGGGGGCGGATGACCTGATATACAACCTCTCCCGGTTCGATGAGGAAAAGGTGGGTAAGAGGGGGTCTGTCTCCCTGATGTTGATCTCTCAGAAGTACGTGCTAGATGAACTGGACTCGGCCTCGATATCCACTTTCAGACGGGCGAACACCATCAGGTTCGATGCCTACTCCAGCGAGGAGCTGCGGGACATCGTCTCACAGAGAGTGGATCTGGCCTTCTATCCCCAGACGGTGAACGAGGATTCAATCGATCTGATCGCTGATATCTCCTCCGAGTGGGGAGACGCGAGATTCGCCATAGAGCTGCTGGAGAAGGGAGGGATGCTCGCCGTGGAGGAGGTGGCGGAGAAGGTGACTGCCGAGCATATCAGGGGAGCAAAGGCACTGACCTACAGCGTGGTCACCGAATCCAGATTGAGGGAAATAGACAGACAGAGGAAGCTGGTATTGCTGGCCGTGGCCAGGACGATGAGAGACCGTGCCTACGTGACCACCGGGGAGGTGGAGGAAAACTACTCGGTGGCTGCAGAGGAGTACGGTGAACGTCCCCGCGGACACACCCAGTTCTGGTCCTATCTCCAGGACCTGTCCAACGAGGGTTTGATAGAGACCCGGGTGGGCAGTAACTCTTCAGGAGGCAGGACGACCTACATCTCCCTGCCCGACATACCGGCTAAAGCGCTCAAGGAGAGGCTGCAGAGTATCCTTGAGTAGCGCCTGACATCTTCTCAAAAACTAGTTAAGAGCCGGTCTCGATATTTTCGGTGAGGCAGTAACATGAAGCGGACCTCACTGCACCAGGCCCACATCGAGAGAGGAGCTCAGATGGTGGATTTTGCGGGGTGGCATATGCCACTGCGCTACGAGGGTATCATCGATGAACATCTGACCGTTAGAAAGGGGGTGGGAGTCTTCGATGTTTCACACATGGGGGAAGTAGTAATCAAAGGGAAGGGGGCAGGTGCTCTCCTGGACTCCCTGCTCACCAGGCGGGTGAGTAACACTCAAATCGGTCAGGCCAGCTATGCTCATATACTTGACCGCAGGGGGCGAATAATAGACGATACCATCGTATCCAGGATCTCAGAGCTCTGTTTCCTGCTCGTACCCAACGCCTCTCAAAGGGAGAGGGTGTTCGAGTGGATCGAGCGGCATCATGATCCCCAAGAACACGATTGTCAGCTATTCAATGTCAGTGACGGGGTGAGCTGCCTGGCCGTCCAGGGGCCGGAATCTCTCTCCGTGTTAGAAGGAACAATCGCGGCCGACCTGAACTCACTGAAGAAGTTCAAAGGGACTTTGAGCCGTGCCCACATGCCGGGAGACAGGCCCCCGAGATTCCTGGCAGATATACTGCCCCCGAATGATAAAAATGGGAGGACGGTTTACGTTTCAAGGACCGGGTATACGGGTGAAGACGGTTTCGAGGTTTTCATTGAGAGTGAGGGTGTAAGATCGCTCTGGGATTTGCTGCTGGAGAGAGGAGTGAAGCCCATCGGACTGGGGGCTAGAGACACCCTCAGGTTGGAGATGGGTTACCTTCTCTCGGGTACGGACTTCGATGGTGGGCAGACCACTCTCCAAACCGGTCCTGACTTCGTGCTCGACTGGGACCACGAATTCATAGGCAGGGAGGCGATGGTCGGTCAGAAGGGAGAAGACTACCAGAGATTGGTAGGTCTCTCGATGGAGGACAGGGGCATACCCAGACATGGATATGATATACTCAAGGAAGGTAGGGGGATAGGGCATATTACCAGCGGAACCATGTCCCCCTGCCTGAATGCGGGTATAGGGATGGGTTATGTCTCACCCCCATACCATAGAGAGGGTACCGTACTGGCGATCGACATCAGGGGCAAAAAGAAGAAAGCTAGAGTCGTGGAGACCCCTTTCGTGAGGAGGTGAAGAAATGCTTGAAAAGCTCAAATCATTCTTGCTCACCCCAGGAATTGCGGGGTTTGAAGAGGAGATAAGAGGTAAGATCAAAGAGGAGGCGGAGAAGTACGCTTCCACGAGAACTGATAACATAGGAAACCTGTGGTGTGAGATTGGGGGAGGTGGACCCGCCATCATGCTGATCGCACATATGGATGAAATCGGTATGGTGATTTCCAAGATCGAAGATGAGGGCACGCTCCGCTTCAGGAAGGTGGGCGGGGTGGACGAGCGGTGCCTGCTGGGTAGAGGGGTGAAAGTCCATACGAGAGGAGGAATAGTGCCCGGGGTGATCGGCATATTACCTCCACACCTGATGGAAGACCGGGAGGAGGAGATATCGAAAATGCCTGACATCAAAGAGCTCAGGGTCGACATAGGATGCAGATCCAAGGAGGAAGCAGTGACCAGGGGAGTGGCCCTCATGGATCCCGTCACCGTGTCCAAGGAGGTACTGATGCTGGGGGAGGACATTATCAGCAGTCGGAGCCTGGATGACCGGTTCGGATGCGTGGTGTTGCTAGAGCTGCTGCACAGTCTTCACTCCAGGATATCCAACTGCACCATCAAGTTCGTGTGGAGCACTCAAGAAGAGATGGGGCTGAGGGGGGCCAAGGTGGCCAGCGGAGAGGATATCGATATGGTGATCGTGATAGACTCCTGCTCATCCACCGATTTTCCTCAGGCCCCGGATCACACCAGCGATATAGTCCTGGGCGATGGTCCTGTGGCTCGATTCCTGGACGAAGGGGCGATGGCTAACCCGGCCCTGATTAAATTTGTGCAGAGGATCGCTGGCGAGTACAACATTCCTTTACAGATAGGTATCACCGGGGGACGTACTGACGGGGCAGTGATACAGGAGAGGGGGGCCAGGATGGTGCCCCTCGGCGTGGGTGTGAGATACACCCACTCGCCCGTGGAGTGCATACACCTCGGCGACCTGAGAAACCTTGTGAGCTTGACAGAGGCGGCCCTGATGGAGATCGAGGAACATGGACTGGAGGTGCTGAAATGAAAGATGAGATCGTGGACACTCTGAGAGAAATGTTGAATATTGACAGCGATAACCAGGCGGACAAGGGACCCATCATCGGTTACACCAGGGAACGGTTAGAGGGGCTGGGGATGGAGGTGACTGTCCTGGGGGAGGGGGTGCCCGCCCTGTGCGCCACCAGCGGATCAAAAGGACTCATCTTCTCTGGACACCTGGACACCGTTCCCATAGGGAAGGGGTGGACGAGGGGGCAGGGAGAAATCGTGGGGGAGAGAGTCTACGGCCGGGGCACCCTGGATATGAAGGGGGCGGTATCGGCCATGTTCCACGCGGCCTCCACGCTTACCAAAGAGGGGGTGCCCTTTTCCATTCTGCTCACCACGGACGAGGAAGAGGGCATGGATGGAGCCGCTGAGCTCAGCAAGCTGGAAGTAGTGAAGGAGGCCCCAGGCATCATCATCTGTGAACCCACGGATATGGTACCCGTGTTCAGAGAGAAGGGCGTATTTCGATTCAGACTGAGAACCAGGGGACAGGCGGCCCACTCCAGCCAGAGCTGGTTGGGAGAGAACGCGATCCTGAAGATGCACGACATCCTGGCCAAGCTGAGAGACATGGCCGAGACCCCGGAGGGTCCCACCGAGGGCATGACCATGTCCTTGACCACCGTAGAGGGAGGGGTCAAGAACAACGTTGTACCGGATCTTTGTGAATCAGAGATCGATGTCAGATTCCCACCCGATATGCACCTGGATGATGTGAGATCAAGAGTGCTGGGAAAGCTAGAAGGAGAAGACTACGAGTGGGATGCCATCACCGAACTGGAGGCTTTTGAAACTTCCACATCGGGCAGGCTGCTGAATGAGCTGAAAGAATACCTGGGCAAACGAGAGACCAGTGTTTCATATGCCACTGAAGCGGCCAGGTACGGCGAAGTGAATCCTGAGACCTGCATCTGTGGACCTGGAAAGGCGGGCAAGGCCCACATGGCCGACGAGTGGGTGGACATGAACCAGCTGGTGGAGACCTACAATATGCTGATCCATCTGGCGGGGACCTTTCAGGGATAGACCCTGTTGACTGTCCTGGGGAAAGGTATCGCATCTCTGATGTGGTTCAGTCCACACACCCACCTTACCGCCCTCTCTATCCCCAGCCCGAATCCGGAGTGGGGGACGGTGCCATACCTTCTGAGGTCGATATACCAGGCGTAGGGGTCCATGGGGACCCCTTCCTCTTCCATGCGACTCACCAGAAGTTGAAGGTCGTCCTCTCTCTGGCTTCCTCCGATCAGTTCTCCATAACCTTCAGGTGCCAGCAGATCAGAGCACAGGTAGAGGCTGGTATCGGAGGGATCTTCCTTCATATAGAACGGTTTGCACTCCTTGGGGAAGTGGGTGATGAACAGGGGAGACACCTCATCAGCGGTGAGCGCTCTCTCCTCCTTAGTCCCCAGGGCCTCCCCGTATTCGATATTGTACCCCCGGGACTGGAGCTCCTCTATGGCCTCGGAGTATCTCATCCTGTTGAAGGGTGTGGCAACCTCCTCTAGAGGGGCGGTGTCCCTCTCCAGTATCTCCAGTTCCGATTGGCGCCCCTCCAACACCGCGTCCACCATGGCCCTCACCAGCTCCTCCTGTATCACGATGTTCTCTTCGTTTCCCAGCCAGGCCTCCTCCAGCTCCATGTGCCAGTACTCTGTAAGGTGTCTGGGAGTCCTGGACTTCTCGGCTCTGAATGAAGGTGTGAGGGAATATACGTTGCCCAGAGAATAGCAGATGGCCTCCAGATACATCTGGGCGCTCTGACTGAGATACGCCTGCTCGCCGAAGTAGTCCACATCGAACAGGGTGGTCCCTCCCTCGCAGGCGTTGGTGGTAAATATTGGGGGCGTGACCTCAGTGAATTCGTTCTCGGCCAGCCACTCTCTGGCCCCCTTGAGCAGCGTTCCCTTTATCCTCATAACAGCGTTCTGCTCCCTGGACCGTATCCACAGGTGCCTGTGGTCCAGCAGGAGTTCCTCGCTCTGATACTCGGTGATGGGGAATACTTCAGCCTCGCCCACCACATTGAACGAGGTGGCCCTGACCTCGATACCGCCAGGAGCTCTTTCGTCCTGGGCCACTTCCCCCTCAATTCTGACTGAGGACTCTACGGATGCGGAGAGGGCTCCCTCGAACTCTTCGTCTGAGACGTTCCCTTTCTTGATTGTCACCTGAACGATGCCCGTGGAGTCGCGCACATTGGCGAATGCAATGCTGCCGCTGTCCCTGATCCTGTATATCCAACCCCGGATACAAACTGTCTCCTCAGGTAATGATTCGAACAGCTTCGAGATTGGAACAAGGGTGCTCATGTCGATAGACCATTTATCTCCTACTATCTCTTGATTTCGGTGACTCCAGATGGATCCCGGGAGAAAATTGAAATAGAATCTTGAGGGAGGTATATGCGTGGATATCAGAAGGGCGTTGCCTGAAGACCTGAAGCAGTTGGAGGAGATCGAAAGAACATGCTTCCCTGAGGGGAGGTTCAGCCGTACGGTGTTGAGAAGGATAGTCGGGGCTGAAGAATACCTCACTCTGGTCGCTTCCCAAGAGGAGGACATCGTGGGGTATGTTTCGGTGTTTACAGAAGGACCCAGATGGAGACTTATTTCCATTGCCACCAGACCGGACAGGCAGGAGAGGGACATAGGCAGCGCCATGCTTCTTGCGGTAAAGGGGAGGATGATCTACCATGGGGTAAGGGAGATGGGGCTTGAGCTCAGGATTACCAATGTGCCGGCCTTTAACCTCTACCTCAAGTTCGGCTTCGAACTATCCGGTGTGATCAAGGAGTATTATAACAACGGTGAAGATGCTCTGCACATGACCCTCAAGCTAGAATAGCGAATCCGCTATTGGATAATGAAAGAAATTATCTATTTTGGACTGGATGTTGTACCTGGTGGTTTCCATGGTAAACGATTTCACTGACGAGGGGCAATCCATCGCTGAAGTCCACGAGTTCGTCCAGGATTACGTGGTTCCCAGAGCGGAGGAAATGGATAGAGAGGACACGTTCCCGCAGGAGCTGATCGAGGAGGCGGGCAGACGTGGGTTGCTGGGTATGACCGTGCCTGAAACTCTGGGAGGCAAAGGTCTTGACACACTCGAGTACCTGATGGCTGTAGAGGACATAGCCAAAGCCTCGGCCGCTGTGGCGTTGATCCTCTCCATCAACAACTCGCTGGTCTGCCCTTCCATACTAGAGTATGGCTCAGAAGCCCAGAGAGAAGAATTTGTAAGGCCGCTGGCCGAAGGTAGACTGGGCGCCTTCGCGCTCACTGAACCGGGGGCAGGGTCTGATGTCTCATCACTGCAGACAACGGCCGTGAAAGACGGGGGAGTATACGAGATCACTGGCGAGAAGATGTTCATCACCAACGGAGGAGAGTGTGATACCATGATGATCTTCGCCAAGACGGGCTCCGAGGGGCGGGAGATCAGTGCATTCCTGGTGGACGGTTCTTCCCCTGGCATCTCCGTCCAAGGTTTCGCAGACAAGATGGGCATGAGGGGTTCCCAGCAGGCGGAACTCTCACTGGACGGGGTGAGGGTTCCAGAAGAGCAGATGCTCGGGGAGAGGGGGCAGGGGTTCAAAATCGCCCTCACCGCCCTTGACATGGGCCGGCTGGGCATAGGGGCCCAGGCAGTAGGCATCGCCCAGGCAGCCATGGAGCGCTCAATAGGGTTCGCGAAGGAGAGGAAACAGTTCGGCAAATCCATTTCCGAGTTCGAAAGCATCAGAGGCAAGATAGCCGATATGGCCACCGACATAAGCGCGGCCAGACTGATGGTCCACAACGCCGCCCAGAGAAAGGAGAGGGGCGAGAGGTTTCAGGCAGAAGCCTCCATGGCCAAGCTCTTCGCTTCCAGGGTGGCCATCAAGGCCACAGGTGACGCGGTCTACATCTACGGCGGGAGGGGGTACCTCAAGGGGAGCGATGTGGAGAGATACTTCAGGGATGCTAAGGTGACCGAGATATACGAAGGGACCAGCGATATCCAGAGGGTGGTAATTGCCAGGAACGTTTTGAAGTGAAGGCGTGAAACCCTCTCGATCAACCTGTAAATCGGTCCCGATTGCTCAATTAACCAACTGGAGTGAAAACTATTAAATACCAAATCATTTATCCCCCGAATGTTGCGGAGTTTCCAACTGTAGTTTGCAAGAGGTGAAGGATAATGGAAGAGACCCTGTGCAATATTGAATTCCTCAAAAAGAATACAACATACATAGCTAAGGTTCAGAGTGAACTGGGAGGACTGAGAGAATACCGTAACTCCAGTCTGGAAGAGGTCCTTGAACAGGTCATCATGGATCTGCAAGAGGAATTTGAGACCGCTCTCTAAAGAGCCTCCCGTACACCGGGAGAACGGCAGGAAACAGAGGAGCTCTCCTTATCGGTGCCTTTTCCGAGTTCGCTTCTTTCTTGGAGGGATACGATGGAGAAGAATGAAAAAACAGAGTACGAAGAGGTTATGTCAACCTATTTTGGTGACGACCAGGTTTCCGCAGTCATCAATCTGAAGGTGGACACCAAGCACGCAGACACCATTGCTGAAAAGGTGTCCGAATTCAGGGTGGTAAAAGATGTCCTTCTTGTCACGGGGGACACAGACATCGTGGTGAGGGTCAGATTCAAGACATATGACCAGTTAAAGAGATTCTTGATGGAGAATATCTCTCCCATTGAGGGGATTAATGAGATCGAGACATCGATGGTGGTTACTACCTTCAAAGAGTCAGGGGAGTTGAAGTTCATGCCTAAGGAAGAGGAATAGAGGCAAAAAGGGAGGAGTTTTCATGGAAAGAGACAAGAAACTTGAACAAATCATGGATGTATTAGATCAGCTGGAGGAGGACACATCGGTTCCTCGGAACATAAGGCGAGGGGCAACAGAAGCGAAAGAGAAGTTGCTACAGAAAGAAGAGGCCATGGATGTAAGATCTGCCAGTGCGATATTTATCCTCGATGATCTAGCGAACGATCCCAACATACCGCTCCATGGCCGTACGCTGATATGGAACATTATCAGTCAGCTAGAAACGATCGATTGATTTCTCGGCTGTTCTTTAAGGGCCATCATCTCCGATGGTTCTCCGTTTCCCACCTGCGCCCCTGGCGCCTGAGTTTAGATGAACCCCGGAGTTGGATATGATTACAAACTACGGAAATGGGGCCCCATTTGATCCTCAAAAATTTGAAGTAGCTGTTATTCAGTCCTATATCCCGGTCATAATGAAGCGACCGTAGTCTAGCGGTTAGGACTGAGGCTTCCCAAGCCTTAAGCCCGGGTTCGAATCCCGGCGGTCGCACTCATTGTAATGCATCTCCCATATACCGAATTCATCACGGGAGTTCAATGGCTCACAGTGATGACCATATTCCCCTCTTGTGCCCCTCTTCCACATATCCGTGAGCGTCTGATATCTGTTCAAGGGAATTAGTATCTATCAATCACTTGTTTTATCTCCCCGCCCTCGATTAGCCCCCTGAGGGAGGTTAGATCTTCTGCGATTTCGGGAGATTCACCGCCTATCGTCCTCTTTCCGCTGACCATAGAGGCCCACTTCATCCGGGCGCTTATTCCCGGCGCAGCAACGGCTTGGAGGTATGCTCCCCATCTCTAGTACACCCATGCAGGCCGATAACGGGGCTTTGCCCACCGCATCAAAGAAGATATGTCGTAACTCTCACCGTTCCTGGCGAAATCCTCTTTGGTATAGTCTATCACTCTATCGGCGCACAGAGAGCGTACAAGCTCCAGATTGGTGGTACTGCATACTCCCGTGGCCTCGGCGCCGAAGTATTTGGCAAGCTGAACTGCATAGGTGCCCACACCCCCCGAGGTCCCGTAGATAAGAACACTCTGCCCGCGCTCTATATCCGCCTTTCTCAGGAAATACAACGCGGTAGTGCCGCCTACGGGAACGGCGGCGGCCCCCCTCATAGGTCAGGTTGAGGGGTTTATTGGCAATCATCGCCGCTTCTGATAGACAGTTGTATTGAGCGTAACCGCCAAGGCCCGCTCCAGATGTAGACACGAATATCTGGTCCCCTTTGCTGAACCGCTCCACGTTCTTGCCCACTTCCTCGATTTCGCCTGCGAGCTACATCCCTAGGATCTTATTCTTCGGCCCATTGAAACCAAGCGCCATGCGCGCCACTAACCAAGTATACCGGGGGACGGTAAAACTGCGCATCCTAGAGTCCCCCCGGTGAACTGTCGTGGCATAAACCTTCACCAGCACTTCATCGTCCCTGGGGATGGGTGTCCCACGTCCCTGAATTGAAGAGCCTCTGGCAGCCCGTATTTCTCATAAACAATGGCCTTCATTTCTAAATATCTAGAAACTATTGGCTTTAAGTAGTATAAATATAGTTCCATCCCCTTGAAGGACAGACCCATGCTTCCCAGAGACTGGGGCTTGAAGTCAGAAGGATGTTGTGGAAATGATACCTGGATTTGGAGAGGTTATCATCCGGTATATGGTGAGTGGTCATCGTAATCTTGCCTTGGTCATCGAAATCACGCCCCAGTGTCCAAATGTTCGATAGTCATATTCCTTTTGGCCACCTTTCGGTGTGGAATGAACCTGCAAGGGGAGGACCAGATAATATGGCGAGGGGTAAGGGGATTTGCTTGTGCAAACAACGTCAACCATGGAGAATAGACCGGTAACATGGCCAGGTCTTCTTTTCAGCAATGACTATATGATCAGTCTAGTACTTCTGACTCAACGGTCTGGAAGTCCACATCGATCTGTTCTAACTGGCTCTGATCAAGGGAGGAGAGGAGTAAAGAGAGAGCGCCCTTCCTCTACCCGGAAGTGATCGATCATCATCGATTTCGCCACCTTCATACTGGGTACCCACAGGCCGTCGTCTTCCAGAGAGGCGATGTCCCTCATCAGAGACCGTATAACCCGGTGCCACTCGGACAGTTCCAGGCCGGTATCCCGGGTATTTGGTTCCTTCTTCAGCAGTGGGAATATGACCGCCTCCTCTGCCTTGGCATGGGCATCTAGTTTCTCCAATGCCTGTGGAAAGAGATCTCCCTTAGACTCTAATCCCAGCTGGATCGGTTGGTCCAGCAAGAATTCAAATTCCCGGTGCTCCCTCTTTATGCGCTCGTCAACAGACATCTCAGTTGCCCCCATCATCAGAATCCATTGTAGATGATACTATCGATGGGTCTTCCTCACCATTACTTCTCTTCTATTTGACCTCAGGGATATAAGGAGATCACAGGGTCTCCTGGGACCTCATATGGCCTTCTGAATCGATTAATTCGACGCGTAGCCCACTGGAGCCGAGACTGTGCGTGGAGCAGCTGAGGCAGGGGTCGAACGCTCTGACCGCGGCCTCTACCCTGTTGAGTAATCCCTCAGTAAGCCGGTCCCCGCGAAGGAATTTCTTCGCCACCTGGGTAACCACCCTATTGAAATCGGTATTCGAGTTCTCTGTAGCTATGATCATGTTGACCCAGGTGGTCATCCCCTCCTCGTCCACCTTGTAATGGTGTATGAGAGTTCCCCTGGGGGCCTCCGCCACCCCTACGCCCTCCGAACTGTTCAGTTCGGCCTTGGCCCAGACATGATCGGAGAGTATCTCTGGGTCCTCCAGTAGATCCCGGGCCTGTTCGATGCAGGTGAGTATCTCGATCAGGCGTGCATAGTGAGAATGAAATATGGGCTGTACTATCCCGTTCTCTCCCATCTCCTTGAACTCCTTCAGCTCCTCATCAGCGAGGGGCGTTCCGCAATGAGAGGATAAGTTCAGTCTGGCTAAAGGACCCACGCGATAAGAGCCTTCGGGATACCCGATCGGTCTGTAGTAAGGGAATTTCATATAGGACCAGGGTTCGACTGCCTCGCCAACATATTCTTGATATCGTCTTGGATCCAAGTCTTGAGCGATAACCCCGCCGCTCGGATCGATCAGTTTGATGGTGCCGTCGTAGTGCTCCAGACCACCATCCGGCCCCTGGAGACCTAAGTAGTTGGAAGGGACGTCTCCCATGTTCTTGATGTCCTCATCCATTCCGGCCAGCAGGTCTTTGAAAGTAGAGAGGGTGGCCTGGATATCATACAGCGCATCTGGAACCTGGGAAAGCAGATATTCCGCTTTCTCCTCCTCCAGCGGCCACCTCACCCCGCCAGGAACGATCCAATCACTGGAATGGATCCTCTTACCGGCCAATTTCTCGATCAGTTCCTGTCCGAACTTTCTCAGCTTGATTCCTTTCTTGGCGAGCTCTGGGTGAGTCTCCATAAGCGTGAAGATATTCCTCCTCCCTGGTACTTCATCCATCCCCAGGAGCAGATCGGGGGAAGAGAGGTGAAAGAAGCTCAGTGCATGAGACTGGATGATCTGACCGGCGTGCATCAAACGGCGCAACAGCTCCGCTGTCTTAGGTATGGAGACCGAGGCCAGTTGGTCGCAGGCCTTGGCCGAGGCAATGAGGTGGCTCACAGGGCAAATCCCGCATGCTCTCGACGTGATGCTGGGCATCTCATAGTAGGGGCGTCCCTCACAGAACTTCTCGAACCCCCGGAAGAAGGTCACCTGGAACCTCGCATCATCGACCGCCCCCTCCTCGTCCAGGAAGATGGTCACCTTGGCGTGCCCCTCGATCCTGGTCACCGGGTCAATAGTAATCTTCTTTGTCAATTCAATTCCCTCCCTATCCGTACTTCGATCTCTCCTCCATCTGGGGCTCTCTACCCTCCAGCAGCTCAGTGAGCACGTAGTTCAGGAGGGAGGAAGAGGGAGGACAGCCCGGGATAAAGTAATCCACCTTGACCACTTCGTGCAAGGGGGTGGCCGTACCCAGTAATCTTGGAACCTGGCTGGGGATCTGAGGTGACGTATCGGCCAGTTCTATATAGGCCCTGTTCAGAACCGCCTTGTCTCCTCCCTCCCAAGCGTTCCTGAGGGCGGTAACGTTTCCGGTTACCGCGCAATCACCCATGGCCACCAGAGTGTGTGTTCTCCCCCTAACCTCCCTGATAAAATCCAGTTGCTCATCATTGGCCACCGCCCCCTCTACGAACGTGACCTCCACGCCCTCTGGGAACTCCTTGATATCCGCCAGCGGACTGTATACTAGATTGATCTTCTTTCCAACGTCTAGCAGAAGCTCGTCCTGGTCCAGAAATGACATGTGGCAACCCGAGCAACCGGTTAACCAGATGGTGGCGAAATCGATCCGCTCACTCATTGTCAGCCCGCCTCCTCTCCTGGATGAACTGTGCGATCTGGTCGTCCCTGGTAACGGGGATCGGTTCTCCCTCCACATAGATAGCCCCCACGGGACAAACCTTGGCACATTTCCTGCATGAGGTGCAGGAGGACGAATCCCCCCATGACTGATCAAGGTCCACCATGACCTGAGAATCCTTTCCCCTCATCATCAGGTCAAGGGTGTGAACGCCCTCGATCTCATCACATACCCTCACGCACCGGGTACAGAGTATACACCTGTTCCTGTCCAGTACCAGGAAAGAGTGGGTAGAGTCCACCTCGTGGCGGGGCCAGCTGCGTATGAAGTTCACATGGTCTACCCCTAGCTCGTCGGCCAAGGTCTGCAGTTCGCAGTTGCCGTTGGCCACGCATACAGAACAGATATGGGTCCTTTCCGAGAGGAGCAGCTGAACGGCCATCCTGCGGTACCGCCTTATCTTGTCCGAATCGGTGATCACCTCAATGCCCCCCCTCACAGGTGTTACGCATGACATAACCGGCAGGGGGGACCCGCTGACCTCGACTGCGCATACCCTGCACATACCATAGGGAGACAATCCCTGGAGATAGCACAGCGAGGGGATCTCTATACCGTTCTCCAGCGCGGCTTCCATGATTGTGTTCCCCTCCTTCGTCTCTACCTCCTGACCGTTTATCGTGAGACTGATCATCGCTCTTCCTCCCCGGACCCGTTCATTGCGCACTTGCCGGTCGGACATCGCTTATCTACCACGTGGGCCCTGTACTCTTCACCGAAATAGCGGAGGGTGGTTAGCACTGGGTTGGGGGCGGTCTGTCCAAGGCCGCAGAGGCTGGACTCCTTGATATACTCCCCTGCCTCCCTAAGGAACTCCAGGTCTGCCTCCGTTCCCCTCCCCCGCATGATCTCGTTGTAGATCCCTTTCAGTTTATCCAGGCCCACACGACAGGGGCTGCACCTTCCACACGATTCGTCCACACAGAAGTCTACGAAGTAATTTGCAGTGCTCACTATACAGGACTGATCATCGATGACCACAATGCCCCCCGACCCCATGATCGCCCCTGCGTCGGTCAGAGATTCGTAGTCGATGGGGAGGTGGAGCATCGACTCTGGCAAGCATCCGCCCGAGGGGCCGCCCACCAGGACGGCTTTAAAGTCCCTTCCATCGGGCACACCTCCCCCGATCTCAAATACCACCTCCTCCAGGCTGATACCCATAGGGACCTCAATGAGACCGGGGTTGCTGATCCTCCCGGTGAGAGAAAAACACTTGGTTCCAGTGCAGTTGGGCGAACCTATGTTTGCGAACCAAGAGCTGCCGTTGAGAATTATCTGAGGCACATTGGCCAACGTCTCCACGTTCTGTACCAGGGTTGGTTTTCCCCACAGCCCCTCGTTGGCCGGGTATGGGGGCCGGGGCCTGGGCATGGCTCGATATCCTTCTACAGAGGCCAGGATGGCGGTCTCCTCTCCTGCGATGAACGCCCCTGCGCCCAGTCTTAGTTCAATGTCGAACTTCATCCCAGTCTCCAAGACGTTGTCCCCCAAGAGTCCGGATGAGCGGGCCGCCTTCAGGGCCTTCTTAAGTGTTTCTACGCCCAGGGGATACTCGGCCCGTATGTAGATGTACCCGTGCTCGGCTTCTAGGGCATAAGCGGCGATAAGCATCCCCTCGATTATCGCATGCGGGTCGGCCTCGGCCAGCGTCCGGTTGGCAAATACACCTGGGTCGCCCTCGTCCAGATTTGCTATGATGTATTTGGGCCGGCCGGGGGCCTTTGAGACGAATTTCCACTTCTGTCCAGTCTGAAATCCAGCACCGCCCCTTCCTCGAAGACCGCTGTCATAAACTTCTTCGATCACCTCTTCGGGTTCCATCTCCTCTATGCATTTGATGATAGCAGAGTACCCGCCTTCTGCTATGTAGTCCTCTATGCGCAGAGGATCGATCTTCCCCGCGTTCTTCAGTACCAGTCTCTTCTGTTTGTCGAAGAATTGCTCACTGGAGTAAAGGTGGTCTTCCACAGGGGCCCCCTCAAGAATGTGGCGCCTGACAATCTCTTTCACGGCTTCCGGAGTAACAGTCTGGTAAAGGTAGTCACCGGGTTCCACCAATACTGCGGGCCCTACAGAGCAGGTCCCGACACAACCCGTACGGGCCACCTTGCAAATATCGTTCAAGGCGCTGTTCTCCACCTCATTCTTGAACTTCTCCAGTACTTCTTCTGCCCCAAAAGGAAGACATCCACTGGAACAACAGACGTTGATGCGGTAGTCGTAAGACTCTCTTTTCTCCCTTTCGGAGGCGGCCATTTGCAACACATCAGACGTATTCATCCTATCTCTCCAGTAGAGCTCTAATCCTGTCCAGGATTTCCTCCTTGGTCGCCTTCCCTACGACTTCGCTGTCGATGATGACGTTAGGGGCCATGGCACAGGCACCTATGCAGCGTGCGCCGAACAGTGATAGCTTTCCATCATCGGTCGATCCACCGAGCTCGATATCGAATTCGTCCTCGACAGCGCCCACAATATCTTCAACATCCTTCACGTAGCAGGCGGTGCCCAGGCAGGGAGTAACTATATGCTGGCCCGGTCTCTTAAGCCTGAAAAAGTTGTAAAAAGTAGCCACCCCATAGACATGGCTAGGCGGCAGACCCAGAGAATCCGCTATATGGGCTAGAGCATCCCTGTCAAGAAACGCAAAGATTTCCTGGGCCTGCTGAAGCACTTCTATAAGGGAGCTACGGCGGAACTCACGTTTTGCCATAAACCGGTCCAGTTTGGCAAAACGGTCGACTGTCTTGTCGCCCTCGTCGATTGGATGTTCGTCTATGGTCATGTTCCTCCGCTAGTAGATATAGTGCTCCCTCATGGATTGGTATCCTTGCAAGAAATTGCAACACATTAACGAGGGGCAATCCTCACATCCGTCAACCGTCTTGGTCTCCCAGCAATCCCTTATGACGCAATTCCTACTTTCCTTACATCCAGGGCAACCGTTCTCATTGAGTCCTTCTATCCAACGATAGACACAGGTGTTGCAGTTCAGCCCACAGGGCCCAGTGGGCAGAATTGCATCCAGCTTCTCCATGACGTAATTTACTGAGCCTGTTGTATAAATAAATTAGTATAGTGTGAACCGGAATATTACCACTTGAGGTCCTGTTGGTTATCTGTGAAATGTACGCCATAAGGTGTTAGCAAATGTCAAGTGATGGGGCATCGAGAACTGGGGATTATGTGCGGGTGAACGGCACCCGGTTCTATTACAAGGTACACGGGGAGGGTGATCCAGTTGTTCTCCTCCATGGTGCGTGGTCTTCTTCAGAATCCTTCTCCCTTCAGGTGGACAGGTTGTCGGAACACTTTCAATTGTTGCTAGTGGACAGGAGGGGTCACGGCCGCACACCGGATACTCCCGGACCCTACAGCTACCAGCAAAGCCTTGAGGATATGGTGGGGGTCATTGACGTTCTGGGCATAGAGATCTTCAACCTGGTGGGATGGAGTGCGGGGGCCTTCCTGGGCCTCATGATGGCAGAGTGTATACCGGACAGACTGAACGGATTTGCATCCATCGGCGGTGCCTTCTCTTTCCAGGGCTATGAGAGGTCTTGGTTACGTAGATTCGAACGGCTGACTACCGACGATCTTCCGGAACCCTTGATCAAATCCTATGAACGGTTGTCCCCTGACGGGCCGGAACATTTTCAAATCGTTTTTGAAAAGATCAAGAAGATGCCCACCAGCCGTCGAGAGTACACCCCGGATGAACTATCCGGAATCAGTGTTCCCACTCTGGTGATGTCCGGTGACAGAGACATCGTCTCCCTTGAACATACGATAAAGTTCTACAGATCACTTCCCAGAGCGGAGCTGAGCATCATACCCGGGGCCTCGCACATGCTTCCCATGGAGAAGTCGGCACTGGTCAACAGCCATCTCCTCGAATTCCTGAACGGGCTCGGTGACGAGTCTGAAGAGGGGTAAAGGTCCGTTATCTCAAAAAGATACAAATATTACAGTTCAGTAATGGCGCCATGGCCCAGTGGAAGGAGTACGGAGAAGAGTGCACTCGATGCGGTAACTGCATCGATGTTTGCCTTCAATATGACCGTGTGGAGATCATAGACCGACTGATAAAGTACCTGGAAGGAGATGGGCAGTGTCCGCCCATCTCCAGGTGCCTCACCTGCGGGCTTTGTGAAGAGGTGTGCCCCCAGGAGCTCAGTTTGAAATCCCTTGTCAAGGCTGCTAGGGAGAAACGGGTGGAAGAAGAGGGACTCAAACCGCTGCACTTCCTGACCGATCCATCATCTGAGAGGAATCTGCTCAGAACCTTCGAAGGTGGCGAGAGAAGGTGGCATAAGAAAGGGGGGGAGATCGTTTACTATCCCGGTTGCTTCGCCTCCACCATCCACCCGTATATGGGGGAGGCGGCAGTTCGAATTCTGGAGAAGCTCGGCATTGATTTCTGGGTCATGAGCGGTGTGGACCAGTGCTGCGGCGCGGTGGCCGCAGGGGCAGGCAACACCCGACCCATGAAGGCCCAGGGAAGGAAGATCACTGAAGAGCTGGAGCGGCGGGGGGCGAAGACGGTTATCGTGTCCTGCCCCGGTTGCTACATCGCATTCAGCAAAGCCTATCCCCAGATGTTCGGAGAGCAGGACTATGAGTTGCTGCACATCTCCCAGTTTTTGAACGGACTCCGGAAAAGGGAGGGCATTGAGTACCAGGAAAAAATTGAGAAGGGGGTGTACTATCACGATCCATGTCACCTCACCAGAGATCTAGGGATATACGAAGCGCCGAGAGAGTTGATATCCAGTGTCCCCGGTACTACATTGATCAACGACACGCCCGAGGGTTCGGAATGCTGTGGGTTTGGTGGGGGTGTGAGGGTTTCCCATCCCTCCCGTTCCATCGAGATCGCCACCCAGGAGAAGAAAGATTTAAGTCAGATGGGTGTCGATGCGATCATCACCAACTGTGCAGGCTGCATGCAGAACCTCATCGAAGGAGAGGGAGAGATAGAGGTGATAGATCTGACGGAATATCTGCTGATGGCCATGGGAGAGAGAGTGGAGAGAGACGACCGGCATATGGTTGATAGGTTGAACAGGGCCTATGAAAAGTGTCTAGATGAATACGAAACACCTGCCCTGGGAATCTCCACCGAAACCCCGTCCGGTTAGTCCCAACGGTCCTTGTTCCGGGTGCCAGTCCTGATCTGTCTCCTCTCCCATGAGAGGATCTCCCCCTTATCTAAGAAGAGATCTTCCCTATCATACTGAAGACGGACAGCGGTTGCGCCGTAGTTCCTCTTCATGAGAGCCATTACCAAGACCAAATACACCACCAGTAGTGCCACGGCTGCCACCCAACTATAGACGAGCACAAATGAGATCCCCAGGATCAACATGAGGCCGGAGATGATGAACTTGGATACGAAGGAGAATAGAAGGGGGCGTACACCGGAAGCCACCCCCAGGTTCCTGTAATCTGTATGAAGAATAATGGGCCTGATCTCAGCGTTCAGTACGGGCCACACGAGGGCCACTGTACCTAGACCGATTCCAAACGATACCAGGTGCAGAGTGCCCGTTGTGGCCAGTACGGTCAATACGACGAAGAAGGAAACAATGAGCGCGATTCCCAGTTTCCTGGGCCGTTTGTAAAGTGCGATACGAGAGGGCATCACCATCTTACTGATCGTCCTTGATAGTACGGCCCCGTTGTATTTGATGAACCTGGGCAATATTCGGGTCATTAGGCCGGAGATGGCGGCACTCTTCTTCATCAGCAGCGGAGTGACCGCACTCATGATGAAGCAGAACGCGCCTGCGAAGGGGTACAGCTGGGCGCCCTTTGTGGCCCCCAGCGCCCTGCTACCCACCGAGGCGTACATGATTGACTCTGCACCTCTGCCGCACAGTGAGGTGCCCAGCGCCGTCGACCCTCTGGAAGAGAATCCAAGGAAGTAAGCAAGAGCGGCGGTGATGAACACATCGTTAATGATCACCAGAAGTACGGCAATGGCGACCATCCATATCACTTCTGAGAACATGGCTGGATCGATCAGCATACCGAAGCTGATGAAGAAAATGGCCACGAAGGCGTCCCTGAACGGTGAGATCTTCTCCTCGAAACGTTTTGAGAGTTTGGTCTCCGCGAATACCATACCCAGGAAAAAGGCCCCGATGATGCCCGGGACGTGCGATATCTCGGCCAGTGCGGCAGACAGGAACACCACACCCAGTGCAAACAGCACAAACAGCTCGTCATTCTTGATCTTGTTGAGATTCTTCATCACGTTGGGAATGACCCATAGGGCTAATACAACGAAGAAGGCGTAGAACGCTATGATACCCACCGCCAGAGTGACCAGGCCCACCGAGGCCGCTCCCTGTTCCACCACCAGACCCCCTACAATAGTCAGCAGAGCCATGGCCAGGAAGTCCTCCACGATCACCATTCCCAGCAGATATTCGGTCTCCGTGTTCTGCATCCTGTCCAGTTCCATCAACGATTTCGCAGTGACGGCGGAGCTGCTCATGGCCACCACGCCGGCCAGGAAGATGGTGTCTACCAGTGGCCATCCCATAGCCATGCCCAGCACTATGCCGGCGAACATATTGACTCCCAGGTTGAGCACAGCGAGTAGGGTGGCCGGTGCTTTAGTCTTCTTGAGTTTACTCACCGAGAACTCCAACCCCACGAAGAACATCAGCAAGATCAGTCCCATCTCAGACAGGAACTCGATGAAAGCCGTGTCGTGAAACAAACCGTCATAGATGAAGGGGCCCAACACCAGGTGCATATGGGGGCCGATGAGGATGCCGGCCAGTATGTACCCTAGGATAACGCTCTGTCTGGCCTTCTTGGCGATAGCGGCGCCTATGAAGGCTATGAGCATGATAGCTCCCACTTCTAACAGCATTGTCTGCCCTACGACCATTGTCTCCCTTTCGACGGTGCATAGGATCTCGTTAGATTGCCGGAACTAGAACATGAATTGCGGGCAGACTACAGAAGAATATGTCTGCTCATGACATTCTCCAGACGGTCCGCCACTGGTTACTGTGCACTACATGGAGTAGTTACCACATCAACGATCATATCCCTTCCGACCACTCAATAACCCCGGTGCATCCCTCGATTGTATTAATCGAGAGTTCCTACTAAAAGCTTTCTAAGTGAGTGGTGGAGCTGGGAATGTAAGACGTGTTCTGATGTTCTCCCCCTTGTTCCCTGCCCACTGATTTATGACCAAGGCAGGAGAGGGTTTTTTAACCAATATTCTATTATCCTGGGCCATGGAAAAGGCCTGGCATTCTCTTACTAAGGAGGAAACCCTCTCCGAGTTGGACACCGGTGAGGAGGGTCTGACCGACGCAGAGGTGGGGGGGCGCCTGGAAGAGTTCGGTCCGAATGAACTGGATAAGAAAGATGGGACCTCTCCTCTGAAGATTCTCTTGGAACAATTCAAAGACGTACTGATCATAATCCTGATTATCGCCGCCCTGATCTCCGCGGGAATCGGACTCTTTCAGGGAACTCCTGAAGAACTGATAGACGCGGCGGTGATCATGTTAATCGTGATCGTCATCGCAGTGCTGGGTTTCTTCCAGGAATATAAAGCGGAGAAAACCATCCAGGCCCTGAAAGAACTGGCCTCGCCCAAAGTGAATGTTATAAGGGGGGGCGAAGAAAGAGAGATACCTTCTAAAGAGGTAGTTCCGGGGGATGTAATGCTCCTGAAGACGGGGGACAAGATCTCGGCAGACGGTCGACTTATCGAATCGGTGAACCTCAAAGTCAACGAGGCTTCACTCACTGGTGAATCGCTGCCCGTATCCAAAGTGGATGATGAGCAGATGGAAGAGGATTCCATCGTGGGCGAGAGAAAGAATATGGTATTCTCAGGGTGCACGGTGGAATACGGTAGAGGGAAAGCGGTAGTGACCGAAACTGGAATGTCCACCGAACTGGGTAAGATAGCTGATCTGATCCAGACTGAGCCGGAGAAGACCCCTCTCCAGAAGAAGCTCGCCGTGCTGGGCAAACAGCTGGGCATCGGCGTTCTGCTGATCTCAGTATTCATATTCACCGTTGGTCTGATCCAGAACGTGGAGATAGTGGAGATGTTCCTCACCGCGGTGAGTCTGGCCGTGGCAGCTATCCCCGAAGGGTTGCCGGCCGTGGTCACCATCTCCCTCGCACTCGGCCTGCAGAGAATGGCGAAGAGGAATGCCCTGGTCAGGAGACTCCCTGCCGTGGAGTCACTGGGCAGCGCCACAGTGGTATGTACCGATAAGACCGGCACACTCACCAAGGGAGAAATGAACATACGGGAGATCTACGCGGGAGCAAAGAGAATAGAGGTGTCCGGAGAGGGCTTCGAACCGGAAGGGAACTTCTTCATCTCCGATCAGCACTTCGACCCAATGGAGAGCAGGGAGACCCAGTGGCTCTTAAAGGCGGGTATGCTATGCAACGATTCCAATCTGGTGAAGGAGGAGGGAAAATGGAATATAAAGGGAGATACCACTGAAGGTACTCTCCTAGTTGCCGGGAGGAAGGCGGGCCTTAGCGAGAGGGAGGCGAAAGAGCAGTACCCCCGGGTCTTTGAACTGCCTTTCGACTCCAATAAGAAGAGGATGACCACCGTTCATGAACACGACGGCTCCAGACTTGCCTTCATGAAGGGGGCACCGGAAAGCGTGCTCCCTCTCTGTAATCGCATATGTGTGGACGGAGAGGTTGGTGATCTGAAAGAGGGGGAGAAGTCCAAACTGCTGGAGGAGAACGAGGAGATGGCTGGTAGGGCACTGAGGATTCTTGCCCTGGCCATGAAACCGGTTGAGGGAGAAATCTCGGAGGAGACTCTGGAGAGTGAGATGATCTTCCTCGGACTAGTGGGCATGATTGACTCCCCGAGGAAGGAGGCCATCAAGGCCATCAAGGTGAGTAAGAAGGCGGGCATAAGGGTGATCATGATCACTGGAGACCATGCACTCACCGCCAAGGCGATTGCCAAGGAAATGGGGATCGTGGGAGAAGAGGAACCCGATGTCCTTACGG
This sequence comes from uncultured Methanomassiliicoccales archaeon, assembly GCA_964580935.1. GTDB lineage: Archaea > Thermoplasmatota > Thermoplasmata > Methanomassiliicoccales > CAZOLG01 > CAZOLG01. The sequence goes on from CAZOLG010000003.1 coordinate 28,763, forward strand.
GGGGAGACCTGGATGAGATGGATCCCGAGGAGCTATCGGAACGGGTCAAGGATGCGAGCATATTCGCCAGGGTTTCCCCGGAACACAAAGTGAAGATAGTGGATGCTTTGAAGGCCAATGGAGAGATCGTGGCCATGACCGGGGACGGCGTCAACGACGCCCCCGCCCTGAAGAAGGCGGATGTAGGAGTGGCGATGGGGATAACAGGCACCGATGTCTCCAAAGAGGCTTCGGAGATGATCCTGCTGGATGACAACTTCGCCTCTATCATCAGTGCCACGGAGGAGGGGCGGGGCATATACGACAATATCAAGAAGTTCGTGGGTTTCCTCCTCTCCTGCAACTCGGGAGAGGTGGCCACAATGTTCGCCGCCACCCTCATCTTCATCGATCCGGAACTGATGCCTTTCCTGCTGCCTGTACAGATTCTGTGGATCAATCTTGTGACCGACAGTTTTCCAGCTCTGGCCCTGGGTGTGGAGAAGACCGATCCTGAGGTGATGAACAGGGCGCCCAGAGACCCTGAAGAATCAACCATAAACCGCGAGATGGTCTACAGGATCGTGATCATGGGCATCATCATGGCTGTAGGAACTCTGCTCTCATTCCATGTAGTGTATGAGATCATGGACAGTAGCCTCATCACCGCCCGGACAGTGGCTTTCTGTACCCTGGTGATGTCCCAACTGTTCTACGTCTTCTCTATGAGATCGGAAAACAAGACTCTGGTCAGCGTAGGTATCACATCCAACATGAAGCTGATATATGCGGTATTGGTATCTATCGGTCTACAGCTGGTGGTGGTATACACACCGTTCATGAACCCCATATTCAAGACCGCGCCCATAGGGATTCAGGAATGGTTGATAATTGCTCCCATAGCGTTCAGCGTGTTCATCATAAGCGAGATCTGGAAGATAATCAAGAGGAGGATGGGCAGCCATTCGCAAGCCCAGGAATATCAATGATAGAGATTGACGGTTCTCAGGGAGAAGGAGGGGGACAGATATTTCGGATGGCGGTCTCCCTCTCCGCATTGACCGGCAAGTCGGTGAGGGTGTTCAACATCAGGAAGAACCGACCCCGCCCCGGCCTTTCTCCCCAGCACCTGACCGCCCTGCTGGCTGTTGCCGAGCAGTGTAATGCTGAAATCCGGGGGGGAGAGGTGAGATCCGAAGAGGTCGTTTTCGAGCCGGGGGAGCTAGAGATAGGTAGATATGGATATGACGTGGGGACCGCGGGCAGCGTGGCCCTGGTACTGCAGGCCTGTCTAATCCCCGCAGTAAAATCTGACGGGGGCGCCTCATTCGAGATCTCGGGCGGTACCAACGTGAAGTGGTCTCCGCCCACCGATTATTACAGCTGTGTGCTTTTCCCGTTGCTCAGAATGATGGGTGTTGATATCTCACTGGAGGTGCCCAGAAGAGGATTTTATCCCCGGGGGGGTGGAAGGATCTGTGCTCGGGTGAGCAGGAGCGGCGAGATTATGCCACTGGAGCTTGCAGAGAAGGGTGAGCTGAGAGGGGTTCGCGGGGTCTGCTTCTCCCGGAATCTTCCTTCCCACGTCTGCAAACGTATCTCCCATACCGCCAGACGGGGGCTCCTCGAAGTGCATTCAGTGAACATACGGAGGGATGAGGGAAAGGGGCCGTCCACCGGTGCGGGGATCGTCCTTTCGGCCAGGTATGAGAACACCGTGATGGGAGCAGACGCCCTAGGGGAGAAGGGAGTGCCCTCTGAAGAAGTGGGGAGGAAAGCCACTCAAAATCTTAAGAAGGAGATGGAGGGTGGAGGGACGCTTGATGTACACGCAGCGGACCAGCTGGTGCCCTACATGGCCATGGCCTCAGGCCCCTCATCGTTCAGGGTGAGGGAGATCAGTGAACATCTCCGTACACAGATGTCCCTCATACCTCACTTCCTGGCCACTGACTTCGAGGTGAGGGAGAGGGCGGGGACTGCTGAGGTCAGAGTACTGCCTAACCGTACATGATTGGGCTCAGCGTGCTGGCCTCCTGGGCCCCCTGCTGTGCCTTGCCTGCTTTATCGTATATCTCCTTCAAGTTGTCTTCAATGACCTCCGCTTCCTTCAACAGTGGCTCGATATCCAGCTCCACCTGCAGAAGCATCTGATCGATGGTGGAGATCACCGCCGCGGCTGCCCTTGCATCCGGGTATTTCGCGTGAGCGGGGGACAGTATGCAGAGGACATCGATTCCGCGTATCCTTCCTTCGTTCAGCAGGAGGGCTGCCAATCCCATCACCATGCCGTTGGTCACTTCTGCAATCTCATGTTCCTTCAGAATGTCTCTGCAACCGGGGGTGGTGCCGATACCGAACACTGTGCCCCACTCAGGTTCAGCATCCGAGTCCTGCCCCATAGGAGTCACCATACCCTCGGGGGAGATGATGATCTTGCAGTTGTTCTCCTCTATCCAATCCAGCAGCTTCTTGGCCAGGGACTTGAGCACCTGTGAAGGGGGCGGGAATTCGGTGACGATTACCACCAACTTGTCCTTTGGCCCCTCTCCCACCTCTCCGGAGTAGATCCTCACCGGGGCGTTGGGCTCCCCGTCCTTTATGAGTGAGACGGAGGGGAAGGAGGGGGAGTCAACGAATGCGATTAGTTCTAAGTCCAGCAGCCTTACCAGGTAATTGGCGGCTATCGATCCCACCAATCCGACGCTGGGGAAGCCGTCGATCACATACGCCCCCCCGATATCGAATTCCTTCAGTTCAATGATCTCGATGTCGTTCATGTTTCTTCTATTCCCACACAATTTATTTAAGGATAATGAGAAGAGGTCAGGGCACAAACTTATAAGATTATCCGGAGTATGACACGGCGATGAGGCCCACAGTTACCGTGAATTGCGCAATGACGGCGGATGGAAAGATAGCCGGGAAGAGCAGGCGCCAGATGAGGATATCCTCCCCCAAGGACATGGAGCGTGTGGAGAAGTTACGACTGGAATCAGATGCGATACTGGTCGGTATAGGTACCATACTTTCGGATAACCCGCATCTGACAGTGAAGGGTTCTCCAGAGAAGAGTCCGGTCAGGGTGGTACTGGACTCCAGTGGTCGGACTCCCGAGAAATCGATGGTCTTAAGGGGGGGAGTGCCCACTATAATAGCCACCGCCCAAAGCTGCAAGAGGACATGGGAGAAGGCATCAGTATTCAGGGCAGGAGAAGACCGGGTGGACATCCCCACCCTTCTGAGCCATCTGTACGATAAGGGAATAAAGAAGCTGCTTGTAGAGGGGGGAGGGGAGGTGGTGTGGTCCTTCTTCGAAGAGGGGGTGGTCGATGTGTTTTCTATCTTCGTGGGTAATATGATAGTTGGTGGTAGGTCTGCCCCCACACCCGTTGACGGGGAAGGGTTTTCAGGCCGGCATCCAGTGCGCCTCCAGTTTAGGGAGTACTCGCAGCTAGGGGACGGCGTACATCTCCTGTATGAGGTGGGGGGAGATGAGTGAACGGCGTCCTAGGTTCGCGGTAGACGTGATGCTTGGCTCCCTGGCCCGCTGGTTGAGGATAATGGGTTACAATGCCTCTTATCAGCGAGGCAAAGACGACCACGAGATCGTAGAATGCGCCGAAGAGGAGGGACGAATCGTGCTCACCAGGGACAAGGAACTGGCCAGGAGGATGGGTGGGGACGCTCTATACATCGAGAGCGATTCTCTCACCGAACAGTTGGAGCAGGTCTCCAAGACCCTGAAGCTCGATGTGGAGGGTTCCCTCACCAGGTGCACGGTGTGTAACGGGGAACTGGAGAGTGCGTCAAGAGAACAGGTGGAAAAGGAGGTACCTCCCGGCGTCCTAGAACGTAACCATGAATTCTTTCGATGTGATCGGTGCGACAAGATCTACTGGAAGGGCTCCCATTGGGAGGATATAGAGAAACGGATCAAGGAAGTACAGACCAGGATGGATTGAGGGTTCCCAGTGAGTTACTGAAGGCTAAGGGTTGTAATAGTCTTCACTGATTATTTTACCCGTTCCAGCGTTCACGATCATGACCCCATGCACGCCCTCCACGCACCAGATGGGAAGATAGAATATACCCCTCGGTTCTAGGTGGACCTCTTCACCCCTGGGAGACAGCTTCTTCTTTTCCATAACCGTGACGTGACCGTCTTCCCTGATCAGCTCCCTCTCGTAAGTATGCCGCTGGACGACCTCTCCCCTGAGGAGAGTCCCTGCCTCTTCTGTATCGATGATGGGCTCCAGCCTCTTGTGATTGAGTTCCAGAGAATGGACGAGTTCATGACTCTTGTTCCACTCCTCGATCTTGCTGGTCAGTGCGTTCACCGAAAGGGTGCCTTCCTCCGCACCCATTTCTTTACCCTCCGCGTACAGAGCACAGGAATAGTCGAAGACGTAGTAAGGGACGAGCTCCAGCATATGCCTGAATCCGCCCACCGTCTGACGGGAGATCTGTTTCACATCACTCATGTCTATGACCGGCTTCACAATTTGCTCACCCAGATCCGTGTACTCCAGATCCTCCAGCTCCTCCGGAGATACCATTTTTGGGTAATCATCTGCGGACAATTCATCGATCAGGCCATGATCCTTCTCTCCCACGATAGACTCCACTCTGGTGCGCCCGATTTCGTGCTCGATAGCTTCCCTGTCCCATACGTAGACCTCAGGGCCCAGATTCCTTTGAACTGACGTGGGCAGTTCCTCCAGTGTGGCCACCACCTTCCTGCCATCGAAGTCCTGGAGCTCTTCCAGGAATCTACGCAGCTTCTGTTCGTCAAATTCAACCAGAATACAGAACGCGACCTCGATTTTCTTCTTTCTGCCGATAAGATAACCGTGGCGCTCCACGGTTTCGAAATCCCTGGATAGAAGTATCTCCGAAATGGTCTGCTCTAGAGAGGTCAACGATACACCCTTCCCCCAATTATGCTCTGGCAATAAAAAGGTTTAGCTTCTAACTCGGTCGTCCGGGAATGCTGAATCCCTCAGAACAGCAATACCCAGAAGATGATGACTAGGGCGATGGCCAACAGTATGGCCCACCCGGCCATTTTCCAGTCACTTCCGAACACTATGGGTATCGGTCCTATGAGTACCACACCGCCGGCCTTGAGGCCTTTCTCCCTTTCCAGGCAGTAGCTCTCTTCTCTCTCTGCCCTGCTGGGCGATAGTCCAACAGGCAATAGAGAGAAGAAGAACAGTACTGAGCCCAGGAAGATCAGCAGTATGGCCAGTCCGGCGATCCAGCCCCCACCGTAGATCACGGGGAACATGATGAATAGGGCCACCTCCATCTGCCCCTCCAGGGCAGCCAGGACGGCGAGCGGTATGCCTCCGAGGAGCATGACCAGACCAGCACAGCGCAGCAGACGGGACAGCCTCATCTCATTGTTCTATCTTGAAACTGGTTATCAAGGTTTTCGTGTTGAAGAATGTTTAGGGTGCCGAGCAAAGAGGGTAAGGTTAGAATCCAGTTATCGAGACTGTTTTCCGAGGATTATCTCGGCGGCCCTCTTGAGGTCGACGTCTTCATTGCGGGCTTTCTCTCTCACCTCGCCGATAATCTCTATGTAATCCCCGAATTCCCTCTCCTTATTCTTCACCACCCTGCCCAATGATTGCTCAAAGGTTTCTTTTTTGCGTCTATCGGCCACCGTCTCTTCTAGAATGTCGAGGTAACTATCATTCATTATTCCAGTCCTCCACCACCTCAATGAAGTTCTTCAATATATCGTAGCCGAACTCCGTGTTTTCCACCTCTGGGTGGAACTGGAGACCATAAAAGGGTTTTGAGGCCATTTTGACCGCCTGGATAGGACAGTTTTCGGAGTGGGCCAGCACTTCAAACACCTCCGGCATTTCAACCACCTCGTCGTTATGGGATTCCCACACCGTGAATTCATGAGGTAGCCCCTTGAACAGGTCGTTCGGTTCGTCCACCATCAGCAACGTCTTGCCAAACTCAGGAATCCTGGCTGGACCCGTCTCCCCTCCGAAGTGCCTACACATGAACTGCATACCGGCACATATACCCAGAATGGGGAAGTCCGCGCGATTCAGGTATTCTGCGTTCCTTCCCATCCTTTCTGAGTCTCTAGCTACCCGGGGCGAGCCGCCGGACAACAACAGGGCGTCGGCGTCCTCCAACTCCTCGAAGGGAGTGGTGTTGGGGACGATGTTCGTCTGGACGCCCAGGTACTTCAGGACCCTCCACTCCCGGTGAGTCCACTGCCCCCCGTTGTCTACCACAAAGATCTTCATCGGCATCGTATGGGAGAGAGAACAATATAAATGATTCTGGGAATGGTGGAGGACACCATGAACAAATCTTAAATGTGTGATTCTGATTCTAGCGATGATGAAGGCCATCATTTTTGACCTTGGCCATACCCTCATCGATTACTACAACGATTGGGTGAAGCCAGAGAAGGAAGCCGTGGACCTGGTTTACGACATCGCCAGTGAGGAATGCGAAGTGGCGCCCGGAAGGGTGGAATTCAGAGAGGGTCTGCGAGACCGGCTGAGTGAAGCCAGAACCAGGAAACGGCAGGAGATGATCGAGATCCCGCTGCAGCAAATACTCGATTCTTTCTTCGAAGACCTGGGTATGAATAAAAACGGCGGGTTGATAGACAGGAGCATGGAGGCTTTCTACGGTACTTTGCTCGAACATAGAGATCTCGTGCCCGGCGCCGAGGACATACTGAGTGAGGTGGAAAGCAGGGGGTATCGGGTGGGTTTGATTTCCGATGTGGCGTGGGGCCTCCCCAGCAGGTTTCCAAGAGAGGATATGAAGGAATATGGGTTGGACAGGTATTTCGATGATCTCGTATTCTCCACCGATGTGAAGCTGAGAAAACCGAACCCCAAGATCTTCGAGCTGTCCCTCTCTCGCCTGGGGGTCGATCCTGAGAATGCGGTGTATGTGGGTAACTCGTTGCAAGCAGACATCCAAGGGGCCCTCGACTCCGATATGTGGGCGGTACTCAAGAAATCCTCTTACTTCTTCCCTGATGACAGCATAAGACCTCACAAGGAGATAGAAGACTGGAAGGAGATGGAGCGGGTGCTCGATGACCTCTTTCAGTGATCACTCCCACTCCACAGTACCAGGCGGTTTATTTGTGATATCGTAAACCACCCTGTTCACCTCTTCCTTCATCTCGTTGGTGATGCGTACCGATATCCTTTCCAGCACCTCATGAGGTATCTTCGAATAGCTGGCGCTCATTCCATCCACCGAATCCACGGCCCTGACCCCCACCGTCCATCCATAAGCCCTCCGATCTCCCTGCACGCCCACGGACTGAACAGGCAGCAACACGCCGAAGTACTGCCAGGGCCGCTCCATCTTCCCCTGGTCAGAGGCTTTCTCAATCTCCTCTTCTACTATCACGCAGGCCCTGCGCACTATACCCAGTGACTTGGGGGTCACCTCTCCGATGATACGAATGGCCAGGGCGGGTCCGGGGAAGGGCTGTCGCTCTGAAACTTCCACTCCCAGATATCTGGCCACCTTCCGTACTTCATCCTTGTACAGATCCCTCAACGGCTCCACCAGCTTCAGCTCCATCTCTTGAGGCAGCCCGCCAACATTGTGGTGACTCTTGATAGTGTCTCTGTACTGGTCCCCGCTCTCGATCCAGTCGGGGGCGATGGTGCCCTGAACCAGGTAGTCAGCACCGAACTTCTCGGCCTCCCTTTCGAATACCCGTATGAATTTCTCTCCGATGATCTTGCGCTTCTCCTCGGGATCGACGACTTCCATTAAGGCGTCAATAAACTCCTCGCAGGCATCGATTATCCTGTAGTTCACCCCAAGGCGGGAGAGCATGGTCTCAACTGTTTCAGTCTCGCCCTCCCTCATGAGGCCGTTGTTGACGTAAACGGTCAGAAGGCGGTCTCCGATCGCCTCGCCCACAATGGCCGCGGCCACTGTACTGTCCACGCCTCCAGAACAGGCTATGACCGCTCTACCATCGATAGACGATCGCATCTCCTCGGTCTTCTGTTCCACGAACTCCTCAGCATCGAACATCAGGACTGGACCTCCTTCGAGTCTCTCTCCACCTTCCGGGCCATCTCCTCTCTGTACTCACGAAGCTCCTGATCGATGACGTCGTCCTGAAGAGCGAGGATCTGGAGAGCAAGTAAAGCCGCGTTATCGCCCCGGTCCAGACCCACGGCTCCCACAGGTATCCCGGGCGGCATCTGAACTATGGATAATATTGAATCGAAATTGAGCTTTCCGCTCACCGGCACCCCAATGACTGGCTTCCTGGTGGTGGCAGCGACGGCTCCAGGGAGGGCGGCAGAGAGACCAGCGACGGCTATGAACACCCGGGCGTCGCTCCGTCGGACCAGTTCTTCCACTCTATCCGGGGTCCTGTGGGCGGAGGCGACCGCCATCTCCACCTCGACACTGAAATCCTCCAGCACATCCAGCGCCTTCTGACCCACTTCTAAATCACTCTTGCTACCTAGAATTAAGAGAATATCTGGCATTGTCACTTAGACCATACTACAAAGATAAAAGAATTTCGAAAGTCCTGGACCGATTCAGGACTTCATTATTGCCAGCAGGAAAGCCCCTATCGCGATCAGGGCCCCGATCACTGCGGCCAGGATGTTTATGAAAGCATCCCATACAACATCGGCCATGGTGACATCGATGATGTCCGTGAATCCTGCCATATAGGTCCATATGATGCCCACTAGGAGACCGACGATCAGCAGAACGGCACCAATCATCCGGCTCTTCCCGCTTCCGAAATACGCGGTGAATGCACCGGCCAGTATCATGAACAAACCGAAGGTCAGTAACAGAATAGTCAGAAATCCCCAAATTCCCTGCATATTGAATCACCTTGTAAATTCAGAACTTAATTCCAGTGAGCGTCTTAGTGTCAATGACCCCGGGTATTGACCTGATCCTGTCCACGACCACCTGTCCCAGTCTGTTGAAATCGGCCGCCTCTATTTTGGCTATCAAATCGTATTCACCGAACAGGGGATGAAGTTCCACTACTTCCTCTACCGTAAGTAGTTCGTTGTACACTTCGTGCTCTTCGGCCGGGGCGGTGCTAATCAGGACGAAACCCACTGCCATACTCTCACTCCGCGGGGGATTACGACATTATTACCTTTAAACATTTCGTTGAAGATTTTTTTCGGGATTCCAGGGGCTCCCATAGCATTCAACCCGCACTCAGAGGCGGTCACCGGCCCGCCCCATTACCTCCTCCCAGGATGGTATGTCGGTCAGTGCCCCTCTGGACTCCACGACGAAGGAGGCGGTGGCGGCGCCCACGATCACCGCCTCTCGGACATCGAAGTCACGATATCTCGCCGCATGGAAACCTGCTCTGAATGCGTCCCCGGCACCGGTGGTGTCCTCCACCCGGGAATCAATGGCCGGCACGTCCGTAATGCCCTCTCTACTGATGATGGCGCTCCCCTCTGCACCCCTGGTGTTGATGATGACGTCCACATAGCCCAGGAGGTCCGCGGGATCTTCGACCCCCATATAACGAGTGGCGGTCTCCAGTTCACTCTCATTGGCAAAGAGGGTGTCGCACCGGGAGAGGGCTCTCCTGAACTGCTCCGCTGACCATATATGGTGGATCTCCTGAGAGGGGTCTAAAACGAACGTCTTGTCGGAGTCAGAATATCTCTCCATGAGTCTGAGGTAGTACTCGGGGCGACCGGTGACGGTGTGTATGACTTCAGAGAGGGAGGCCATTTTGGTGCTGATCTCAAATTCTCCCATTTCACGCATCGGGCCCTGGTAGACGTAAGCTATCTGATCGTGGCTGGCGTCGGACACGATCCACACTGTGGGGGTCTCGAATCCCTCCACAGTGATCAGTTCATCCAGGATCACATTCCTTTTCAACATGAATTCTCTGTAGTCATCGGGGAAGTCGTTTCCCACATAGGACACCAACGCAGTGGGGACTCCCAGTGAGGACGCGACAGTGGCCAGGTTCCCGCCCGTACCTCCGAAATACCTCTCTTTCTGGAGTATGTCCACGGAAGTGTTCGGGGCGGGGAACTGTTCCACAGAAAAGATGTAGTCCAGAGAGACGTGGCCGTAGACGCACAGGTAGGGGCGTATCATGTTCCCTCTTCCCAGCCCGAGAGGTATCGCTTCTGCTCTCCTGTCAGCTCATCTATCGCTATTCCTAGGGTCTCCAGTTTCACCCTGGCCACCTGCCCGTCGATCTCGGGAGGCACGTCATACACCTGCGGTTTGAGCTCCCGGTAATGCTGTGAGAGGTACTCCAGAGAGAGGGCCTGTATGGAGAAGCTCATGTCCATGATCTCCACCGGGTGGCCCTGACCGGCGGCCAGGTTCATCAGTCTACCCTCGGAGATCAGGTAGGCCCGTCTCCCATCTTCAAACACGTATTCATCCACCAGCTCTCTGACCTTGCGGGAGCGGATCGCCTCCTCTTTCAGGTAGTCCTGAGAGATCTCATTATTGAAGTGTCCTGAATTGCCCATCACGCAGCCGTCTTTCAGCACCTCGAGGTGTTCCTTCCTGATGATGTCCTTGTTCCCTGTAGAAGAAATGATGATGTCTGCCTCCTTGGCGGCCTCCACCATCGGCCTCACCCTGAATCCGTCCATCACCGCCTCGATGGCTCTGATGGGGTCTATCTCGGTGACCGTGACATTAGCACCCAGGCCCTTGGCCCGCATGGCGATCCCTCTGCCGCACCAACCGTAACCGGCCACCACCAAGTTCTTCCCCGCGATCAACAGGTTGGTGGCGGACATGAATCCATCGAATGTGGACTGCCCGGTGCCGTATCTATTATCGAAAAGATACTTCATGTGTGCGTCATTGACTGAGATGATCGGGAACTCGAGCTTCGACTGTGTGGCCATGGCTCTCAACCGGGTCACCCCGGTGGTGGTCTCTTCATTACCACCCTTGACCCCGTCTACGACGTCTCTCCTCTCCCTGTGGAGAAGAGTGATCAGGTCGGCCCCATCATCCACTACGAAATCGGGGGCCAGATCCAGCACCGAATTCAGGTTCTCGTAGTATTCCTCCTCAGTCTCTCCCCTGCGGGCGTAGACGTCGAGTCCATAATCCTCCTTCAGGGCTTCTGCCACCGAGTCGTCAGTGGAGAGCGGATTGCAGCTGGCCAATCTGACCTCGGCGCCAGCCTCAGAGAGGGTCACCGCCAACATCCCTGTCTTCGCCTCCACGTGCAGGGCCATGCCTATCTTCAAATCTGCCAGGGGCTGTTCTTCAGACAGACGCCGTCTGATGCTACTTAGCACCTTCATGTGATTATCGGCCCACTCCAGCCTGCGCATTCCTTTCTTGAGAAGCTCGTTCAATGAAGCACCGTACGAGAATAAGGGGTTACTGATTTAACATTTCTGCGAGAGGCGTTCTTCCAGATTGATGCATATGGTCTCCACTAGGCTCCTGAGATTGGATGGGTTGTCGAACTCCGAGATCAGCCGTCTTCTCGTGGCCGGGCTGTCCTTCAATCCGATCACGAACTCCTCTATGTTAGGGAGTGCCCTTGTCAGCTCGTCCACGATAGTGACCGTGGAAGTGATAGAGGTCCTGGACAGGGGATTCAGGTCGATGGCGATGACGGTCTTGCCTGCCTGCACCAGCGCCTCGGCCCGGTCACCGTCCTCTAGAGGGACCAGTACCACGTCGGCAGAAAAGATGCCCTCTGAAGTACAGAGTGCGCGGTCGGAGGCTATCCCTTCCAGTGTAGCATCTGGATTTCTACCCAGTATTCCTGTCGCTCCCTTCTCCTCCATATAAGAGCAGACCCGGTCGATTCTTTCCTCCGTTCTGTGGAAAAGGTTCACCTCCATCTTCGCGGGCACGGCCTCCGCCAGCTCGATAATCTGGGCGGCAGACAGGGCTGCCGAATTACCGTTGATTGAGATCACTGGGTTGTTGGCCTCAAGCAGGTAGGCAGCAGTCACCCTCTCCGCCCTCTCGGCCTCCGGTATCGTTCGCTCCCCGATCAGGTAGTCAAAGGCTTCCCCCCGACCGTGAGCTATCAGACCGGTGGTGGAGACCACGTTCCTCTCCACCAGCTCGGCCAGCAGCTCCCTGTCGGTCAAAGATTTGTATCTGGGATGGTCTTTGGAGATCTTCACAGATGTGAATTGTAATAGTCGATTTATATCCTTTGAGTGATTCTTCTTCCCCGGAGGCTGTGCCCCTTCAGCTCAGAGAGAGATTGACACTCAGAGCGGGGGGGTTATAAATTATTAAGTCTTTACGAAATACTTATATACTAGCTATTAAATGTTAAAAAGTCATCGGTAGCGGTAGTCAAGGTGCTGATTAAGAGATGAAAGCTCTCGGTACTGTCCAGGAAATAACCCTTGAAGGGAGGCTGTTGTTGAGGGGTGAGTTCGCCCCCCGCAAGGGGTCTCCTGTTCTCGATACTCGCAGAAGGAAGCTGGGCAGGGTCCAGAGGGTGTTCGGACCTGTTGATTCCCCGTACATCTCCGTCCAGCCGACCGGTGATCAGAGTCTGCTTGGCATGATGGGTAAGCAGGTTTATACTGAAGAGGGTGAAATAAATGGCAAAAGCTAAGGAAGGAGCCGAGGTTATTGAGGAGTGTCCAGAGTGCTCTAGTAAGCATCTGACCAGAGACTATGAGCGTGGGGAGCTCATCTGCGAGGATTGCGGCATTGTTATTGACGATCAGTATATCGACCAGGGGCCTGAGTGGAGGGCCTTTGATGCGGAACAGGGCGAGAAAAGGGCCAGAACGGGCGCTCCAATGACATATACCATTCACGACAAGGGTCTTTCCACAGAGATCTCATGGAAGAACAAGGACAGCTACGGGAAGAGCATCCCCACCAAGAATCGGGCTCAATTGTACAGATTGAGGAAGTGGCAGAGGAGGATTAGGGTTTCCAATGCCACCGAGAGGAACCTAGCATTCGCTCTGAGCGAGCTGGATAGAATGGCTTCCGCCATGGGTCTGCCCCGCAACGTGCGAGAGACGGCGGCTATGATCTACCGGAAGGCGGTCAACAAGAACCTGATCAGGGGCAGAAGCATTGAGGGTGTGGTGGCTGCTTCCCTCTACGCAGCCTGCAGGAAGTGCGGTGTTCCCAGAACTCTAGATGAGGTGGCCGACGCAAGCCGTGTGGGAAGGAAAGAAATCGGCAGAACCTATCGGTTCATGTCTAGAGAGTTGAAGTTGAAACTGATGCCCACCAGACCACAGGACTATGTACAGAGGTTCTGCAGCGAGCTGAGCCTCAGCGGTGATATCCACTCCAAAGCGGCGGAGATCCTGGATGATGCTACCAAGAAGGAACTGACTTCGGGCAGAGGGCCCACAGGCGTGGCCGCAGCCGCAATATACATATCATCCATACTGGGCAATGAGAGGAGGACCCAGAGAGAAGTGGCCGAGGTGGCGGGAGTGACCGAGGTTACCATCAGGAACCGCTACAAGGAGCTCTCGGAAAAACTGGGGATCGAGGTTCAGATCTGAACGAATGAGTCAGTTCCCCCTTGCTCTATGCTCCAGCATCAAACTCCAGTCTCAGTTCTCACAGTCCAGAATGGTTGTTTGGAATATGGATGTGATCGCGGTCATACAGAACAGGGACAGCCCTGCAGAACAAGGTTTGGTGGAGGATCCATAGCCCGTTGCATTCGGGACTGGGCAGCGCTTTCATGAGATCGTTTCGATGAAGAAGAAGTCATCAGGACCTCCGGACATGCTCCCGACCACCTCCACGATCTTGCCCTCATACAGCACGCTCTGATCGAGCGGACCTCCGTAGAACCCGTCCATACGATCCCCCTGGACGTCCTGCAGCGATAGCAACCACCCATTGTCGGTCTTCTCCCATTCCACCAGTGCAGATACTAACTTCACCCTTTCATCGGGGGGAATATTATCGAACGCCCTGCGTTCATGGGCGGAGAAGTCAGTCACTGAAAGCAGGACTGTCACCGTGAGGAGGGAGAGAAGAAAGAGGATGATGGGGATTGATTTCCTTTTCATCGGTCAGCGATAGGTGTTGACAATATAGTCACCAAGCATTACCTTTACATTTCGAAGCAAAGAGAAAAAGTTTGATTATGAAAAGACTAATAGCCGTAATATGGCCAAACCGATTACTGTGGAGAAGGCCCCCCACCTGTTTTCGATGTTGATATTCCTTGGAGTTGTTATTGGGGCCCTCTCAGCGCCCGCTTTGTTCTCCTCTTACGAACTGGGAGGATGGAGCTATCTGCTGTTTCCGGTAGCCGTTCTCCTGGCGATAGTCGGGATTTTGTGGATGATTGGGTATCTCTCCAAAGTTCAGAGATTCTACGATTTAATAGACGAGAACAGCAAGGCTGCTTTCCTGAAGAAGTTGGATGACGTGGAATACTTGGCCTGGCGACTGCCCAGCAAGTATGAAGATATCCTTGTGTGGAAGAAAAGGGAGTTGAAGATTAAATAGATCAAGGGGGGGACCCCTTTGTTTCTAGTGGAACTCTAAAGGGTAGGGGGTGCGCGGCGAAGTGAGTGACTGAGTAATCAATATAGCGGCATCTGTTCTAAGCTTCCAGCTGGTCTTCTTTACCGGCAACGACCACGGTACCAGAGATATCGCTGACCTTCTTCTTAATCTTCTCAAAATGACTTTCTCTGCAGTTGACAGATACCTCGACCTCGTTCTCATAGTTGACCTCGTTGACCTCTGTCTTGTCGTATAACCAAGAGATCAGACTGCATACCTGGGGCAGGTTGGGTGCTGAGAAATCGATTCTGTAAGGGTAGTGGAAGGAAGACAAGATCATATCGTTGAGCATGTCAATGTTCTCTTCTTCCTTCACCGACACGGGGAGTATCTCTCCCACTGAGAACTTCTCTTCGATCAGGTTAACCTTAAGCTGGAGCTCACTATCCACACCTCCATCGATTCTGTCTATCTTGTTGAGCACAACGATGATCTGATCTGAATCCATAACTGGGAGTAGTATCTCAAATGATGTTTCCATCTTCCTAATCAGTTCTTCCCCCGGGTCCGAGGCATCGACCACCAACAATATCATGTCCGCAAGAAATATCTCTTCGATGACGGTTCTAAAGGATTCAATCAAAAAGTGGGGGAGGTCATGAAGGAAACCAATGGTATCAGTGATCAGTATATCCTTATTTGTCTCCTCGAGTTTACGGGTGGTGGTGGAAAGGGTGGAAAACATCTTTTCATCGATTGAAACGTTCTCCCCTGTCAGTTCGTTGAGAAGCGAAGACTTCCCAGCGTTTGTATATCCAGCTAAACTAACCAGATGGAACCCCTTCTCTTTCCTCTGCCTTCGACGTACTTCTCGCTGATCACCGATCTTATCCAGCTCATCGTTAATCTTCTTCATTCGTTTACTGATGAGATCGTAATACACGTCTATGCGATACTCCCCTCCACTGAGGAAACCGGGGTGTTCCCCTCTCTTAGCGTTATGAATCCACTCTCTGAGAAGTGGCATTTCATACTGCAGTTTCGCTTTCTCCACCTGAAGACGGGCCAGCTTGTCATCGGCCTTCCGAGCGAATATGTTCAACACCAGCCTGACTCTGTCTATGCACTCACTCTTCAACTTATTTTCCATATTGAAGTGCTGAGAGGGTTTGATCTCATCATTTATTAAAACGGCTTCTACCGGTGATTCTTCAAGCAGTTCCTTAATCTGTTCAAGCTTTCCTCTTCCCACATAGGTGGCCGTGTCCGGGTGATTTTTCCTTTGAATTATTTCATACTTAACATCATATCCAGCAGAGTCCGCAAGTTCCTCCAGTTCTCGAACGTTCTCATTGAGGGTGACAATAGCGGCAGTCAACCTCCCCCTGTGCCTCAATCTTCTGCGTTCAATTAGTGTCATCCAATATCAAGCTCATAGTTGTTCGTTTTGGGGTTCATCTTCCTTCCCAATTTGATACCTTCAGGAAGCCTCTTGATCATGATCTCATTCAGTACTCTAACTTTTCCCTCAAAGAGATGACCGCCCACCACGTCGTATTGCTTACTCGATAGTGAGGTGTGCAGGTGTATAGGGACCTCTGCGTTTAAGGTGATGGATCCGGACATAGAGAGCAGTTCATGAGGCTCTTCGAAATACTGCTTGAGATATCCATCCGTAGTGAAATATCCCAGAGTGAATTCCTGCAGGATCCCGATACCTGATTGAACCCACCCTGTGGTAAGACCTTCTTCTTTGCATATCTCTATAACCGAAGGATGCACGTCCTCACCATCTTCTAATTTAATCACTAGACTATCCTCTGATGCAGAGTATTTCATACTTTAAGATAACCTCCTGGTCTTTATTTGTATTTCGGTGGTGAATTCACATCATTCTGCTCAATGGAGGGGAACAAATCCCACACATTAAGATCTGCCTCCCGGTCCCCCTCACACTCTAAAAATCTCCAGTGGAAATAAAGGGGCGGGGGTCTTTTACCCGCAAAGCAAATAAACACTCTACGCGTTAAGCCGACGTTGCGGAGTTAAGGAAAGGCAGCAGGTTTAATCCACCTATTACACAGAAGACCTGCCCATCTCAGTCCAAAATTCCAAAAGAAATAAAGGGGTGTTGTAGCCATAATGACACCTCCTTAATCCCTTGGAGGGAGAGTAACTGGAAGGCAACGTATTCAATCAATATCTACGTTCAAGCAGGATATTCCGTCGTAACAGAGAGATCCTGAGACCGTCCTACATTCCCGATGATCTCCCCCACCGACAGGGACAGATCAATCAGCTGGCCTCTGTTCTGGCCACCGCGCTCAAGGGGGAGAGGCCTTCTAATATCCTTATATTCGGGAAGACGGGCACTGGAAAGACGGCTGTGCTGAAGTACCTAGGTAACGAGATCCGGGAGGCCAACGCCAGGTTCAACAAGGTAAATTATGTCTATATGAACTGTGAAGTGGTGGACACCCAGTACGGGGTGCTGCAGAACATCGGGAATATGTTCATTGAGAATTTCGATGAGAGGATACCCTTTACCGGATGGAGCACGGAGAGGGTGTACAATATACTGAGAGAGAGAATCGATAAGAAGAAAGAGGTCACCATCATCGTGCTTGATGAGTTGGACAAACTGGTCTACAAGAGTGGCGACGACGTGCTTTACCACCTGTCCAAGATAAATGACGATCTGGAAAACGCAAAGGTCTCACTGATCGGTATCTCTAACGATCTCAAGTTCACGGAGTTCCTGGATCCAAGGGTGAAGAGCAGGTTGGGAGAGGAGAAGATGGTGTTCCCCCCTTACAATGCAGAGCAGCTGAAGGACATAATGGAACAGAGAGCGACGCTCGCCTTTCATGAAGGGGTCATTGAAGGGGGTGTGATACCGCTCTGCTCTGCACTGGCAGCACAGGAGCACGGAGACGCCCGAAGGGCCCTAGACCTGCTGAGGGTGGCATCAGAGATAGCTGAGCGGGCGGACGATGATCGGGTCACTGAAGCCCATGTGTACAAGGCCAAGAACAAGATCGAACTTGATTGTGTCACCGAGACGCTGCGCACCCTGCCAGCCCAGTCCAAGGCCGTCCTGTACGGCATCATGGTCAACGAGGAGAAAGGTAAGAAGAGGCTGACTACGGGAGAGGTATATCAGACCTACAAAGAACTGGCAAAGATGATAGGCATGTCCGTACTCACCCAGCGCAGGATCACCGATCTCATTTCAGAACTGGATATGCTGGGAATCATACACGCCAGGGTAAAATCGTTCGGCAGGGGGGGAAGGACGAAGGAGATCGAGGCCAGTGTTCCGGTGATGGACACCAAGAGGATCCTGGAAGAGGACGAGATGCTGCAGGACCTGAAGGACTTCAAACCCAAGAAACAGATGACCCTTATTTAGGGCTCTTCTCCCTCGTCTTCTTCCGGCTCTTCACGTTCCTGCGACGAGTTCAGTTTCTCTCTGATCTTGAGGACCAGCTTCTTGGGACTAAGTCTGGCAGTCCAGCCGAAGATCTCGATGCCCCTCCGCTTGAGTACGGTGTTGGCGGCGTCCAGGGCGATGGGCACGCCGACTATGAGGCCCAGAGAGACCCAGAGGTTGGTGACACTGTTGGATGGTACGGACTCAGGCATATCACCGTCCACCCACAATTTTACCAGACCGAACCATGGGATCTCCCCCCTCGCTTTTCCCACTATCCATTCTACCGAGACAGGCTCCCTGCACAGGGAGAGCTGATCGTAGACCCCGTAGACGGTAGTGCCCATATTGTCCAGGTTGTGGTCACCCATGGTGATGAATCCACTGTGGGGCTCTCTCCCACGTTCCTGGAAGAAGGAGAGCATGTGGTTGATATCGAGTCTGATGGTGGCGTTCATGTACCCGATGTCGTACAGCTCCACGATCCCGTTCAGGTTCCAATAGACGTCCGTATGCCCAATAACGTCCCACAGGGACTGGGGCAGCTGGGCCAATCCGGGGATATCGAAGCCTCCACCGCTGTGGTTGTACTCCACCCAGCAGATGGCCCGGTGGATGATGGGCCGGTATTCCTCATTGCCGTAACGGTAATAGACGATGACGTCGCCGTATTGTCTGTAGGTGCCATGCCCACTCGAGGTTCCCTGGATGTAGGTCTCAACGTCCCCCTTATTGTTGACATCGCGCACCAGTACCATGTCTCCCGTATCTATGGTACCAAGGTAACTCTGGCTGCTGGAATGCTGCATCGACTCGGATTCCACCACCACCAGGGGAGGCCATATCCCGCTATATGCGAAGAGAATGATGATGATGATCAACACTGCTATTGCGGCAACGGCCAAATTCTTCAGAAGGCTGGCAATCGCACCGGTATTCCACTCTTTGGACACGCCCCATCCATCGAAATCTAATTATTTATACTTGGTCGGCCAACTCCTGATGGGGCAATTTTCCGAGGCGGCGTTTACTGGGTGCGTGGAGACCATATCCGAGATGCCAAAAAGCAAATATCTGTTGAGGGTTTGACTCACTGTATGGAAAGACCGGACAACGACACGTACTTCATGAGGATGGCCGAGCTGGTCTCCAGTCGTTCCACCTGTCTGAGACGGAAGGTGGGGGCGGTGATCATCAAGGAAAAGAGGGTGCTCAGCACCGGTTACAACGGCGCTCCAAAAGGCCTGGAGCACTGTTCTGAGGTGGGCTGCGTTCGTGAGCAGCATGACATCTCTTCAGGGACCAGACATGAGCTCTGCCGGGGTGTCCATGCGGAACAGAACGCCGTTATTCAGGCAGCCTATTTTGGAGTGAGCATCAAAGGGGCCACCATCTACACCACCGCCTTCCCCTGTGTATTGTGTTCAAAAATACTGGTCAACGCGGGCATAGAGGAGGTCATCTACAAGGACGACTACGTCGACGATCTTTCCAAGGGCATTATGGAAGAAAGCGATATCAGGGTGCGCCGGTTCTTGAGTGAGTAAACTTAGAATACGAAACTCGAATTCAGCCCTGTTTCTGAAATCAAGAGCGACGAGATCAGGAGGGCCATCGGGTACCCAGAACCCCGGTTATTAGAACAACCAACGAGAGCACACCCCCGCCATCATCGATTATTGTCGAATTACGAAACCCGATGGATGGGAAACACTATTAATCACATGATAATATTCGTTCCGAGTCCTTCGAGGAGAGATCTGTGAGTAGGGAACAAACACTAGACGAGATCAAGCAAGCGGAGAAGAAAGCACAGAAGATTATCAGTGATGCCGAAGAGAAGAAGAAACGGATGATTTCCTCTTCCAGGAAAGAGGCCATCGACAAAATCCAGAGTGCAGAGGAACGAATCAAGCAGGAGGTAGAGGAGGCTATACGGGACGAGAAAGAGCGGGTCTCAGGCTTGAAAGAGGAACTGTTGAAGAAGGGGCGTAAAGAGGCGGCCAGACTGGAGGAGAGAGCGAACAGTCGAATGGTGGACGCGAAAACTCATCTGAAGAACCTTTTTGAGAGGACGATAGATGCTTCTTCCGGAACAAATGAGTAAAATCATAATAGTGGGTTCTAAAGACCGCCTTAAGAAGACCATAGATATACTCTACGATCTGGAAAACGTCCATCTGATCGACTTCAAATCATCCAAAGAAGACATCGAGATAGGCTCTCCGCTGCCAGAGGGCTCGGAGACCTCCAAGAAGTTGCTGAAGTTGAGGGGTGTGGAAAAAGACCTCGAAGTGAACGAGAAAGAGGTGGACCGGAAAGTCCGTGTGGACAAAATAGAGAAGGACTTGGAGGCGGCTTTGACCACCCTTGAGATGGAGACTTCGGGGGTGGTGGACTCCAAGAACAAGATACAACACCGGATCAGTGATCTCAAGGCCAAGAAAAGAGAACTGGAACCGTTTCTTGGGCTGCCACTGGACTTGGATAAGTACTCGGGCTATGATAGCCTCTCAGTGTTCGTGGGCTCCATCAGGGGAGACCCTGAGAACTCTCTGGAAGAGGGGATCCCTGACTTCGAACTGTTCTGGAGCAAGAACAGGAAACATGTGGCGTTGTTCGTGCCCAATGAGGAAGCCGACCAGGCCCACCGGTTGTTGGTCAAGCACGGTTTCGCCGAGATCCCCGTGCCGGAAAATGAAGGCCCTCCTGAGCGCATGATGAAAGAAATTGATGAGGAACTGGAGGCCCTGAACCAGCACCTGGAGAAAGTGTCAAATAAACTGGAGAAGTTGAGGGAAAAACACGCGGCGTTCATAGTGGCCTCCGATGAGCACCTCAGCATTAGGGTGGAGAAGGCGGAGGCACCGCTGAGGATGGGGGTCACGGATCACTCCTTCATAATGGACGCCTGGGTCCCCACCAGTGGGCTTGGTACCGTGGAAAAGGCCCTTGAAGAGGAGTTCAAAGATGACATTCATATGGAGGAGCTGGAGAGGAAGACCAGGCAGGGGAAAGAGGAAGAGGAAGAGGAACCCCCGGTCAAGCTGGATAATCCCTCTCCGGTGGGACTCTTCGAGTACCTGATCGAGCTAATCTCAATACCCAAATACAACGAGATCGATCCCACTTCCTTCGTTTCGATATTATTTCCGTTGTTCTTCGGATTGATGGTGGGTGACATCGGTTACGGCCTCGCCTTCCTGGGTCTAGGATACCTGGGACTCAAGAAGTGTGAGAGCGAGGAATGGAGGACCATCGCCACCATGCTGTTTTACGGAGGTTTTTTCTCTCTAATATTTGGCATATTCTTCTTTGGAGAAGCCTTGGGTATGCACTTCGCGCCCACCGGACACGAAGGAGATATCACCTGGTCCAGCCTTCTCGGCATCCATTTCCCACACGAAATAGACCTGGGCGCTCTAGTCATACCGCTGGGCATGTTCAGCAAGCTGCATGATGTGAAGATATTGCTGTACATCAGTATCTGGATCGGGATCATTCACCTCTTCCTGGGGTTCATACTGGGATTCATCAACGTCGCAATGAGGCACGGTTTCAAACACGCGGTGTTCGAGAAGTTGTCCTGGATATTGATACTGGTGGGCGGCGTTCTGGTGGGCCTGGAGATGATGAATGTGTTGTTGCTGGGCCAGGAGATGAACGTCGTCGGCTTCAACATGGTAGGTGGTCTGGGACTGCTGATACCTGGTGTGGTCCTTGGGTACGTGGGAGAGGGAAGCGCGGCCATATTGGAACTTCCAGGGCTGATGTCCAACATATTCTCCTACACCAGACTTACCGCTATAGGCATGTCCAAGGCAGGGATGGCCCTGGCCTTCAACCAGATCGCGATCGCGATGCTCGCCCCCTCTGGCGGAGCAATGATCGCAGCCGCCCTGGTCATATTCGTATTGGGACACTTGATGATATTCATATTAGCGATTATCTCGGCAGGATTGCATGGAATCAGGCTGCAATATGTCGAGTTCTTCACCAAGTTCTATGAAGGTGGCGGATTGATGTTCAATCCGCTGAAGATAGTAAGAAAGTATACGGAGGTATAAGAAATGGTAGACGCAGGTCTGATAGCACTGGGCGCAGGATTAGCCGTCGGTCTAGCCGGTCTGGGTGCGGGATTCGCAGAGAAAGATATCGGTTCCGCAGCCATCGGTGCGATGGCGGAAGACGAAGGACTGTTCGGTAAGGGTCTTATTCTTACCGTCATTCCTGAGACCATCGTCATCTTTGGTATGATCGTGGCTATCCTGCTGTGGACCAGTATGTAAGCAGGAGAAAACAGAGGCTAGAACATGGCGCTGGATAAAGTAGTCACAGATATCATCGATAGCGCCGAAGATGAAGCCAGCCAGCTCATCAATGAGGCGGAGAAGGAGCGGCAGGCCATCATGAGCGATGCCGACGCCAAGATATCTGAGATGAGAAAGTCCAATGAGAAAGAGCTGGAGAGTACCCTCAAACGTCTTCGGAAGAGGGAGATCTCCAGTGCTGAGCTGGAGGCCAAAAAGATAGTCCTGAACAAGAAGAAGGAACTGCTGGACAAGACCTTCGAGGAGACCCTGGAGAGTCTCTCTTCAATGAGTCCAGAAGAGAAGGCGGCATTATACGAGAAGATCGTGGCCTCCAATCAGGAAGAGATCCCCGATCCTGTGGTCTACTGCCCTGAGGGAGAGAAAAACCTCCTGGAGGAAGCGGACGCGGCTTCTGTGGAAGAGCAGGACATGGAGGGGGGCATCATCCTGGAAAACCAGGAAGGAACCATCCGACTGGATTATCGTTTCAGGACCATCCTTGAAGGCATATGGGAAACGGAGCTGAAGGAAGTATCGGACATACTGTTCGGGTGACCAGATGGTATTTGGATGGGGTAAAAAGGGCAATTACGCTTACGTCTGTGCCAGAGTGAAGGCCAAGAAGAGTTCGCTCCTCACAAAGGACAATTACCCCAAACTGCTTAAGATGGATCTGAACGAGATCGGCCGTTTCCTGGGAGAGACCCAGTACAACGAAGAGATGGCTGAATTGGGTACCAGATATTCGGGTGTGAACCTCATAGAGTTGGGGACCAGCCGCAACCTGGCCAGGGTGTTTTCTCAGATTATAGAATACTCCACTGGAGAGCTGAAGGAGATGCTCTCCGCCTACCTTACCAGATGGGACTTCTGGAACATCAAGACCATACTGAGAGGCAAGCAGTACGGGGCCGCCGAGGAAGATATACAGGAGGACCTGGTGGCCGCCGGAGAGATGTCCGGAAAAGACCTCAACTATCTGCTGTCTCTTGAGTCCTTGGAAGAGGTGCTGGAAGAGGCGATAAGGCTCAAGGAGCTCGCCATCCCCGAGCGGATCATGACCCAGTTCGAGAGCGACGGTAAGCTCACCAACATCGAAGACTATCTAGATAAGGTGTATTATTCACGGTTGCTGGACACCATCAGACCCAGCACAAAACCCAAGCGACTGTTCCTCTCGTTTATCCGAAAGGAGATCGATATGACCAACCTGTCCACGCTGTTGAAACTCAAGAAGGGCGGGGTGGCCCCGGAGAAGATGGTGGACTACTTCCTGGAGGGCGGAGAGGAGCTCACCGTGGCCGAACTCAATCATCTTGGGAGTCTGGAAACCGACCAGATGATCGAGGAGCTAGCAGACCACTCGTTCTACGAGGACATTCAGGACGAACTGGTCGAGTTCAAGGAGACGGGCTCGTTGACCAATGCAATGCTCGCTCTGGACAGACATCTGATCGACCAGTCCTCTAGGTTCTCTCATGTCTATCCGCTATCTGTGCTCCCCGTGCTGGACTTCCTGTTGAGAAAGAAGATCGAGGTAGACAATATCAGGGTCATCGCCCGCGGGAAGGAGGGCGGGCTGGATACTGAAGTAATAGAAGATTTATTGGTGGTGTGAATGGAGATCGCGGTATTGGGAGATGACGAGTTCGTGCTTGGATTCAGGTTGGCTGGAATTAAGAAGATATGCACCGCAGGTCCCGAGAATTTCGAGCAGAAACTCATCGAGTTACTTGAAGATTCATCGATCGGGGTGCTGGCCATAGAGTCCTCGGATCTTGACCTGCTTGGCTCAACTACCAGAGAGAGAGCTATGGAAAGCATCCAGCCGGTGGTAGTGCCGGTTGGTGGAGAAGAAGGAGACCTTAGAGATAAGGTCAAGAGAGCTATTGGTGTTGATTTGTATAGAAGTGAGAGGGAATAGAATGGCTGATGTTGGAGAAATATATAGAATAGCCGGGCCGGTGGTGACCGCCAAAGGCATCTCCCCCCGTATGTATGATGTGGTTCAGGTGGGGGAGGAGAAGCTCATGGGTGAGGTAATCAAGATCATGGGCGATAAGAGCGTTATCCAGGTGTATGAGGACACCTCCGGATTGCGCCCTGGAGAGGAAGTCCTAGATACGGGAAACCCCCTAGTTGCCGAACTGGGGCCCGGACTGCTGGGCAGCGTTTATGATGGTATTCAGAGGCCGCTTCCGACGCTGGTTGAAGAGATGGGGGACTTCATTGAGCGTGGGGTCTCCGCTCCCGGACTGGATCGAAGTGCACAGTGGGCGTTCACACCCGAAGTGAAGAAGGGTGACGAGGTCGCAACGGGAGAGATTCTGGGCACAGTGCCCGAGAGCAACGTGGATCACAAGGTCCTGGTGCCCAGAGGTGTGAAGGGCACGGTGGACGAGATTCGGGAGGGCGACTTCACTGTGGAGGAGGCGATCTGCACCGTGGACGGCCAGGACATCAATATGATACAGAGGTGGCCCGTGAGAGAGGCAAGACCATTCGATCACAAGATGCTGCCAGACACCCCGCTCATTACCGGCCAGCGTGTGCTGGACACCCTCTTCCCTCTGCCCAAGGGGGGCACTGGAGCCATCCCCGGAGGCTTCGGCACCGGGAAGACGGTCACCCAACAGCAGCTATCCAAGTGGAGCGATGCCGAGATCGTGGTGTACATCGGTTGCGGGGAGAGAGGAAACGAGATGACTGAAGTGCTGACCGATTTCCCCGAGCTCGAGGACCCCAGGACGGGCAAGCCACTGATGGGCAGGACGGTACTGATCGCCAACACATCGAACATGCCGGTGGCGGCCCGAGAAGCATCGGTCTACACTGGAATGACTATTGCTGAGTATTACAGAGATATGGGTTACAACGTGTCACTGATGGCCGACTCCACCTCCAGGTGGGCGGAGGCCATGAGGGAGATCTCCTCCCGACTGGAGGAAATGCCCGGGGAAGAGGGTTTTCCCGCATACCTGGCGGCCAGACTCTCTGAGTTCTATGAGCGGGCGGGAAGGGTCAGGGCCCACTCCGGCAAACAGGGCTCTATCTCCGTGGTGGGGGCCGTGTCTCCTCCCGGCGGAGACCTGAGCGAGCCGGTCACCCAGAACACCCTGAGGATCGTGCGTGTTTTCTGGGCCCTGGACTCCAAGCTGCGTGAGAAGAGACACTTCCCGGCCATCAACTGGCTCACCTCTTATTCTCTATACACTGGAACCCTGGACGGCTGGTATAAAGAGAACGTGGCCGAAGATTTCCCCGAGATGAGGTCATGGGCCATGGAGATTCTGCAGAAGGAGGCCGAACTGGAAGAGATCGTCCAACTGGTCGGTTCGGACGCCCTGCCAGAAGAGCAGAAGCTGACTTTGGAGGTGGCGAGGCTGATCAGGGAGCTCTTCCTGCAGCAGAACGCCTTCCACCCGGTGGACACTTACTCACCCCTTTCCAGACAGTACGAGCTGATGAAGACCATCAAGAAGTTCGGAGACCTGGCAAAGAGGGCGGTGGAAGAAGAAGTGCCGGTAGACGAGGTTACCAACCTCCCGGTGAGGCACAGACTGGCCAAATCAAAATTCGAAGAGAACATGGACCAGGAGTTGAAGGAAATCCAGAGTGAGATGGAGAATCAGTTTGAAGAGCTGAGGGATGTACTATGATTTCGAAGGAATACCGCACCATCACCGAGATTGCCGGTCCGCTGGTCTTCGTGGAGAAGACCGAACCGGTGGGCTACAGTGAGCTGGCGTCTGTGACTCTGCCCGACGGCAGCACCAAGAGGGGACAGGTGCTGGATACTTCAGATGACCTGGTTGTTGTTCAGATATTTGAAGGGACTGGGGGCATCGAGAAGAACTCCAGCGTCAAGTTCCTGGGTGAGACGATGAAGATGCCCGTGTCCGAGGACATGTTGGGCAGGATACTGACCGGCGCCGGCCTGCCCATGGACGGAGGCCCCCCGATCGTTCCCGAAGACCGCCTGGATATCGTGGGAGCGGCCATTAACCCCTATGCAAGAGACAACCCTTCAGAGTTTATTCAGACCGGGATATCTTCCATCGACGGTATGAACACCCTGGTGAGGGGCCAGAAGCTACCCATTTTCTCCGGGAGCGGACTCCCTCACAACGACATCGCTCTGCAGATTGCCAGGCAGGCCAAGGTGCTGGGTGAGGAGGAAGAGTTCGCGGTGGTGTTCGCAGCCATGGGCATCACCAACGAAGAGGCGCAGCATTTCATGGACGACTTCGAGAGGACGGGCGCCCTTCAGAGGGCGGTGGTGTTCCTCAACCTGGCCGACGACCCGGCGATCGAGAGGATAATTACCCCCAGGCTCGCTCTCACCACTGCTGAATACCTGGCATTTGAGTTGGATATGCACGTACTGGTCATATTCACGGACATCACCAACTACTGCGAAGCATTGAGACAGATCGGTGCGGCCAGAGAGGAGGTGCCCGGCAGGAGAGGATACCCGGGATACATGTACACCGACCTGGCCCAGCTCTACGAGCGGGCGGGCAGGATCAAGGGTAAGGACGGATCGATCACCCAGATACCTATCCTATCCATGCCAGGTGATGATATTACCCACCCCATCCCCGACCTTTCAGGGTACATCACCGAGGGGCAGATAGTGGCTTCAAGGGAGCTCCACAGGACGGGCATATTTCCGCCGATCGACGTGGGCGCTTCCCTGTCCAGATTGATGGACGCCGGTATCGGTCCAGAGCATACGAGAGAGGACCACAAGGCGGTTTCCGACCAGTGCTACGCTACCTACGCTGAGGGCAGAGATCTGAGAGGTCTGGTGGTCATCGTGGGCAAGGACTCGCTGTCCGAAAGGGACCAGAGGTTCCTGGAGTTCGCCGACATGTTCGAGAAGAGGCTCGTACAGCAGGGTGCCGAGGAGGAGAGGGAGATAGAGGAAACCCTGGACCTGATGTGGGAACTGCTGGACACATTGCCCGAGTCGCAGCTGACCAGAATAGACAGGAAGTATATTGAGAAGTACCACTTCGATCATAGAGGTAAAGGAGAGTAGCGATGGCTACGAAAGACGTCAAGCCCACCCGATCGGAACTGCTCCGAGTCAAGAAGAAGATCAAACTCACAGAGACAGGTCACAAAATCCTCAAGATGAAGAGAGACGGCCTGGTGATGGAGTTCTTTAAGATCCTGGAGCAGGCCAAGGAGATCAGGCAGAAGGTGATCAGCGACTACGAGAGGGCGATGGAGAAGATCGCCATCGCCAAGGCGGTGGACGGAGTAATCGCAGTTCAGTCCGCCGCTTTCGCCCTGAAAGCCCATCCAGAGATCACACTTCGCAGCAAGAACATCATGGGCCTGGTGGTACCCGAAATCGAAGCGGTCACCATCTCCAGCAAGATGGATGAGAGGGGCTACGGAGTCATCGGCACCTCCACCCATATCGACGAGGCAGCCAAGGCATTCGAAGATCTGGTGGAAACCATCATGCTGGCGGCGGAGATAGAGACCACCATGAAGAGGCTGCTGGAAGAGGTGGAAAAGACCAAGCGTAGGGTCAATGCCCTGGAGCACAGGATCATCCCCGATCTCGAAGAGGCCGAGGAGTTCATCGAGTTCCGCCTGGAGGAGATGGAGAGAGAAAACATCTTCCGCCTGAAACGCATCAAGCAGAAGGCGGAGGAGGCGGCGGAGTGATACCCTGGGATATGGATCCGGAGAAGAAGAGGAGGCTGCTCATCAGGGCGGCGCAGCTCATCGCACTTTTCATGTTAGTCTTTGGTTGGATAATGATATTCATCTTCTGGAATAACTGAGATCGGGTTATTCCAGACTTCAGTTGAAATCTCTCATCACGCAACGACCGGTTCCCAGATGGACAACGGGCATTTTGCCTGGATCGGGATTGAAGTTGTGCATTCTTTGATAGGCGGTCTGTGACTGCCAACAGGAAGCGTTTATCAGTCTTACCCCCCGATAGTCTGAGATCCCTGCCCCGTGTACGTGCCCGGTGACGAAGATGTCCGGCACCCGATCGATGATCAGGAAGTCTTTTTTCTCCGGAGCCAGGGGCGTCTTCTCCCCGTAGATGGGCGCCATGTGCCTCCTGATCAACATCTCCTTCATAGCCTCTATCGGACTATCGTAGGACAGGTGCTGGATGTTACCTATGTAGTCGTCCATACTCCTGCCGTGATAGGAGAGTATGAGGCGGCCTTCTATCTCAAGATAACAGGGGTTCCCGACGAACATGATCTGAGAATCGAACAGGGAGGTGATCTTGTCCGAGAACGTGGGCTGGGGTTCGGCCGGCCTCACCGCATCGTGGTTCCCGGGCTGCATGATCATCTGTATGCCGTCAGGAATGTCCTTGAGCAGCTCGGCCAGCGCCTCGTACTGGGCGAATATATCATCGATCTCGAGTTCCTCTTCCTGGTTGGGGAAGATGCCGATACCGTCCACCACGTCTCCAGGGATGACAATATACTCGATACTCTCCTCCTCCCAGTTGGATTTGAGCCAGTCTGTCATCCTGTTCCACTGCTTGTCCAGAAAGGTAAAACTGCCCACGTGGATGTCGGAGAGGAATGCTACTGAGGAGGTGGCATCACTGGGCTGTAGCGCCTTGTTGGGAGGGATGTTGGGCCTGATAATCTCCTCTATGATCACCATGTCCCCGCTCCTGGACGGTTTTCCCACTATCCCCAGCACTTCGTCCTGCACCACCCCCTCGTTGATCAGTTCAGAGTCCCTCAGTATCAGTGCTAGTGTCTTGTCTTCTTCATCCTCTATCTCCAGCATCTTGTGGCCGTTCTTCGTGGGCCAGACATCGTTGACCATGCCGATGAGCTTGACCTTCCTGTCCAGCTGGGATGCCCTGGCGATAGAGATGCTCCCCGCCAGTTCCCTGCGCCTGGTAAGCATTCTCTTGAGCGTCTGGAAACGGTCTGAAAAGTAGCGGGCGAAGTCCTTGATGCCCCCCTCGCAGGTGGATTCGCCGGTGATGTCTCTTATCACCTTGACCTCCGGTTCCGATTCGTCTGAGACTTTCGAGGGGGCCGGAGGAGAAGAGACCATGTCGGGGGCACCCCTTTCCGAGCCCTGCATCAGGTCGTCCACGGTGACCACCAGCGGCATCTGCTCCATCGCCTTCACCGTACTCCTGGCGTAGCTGACTGGATCTTCCTGGTTCAATACAAATTCGATAGCCGCCGGCTCAAGCAATATTCCTTCATTGGCCAGCGTCTCTAGCACCCGCCCCCTCATGATGGTTACATGAGCACCCGCCCCCTAGAAATACCTTTTTCACGTCCCCCGGTACCTTTTTGAGGGAGCGGGGACAATAGACAGGTGCGGCAGCAGCCCTTAAATACTAAATCTCATATTCCGCCACATGTCCCAGATTACTATCACGGCTGAATGTAATCCCACAGAAGACGTGGACAAGGTGAGGAAGTCGATTCTCAACATATTCCCCGATAGTGAAATCCGGCGTGACGGGGGGCTCATTGCGCTCTCCAGCAAGACGGAAAGGCTTAAGGAACTCGTCTGGGAACAGAAGATCATTGACACCGCGAGGATGGTTTTGAAGCGGGGGAGGAGCGGTAACGCCACCTCTTTCCAGTTGAACAAACAGGTGGCGTACACGGGCAAGGTCAGTTTCATCGAAGAACCCTCTCCCTTGGGCAACCTTCGTGTGACCATCGAGGACCAGGACATTGAAGCCCTCATCGCTGACATCGCCCCGGAGACCGAGAACGGGGAAGTGGTATCATGATCGCTGTCTCCTCTCCAGCCTTCTCGATACTCGATTTCGAGATCGCCCTGGGATTCGTCAGTCAGCATTTCGATGCGTGGGAGATCATCGGTGAAGGACATCATTTTCTGCCAGAGATCGAAAGTAAGTTCGAGGAGATCGTCCCCTCATACGACATCGTGTTCTCCGCTCACGCGCCGCTCAGTGATATCAATATCGGCAGTGTCAATCCCAGGACGAGGGAAACCTCGATACGGGAAGTGATCAACGGTCTAAAGGCGGCCCATCGGATGGGATTCGATACCTACACCTTCCACCCCGGTTTTTGGTCCCCTCTGGGGTTGTTGGCCCAGGAGGAAGTAAACAGGATATTGAAGGAGTCGATTCAGCGTATCGATCGGGCGGCCAGGGACAGGGACATTAAGGTGGCCATGGAGAACATGCCCGATAGCCATTTCACTATGTGCGAGAATTCAGAAGAACTGCTGTCCTATCTGGAGGGCACGGAGATAGGCATCTGTTTTGATGCTGGTCACGCCCAGGTATCCGGTACTGTGAATGAGTTCATGGAGCACTCTTCGAAGTTCGTCAACATACACCTGCACGATAATCTTGGGGAGAGGGACGACCATCTTCCCATCGGGGACGGGGTCATCGACTTCGACAGCCTGCTGTCCCGTCTGCAGGGTTATGACGGGACGCTGGTCATTGAGTCCCGGACTCTCGACGACGCCATACTCTCCAAGGGCCGGCTCAACGATCTGCTGGCGGCGCGCTAGTTTTCCCTTCCACACTTCATGCAGATGAGTGCCCCGTCTGTGTAACGGGCTTCGCCATGACCGCAGTATCTGCATCTGAATCCGAATTCAGACCTCTTTGGAGCTGGGGCCGCCTGATAGGGCCGATAGGACCCTCCCTCCTCTCCTCCTCTGGTGATGGCCAAAGGTCTGCCAGACACATGTCTTAACGATCTTAGAGAATAATATCCCAGGTATACGAGTCCGATCGCCACCCATGCTAGTATTATCAGCCCCAGGATGATCGTGGTGATGAGGTTATCCCATATCAGCAGGGGGACTGACATGTAATCAAATGCGAAATGGAGCATGATGGAGGCGTAGAGTCCCACCTTGAGAAACAGGTAGCCCAGGGCGATCCCGGCCACGAATGCAGGGAGTGTCTTGAATATGTCCCAGCTGAAGAGGTGAGCTGAGGCGAAGATCCCCGACGATATGACCACCAGCACCGTTTCTAGAGTCCCCATCTCGAAGCCTCCACCGAGCAGATAGGATTTCCAGTTGCCCCTTTCGCCACGGAAGTAACTCACCGCCAGCAGGGGAACCCCGATCAGTAACACGCGGGTGATGATCTCCTCCCACACAGAGGCGCTGGCGAATGCATGCAATATCTTCCACAGTTCTCTATCTCCGAACCCGGGAGTGATGGGATTTACGCCCGCACCGCCCAGGAAGAGATAGTAGATCACATTGAAGGAGAGCACGGCAAAGAAGATCGTTCCCACAAGGTAGAGCGGGCTGTGGCCGTTCTTAGGCACCCTCACCTGCAGCTCCTCTGCGTATTGTAACAGGCTCTCTCTTACCATCCAGATGAAACTGATAGAGATGGCTATCACCAGCAAGACGTGGTATATACTGAACGATAGCCCGCTCAGTCTTACCAGATCGACCATCCATGGGATTACGATGAAAAGGAATGTGTGTGATTCGCCCGTCTCAGGCAACACGAGAAACAGGCTCCAGAACAATATGACAATGTTGAGCGACATCAGGGCCAGCAGGGCCAGGGTGGAATAGGCCCCCACCCCTCTCACCAGGTCGGCAACCATCTTCTTGGTGGATCTGCCGTCCTGTTGATAGGCCTGCGGCTCGGGTCTCACCCCCTCCTTAAGCCGTGCCCCGCAGTAGGGGCAGAACACGGCGGCCGAAGGTATGGATCTTCTGCAATACGGGCAGGTACTGTCGCCCCCCGTCATTTCCTCGTCCGTTCCTTCCATGAGGTTTCCTTTCTTCAGTTAGTCCAACACTGCATAACTACATATTTGGGTTTCGATTGAATTCAGCCCCACCAAAAACGGACTACAAGTACGGCCGTCCTACTCAGTGGAACGATCTCTATTCTGTTCTCATAAGCAACTCCAGATAAGAGAGCCGGACGTTCTCTTCCAGTCCCAATAGCTCCATCATCTGAAAAAGTCTCTTCCTTTCCTTCCCGGGGTCTTCTCCCGATATTTCCAGTTCAACGAAGGTTCCCAGGTTCTGGACGGTATCGAGACAGACCTCTATGTCATCAACCAGGTATATCTTTCTGTTCTTGATCACAGTGCCAACTTCTGAGAAACCAAGGCTCTTGAGTATCTGTCCGCAGGCCCCTGTCCCCACCCCAGTAGAGAGCTCCTCCCTGATCTTTGTCTCCTCCCCGATCCTTTCTCCTTTGTAGGTCAGTGTGAGCTCTCCATCGACCCTTCTCAGTCTTAGCGCCTCATCGGTCTCTCCGAAATCTCTGCACGGGTGATCGAAATATGTATCCTCCTCCATTCTCTCTTCGATGAACGTGGCGCCCATTTCCTTCAGTCTCTGCTCTACCGGTTTGAGGTCAGAGCAGGGGCTCTTGACTTCGATTTCTAGCATTGTCCTGTAGGAGTAACTTCAAGACCTCCTAAATAGGTGGGGATGCCTAGGAAAGCGAGAAGGAATATGTACCATAGAACCGGTTTCACTTCGTGGG
Organism: uncultured Methanomassiliicoccales archaeon; assembly: GCA_964580935.1. Taxonomy (GTDB): domain Archaea; phylum Thermoplasmatota; class Thermoplasmata; order Methanomassiliicoccales; family CAZOLG01; genus CAZOLG01. Next base: position 61,467 of record CAZOLG010000003.1, read on the forward strand.
AGGACGAGATTTGGGGTCACTGGGATTGATTCACCTCTACATGGGTGAGGGGAAGGGAAAGACAACGGCCGCCCTGGGACTGGCTCTGAGAGCCTGGGGGCAGGGACTTAGAATTTCAGTGATCCAGTTCACCAAGTCTGTTCACCGCTCTGGTGAGTTCAAGGCAATCCAGGGGCTTGAAGGTATCGACATCAGTCAGTTCGGCACGGGGAGATTCATCACCGATAACGGGCCCACGGAAGAGGACTGCGAGAGAGCTGAGGAAGGCTTGAAGGCCGCCTCTAGGGCCCTTGCCGGAGGGGGATACGACATGGTGATCCTGGACGAGATCAACATCGCTCTGTACTACCGACTCATCGGACTGGACGATGTCATCGAGGCCCTGCAGAACCGTGCTCCTGAAGTGGAAGTGGTGATAACGGGAAGGAACCCTCCTGAAGAATTGATCGATCTGGCAGACTACGTTACCGAGTTTAAGTTGATCAAGCACCCTTTTGATAAAGGCGTAGAGGCCAGGAAAGGGGTTGAGTACTGATCAGGGTCTTATCCCTCCGCGGCCATTTTCTTTCTGGAGCGGAGGTACATCAGAAACCTCACCTCCTCATTCGGAAACAGCGCCCTTAAGCCCTCATCGTCCCCCTGCTTCAGGAGTTCAAGGGCCAAGGGCCAGCCCCTGGTAAGTAAGTATACAAGCTGCATGGCCTCCTCTTCCAGCTCCATACCTAACATCCGCTTGGCGCTCTCCTTATCAAGCCTCCCGAGTGGAACCTCCACCACGGTGTTCTCATCCACCTCAGATTTCTGGTAAAAACGGGCGTAAGAGGGGCAGTCCCCCTTCATGGCCACGCCCATTTTGGTCTTCCCGCCGTTAAGTTTAGCCTTCAGTTCGATGAGACGGTCCACGACCTGCTCTTCGGGATGATAATAGTTATCAAAACAAAGTAGGGCCCCCCTCTCTCTAAGATCAGAAAAATCCTCACATCCGAGGGCGTTCATGAACCCATGGACCTTGTCCTGCATACCCTCCAAGTCTTCCAGATCCCACCAGAACAGAGGACCGTCGAAGACGTCCAGGGCCACCTTCTTGATGAAAGTCGAAGATCCGTAGCCCCGATTCGATATGGCCACCATCACAGTTGCTTCTGAGTCCAGAAAATCATTGGCCACCTCCATTTCGCCCTCTCTATCCACGAAATCCCCGATATTCAAAGGTCGATCAGAAACGACTAGTCTCTCCCCCCGTATCACTGATTCTTCGCCCTCTACAGCATCGAACAGTTGCAGCAGGGGCACCCGTCCCCATTCCCTGATTATTTCGGAGACCTTCTTCTTCCCTGTGTCCCCCTTCTCGAAGACCTCCACTTGGGATCTCTTGATCTCGCTGAGCCGCTCCCTGACTCTTGATATCCCCATGGGCGTTATGAGATACACTTTGAGCTTCCGATCTCTTGTCCTCACTCTTCCTTTGAACTCATCGATGAGTCCCTGTTCAATCAGTGGTCTGACCACTCTAGTTACGTGTGACCGGGGCATGTCCAGGGCTTCTGCGACCCCTTCCTGTGTCACCTCCAGCGGGTAGGGCTCCTCATCACCAGAACCTCTCTGATCGTATAGGTGTATGAGTGCCCTGATCTTATTTGTCAGGCCGGTCATCAATTATGAAGAACTGTGGAGATATTATAAACCTATTTCATTCATTTCTGGTCTCTCTAGCCACGTGCTGGCAGCCCCCGATCCAGAGAATCGAACTTCATAATAAATCCATGCCCCTTTATTGGAGAATGGAAGAAGATAATGGTAATTATCTCATAACCATTAAATAGCTCGTGGAAGACTATTGAGGTTACCAGGGCGTGGGTTTCCTGCAGAGGAGAAGGTGATGAAACGCATAACCCCCAAGAAGGAATGGGACAGGCGAGGTGTATCAGAAATAGTTGGGAACCTCCTGATATTGGCCATCACAGTCACCCTGTTCTCCAGCGTGATGTGGTTCGTGACCAGCATGCCCACGCCTGATGAAAACGTTCACACTGATTTTTCAGCTACCCTGGACATAGACAATTCAACCGCCATCATTAATATCACTCATAAAGGTGGCCAGACCCTGAAAGATTTCAGAACCAATATTTACTTATTTGTTGACAACGAGCCCAACACGCTCAATCTTTCTGACGGTAATGTAGGTGAGAAATGGGAGACTGGTCAGACTTGGAGGTATACATACAATAAGACCAATGTCTCCGCTTATACCCCGATCAACATGATGATCGTGGACATCGAGGCTAATTCTCTGGTATGGGAATCGATACTGAACGGACAGCAGGGCGACTTCGCCCCCATCATCCGATCGAGGGGAATGACCAAGTCGCCGGCGTATGACGGAGACACATTGAGGTTCTACGCTAATATCATCGATCCCGATGGTGACCTGAACACCAGCAGCGTGAAGTTGAACGCCTCTTCTATAGGGCTGTCCTCCTCTGTCATCATGTCCGATGCTAACAATGATTCTATTTTTGTCTCTCCCGAGTATACCGCTAAGGCGGAATGGAACGGGAAGCACTTGATGATATCAGCTTCTGATTTTAAGGAAAATAGTGCTTCTAGCCGGCTGACTATATCTATACTGACTCAATCGGGAGGGGGTTCTGTCCAGTACGGACCGTTTTATAACTATAGTCATTATCTTGTTAATGGAACCTATCCTCCAGATGCATCAGGTGGGGAAAGCGGAGGAAAGGACGGCAATATAGGGACTACATTCTACTACATCAGAGACAGGTCCACTTATGCGGTGACCAATGACTTCGATGCAGGAGATGAAGTGATGGTGGAGGTCTATAGCGACAAGCTAGCCAATCTTGCCTTGGAAAACAACCTCTGGCTATTCCACCCCATAACCGGAGAGGCACTTTCTCCCCAGTCTAGTAATAATGCCTTCAGTTACGGAGGTATCTACGGTACCTTCCATCGATACGTTTACAATTTCACAGCCCCTTCGGAATCCTATATTTATCCGCTACAGATGAAGTTGAAGGATAATCGGGGCACAGTGGTCAACATTTACGATTCAATTAAGGTAGAAGGGGCTAACTACCCCACAGTTTCTACCCATGAGAATCAGAGTGGAACTCTAGTTGAGACTACGAATTTCAACCACACGGACACGGTGTATCTACGACTCCATACTAAGGACGTTGACCTGAACTCCGATACCGTTTACATTAGCGATGTGGAGATCAGTGATTACTCGGGCAGATACATTATTAAAAAGGTCCCCCCTCCCTATTCAGATCCGCCATCTTTTAATGGGGCGGTAAGCAGCCTGTTCAAGACCTCAGGTACCAGCCCAACGCCAGGATATGAGGGGACCAGCAACGGGGTCTATACCCTAATGATAAAACTTCAAGATGCGGATCAGGGTTGGTGGTTGCCCAGGAAGAATAGCTACACCCTGCGGATAACTACGATATCAGATCAGGGAACTGGTAGCACTACTGGAGAGGTCTACCACTCTATTAGCTATCAGTTCAATGTGACAGCCCCACTTACCACTACGGACATACTATCTTCGGTGGGTTCAGGTTCTTTCACCTGGAGCTCTTCCGGAGCATACTGGGAGGACAGTAAGATTGCCTGGTACAAGGGAGGAGAGCAGTGGGACGAGACTGTCATCGATGATAGCCCCAACCGTGGACCAATAGGCCTGGCCTTGCAGGACATAGACGGTGACACCGATAAGGATGTGGTAGTTGGCTGCCAGGACCCAGATTATGCCAATCTGGTGTGGTATGAGAACTTCCAACCCGACGGACGAAGCTGGTCCTCTGCTAGGCCCATATCGATGCCCTTCGATGCCCTGTCCGGACAGCAGACCGATTACGACAGTGACAAGGGCAATGATAACGAGGATGCCACAGTATGGAAAACAAGGTGGTCGGACCGCTTCTATGATGGCTACTACACCCTATACGAACTCTGCGGCGCTATTGGTGTGGGTGATTTCGACGGCGATGGCGATGGTGATGTGGCGGCTAGCTTCATTCACGTGGTGACCTACACCACGGCCTCAAGCTCGGACGATGCGGATTATACCAATACGTGGGGGATGTACTTCAACCGGGGGGTCTACGTCTTTTGGAACGATGGTTCGTGGACTAGGACTACTCTCTATGGTACTATGGATTGGGTCTCTACAGACGCTGCCAATAAAGACTCCAATCCGGCAGCTATGGATCTTGATACTGCGGACTTCAATCGAGATGGGTACGAGGACATCGTGGCTGTTTACGAGACCGGGGAGACCAGGGTCTGGTTGAGTCAGTGGGGAAACACTGTCGGAGACATCACCCAACATCAACAGGAGGCTTTCGACTCTGAGTCAATTCGCAATGTCCCATCAGTCCCTGGAACTGATCCTTGGGATCATGTCCAGTATATCCCAAAGGTCCAGGCCGCTGATGTCAATCTAGATCAGTATCCCGATATTGTGAGGAGCAGCACCCAGAATAATAAGGTGTATGTGTTCTACACTCAATCCACTACATCGGATGAAGTGGTGAACTTCCCCACAACATCATATCAGATGAATCAGGTCAATGGCAGTGCATCGGTGACCGGTTCTATTTCTACCTTAAATTTAGCTGATGGTGATTACCAGAACGTCACCGAAGTTTATCTCAACTACAGTCCAGTGAATGCAGTCCCATACCAAAAGAACCCCTCGGACGATACCGGAGACTCACTGTCTGATCTGGCCAATGAGGATGGAGTCACCTACGATGTGGAGGACGACGAGACTATGTCTATAGCCTCTTTTGATCTCTCCACCACCTATCAGGGAAGAACGGTATCGGCAGCCTCTTTGGAGATGAAGTTCTCAGCGGATACTGCCTATAACGGGTCTAACCAGATACAGTGGTCGGCTGATGGGACCACTTGGAACGATCTGAGTGTAACGCCTGTGGCGGGAGACAATAACCGTACCGAGGAAATCGATATGCTTACCAAGGGGGTTGACACCTGGGGCGATATAGATACTCTCAAGGTAAGGTTCATCAACGATGATGGTGATTCACCTGTCCAATTCGACTATCTGTGGGTGAACGCCACCTTTGTTGAGACCAGATGGGCAGATTATGTATGGATGATTCCCAACGAGCTGAGAAAGCACCACATTCTGACCGTGAATCTAACCCGGGGTCCGCTTTCCACAGAGAGCTTCCGTCTCTGGTATTCACCCGACAACAGTACTTGGTTCTCCCTTACAGATATTGCCTCTAGCAGTCAGACTGAATATCAATTCAATCTCACCTATACCCCGAATGAGAACTATTACATCCGACTCACAGATCTGAACAGGGCCACTAGTGACACCTTTAACGATACCGTTTCTTTTGACTACATGGCTATAAGACACTACGCTACATCGGTATTCTGGGACGATGCCAATAAGAAGGAGAGTTCCTTCACCGCCCCTGACTATATCACAGGGATTGCCGTGGGAGATATAGGTAGGCAGATGGCCGAATACAGCCCGGATGGTTGGCCCGATATTGTGATAAGTACGGCCAGTGTTGGTGGTGGATCAGATACTTCTACCTTGTATTTGATGACACAGATCTCCGGGGGAGATTTCGATACCCGTCCGATACTCACAAGTTCTCTCTCCATACAGTGTCCCGATGATGGCATCTATGATGGGAAGGACGTGGAGCTAGGGGATACTGATGGTGATGGGGATCTAGATATTGTTCTGGTGATCGGGGCTTCCTTCGGCAGAGAGCCCGGAACTGGTCCAACTCTCTGGCATTATGAGAATAACCAACTGTTCTCGACCACCAATGGGGTGTGGCAGTTCGAGGAGACATATCTGAACGTCTTGGCTAGCAAGGGAGAATCAGCGATCAATGTTGAGACTGGCAACATCGATCTGAGTATTCTTCCGCCCTTCTTGGGCGTACTGAGTGTGGTCATAGCTCAGACCTTTATCGAGAGGTTCAGAAGACGTAAGTAAAGATTACCATGACTTACGACGTTTTGATTTCTGGAGCAGGACCTGCGGGGTCCATGGCCGCATATTGCTGTTCTAACCATGGTCTGAGCACTTTACTGGTAGAAAAGGAAATTCTTCCCAGAGAAAAGTGCTGTGCTGGTGGAATTTTGCAGAGAGCACTCGGTAACCTGGATTTCGAGGTACCAGAAAAATTGGTGGAGAGGGAAATTCGGGGGTTCACTATGGTTCATGGAGATAACAGGGAGCATTTTCCCCTCTCAGAAAGAGCAGGAATAACTGTGGTTAGATCCAAATTTGATGAATTCCTTGCTAGAAAGGCTGAACACTCTGGGGCGCAGCTACTTGAGGGATCCCGGGTGGAGAAGATAAGAGAGTCGGGGGACGGAGTACAAGCCATTATTGATGGGAGAGAATATCGGGCCACTTCTTTGATCATCGCCGAGGGAGTAAACAGCCGTTCGGCCAGAAAGTTATTTAAATACTCCTTTCCCAGATCGATAGCCGTGGGATTGACTTCTATTGTTCCTCTGAAAACTACTCCTCCGGAATCCATCGAGGTACACCTCTTCGGAACACCCACTTCTAGACCCCGATTTAGAAAGAGATTCCCCATGAATGGGTGGTTGTTCCCATTATCTAGAGGTGCGAATATTGGAGTTATAGGTTCGACCAATGGTTCGGAGCTGAAGGCCAGGATGAAAACACTTGTGTACGAAGCTCAGACGACTCATGGATATGGGGGGGAGTCCGAATGGCGCGCGCACCCGATTCCATTAACTCCCCGAAGGAAGTTGTGTACCAATCGATGTCTCTTAGTGGGAGACGCCGCTGGACTAGTGAATCAGATAACCGGAGAGGGAATGAGCTACGCTTTGGAGAGTGGAAGACTTGCTTCGGAAGCCATCATCCGAGGTATGCAGGAAGGCGGAACAGATTTTTCTATATATCAGCGGTGGTGTCAGGATAAGTTGATGAGGGATCTGACCGCTACCAAGCTCATCGGGCCCCTGATTCATTACCTGGTGGGAGTAGTGGACACCGATCTATTCCTCCGGAATTTTAGAGAAGAGAGTGATCTGGTGGACATCTGCTTAGATATATCTCGTGGTCGGCAAAGATGGACCCAGTTGTTGAAGGAAGTAACGTTCCGTTTCCCCCAGTTATTCTTCTCTTCCATCAGCTGAAGGATATAATTCCCAGGAACCGCACCCCCGCGTAGATCAGGCCAACAAGGGCCAGTGGGAAGATGAGACGAGAAGTCTTGTATCTGAAGAAAAGAAGTGAGGTGATTACACCCAGCAGTGGAAAGAAGAATAAGTCAGGCCACTGATTGAAGATGGCCAACGGGGTGAGGGAGGCAAGTAAAATGAAAACCGAGAGGTACTTCACTCCCCTCTCCAATCCCAACACAGTGTACACCGTCTTCACCCCCGCTTCGAGATCTTCCTGGTATCCGTCCACGTCCGTAACCATGGATCCAATGACCAACCCGATAAACATATACAATCCTATATGGAATACCTCCATTCCTGGTGAGGGGAAGACCACCTCGCCTGTGAGGTGAGGAAGGAAAACCCCTCCTGAAGTAAATTCCATCACCTGGCTGAACGGGGTGAGCGAACCGAATAGGAAAGCCAAAAAGGTACCAAGACCGATTAAGAAGGGAGACATCACATGGTCTTTAAAACGGAATGGTGGGAAAGAGTATGTGTAGGATAGCGCTAGTATTATAATAATCAGAACGGATTGCTGCATGGAGAGAAGATAGGACAATATTACTGAAGTGGTGGCCAATACCAAAGAGAGCTGCCAGAAAGTACTCACTCCTATCTTTTTGGAAAGGAGAAAACGCTTGCCTCCAGGTAGATCCGTTTCCCGATCGCTGAGGTCATTCCACATAACGCTTACAAGCCATGCGAGTACTGCCGAGAAAATGGCCAATATCACGAACTCCAAATTCACCCAGTAAGGCCTTTCAAATATTGAGGTGATGAGAGATATGTCTCCTGTCCCCCTCCAGCTGGTCACCAGTCCTGCGGCGACTATTGCGCCAAAAAACATGGTCTGAAAAGGCCTCATGCTGGTTAGGAGTTTTACGAACGAGTCTCGGAGAGTTATATAAGCGAGACCGATCACCAGAGCCGCCCCTAGAACCAGGTACCAGGCGACCAGAAATAGGTGGTATTGGTAGTATTTAGTAAGATCGAAGGCGGGGAAATCGGGGACCCCTCCACTACTGCCTACCGGAATATAGGCCGCCGGGGTGGCCATGAGGAACAGGGCGAGGAAAGTGAAAAACATCAGCAATCCGATACGGAAGAAAGTGATCACTCTCTCTTCGATGGTAGCTAGTTTATTCCTCTGAGTCCAGATAGCATAGCCGAATATGGCGAAAAGTACCACCACCACTTCAAGACCTTGACCGATATGAAAAGTCTGACCGCTGAAGTGAAAGAAGGCATTAAGAAATTCGGTGGGGGATAAGTAGGAGTAACTGATCTCCCACCCGAATATGAAATGATCGATATACGGAGGCAGAATTATTATCCACCAAAAGGATGAAATAAAGTTAGTAGATTTCCTCAGGCCCCGCCCAGAGAAGGCTGATAGCAAGAGTATAAGTCCCACAAACACCACAAGGTAAAAGGAGACGTGATGGGCTATACTGTAGATCCATGGATGGGGGGAGGTAACAAAAGCCTGATCCAGAAGGAAGTACTCGGAAAGATCTCTGATTAGGGCTACCAATGTGACGTATAGGAAAGTGCCATGGGGAGGAAGGCGATGTCTTTCCATGAAGTGGATCAATGAATCTATCTTTCTGGAAAAGTAGTGGTCCTCCATGTTTTACGGGATTGAGTACTGGCTATATAAACTCTTTTCGATCAGTAGCCACTCTCGATTCGAGGGAAGAAATAAGACCGTCACACCTCTCAAGTTCCACTACGCATAGAATGTTTTGATAATGTCTAGACAACCCCTCGATCACTCTTGCCATGTGTTCTTCCCTCCTTCTCTGCAGTTCTCTAAACCCTTTGGTCCCATTGACTCTTTCATCCCAATCTAGAATAAATCTCTTAGGCGAGCATAGATCAAATTTTATTCTGTCCATCCTCTTAGATAGAAAGGATTCCCTAAGGAGGTCCAGGGTTCCCACCGTACAACAATAAGTCTCAGAATAGATCTCTTCATTCATATCCAGCGGTATGATAGGTATGTTCTCCTCTTCACAGACTCTCAGCGTTATCAAAAAACATGGGGGAGGCAAGCTTACTTCCCCGAACTCGGAGAGCCTCTTTGCGTACACCATCTCCACCGCGTTGAGTTCGTACTCTTCGTCCCCCCTCACCTCCTTCAATCCGCCGAGTTCCTCTTTTGATATTGAGATCGCCACCACATCGGGAGAAGTCTTCTCAAAAGCCTCCAGCACCACCCTTTCTTCGGAGATCAGACCCCTGATTACAGGCAGTATAAAAATCTTCGAATTATTCAATTCGATGTATTCTAAATCCCTCAATTTAGACCCCGCTTGATGTGATCAGTCTTTCTCTGAGTCGCAACCGCTTCGGTCTTCGACAAGATCGAACAGCCTGCTGCCGTAACTCATCTTCTTTATCTCGTCCCTGCCGATGAGGGGCGTACCCTCAATGTTGTACTTGCTCTTGAGCCTCTCGATGAATATCACAGATTTCTTCTCCGTGATCTTGGAAATGTTGCTTACTACCTGAGCCTTTTCCTTCAGCTTGCTTTCATCTTTCCCCAGGCCAGTCAACAATATAATCTGATCGTCGCTGGTCAGTGCTTCAAAGGGACACTTTGTGGTGGGCACTATGGAGAAGCCGAGCGAGCTCAGAGCACCAAAAACAGAACGACTGAACAGGTCCCCCCTATACTCTATCTCATGCTCCACCTCATCGGACTCCCCCAAAGTGTACTTGAAGGGGTTGATGGGTAGCACTATAGATTCGTTGAGGTACTCCTCTAGTCTAACGGCAACATCGATCATGGCCCCCATACCCGATTCGTACATCTGTATTGTCCTTCGGGAAACACCTGCCACCTTGGCCAACGTTCCAAGGCTGATATCCCTCTCCTTTCTCAGTTCTTTGATCAAGGAGGAATCTAATTTGACGTATAGACCTCCCGGGGCTGCAAATATGAACGGTGGCACTCCCTCGACCAGCATGTCGTGCAGTGTTTCCACAGATACTATGGGAACATCGAATCTGGAATAGACTATGCCAGCTTGTATGTCACCGGATCCAGACCGCTCCCCTATCAACAGGGGAGACCCCTCGAGGACGTCAGAAAGGATCTTCATTTCCTCAGCGTTCTCTCTTGAGAACGCGTCGACGTTACTCAACACTTTGACTATCAGTAAAGAATCGTCCTTTCTGGCCACAACGTCAAAGCTAACCGTCCTCATAGGCAATGGGCGGGAGACATAGAAACCTGTTCTTTCCAGGTAATATCTAACGTTTTCTAGAATGTCTTCTCTGGGCACTGTTCTAAGACAGGTTGTTCTTCTATATAACTATTGCTTTAATGATAAATACTATATTGGAAAAATAGAGAAAAACCTCTCTCGAGGTCTAAACTTTTTGCGCTACGGGCGATCACTCTATCTCGATCGTCTTGCCCCTGCCTTCCGTGTAGCTCTTCTCGAGCAGGATCTCCAGGACTCCGTTGTTGTATTTGGCCTTGGCGCTCTCGGGGTCCACCTCGCATGGCAGCTCCAGATTCTTGTTGAACTTACGATTCTCGGTGTTCACCCTGATGTTCAGCGCCCCTTCGCTGGCGTTGAGCTGGATATCGCTTTTGTCTACCCCCGGTAGTTCAACGATGATCCTTATCCTGTCTTCCTCCTCCATGATATCGGTAAGAGGCTCTCTCGCTGAACCCCGTTGAACTCTCGTCTGAGGAGAGGTGTTGCCGAACTCCTGGAATCTTGGCTTGCCGTCTGGACCCGTCCTCATGGAGAAACCGTAGATCATAGGTTCCTTCTCTGAGAAGTAGCCCCCTCTCAGCATCTGTTCCATGATGTTGTTCATGCGCTCTCGCATCTGCTCGAACTCATCATCGAAATCTCCGAAGAGGTCGTCCCAGGGAGTCCTTCTGCCCCTTCTTTCATCATCATCCATGATAATCCCTCTCATATTCGAAATCGTTGGCCAGGTCACGGAACTTCTTCAGATCCTTCCGAGACATCGGTTTGACCTTGTCCAGTGCCTGTTCGAAGTGCTCCATTTTCACCTCACTATCTTCAAAGGATTCGGTAGAGATGTCTTCCCCTTTGGAGACTATTTCCCGGATGGCTAGCATCACTGCTTCATTGGCCATGGCTGCCAGATCAGCACCCGTGTATCCGTCTGTCTTCTCGGCCAGGTAATCCTGGTCCACATCTTCAGCCAGGGGTTTGTCCCTGGTGTGGATGTCTATGATCGCTTTCCTGGCCTCCAGGTCAGGTGAGCCCACCTGTACCAGCCGATCAAATCTGCCCGGTCTAAGCAGCGCCTGATCCAGCATGTCTGGTCTGTTGGTGGCCCCTATGACCACCACATCGTAAAGGCTCTCCAGGCCGTCCATCTCGGTGAGCAGCTGGCTTATCACCCTCTCGGTCACATGTGTATCCGACCTGCTGCCTCTAGAAGGTGCGATGGAGTCCAGTTCGTCCATGAATATCACGCATGGCGCCGCCTGTCTCGCCTTCCTGAAGGTCTCTCTCACCGCCTTCTCGCTCTCACCGACCCATTTGCTCAGGAACTCTGGTCCCTTTACGTTGATGAAGTTGGCTTCACTTTCTGTAGCCACGGCTTTGGCGAGCATGGTCTTACCCGTACCGGGCGGCCCATAGAGCAGTATGCCCTTGGGCGGATCGGCATTCATGTGCTCGAATATATCGCCGTACTTCAGCGGCCACTCAACCGCCTCCCTAAGCTCGTTCTTCGCCTCCTCAAGGCCACCGATCTGGTCCCATTTCAGGTCGGGGGACTCGATGAGCACCTCCCTCATCGTCGATGGCTGCATCTCCCTCAAAGCTGCGAAGAAATCGTTCTTGTCCACCTGGATCTTCTCCAATATCTCCGCCGGGACACTGTCCATGTCCAGATCGATCTCAGGTATGACTCTCCTGAGGGCGTGCATGGCCGCCTCCTTGGACAGGGCTGCAAGGTCGGCACCGGCGTAACCGTGGGTAAGGCCCGCCATCCTTTCCAGGTCCACTCCATCTCCCAGGGGCATACCTCTGGTGTGTATCTGAAGTATTTCTAGTCTACCCTCTTTGTTGGGTATGTTGATCTCGATTTCTCTGTCGAATCTACCAGGCCTTCTGATGGCCGGGTCCAGCGCATTTACGCGGTTGGTGGCGCCTATGACCACCACTTTGCCCCTGCTTTCCAGCCCGTCCATGAGGGCCAGCAGCTGGGCTACCACCCTGCGTTCTGTCTCTCCAGTAACTTCGTCTCGCTTGGGGGCTATGGAATCAATTTCATCGATGAATATGATGGAGGGTGCGTTCTCCTCCGCCTCATTGAATATCTCTCTGAGCCTCTCCTCGCTCTCACCGTAGAACTTGCTCATTATCTCGGGACCGCCGAGGTACACGAAATTGGCGTTTGTCTCTCCGGCCACAGCTTTGGCCAGGAGGGTCTTACCTGTGCCCGGAGGTCCGTGCAAAAGCACGCCCTTCGGAGCCTCAACGCCCAGCCTCTCGAAGAGTTCCGGGTGCTTGAGAGGAAGTTCGATCATTTCTCTGACTTCCTTGATCTCCTTGTCTAGACCACCAATATCTTCGTAAGAGACCTTCGGTATGGCGCCCGCCGATTCCTTCACCGGCTTCTCGCTGATCTTGACTTCGGTACTCCTCTGAATCAGAACAGCGTCTGCCGAGGGCGTATAGGACACGATCATCAGGTCTATCTTCCTTCCCATAACATTGAGCTCAATAATGTCGCCCCGGGTGATGGCTCTCCCCTCAAGTGCCTGGGACAGGTACTTCTCGCCCCCCATTATCCTCAACGGCTCTGTGGGGGCAAAGGAGACCTTCGTCGCATCCTTCGCTCCGACCTTTTTAATGGCCACCTTCTCGTCGATGCCTGCCCCGGCGTTCCTCCTGATGGTTCCATCCATCCTGATGAGCCCTCTGTTTGCATCGTCTGAATAACCGGGCCAAGCGATGGCAACAGTCCTCTTTGAACCTTCAATCTGAATGATATCTCCTGCTGTAATATCGATAACGTCCATGACCGCCGGGTCAATTCTAGCTATGCCTCTCCCAGCATCCTTAGCCTTTGCTTCCGCCACCTTCAACACTTTGTCTGAATTCATGATCACATCACTCTAAGAAAATTTGAGGTGGAGCCATTACTCCACCTTGATCTTTCTCTTTTCCTCCTCTTTCTTCTCCAGTTTGGGTATCTCTACCTCGAGGAGGCCGTCCCTGAGCAGAGCTCTAACACCGCCGGGATCAGAGTTCTCCGGGAGGGGTAGGGTTCGGTGGAAGGAATAATAGCCCCTCTCTCTTTTAATATAGCCTTCACCTTCCTCCTCTTCGGTGGTCTCTTTGCTCGCTTTTATCTCCAGTGATTCTTTCCCTATCTCGATTTCAACGTCGTCCTTGTTCATGCCTGGGAGGTCTACCTTGACCTGGTATTCCTCTCCAGCATCGATTATGTCCACCGGCGGTACGCGGCTACCTGGAGTCTTTCTCCAGGGTGTCCAAATATCTTCCATATCCACTCGGAAGTCATCGAACATCTTCTCCATTTCCTTCAGTAAGGAGTTTGGGCCCAGATAACTTCGGGGAATCAGATCTCTATCTCTCTTTCTAGCCATTTGATCAACCTCCAATCAATTTATTAACCTTTGGTTAACAACCAAGGTTCAATTAATGTAATTAATAGCCCTTCTATATAAATGTTACTGTTCTTCCCCCTCAATTTTGTTTTCTAACTCCTCCAATCTAGCCTTCACCTTCTTCTCCATCTTCTTCACATCTTCCTTTATCCTGGGCCCCTCCTCTTTTACATCATCCACGATGGCTTTGGCCAGCTTTTTAACGTCCTCTTCAACACCTTGCTCCTCTTCCGCAACGGTGGAGTACATCTTCTTGCTCACCTCTTCCAGGATGGATATGGCCCGATCGATCTCCTCTTCCGCCTCTTCGGCCACGTTTCTCAGTTCTTTGATATAGTCCTCGGTAAGGTTCCTGAGCCTTATTCTATCCCACATCTTCACACCTCCTGCTGCATAACATCCTTCAACATGTCCATCACTATCTCGTCCCTGATGGCCAGCTCTTTTGCGATCTCTTTAGGCCCCATTTCAGGCCGCAGAACATATTCATAGAGAACTCTTCTGATCAGATAGTCAGAACCGGTTTCCTCCACCAGCTTCCTGGTACTCTCCGATATCCTCTCCTTCAATTCCACAAGCTTGGTTCTTCTTTCCTGCAGAGCCTTCAGCTCCCCTTCGATCTTCGCCATCGTTTCTCGTAGCTGGTTCAAACTTGCCTCAAGGTCCTCCAAGTTGTCTTCTTCGGTCACTTCCTCTCCGCTCTGAAGGCCCATGTCTGTATTGTTCTCTCCATCCCTCCTCTCCAGGACTCTAGCTTCGAATAGATTGGGACCGACGTCAACAATCAGTGTGAATTTCATGGTGGGAACGTATATCTTCCTCTGGGGACCACCAAGGTCGCTCTCCTCAAGATGACACTTGACAAGATCGTGTTCTTCCAACAACTTCAGATGTTTCATTATCGCCTGCTGGCTGACTCTCAACTCCTTGGATAGCTGGAGAGGGTAGTGTGGTTCTCTCACCAGCTCCTGGAGTATACGACGTCGGGTGGGATTCTCAATAATGGACAAAAATTTATCTAACTTTGACATATGAATACCAACTAGTTATCTTTAAGTTAACAACATTGCAGCTAGTTATTGGTATAAATACTTTATTACCCACCATCGGCCCCCTCATGGGCGCTAGGAAACAATTATAACATCTGGTATAATTCGAAGAGACATGCCCGGCGAACTGATCGGAGATACAGTGAAGCTCGAGGACGAGGCCGAAGCCAGTCAGATATACAACAAGGGGTTTTTTGGATATCCCCAGTCTGGAGGGGGAATCGAACTCGATTTGATGGAAGCTGCGTACTTGATAGAGTCCGGAAAACTGGAAGTGGAGAGGGATAATGAGAAGATAACCTTCTCTTCCCTCAGTAGAAGCGCCTTCAAAATCAATGAGAGTTTTCAGGTCCAGTATATCGTCTATCGGGATCTTCGACAGAGGGGATATGTGGCCAAGACCTACTCCGGAGAATTCGATTTCAGAGTCTTCCCCAGAGGAGGGACACCAACCTCCTCAGAGACAAAATATTGGGTATTGACCTTCTCTGAGAGGTCCATATTCGATATCTCTACTCTTCTGGATAAGCTGAATAAGGCGGATAGAAAGAGGAAAGAGCTCCTTCTTGCTGTGGTCGATGAGGAGGGAGATATCACCTACTACAGGGCGTCCGAGGCCTCCCCAAAGGGTTACGCTGGCGATCTGGGCGAGGGCAGACCGGAAGGGCTGCTGGTGGAGGACAGGGCGGTCATATTCGATCAGTATGAGGACCTTTACCACGCCGGGTTCTTCGGTAAGGAGATTGGAAACACACTGCAGCTATCATTGATTGAAACAGCGTTCCTGATGAGTAACGATAGATTGACCCTCAGGAATGGTGGAACGGGCAGGAGACTCTCACTGAACGGGCTGAAGAGAAGGGCTGAAGAACTTCAACCCGATTTCGATCTACGTCTCAGGACTTACCGGGACCTGAGGACCAGGGGGATGGTGGTGAAGACCGGGTTCAAATACGGCTGTCACTTCAGAGTCTATCAGAGAAATCCTGATGAAACTCACGCCAGATTCCTGGTGCACGCTGTACCCATGGAGTACGAAACGTTCTGGCCCGAGATTTCAAGGGCCGTCCGCTTGGCCCACGGAGTAAAAAAGGAGATACTCTTCGGCCAGGTCTGCGATGACACTCTCCGTTATCTCCGGCTGGAACGAGTCAGGCCGTAGGATCACTAGGAAGACGGCCGGGTGTCAGATACCGCCTCTTTCTCCACTTCCTAATCGGGGTTCAGAATCTTATTCTTGAGGTCTTTCGCCCCTGCATAATCCTGAGGATCGAGCCTGACGGCCTCGTCCAGTATTTCAACCGCCTCCCCCTGTCGCCCCATGCTGTCCAGTATGGAAGCCATCCTGACCATGAAGTAGCAACTCTTCCTGTCGAATTCGGTGTAACCGATGGCCTCAGTGTAGGAATCCAGGGCCCCCTCATTCTTCCCCGCCTTCAGCTGGGCCTCTGCCAGCTTGGAATACCTTGAGGCCTTTGTCTCCCTCGCCACGTCCTCTTCTGCTGTCTTCTTGAGAGAATCGATATCGCTTTCAAGAACGTGGATCCTCTCGATCTCCGCTCCGCAGTGAGGACATACGGAATTCAACTCCTCCAGGGGCTCACCACATTCAGCACAGAGCTTGGGCAATTTCGTGCCACAGTTGGGACAGGAATCCCAGCCCAATTCCACCACCTCGCCGCACTGAGGGCATTCAGCAACGCTCTTCAGAGTGGGCCCGGCCAGACGTCTCATGGTGGCCTTCCTCTCTTCCTCTGAGGGCATGAACAGTTCCTTCTGAGTGTATATGAAAGCGAAAATTGCTATTTCCACCAGGACGAATACCACGTTGGCCCAGAATATTTCTCCCGATGAAAGGTATAGAATGAACCCCCGGGCAAAAAAGGCAATAACTAGTGCCTGAAGATTACTCTGCCACCCCCCCACCTCAGCGTTCCATACCGTCTTACCAGCGCCTACCTCATAGCTGGCGATCAGTATGAAGACAAGGGTCATGATTATGCCCAGAACGGTGTCTATACTGCCCTCGTAAATGAAATACATGGGGGTGAACACGGTGAGTAACCCGCCCAACACCATCCAGAGCCCGGCTGGCTTGAGAATGAGCGATTTTACCTCCACTTTAGGCACCTACCCCCGAATGCATGAGCTATATTAAAAATGTTTTCGGGTTGCCGGACCGTTCTGGGAAGCCGGTCACCCGAACGGCTCACTCGACCCCCTAGGCATAATCGGTGGGCTGTGGAGCGAACACAGGGGCCGTTATACCCAGAGTCTTGTGACGGTGAGCCCCTCCCCTTTCGGAAACTCGAGTAAGAAATATACTATCAACGGATTCAAAATGGTTATCTAATAGGCCTGAGGTAGCTACCTCACCCGGAGAATCAGGATGTATTTGGCGGTCGATGATACGGACTCTATACAAGGGATGTGCACCACCTACCTGGTCACAGAGCTCTTGCGCTCCCTCCCCGATCTAGACCTCATCGGACTGCCCCGACTGGTTCGATTGAATCCCGCCGTGCCATGGAAGACGCGTGGGAACGGGGCCATATGCCTGAGGATAGGTCGAGGGGGTGGGGAAGCGAGCACCGTCGGCGAGATCGATGGTAAACCTATCGAATCCCATTCTCGGTGTAGGGAGGAAGTAGATCAGGATAGAGTTCTGGACACAGCCTGCGAAGTCATATCTGAATGGTCCCGAATCGAAGAGGGTGCTAGCCCGGGAGTGGCGGCGGCTCCAAAGAAACCCAGGCAGAGGTTGTACTGGAGGGCGGTGAGGGGTATGGTGGGTAGGGAGGAAACGATTCATGAGCTGGAGAGGGTGGACGCTGTCTGGAACGGGCTGGAAGGCTCCCGGGGGGTCATAGGTGCTGCCTCTGCAATGTCATGGCGCCCCAGGGACAGGACCTACGAAGTGATTGCTTATCGTGAGCAGAAAAGATGGGGTCAGGCGAGAGAGGTGACCAGAGAGTCAGTTAAGAGAATGGACAGACGATACGAGTCCACATTCAACAACTACGATTGGGAGGAGGACACGGTGGTCATCACCCCCAATTCGCCCTGCCCGGTGCTTTACGGCATCCGGGGAGATTCCTGGGAGGATCTGCTGGAGGCCAAGACCGTTGTGGAGTCGGAGGCGATCCCGCGCTGGGTCCTCTTCCTCACCAACCAGGGTACGGACGATCATCTGATCGGGGGCGGTGAACTCCTTCCCAACAGGTCTTATGTTCGGAAAGGAGAGGTGACCTCCTCCCCTGAGAACCTGCCCGGGGGTCACGTAGTGTTCTCTGTTATCACTTCGAAGGGTGAAGGGGTGGAGTGCACGGCCTATGAACCCAGCAAGGGATTTCGGGAGGTCATAAGGGCTCTGCACCCCGGGGATAAGGTAAGGGTGGTGGGGGAACTTCGGGAGGAGCCCAGGACACTGAATCTGGAGAAGATAGAGCTAATCGAACTGGTCGAGGTCTGGGAAAAGAAGGGAAATCCCGTCTGTCCCTCATGCGGCAGGCGCATGAAATCGGTGGGCGCCGGCCAGGGATTCAGGTGCAGGGACTGCAGTACAAGGACCGGGGAGGGGGCGGTGGAGAGAGAAAGAGCGACAAGGCGCTTTGAACCGGGATGGTATGAGCCCCCAGTATCGGCCAGAAGACACCTGAGCCGGCCCCTGAAGCGGATGCACTGAGGGATAATATCGATTTTAGTCGAACATTGATACCGACAATATTTTATATTCTCAAAGTTTTGCTGCCGATATCAGCTCAAGGAGGCATCTCATGAAGGAAGTAGTGGTTCTTAGCGCGGTGCGCACGGCAATGGGAAGATTTGGAGGCACACTCAAAGGGGTGGAGGCCACGGAGCTTGGCGCGAGAGTGATCGAAGAATCGGTGAAGAGAGCCAGCCTAGAACCTGTTGATGTTCAGGAGTGCATCATGGGAAATGTGCTTCCTGCAGGGCTGGGTCAGAACCCGGCCCGACAGGCGGCCATCTACGCCGGGCTGCCGGAGGAGATCGGATCTACTACCATCAACAAGGTCTGCGGTTCAGGGCTAAAATCGGTGATGTTCGCCGCCAACTCGATCAAGGCCGGGGAATACGATGTAATCGTTGCCGGGGGTATGGAGAACATGAACAGAGCCCCCTACTTGTTGAACAAGGCCCGTTTCGGATACCGAATGAACGATGGAAACCTGGTGGACAGTATGGTCTATGATGGTTTGTGGGATTCGTTCAATGACATGCACATGGGCATGACCGGGGAGGTGGTGGCTGAGAGACACGGTGTCACTAGAGAGGAGGCGGATGAGCTGGCCTATCAGAGCCATATGAAGGCCGCCGAGGCCACCGAGAAAGGCAGGTTCGATGATGAGATATTGCCCATTAATGTCAGGGACAGAAGAAAGGAGGTCGTTTTCGACAGGGACGAGGGAATCAGATTTGACACCTCTGTTGAGGCGTTGTCTAAACTGAAACCAGTGTTCAAGGAAGACGGTATTGTTACCGCCGGCAATGCTTCTCAGATCAGTGACGGGGCCTCCGCACTTGTTGTCTCCTCCAAGGAGTTCGCTGAGGAGAAAGGCATCGAACCTCTGGCGACCGTGGTGGAATATGCTACCGGAGGTACAAAACCGGAGTGGATTATGGAAGCCCCTATACCGACCACCAGGAAGATGCTCGAGAAGGCGGATATGGGCCTGGACGACATCGATCTGTTCGAGCACAACGAGGCCTTTGCCTCCGCCTCCGTAGCAGTGAAGAGGGCGCTGGGAGTGCCCGATAAGAAGTTCAATGTGAACGGGGGCGCGGTGGCCCTGGGACACCCAATCGGATGCAGTGGGGCCAGAGTTCTCACCACTCTCCTGTATGCGATGAAGAACAGGGGAGCAAACACAGGGTTGGCCACCCTCTGTCTGGGAGGGGGCAACGCGGTGGGAATGATATTGAGACAGTAATGCACCGAACTGGCGGAAAATATCACGATGGAAGTACCGCAATAATTTAAAGTGCTAGGAGAACCTACATGGGGACGGGGTACAATGCCATCGATAGAGGATCTATTCAGTTCAATTGAAGATTCGGAAGAGGACATGGTGAATTCCTTGATCGATCTCCTCAGGATTCCAGCCATCGGACCAGAAAACGGTGGTGACGGGGAACTGGAGAGATCGCGATATCTGAGGGATCTTGCTGAACGCTGTGGTTTCACTGACATCGAGACGTATGACGCACTGGATGAGAGGGTCAGATTGCGCCAGCGGCCCAACCTGGTGGCCATGAAAACCTCCAGGTCTCAGCAGGGGACGGTATGGATAGTTACTCATATGGATACTGTGCCGCCAGGTGATCTGGATGCTTGGACCTACCAGCCGTTCTCACCGGTCAGGGAAGGAGGCAGGGTCTACGGACTGGGGGCGGAGGATAATGGTCAGGCGATGATCGCCTCTCTTTTCGCCGCCAGGACCATTAACGAGCTACAGCTTGAAGGGGAGAGGAA
Source organism: uncultured Methanomassiliicoccales archaeon (assembly GCA_964580935.1). Classification (GTDB taxonomy): domain Archaea; phylum Thermoplasmatota; class Thermoplasmata; order Methanomassiliicoccales; family CAZOLG01; genus CAZOLG01. Next base: position 81,880 of record CAZOLG010000003.1, read on the forward strand.
CTGGGGACTGGTGATGGTCTCCGATGAGGAGTTGGGAAGCGAAAAAGGTATCAGATTTCTTCTGGAGGAAGGCGTTTTCTCCAAAGGAGATATCATTTTCGTCCCCGATTTCGGCACTCCCGATGGGTCGGTGGTCGAGGTGGCTGAGAAATCTCTCTTGTGGATCAAAGTTACGGTGAGAGGAAAGCAGGCTCACGCTTCCAGACCCTCTGATGGGGTAAACGCCATGCGCATAGGCTCCCAGTTCATGGTCTTCCTCACCGACCACCTGAAGGAGAAGTACGGGCTCACCGATGAGCAGTATATACCCCCCACCTCCACATTTGAGCCCACCAAGCGCCTTCAGACTGTGGGTAACGTGAATACGATCCCAATGGAGGACGTTTTCTACATCGACATGCGGATACTTCCAGATTACGATCCGGAGGAGGTGATGGAGACCGTGAGAGGTGTGGCCTCCCTCTTCGAGGACAGGACCTCTGCCCAGATAGGTCTGGAGGTGGAACAGATGACAAAGGCTGGTCCCCCATCGAACACTGATGGAAGGGGCATTTCTGCCCTTCTGAACGCTATAGAGGAAGTAAGGGGTGTGGAGCCGCAGACCAGAGGCATCGGAGGTAATACTTGTGCAAACATCTTCAGAGAGGCCGGATTCGACGCCTATGCATGGCAGACTACTGATGAGACCGCGCATAGTGTGGACGAATATACGAAGGTGGAGAACCTGCTCTCGGATTCAAAGGTGTTTGCGTACCTGCTGGCTTCTCTCTGCTATGGCAGAGAATTCTCTGGATTGAATCAGGACTAGTGAACGTTGCTCAGTGAATCGTAATTTCAATAATGGTTAGTCCCATCTCAATAGAGGCAGTCGTTCAGTTCTCATGTATCCGAAGCGCCAGAAAATATCTTGTCCATCATCCACTGGGGATCGAATTTCACCAGCTTCTCATATTCCTGACCTGTGGACAGAAAGGCGATAGGCTTGTTCACCGTATGTGCGATTGAGAGCGCCGCCCCCCCTCGAGCGTCTGCGTCGATCTTAGTGAGAATTACCGCATCGATGCCCACCTCTTCGTCGAACGATTTTGCCTGCTCGATGGCATCGTTTCCAGAGAGTGCATCGCCCACGAAGATTACCAGGTCAGGCTTGGCCACCCGCTTTATCTTCTTCATCTCGTCCATGAGATTCTTGTTTGTCTGCATCCGACCCGCGGTGTCCACCAGCACCACGTCCTTCCGCCGGGCCTTGGCGTGTTCCACAGCATCGTAGGCCACCGCTGCTGGATCTCCTCCCGCCTCGTGTTTGATCACCTTGAAACCGAGTCGATCTGCATGCAAAGCCAGCTGCTCGATGGCGCCAGCCCTGAAGGTGTCGGAAGCTGAGAGCACGCAGCTCATGTCCCTCTCCTTGAGCCGGTGTCCGATCTTGGCGATGGCCGTTGTCTTGCCCGTACCGTTAACTCCCACGAACATCAGCACCGCCGGCTTATCGCTACAGGCCACGAACTCGTCAAAATCAAAAGTGTTCTCCTTCAGTACATCCTCCACCGCCTCCCTGAGGGCCAGGTCTACCACGTCCTCCAGAGCGTATTCCCTCCTCACCCTCTTACCGCTCAGGGACTCTCTGACCCCTTCTTTGATCTCCTCCACCACCGGGAGGGCCACATCGGCCTCCATGAGCTCCAACTCCAGTTCCCATAGAAAGTCATCCAGAGAGTCCTCCTTGATCCTCTTGCCACTGTCTCCCACCGCCTCTTCAGAAGTATCTGGGAGTTCAGTAGCCTTCTTAGAGAATATGGAGAGCTTCTCCTTCAGCGATTCGAACATGTTCTTTCCTTATTGCCGCCCCTGGAACTGAGCAGGCTGCATTTTCTGGTATTCTTTCTGTACCCTCTGAGAGAGATCCGTACTCTCCTCTTCTATACTCTCCATCTTATCTTCCAGTTCTTTGAGCTTGTTCTCCAGCCCCTCAATCCTCTCATTAAGTGTCTCCACAGCATCAGGAATGGGCTTCTCCACGGTAACGTCGCTTCCTATCCCCACCAGGGACTTGGTATTGGACAGAACCTTGGTAAACACGTAAGAGTTACCGCCCACCGGGACGAGTACCTCGTCTCCTTCGTCAGTCTTCAGGAAAGTCTCCAGGGTCTCCTTGGCCCGGTTGTATTCATCGATTGAGTACTGAATCATCTGCTGCTGTTGGGAAAGGCTCTCCATCTGGGTCTTCTGCATCTCCAATTTAGCCATTGATTGACGCAACTCATTCTCGTCCATTAGATCCCCTCTGTGATATATTCGACAACTTGGTCCTCGATATCCTCTTTTTCCAACTCTTTAACTTCCTGAATATTGATGTCTCTACGCTTGAGTCGGTGGCGACTGCCCAGAATTGAGTATACACGGTGCACGACATCCTCTTCGTCTTCCGCGGCCACCTCAATGTTGAATTGCTGCCAGTCCTTCTTATTCATCCTGAAGGACCCGCTCGCTTTGAAGGCTCTCATTCCATCTCCGTCCACGAGCAAGAGAATACATCGAATAAAGCTTTTGGTGTAGTACCGCCTTGAACTGAACCGTGCAGAGAGTAAGCCTCTTCTACCCCGGCAACAAGTTCCCCTCCCTCTCCGTGACGGGCTCCCAGTGTCAACTCCGATGTAACCATTGTGGGGGCCACTACCTGAAGCAGATGGTGGGTATACACTCACCTGAGGAATTGATTCAGGAGACAGAGGAGCTGGAATCGGCCGGAGCCACCGGTTTTCTTCTCTCCGGCGGATGTCTTCCCGATGGCAGAATACCGCTCCCGCCCTATACGGAAGCCATCGGGGAAATCAAGCAGAAGAGCTGTTTGATGGTGAATGTCCACCCGGGGATGATAGGTGAGTCTGAGGCAAAGGAGCTCATAGCCGCGGGGGTGGACGCCTTCTCAGTGGACTTCCTGGTTGAGAGGGATGCTCTTGAGGCGCTGCATGACCTCAGGTTAACTCCCGATGATTATGTCAAGAACCTGGCTCGACTCGATACCCTTTCCGCACCTCGACTGACACCCCACCTATGCCTGGGGCTGCCTGGAGCCACGCCGGAGGGTGAGTGCAGGGCCATTGATCGACTGGCCCCATTCCACCTCTCATCCCTGGTACTGCTTCTCTTCATTCCCACCCCTGGTACGCCTCACGAGAGCGAGGACCCGCCCTCTCACGGGAGGGTGCTGCGAGTCCTTGACCGGGCACTGGATCGCTTGGACTGTCCGGTACTGTTGGGGTGCATGAGACCGAGGGGAGATTTCGAGCTGGAGATGAAGTGCGTGCAGCACGGAATCTCGGGAGTGGCTGTACCCTCTAGAAGGTTGGTCGCGTGGCTGGAGGAGGAAGGTTACCATGCCGAGAAGAGGGAGTTATGCTGTGCCTTCTACTTGTAGATCGCGCCCACGGAGTACCTTTTCCTCAACGGTATGAGGTACGCTATCCATGCGGCGTTTGTCACTATGAACAACAGCGCGAACAGAGGCACGAAGTCCATAAATGTGGGGGAGAGGTCCTGGTGGAGGGTATAGGAGACCGCTTCAGCTGAAGAATACCTATCGTCGGTGATCACATAGAACTTCTCGTAACCTCCCTCAGGGAATGCGAACGTGACCTCTGAATTAACGACGTAGTTCTGAGCGTTGATCCTGAAGAACCTGAGACTGTCCATATTGTTTGAATAGGCGAGATAGTACTCTTCAGAGACGACGTACACCTGGGCCTCGCCTCCCTGGGCCCTCAACGTTACCTTTTCGGTGGCGGTGAGTCCCAGTGGGTCCTTGTTGTAGAACGAACTCGTCCCGTTCACCATACTCTCGGTGATCAGTGCCCCCTCGATACTGTTTGTGACTGGAGGCAGCCAGAGCAGAAGAATGACAATCAACGCTATGGCAATGATAACCATCGCCCTCCTGCTGGCCATTTTGGCCATGTAGTACTTGGAGCTAATACTGTCAGTAAATCGTATCTCCAGCCTCTTGAAAATGAAGCTCTCAATGGTAAATATGATCCCCATCAGTATGACGAAATATATGAACGAATTGATGGGCAGGAAGAGAGGTTTCAAGGAGAATTCACCTGCCGTTTCCAGCAGGAATATAGCTATGCCGAATATGAGTGCGATCTGCACCACATAAAGCAAAGTTTTCGTACGGCGGATTCTGGTCATACGAAATCCGCCTTCCAGGACCTCTCTTCTTCCCTCCATGTTCTACACGTGTGGCATCCATCTCCAGAATAGAAAAGCTTTTCGATAAGTGAGCGGCACTTGATAATCGCCAGATTGGTTCTTACCTCACGCTTCCAACGAAGCCCGTCCTCTACACAGCAGGAAGATAGCAACGTATGTGGGTACTTCACACACTCCTTGCAGGTTGAACTCTTCTCCCCCAATATTCAGGTTGATTGCTTCCCCGGTCTCCACTCTCACCGTGCCCTCCCGGAATACCTCAGGGACCGCATCTCTCAGGGGATCGAACTCCTCGAACTCCTCCCTGGACAGTGGGATTACCTTGAGACCTGTTCTTCCATGCAGAGAACAGGGTAGCCTTATTAATCTCTTTATGTCGCTGGTCACCGGCTCATCGACCTGGCTGGAGGACTCCCTCTTCACATCATCTTCAACGATCTTCAAGAAGAGGGCCTGATATCTACGGTCTGAAAAACCGCTCAGCCTACCGCTTTTCACCATCGACTCCGCCCTGGTACCCCCCCTTTGAGAGGAGAACAGATCATTCATCATGCCTTCAATCAGCCTGTCAGATACCTGTGAGGTCAGAGGGAAGGAGCTCTTCACTTCTTCTACAGATAGCCCCTCCAGCCTGTCCACCACGGAGACCAGACCTTCAAACATCCTTCTCCGCCACCCACCGGACTGGGGAGAAGGGATCAGCCTCACTTTGTTGACCTTTTCAAAACCCCTGTACTCGTTCTTTGATATGACCTTCTCTGAAAATACCCATTCAGTGTCCAGGTCGGTGCCCGTAATGTAGTCCACGATCTCCCTCCTTTCGTGGCTCTTCATGGGGATCACTCTGTCGTTGGTGACGTGAACGTGGTACCCCCTGCCCCCGGAGAACACGATCCTCATGTCTGAGAGGTCGAATCCGAAGTCCTCTATCAGGAACTCATCGATCAGTTTCTTCGCCTCTCTCTTTACCCTGGAGAGCATATCGGGGTATGAGAGCTCCTCTGCGCCCTCCACGTGATCGGCGTCCAGATCAAACACCAGGTCCGCCCCCAGCCATGATTTCTCGGACATTGTGGACGCTCCGGGGGAGGCGTAGTAGGCCGAAGAGTAATAGATGTGAGCAGGTACTCTATCCGTCAGAAACTGGTAAAACTCATCGGTCCTGGAGAACGAAGTATGTCTCTGGACGTATTCCTTGTCAAAGAACATGAACCCAAATTCTCTTCTCCCGAACCTTCCCGGCATGGGGGGAGGGGAGAGTGAGTAGTACTCTTTGAACCAACGTCTGAGAAATCCCGGTTCTCCACTCATCGAAATTATAGTGAAATCCTGATTATTAGGGTTTGCTTCCTCATCGACTGCCGATTCGAAGGCCTGAGGACCAGGACGAATACAAAATCTATATGGGTGAGGAAAGGAATAACTGTCCGGTGGTAAGGAATGAAAGCCTACGTGAGGGTCATATACTCGAGTGAGGGAGGAAGACCGAGTGTAGTGGAGGAGGCGTTTGGCAACAAAGGTTTCACCAGAGTTGAGAACACCTCGATATTCAAGATCGATGTGGAAGGTGACGAGGAGCTTGAAGAAAAGCTGGACGACCTTCATAGTTACCTAAAGGGACTTGAAGTCAAGTTTTCTCTGCCTGGAGCTTCCGCCTCGAAAGTGGGAGAGGAACCGGATGCTGACTACAGAGAAAGGCTGGAGAAGTGGAGGCTTTTTGGCGTCGATGTTGATAACCTTGCCGCCATTCTGGAGGATGACCCTGAGGCGTTCAAGGAAAGGGCCCAGGAGATCATGAAGGGTCGAATAGAGCGCCTTGCCGCGGACAGGGAAGCGCAGATTAAGAAACAGAAGGCAAAGAAGAAGCTGGAAGAGGTTAAGAACAAGATAATCGGAGAGATAGAGTCCAGCGATGGCGTATCATTCCAGGAACTGAACGACACGGTGGAGATAGATGCCAACATCCTGTCTGGGATGCTTGATGACATGATCGATAAGGGCCGGGTCGTTGCTGAACAGAGGGGCAGCAAGGTGATCTTCGTGAGTCCCAGGTAGGCGATCCGCGGTCTTGGGGCCGAAAGAATCAGCAGTTATCTCCTAAATGCCACGCCCTTTACCACCATTATTCCCGTTATGCCATTCGATGAATTTGGTCAGTCCTCCCTTCAGGCTCACAGAGGGCCCCCATCCCAGGACCTCCCTGGCAAGCGAGTTGTCTCCCCAGGTGTGTTCCACGTCTCCTGGCTGGTCCGGAAGATACTCTGGGGAGATTTCTTCTTCTCCCATGATGTCGAGTATTAGCTGCACCAGCTCATTTATCTCTATATTATCTCCAGAGCAGATGTTAAGCACCCTGTTTTCGGGCACGGAACTGGTCATAGCCATGTAGTTAGCATCTACCACATCCGAGATGTAGGTGAAGTCACGGGTCTGCTCCCCATCCCCGAATACCTGGGGTGGCAACCCCTTTCGGACCCTGTCCACAAAGGTCCTAATCGCCATGTCTGGTCGCTGTCTGGGTCCGTAGACGGTGAAGTACCTCAAGGAGAGCGTGTCCACCCCGAACAGTTCGGCATACAGACGACAGTATGCCTCAGCAGAGAACTTGCTGGCGGCGTAGGGCGATATGGGATCCAGGTCGCTCTCTTCGGACACCGGTAACTCGTCGGCATCCCCGTAGACGGATGACGAGGAGGCGTTGATGACCCTCTCCACTCCCGTGTCTCTTGCCGCTTCCAGGACATTGATCGTCCCTGTGACATTGACCCTGTGTGTGGTCATCGGATGTTCCACTGAGAAGCGCACCCCTGCCTGGGCCGCGAGGTGGAATACGATATCGACTTCGGTCATGCACTCCTCCAGGACACCGATATCAAGGATGTCCCCCTCAATCAACTCGAAATCCGGATTATCTGAGTGTGGTTTCAAGAACTGCATTTTGCCAGAGTAGTAGTCATTGAGATTATCCAGCCCGATGACTTGATGCCCCTCCTCTAGCAGTCTGTCCACCAGGCTGCTGCCGATAAACCCCGCCGCGCCAGTCACCAGAACACCCTTCGAAATCAACCTTTCAACTCCTCTTTGTAATCCTTTCTGAACTTGAAAAAGTCCCTCAATGTGATAAACGGCACCGTGTAAGATTTGATGTAAGATTTGCCGCTAGGTCTGTTGTAATGGACGATGGGTATCTCGGATATGGAGAGCCCCTTCACGGCGGCCAATGGGAGTATGAACCTGTGGAGTCCCAGGTACCCCTTGGGATCGAAATCCATTTCCAGGGCCTTCTCTCTGCGGAAGGCCTTGAATCCGCTGTTCTGGTCCCTGATATCTAGATCAAATATCCTCCCTATGATCAGCCGGTTATAGACTCTCGAAATCAGCCTCCGGATGAATGTATCGGAGCGATCGTACCTGTAGCCCGAGACCACGTCGAACCCTCTGTCGATCTCATCGAGAAATTTCGGGATTTCCCACGGTTCGTACTGCCTGTCCCCGTCCATAATGATGGCCACCTCTCCTCTGGACTCCTGAAAGCCGGTCCTGATCGCCTGAGACCTGCCCCTGTTCGTCTCGTGGTGGACCACTTTAACTCTCTCTTCTTCCTCCGCCAGCTGATCGCAAATCTTCCCCGAGCGGTCCGTGCTTCCGTCATCCACCAACAGGACTTCACCATCGATATCGCCACCGTCGTAGACCTCCAGTATCGAGCGTGAGAGAGGTTCTATGTTCTTCTCCTCGTTATATATCAGCAGAATGGTGGTACATTTCATGTTGACTCCTCCTTCGACTCCTCACCCTTATCGTTCCTATATCGGGTCAGCAGTATTGCCATCACTCCCAGAGGTATTGATAACCATATGGAGGTCATGGCCATAAGTATCCCCGCCGTGGTTGCGGTGGAAAAGCTCACTCCGCTGGCGGTGAATATGGCGGAGATAACCACCACGTTCCCGCTTCCTGCGGTCAACACCACCGCGGAGAGTGTGGCCAGGCTGGAGGCAATCACCACGGACACAATGCCCGGAGATTCCCCCAGGGCCGTGATGATCAGGTAGAGTCTCAGCACCTCATTGGTCCATATCAGTGCTGTCAACCCCGCTCCGATGCCCAGCATCTTCTTGTTTTCTTTACCAGCCTGTTTGACCGATATATTGAAGGAGCGGGTGGATTTCTTCAAACCGCTCGAGATCCTCTCCCCCCAAGGGCCTCTGAAAACCGCTTTGACCCTGTTCCCCAGCCAATCCCCCACACCCTCGATCAGTTTGGGCCTGCTCAGCAGGTACAGTATCAGAATGTTCAGTGCAACTACTAGACCCGTTCCGAACACCAGTGGCCACCGCACCTCGTCCACCAGCTCTGGAAACAGCAATATGAGTCCGGTAAGCGCCATCAGGGTAATCAGGATCAGGTCCATCGTCCTCTCAGTGATTATGGTGGCCAGACCAGACCCCGCATCGATTCTTTCCTCCGAATGCAGCGCGTAAATCCTGGACGCCTCCCCCAGCACCCTTCCAGGTACGATGTTGTTGAAGGCCTGCCCAATCACGAAGTAGGCGGTGCACCACCGGAAAGGCACCATTTTCTTTGCCGCCTTTAGGAGCATATACCACCTACCGCTCTTTACCAGAACATTGGCAAGATACAGCAGTATGACCACCGCCACCAGCATGTGATCTGCTTCGAGGAGATACTCTCCCAGCTTGTAGGGATCAGCTACGATGATCATACCCACAATGAGCAGTACGGAGACCGTGCCGGTGATGACCTCTCTCTTTTTCAGATGATCTTCCTCCTGAAACAGCGTTCTTCTTTCCCTCTTGTGTACTAAGGACACTAGTGCGGTTGCACACGGCTACACATTGGTTGGTTAATATGAAAAGACTATTTTATTTTCACCAATGGTGTTTCGAACCACTGGCCTCTTCAAACGGGCCATATGTGGCCACTCCATGACCGCCCCTGTGAAGGTCTAGATTCAAGGGCAAGAACTTTATAGAAGTTTGAAACAAGTTTATATATAACACCTGACATTGAAGGGAAAAGGGTGATAATGTGGGAGCAACTTCTCGGATCGGTCTGCTATTCACTTTTATGTTCGTCCTATTCATGATCATAGGGTGGGCAGTAGGTGGATTGTTCTTCAGTGACTGGATAACTGGAGCAATCTTCTTCCTTGTGATAGCCGCGGTCTTCAATATTATAGCGTACTTCTACTCGTCGAAGATCGTAATGTGGTCATACAAGGCCAAGATTGTCGATGAGTCCCAATCACCGAGACTGTACAAGCTGGTAAGAAAGATCTCGAGCAAGGCCGATATGCCCATGCCGAAGGTGGCTATTGTGCCCACAGATACCCCCAACGCTTTCGCCACTGGCCGTAACCCGGATAACGCAGTGGTGGCGGCCACCAGAGGAATACTCAAGACGCTGGACGATGACGAGCTGGAAGCCGTTCTCGCCCACGAGATGGCCCACGTGAAAGACAGAGACATACTGGTCATGAGCATTGCCGCCACCCTCGCCGGTGCGATATCCTTCGCCGCCAGATCGGTGTTCTGGGGCATGCTGTTCGGTGGAGGCAGGAGAGACGGTGGAACGATGATCATCGCAGTGCTCATCGCAATTACTGCGCCCATCGCCGCCCTCATCATACAGATGGCCATCTCCAGGAGCAGGGAGTACAAGGCGGATGAAGTGGGGGCCATGATACACGGCAAGCCGATGGATCTGGCAAAGGCTCTGAACAAGCTGGAAATGGCTAACAAGAAGAAACCCATCGATTACGGCAACCCCGCCTCCTCTTCGTTGTGGGTGGTCAACCCGTTCAAGGGAGGAACGCTGGTGAAGCTCTTCTCGACACATCCCCCGATGGCCGAAAGGATAAAGCGTCTGAAGAAGATGGCCCGGGGCATGGGTCAGGCCTGAAGCCAACCCCCTTTCCTATTTTCTACAGCGGGCCCGGTTTACAACAGGAGGGCATCTTCGATGCCTATCCGCTCCACGAAGCTGTAGGCCAGGGAGTACGTCGAGATACAGGATAGATCCCGGTGGGTGTCCGTGCCCACCGACACCTTTACTCTACCATCGAATCCCCTGTAGTATCTCTCCGCATGCTCGAAGAAGTAACTCCCGTCTCTCTTGTACGGCCATGCGGTGTTGATCTCCACGAAGAGACCGTACGAATGAAAGAGGTCTGCCAGCTCTTCAGGTGAACACCCGGAGAATATGATATCCAGGTCTGAATGGGCCAGTCCGCATGGCACCTCTAGTTGAGAGATGAAATACTCCAGGCCCTCCAGCCTCTGCCCTCCAAGCTGGGGGCTGTTCACGTACTCTAGCAGTACCAGATCCAGCTCATTCAACTTTTCGACGGGCAGGGAGTCCAGATCACACCGCTGGGGATTGGTGTCGATTTCCACTCCCGCCAGCACCTTGATAACTCCCTCGAACTTCTTGTCCAGGGTTCTCACGACCGACAGATAGCGGTCAAATCCCTCCGCGCTGAGAGAAGGAACCTTCGATGTCTCGAAGTGGTCGGTGATCGCTAGGTGTGTTATACCCTCATCGACCGCGTGTTCGATGATCATCTGAGGGCTGAACAGGCCGTCCGAGAAGTGGGTGTGGTTGTGTAGGTTGATCACCGAATCTGTTCCCATTTCTCCAGCTCCTGGACCTGGGAGAGCGTCCCTCCACGCCTGATCTCCTCCCGTATCCTGTTCTCCCTTTCATGAACATCGAGGGCCCTGTTGGCCACCTCTACTGCCTTCTCCATGGGAACCACCACCAGCCCACTTTCATCTCCTATGATCCAGTCACCGCTTCTCACGTGCTGGCCGCCACACACGATCTCCATACCGATACCACCGTGGCCCTTGGGCTCACCTGCATGAGGCACCACGCTGCGCGAGAACAGGGGAAAGTCAAGGTCGATAATGGTGTCTATGTCTCTGGCGGCGCCATCGATTACCACCCCTGCCACCCCCCTCATCCTGCAGCTAAGGGAGGCCAGTTCGCCCCATACGGCGATGTCGCTCCCGCCCGCATCGATGACTATTACGTCTCCCTCCTCGGCCCTGTCTATGGCCTCTACAGGTTTGGCCCAATCTCCCTTGGCGGTCTGGACCGTGAGAGCCCTCCCGACCATCTTAGTGTCGTGGTTGATTCGGGGCACTATACCTCTCATCACCCCCCTCTTGTGTTGGGCATCGGCCACATTGGGTGTGGTCACTCTCTGAAAAGCGTCCACCAACTCTTCCTGGGCGTACTTCTTGGAGAGCTCGGTGGGTATGCCCCTCCCCTCTTGCATGGCCTTTTTGATCCTCACGGCACTCTCGGTGATATCTTCCGCCTTAATGATCCCCCCTCCCACGATGACCACCGAGGCCCCCGCGCTCACCAGCTCGGGGGCCGTTTCCGAACTGATCCCTCCGGCTACGGCCACCGGGATATTGATCTCGGACGAAATTTCTCTAACCATGTCTGCGGGCGAAGCATCGCCTTTCATCTGCTGGTCCACACCGACGTGAAGACAGACGAATGCCGCCCCCATCTCTTCCGCCTCTCTGGCCCTCTTTACTTTATCTTCCACGTTCATCAGGTCGATCATGATCCTGGTACCGTATTTCCTTCCGGTGAAGACCGACTCTTCAATGGTACCGTCGTCGGCGAGCCCCATAACGGTGATGATGTCCGCGCCCGCTTTGGAAGCTATCTCCACCTCGAAACCGCCGACGTCCATCGTCTTGAGATCGGCCACCAGTGTCCGGTCCTGAAATTCCTTTCTGAGTGCTCTCAGGGACTCCACCCCCTCACTCTTGATCAAAGGAGTCCCAGCCTCTACCCAGTCTGCACCACCTTCCACCGCCTCTCTGCCGATCTCCAGCGCTCTCTTCAAGTGCATCAAATCAAGTGCGACCTGCAAGACGACGTTCATGAGGGTAAGAAGAAATCGTTGGATAGTTATGCTTTACTGTTTTGGAGGCACTCGATATGCTGAGTTGACAAATTCCACGACAAGTAATATATGATTATAACTGATTTAATCAGCTGATGGCCATGGAGGGAGATATGGAGAGGTGTGTGACCGGAATTAACGGTTTGGACCGCGTACTAGGGGGCGGGATACCGTTGACCAATCTGGTCCTGGTAAAGGGCGGTTGCGGGACAGGAAAGACCACCCTGGCTCTGGAATTCCTGATCAGAGGGGCGGCTAACGGGGAGAAAGGCTTCCTGGTGAGTACAGCAGAGTCCAGGGACAAACTCATGTCCAGTGTCCCCCGTTTCGAATTCTTCAGAGAGGAGTATATAGAGGACGGCACTCTGCAGATAGTGGACCTCTCCGAAATGCTGGATGAGGTCGAAAAGTTCGAAGATCCGTTGGAGGAAGAGAGCTTCTCCAGATTATGTGACGCCCTCGAGTCCAAAATTGAGGCGGAGGAATTCGATCGATTCGCCCTGGACTCACTCACACCCCTTCGGTATGAGGTGGACAGTCCCAGGTTGATCCATCACCTGCTGAGGAGGTTGTCCCGGATACTGCATATCAATTCATGCACTGGAATGCTGGTATCGGAGGAAGGCACCATGAGCGAGATAGAGAGCATTGCTTCCGATGGAGTGATCTCCATGAGTAATATTGACAGGAACGGAGACCTGCTCCGAACTCTACAGATAGTGAAGATGAAGGGCACAGACCACTCGCGCGGAAAATACGTGATGGACCTCACTTCCAGGGGAGTGTTGATCACCCCCATGCTCAAGGAGGGGTTGAGATAGAGGCCCCAATGAGCGCTGAAGTGGCATCCAGGCTGAAGGACATAGAGCCGGGGAGCACGGTGGCCCTGGAGATCAGTGTTGAGCAGTACTTCGATGTGGTGCGGGGCGTTCTCGATAATTTCGCTAACACTGAAGGACACCACTCGATATACATCGCATCCTCAGTATCTGCTGCTACAGTACTGGAAGCCTTGAACGCCCTGCAGGTTGATACCGAGAACATCCGATTCGTGGACTGTCTATCATATATGCTCATGGCGGAGATCAAGCAGTCGGATCAAATTGTATACCTGGAGAGTCCCACCATGCTGGAGAACATTATCCTGAAGGTGGAGTATCTCATGCGTGGGGGGGAGGAGGGTCATGCCGTTATACTGCTGGACTCGATCGACTCTTTGGCCATACACAATACCAATAAGATCCTCACTCAGTTCCTTCAGATATTCCTGGGCGGTCTGAGGGAAAGAGGGGCGTACCCCATGGTCCTCTCTATCACTGAGCAATCGACCCCCGAGATCAAAGAGATGATCTCCCTGCTCTGCGATCATGTAATTTCCTTCGGAGAAGAGTCCACCGCAGAGAGTCCTTGATCATCGGCTCCTTTTATGCACTATATCGGAATTTACAACCCTGCGATCCAACTCATTCTAATCTTCTTTCTAGTATCTATCACTGTCATATACGAAATTTGGACTTGAAAAATTACGAACGTAAATTTATGAACGCATTCTGGTCTCGGTTTTTGAATATCAGATAGAAAAGTTTATATCTTTTTTAGATTAACTACATGGTTTGCGGTGGGGAACCATCGCAAGGAGGACGCAACTATGAAGAAAATATGGAAAATCCGCAAGGATTCCAAGGCTGTTTCGCCAGTCATCGCTACCATCCTGATGGTAGCCATTACCGTCGTATTGGCAGCAGTGCTGTACGTCATGGTAATGGGATTCGGTGGCGGCGAAGCCCAGACACCAACGGGATCTTTCACCACCACAGATAGAGTTAGTGCGGACAGCTATAAGATATACCTGGGAAGTGTATCTCCCACAACGGATTTCGCTGATTGTCAAGTGGTAATTGAGAACGCTAATGGCACCTCGTCGCAACCGGTAACACTTACAAGTGACATGAATGCCCAAGTCGTTCAAGATAGTAGTGACAATAACATGGCCTACCTCAATGTGACAGATCTTGCCGGTGACGGTGTGGTCAGTGTTGGAGATTACCTCTCCGTTTATGGAGATCTCAGTCCTGATGGTGACGGGAGTTGGACAATCAATCTACTCTACATAGACACGGGTGGATCGATAGCTTCTAAGACTTGGACAGTCGGATGAATATAGAACTATCTAGGAATTCCCAAAAACAACTTCTTCTTTTTTATTCATCATATAGTTCATGAGGCATTCTACTGCTTCGGTTTCTCAAGAGAGTTTACTCTGCAAAATATTGAGAACAATCAATAGAGAGTTATAATTGCACCAAAATGGTCTCACTCTCTAGTTTGTCGGTGGATAAATTCTAGACATCCTTTGTTTCTCTTCCGCTTTCACTCCTCCTTTTAATCTTCGCCATCTCCGCTTCGTACGAGATCACTGAGGTGTTGGAGACGGTGTCTGAAAACCTCTTCCTGGGATCCCCTTCCTGGGCCAGCCCGACCAGCGCATCAAGAGGCAGGTAGATGTACCAGAACAGTTTCGGTATGTTTCTGATGAATCCCTGCTTGATCGTCCTCTTCTTGTCTATGGAGACCACTCTCAGATGGAGTAGTCTTTTGCCCACGGTCATTCCGTAATAGCCTTCCAGTATCCCGCTGTAAATGAACCATACTATGCCTGCAGAGATACCGGCCAGTATGTTGGGATCGAAGAAATTGACGAAAATCAGGGCGATCCTGATAGGCACGAAGATAATGGCCATGTCGATCAGCATAGCGGCCACTCTCCGCAGCCAGTGTTTCCTAAGTGCACTGTTACTCTCAAGTAAAGCAAATCCTGTGGGCATCCCATCCACCTTGCGCTATATTGATTGCCCTAAATAATAAGCTTTGCTGTTTCCGCCCCGATCTCTGTGTCACTCAGTTCGCCCGTCTTTCATCACCATTCAGCAATGAATTGAGTTTTCATCATCGTGACATCGGAGTCATTGGTTCGGTCTAACATAAATCTGTCGCCTCTCTCACTCCAGACCACTACACTGATATGGTGCCCGAGCAATTCACTTTCAAGATGCCCGTTGAAATCTTTGTATATGATAAAGGGCAATGCGATCCCAAGAAATGCACTGCCAAAAAGATGGTGAGAAAGGAGCTAGCCAAGGGACTGGAGTCGCTCCACGCCGTTCCCAGGAGAGCACTGGTATTGAACCCCTTCGCTGAAAAGGCGCTCTCCAGAGAAGACCGGGAAGCGGCCGAGGACCATGGGCTGGTAGTGATGGATCTGTCCTGGAAGAATATCGACGATTTCCCGAGGATCAGAGTCGATGTGGAGGAGAGGGCCCTGCCCCTCCTCTTCGCGGCCAACCCGGTGAACTGGGGCAAACCCCAGAAGCTGACCAGTGTGGAGGCGGTAGCCGCCGCCCTGATCATAGTGGGATTCAGGGAACAGGCGGAAGAGACCCTCTCCAAGTTCAGCTGGGGAGAACAGTTCCTGATCCTGAACGAAGAGCCACTTGAACGGTATGCCTCTGTGGATACAAGCAGGGAAGTGGTGGAAATACAGCGGGACTATCTTTGACCCCGCGGGGCCTTTTTCTTACTTCTCTAGCACAATAGTCAAGCCCCCTTCCTTTCCACTGGAAAACGATGTAGTTCGATACCCCATACGGGGGTAGGTTAATAGGCAGAAACCGAAAAACGTATGAAATGCGATTTCAAGTGCCCCAGAAAGATAGAAATTCGGGGTACATGTTTGATGATTTGTAGAAAGAGAGAGGCAACAGAGGGAGAGTTAGACAAGTGAGTAATGAATATACATATGAAGACCTGAAAGCCAGATGGGAGGAGTTTTTTGAAGCCACCCGCTATCGACTGAAGATCATTGAAGTGTCCACCCTGTATCCAGAGCTGAGGAGCATCAACGTCAAGTACTCAGATCTAGACGCTTTTGACCCTGACATGGCAGATTTCATCCTCCAGAACCCTAAGATGGGTGTAGGGGCTGGAGAGAAAGTAATCAAGAAGCTTTCCCGCTCGGGTAGGGATGAGGTGGAGATCCACCTCAGGATGGTGGACCTTCCCAGGGACAGCCGGGTCGAGATCAGAGACCTCAGGAGCAAGCACCTGGGTAAGCTGATCTCCATAGAGGGACTACTGAGGAAGGCCACCGAGGTCAGACCCAAGATGACGGTGGCCGTTTTTCAATGCCTGAGATGTGAGGAATCTATTAAGGTACTTCAGGAGGGGATGAATTTCAAGGAACCGCTGGAGTGCTATGAAAACCAAGGAGGTTGTGGAAAAGCCTCAAGCTCCACCAAGTTCAAACTTCTCACTGATGAATCTCAGTACACGGATACTCAGAAGGTGGAAATACAGGAGAGTCCGGAGGGCCTGAGGGGAGGTGCCCAGCCCGAGCGGTTGGTGGGATATCTGGACGACGACATCGCCGGAGGTATTTCGCCTGGCGACAGGGTCATACTGAACGGTATACTGCAGTCCGTTCAGAAGGGGACTGTGAATAAATCAACACTGTTCGAAGTGAATATAGACGTCACCTCGGTGGAGTTCGAAGAGCACGAGTACGAGGAGGTGGTCATTGCGCCCGAGGACGAGCAGGAGATCCTGGAGGAGGCGATGAAAGGGGATGTTTTCGAGAGTATCATCGCCTCTATTTCACCCACCATATACGGATACGACATCGAAAAGGAGGCCATGGCCCTCCAGCTGTTCGGAGGGGTTTCCAAGCAGCTGGACGATGGTACCCGCATCAGGGGGGACATACACGTTCTCCTGGTAGGAGACCCGGGTGTGGCCAAGTCACAGTTCCTGCGTTACATGTCAGACCTCGCTCCCAGGGGCATTTACGCCTCGGGAAAGAGCTCTTCCGCAGCCGGTCTGTGCGTGGCCCCGGAGACGACGATCAGGGTGGCGGGAGAGGAACGACAGATTGGAGAGTTCGTGGAGGATAATCTCCGCTCTCCCACCGAGGTCGAGGAGGGTGTGTGGAAGGATGAAGTCAAGGGAAGCGGTGTGGAGTCTGTATCAGTCAACGGCACCATAGCTCAACGCCCCCTGGTGGCGGTGTGGAAGATCAAGACGCCGTCCACGCTCATAGAACTGGAGACCGAATCGGGAAAGAATATCTCCCTGACACCGGAGACCCGGCTGATGTGCAGGAACGAAGACTGGAGTTACGATTGGAAGAAAGCTTCTGAGATCGAGATTGGCACCGCGGTCATGTTCAATGTCTCAAACGAAACCCCCCCTGGTAATGTGCTGAACTGGACGGAGATTGCAGGGAAACGGGTGAGGGAGGAGCCCCTGCCCGACCACGTTTACGACCTCACCGTTGAAGGCAGCCACGCGTTCATCGCCAACGGGTTCATCGTGCACAATACCGCCGCCGCGGTCAAAGATGAATTCGGAGAGGGCCGTTGGACGCTGGAAGCGGGAGCATTGGTCCTCGCTGACAAGGGGGTGGCCTGTGTGGACGAGCTGGACAAGATGACCGATCAGGACCGGTCTTCCATGCACGAGGCTATGGAGAGTCAGACGGTCAGTGTGGCCAAGGCGGGGATAACGGCCACACTTCAGTGCAGGTGCTCCATATTGGGGGCGGCGAACCCCAAGTACGGGAGGTTCGAGGAGCACAAGTACATTGCGGACCAGATCAACCTGCCGCCCGCCCTGCTCTCAAGATTCGATTTGATCTTCGCGATGACCGACAAACCGGACGCCAAGCTGGATACGAACATCACCAACCATATCCTCAAAGCCCACCGCAGGGGGGAGATACGGAGGTATGCGGACCTGGAGGAGATCGAGGACATGGCCGCGGAAGAGATAATGGAACAGACAGATGAACTATCCCCGGAGTGGTCCAGGGAGTTCTTCAGGAAGTACGTGGCTTACTCGAAGAGGATCACCCCGGTGCTCACCGAGGATGCGATGGAGATCATCCGGAACTACTATCTGAGGATAAGGAAAAAGGGGGAGGGTCAGGAATCTTCGATACCCATTACTGCCAGACAGCTTGAAGCCTTTGTGAGGCTGTCCGAGGCAAGTGCCAGGGCCCGATTGAACAGTACCGTGGGCGAGGAGGATGCCAAGAGGGCGGTAAGGATAGTGGAGTACTACCTTAACAAGATCGCCGGTCAGGAGGGAGAACTGGATATTGACATCATCACTTCCGGCACCTCACGTTCCCAGAGGGAGCAGATAACTGTCATACGGCGTCTGATCAAAGAACTGGCGGACAGAAAGAAGGGGGTTAGTGTCGAGAACCTGATCCAGAATGCAGAGTCTGAGGGCATTTCCGAAGACAGGTTGAGGATATTGATAAAGAGGTTGAGCGAGACGGGAGAGGTCTATTCGCCCTCGGCCGGGTATTACAAACTTGCAGCGGAGGTCTAGACATCATAACGAGCAAGATTCACCGCAGGGGTCCGGAGGTGGTGTTGGCCGCCTGTGATAAGGCGCTACTGGGGAAGGTGTTCAAAGAGGGCGACCTGCGCCTGGAGATCAACGCTGGTTTCTATGAAGGAGAGGACACCTCTGCCCAGCGGTTGAGCGATTGTCTGCAGAACGCGTCGGTGGCCAATCTGGTAGGGGAGGAGACCGTGGCCACGGCAGTGGAGTACGGTTTTATAGATGAATCCTGTATCCTAATGATCGATGGAATACCCCACGCCCAGATGGTCAGGATGTGAATCGTAGATATGTTCTGTGTGGAATGCGGAGAAGAGGGCCCCGTTTACGATAACCTGTGCGCTGACTGTTTCCTGAAGAAGAATCAGTTCACCAAGGTGCCGGACAAGGTAGACCTCTTTCGATGTTCCCACTGCCGGGAGTTCAGCTTGGACAGGGAGTGGGTGTCGGCAGATATCGAGGAAGCGGTCAGTAGGGCCGCGGTGAATTCTGTGAAGGTCCACAAGGGTGCAGAGGTGGGGGAAGTCGAGGTGGCCCTGACCATGGAGGACAAGAATTCGTACCTGGTGCACCTCACCCTGGAGATAGACATCGAGGGTCTCAGGAAGTGGGAAGATCAGGAGACGCTGGTGAGGGTCAAGGGCACCTCCTGTCCGAAGTGCTCCAAGATCAAAGGCTCCTATTTCGAGTCGATCCTCCAGATTAGGTCTCGAGATCGCTCCATGCCACTGGAAGAGATGAGGGAGGTTCTTCAGAAGATCCAGGAGAGAGTCGATAAGGTGGCGAGGAACAACAGGGAGGTGTTCATATCCAAGGTAGAGGAGATGCACAGTGGCTTTGACGTCTACTTATCCACCACCGCCATCGGTAAGGCAATAAGCAAGGAGCTGGCCGAGGAATACGGGGCGGAGAGGAAGGAATCCTCTTCCCTGGTGGGCCGGAGGGAGGGCAAGGATGTTTACCGCATCACATATCTGATAAGATTACCGGCTTACAAGGTGCATGATATCGTCGAATACGGAGAGAAACTCTACCTGGTGGTAGGGATGTCTCCCAAGATGGCCAGCATCATGGAACTGAGAACACACGAGTTCACGGCTGCCTCCCACCAGGAATTGCAATCGGCCGAGGTGGTGGGCAACATGAAAGATGGTTCGGAAGCGGTAGTCGTAAGTGAGAGTGATGAAGAACTGCAGATGATGCACCCCGTTTCTTACGAGACAATCGAGATACAGAAACCGGAAGGAATGGAAATTGGAGATTCAATGCCCGTGTTCACTCACAAGGGCACTGTTTATCTGCTCCCTACATGGGAGTAGAGAGTTTTACTCCTTCTTGAACCTCGTTTTAGCTCCATCGAGGAGCTGCTTGAAGTAAGCAGACCCCCCCTCCACTTCATCCTCCTCGCCCCTAAATATCACCCGGTTGCCTTTACTCACCCACTGTTTTGAAGGAAGGGAAGCGATCCTCACTTCGTACTTCTCGATCACCCTCTGGAATAGGGGTTCCAGATCCGATTCAGGCAGGTAAGCCATGATCTCCTTCTCGTGGACATCCTCCTTCTCCATCACGGGCAACACGTACTCCTTGAACATGGGCAACATCTCATCGGGGAAGCCCGGGAGACAGAATATCTGCATATCGCCCTTAACCGCCCTGATCCCACAGGCAGCCCCCGTGATGTTCTTCAATGGCTCTGAGCCGCTGGGAATCTTGGTCATTCTGTAGTTTTCTTCGTTCATTTCAGGTTCCAGGTCATATATCCTTTTCACAGACTCCACGAACCATCTCACCGCCTCCTCGGAGACTTCCAGCTCCAGGCCAAGGAAATCGGCCACCACCTCTCTGGTGATATCGTCGATCGTGGGCCCCAGGCCTCCGGTGATGATCAATACGCCCACACCGGAATCATGGGCAGAATCCATCAACCTCATTATGTCCGAGTAGTCGTCCCTGACCACGGAGACCATGTTGATACTGGCCCCCCCGCCCCGGGTCATCTTGATCAACTCTTCCGGGTATGGATCGATCTCTCCCGTGAGCAGCTCATCACCGATGTGAACGATCTCTATCTTCATATTATCCCCTAGGTCGCCATCTCCCTTCTATTGAACAGCCAGATAGCTATACATATTGTCACAACAGCATAAGTTATCATTCCTATAACTGCCAACGACGGGTCCGGATAATAGTTGGTGATCTCCAGGGTGGTCCCTCCACCCATAGGAAAGTCCCTCACGAAGTCCTGGGGGTAAGGAGATTCCATAATGTACTGGATGGAGTCCCCGATGAAGGTCAAGGAGAACTCAGGCTTGACTTTAGCGAAAGTAAGCACTCTGTCCACTATGGGCATTATCAGGAACAGCAGAGCGAATGTGAACACCAGGGCTCCGGTTCCACCTTTCATGAATGAGCTGATCAGATATCCTACCCCGCTTGCTGCCAGGGCAAACAGAAGGGCCAGTGCGAACGAGTTGAGCGTGAGTGAGGACACTCCGCCAGTTATGGCCAAAGAGAATATTGAGGTGACGCCATAGTAGATGACCAGCATCATGATCATGATCAGCATTGTGGCTGCGAACTTCCCTGTGAAGTAAGTGATCCTCTTAACTGGGTTGGGGAAGATGAGATAGCCGGTACGGTTCTGGAACTCAGAGACCAACGTATCCCCCGCGAACAGTGTGGCCCCGATTATTATCAGTATTTTGGTCCAGCCAAAGAAGTCCTGGGCGAAGTCAGCCGGATTGCTGCTGTAGTCGCTGCCCGCCAGTGGGGGGACGGCAAGAATGAGCACCAGTATGATGGCTTCAATGATCAGTATGCCCCACAAGCGTTTGCTCCGCAGGTGCTTCAGCAACTCATATCTGGTGACAATGCAGGCCTGAGAGAGATCTTCTGGTGGTTGTACCTGTTGATGCTCCTCCATAATCGTCACCTCGAGTCCTTGATCAGATCCATGTACAGCGATTCAAGCGGGAGGCTTTCTTCTTTGAAAGAGAATACTTCTATGTCCAGTGCCAGGAGCTCTCGCAGCAGTTCTGCTCTTTCCGCCTCGCCACCCTCATGTGAAATAATCAGTCTCTTGTCCTCTGCCTTCACTTCCCTCACCCTCTCAAGATCTGATATCCTCTCTTTCGTCCGTTCGTCAATGGACTTGACCGTGGATACACTGAGTCTAGTACATCCACCCATTGACACCAGATCGGAGACCTCTCCGTGGGCAAGGAGTTTGCCTTGATCGATCAGGGCCACGTAATCGCAGATCTCCTGGACCTCGTTCAAAAGGTGAGAACTCATGAATATGGTGTAGTCTTCCTGTCTGAGCTCCTTCAATATGTTCCTCACCTCAACCATCCCCCTGGGATCGAGACCCGAGGTGGGTTCATCGAGTATGATCACGTTTGGCCGATGCAGCAGGGCCTGAGCGATTGCCAGTCTCTGTTTCATACCCTTGGAGAACTTCCCTATCCTCTGATCCCCCCACTCAGTGAGCTTGACCATTTTCAGGAGATCACTGGTCCTGGCCTCTATCGATTCCCTGGTCATGCCTCTCAGCCTTCCTAGATAAAGGAGACTTTCCCTGGGATTCAGGTAGGGATAGAACTCCGGGGTCTCCACCACGGCACCCACTCCAGAGAGGGCCTTTTTAGGCCGTTTGGTAACATCCACCCCATTGAGGAAGGCCTCCCCTTCGGTGGCATTGAGCAGACTGGTCAGTATCTTAATGGTCGTTGTCTTGCCAGCCCCGTTGGGGCCCAGAAAACCGATAAACGTGTTCTTCTTCACAGTGAGATCTAAAGAATCCACAGCTCTGAACCCATCGTAGTCCTTTGTAAGGTTCTTGATTACTATCGGTTCCTCCATCTTCCCTCCTCTTAACGAGCCTCAATATTGAAATCAATAGATAACTTTTTTCTCATCAATAATCAAACATTTATTCCGGTAAACAGTTCATTTACTGATCACATGCTCTCTGAACAACTGTTGGAGGAGGTGACCGTTAACCTCATGACCATGGCGGTGACCTCTTTGCCAGACGACGTGATCTCCGCCCTTGAACGGGCCGAGAAGAACGAAGATAATCCGGTGGCTCAGACCCAGCTTGAAGCCATACTCAGGGATGTGAAGATAGCCCAGCAGAAAGGTTTACCCCTGTGCCAGGACACGGGTGTACCGCTGTTCTTCGTATCTGGTGGTGTTAAACAACCTCTGGAAGCCATGTTACGGAGGGGGGTGGAGCGTGCTACTGAACAGATACCCCTCAGACCAAACGTCGTTCATCCTCTCACCAGGGAGAACGGGGGAAACAATCTGGGAGAGAACATGCCGCATGTCCATTACTCTCCCACTGAGGACGATTTTATAGAGATAACGGCACTGCCCAAGGGCGCCGGCTCAGAAAATATGAGCACACTGGAGATGCTGAACCCGGCCGACGGCACCGAGGGTGTGAAAGAACTCGTCCTGAACGCGATGGTCAGTGCGGGAGGAAAGGCCTGCCCTCCTAACATCATAGGTGTTGGTATCGGCGGTTCGGCAGACGTTGCTACCCTGTTGGCCAAGGAGGCCATAATGGTGCCTTTGGACGTCAAGAACCCCGAGCCCAGATTAGAGCAGCTAGAAGAGGAGCTGGAATGCGCTTTGAATGGACTGGGGATCGGACCCATGGGCATGGGAGGGCGGACCACCGTCCTGGGAGTCAAAGTGAAGACCGCCCACTGTCATACCGCCAGCCTCCCCGTGGCCGTCAACTTTCAATGTTGGGCGGCCAGGAGAGCGAGTGCCAGGATCTATCCCGATGGGACAGTAGTCTACTCCAGGGAGGGGTTCTCCTGAAGATATCGATACCGATCTCAGAGTCCAGGATAAGAAGCCTGGAGATAGGGGACATCGTCTTTCTGGATGGGGCGGTTCACACCGGAAGGGACGAAATGCACCTCCGATACCTGGAATACGTTGAAGAAAGCAGGGCGATACCCGTGGATCTGGAAGGGGGTGTACTGTTCCACTGTGGCCCTCTGGTGGTGAAGAGAAACGGCTGGGAGCTGATCGCCGCCGGTCCCACCACCAGTGCCAGGATGAACGGACTGGAGCCCCGGTTCATCGAAGCATCTGGAGTGAGAGGAATAATCGGGAAGGGGGGCATGTCCCGGCCCACAGTCAACGCCATGAAAGAGCATGGATGTGTGTACTTTTCTATGACCGGAGGGGCCGCAGTCCTAGCTGCCGAGGGGATCAAGAAGGTCGAGGGAGTGGAATGGCTTGATCTGGGTGTTCCCGAGGCTCTCTGGATCCTGGAGGTGGAAAACCTGGGGCCGCTCACTGTGGCCATCGACGCCCACGGTAACAGCCTCTATGAGGGTGTGGAAAGGGAAGTGGAGAATAAACTGCCAGAGATCAGGAAAAAACTCGGTTTGGAGTAGACGGTGAAATCACTCCTCCCCTTCCTCAAGGAGCAGTCCTGGCTTCTTTCCGATCCTGTACCTTATCCCCAAGGCCAGTACTAGGGTAATTAGTGAGAGGATCATGCCTACGATCATCAACGAGTGCGGCAGGTCGAAGCCAGGTATGAAACCCTCGTCCTCGGTGACCTCTTTTTCCATACTGACGTCCAATTTCTTGGTTTCAAAAGGAGACAGACTGACCTGCATCTCCTCCTCCACAAAGTCGTTCTTAGAGAATGTAATCGTGTAGGTTCCCAGAGGGATACTACTCAAAGTGTAGTTGCCCTCGTTGTCGGTGTAGGTGAACGTGGAGAAGCCGCTGGAGGCGATGGTCACTTTCACCCCTTCCAGACCGTCGCTGCCGTAAGTGACCTTACCCGATATGGTGGCCGGTTGTTCCTCCAGCGTGAAATTGACCTGGATCTCGTCACCCCTCTCTATTGTGATCGCCCTCTGATGGTAGGAGGTCCAGTAGCCATCTTTCTCTGCGTAGGCCACATAGGTACCGGGCCGGATGTTGTTGATGGTGTAAGCGCCCAGAGGTACTGTTGAGTTGGTAGAGTAGTTGTACTGTTCGCTGGTAAGGTGTACCGTGGCTGCTGTGATGGGCACAGTTCCGTTGGTCACGTACCCGGTCAGCTTGCCCAGCACCTCCCTCATCGTGAAATTGAGGTTCATGAGGCCTTCTTCTACCAACACATTATTGTACGTAATATTGGCCGAATAGTTGGGGAGATCGGTGCTGATGTTGTACATACCAGCGGGCAGGGTAATATTGTAGGTACCGTTCTCATCGGATAGCGCTGAGAACCGCTCCGCGGTGGTCGTGTTCCTTGCGGTGATGTTCACGCCCTCAATCGCCCCGCCCTGTTCATTGGTTACAGTGCCCTGGATAAAGACGTCATCGGCACTCTGCGCGTGTGAAACCACACCGAGAGCTGGTAGAAAGAGGAAGGCGACTACGAGCAGGACTGAGAGGGCACGGGACCTCATCACACGGGCCTATGCGATTCTCCGGTTAAATTAGTTGCGAATCCAGGTTGAGAACCGGATTTTCACACCCCTTTGCAAAATATTAATAGGTTAACGAAGAATGGGACGTAATTCCACAGGTGATTCAGCGATGAAAAAGGTAACAGAGAAGAGCACCAAACAGGAGGTGATGGCGCTGATGGAACCGCTAATCAGTGATTGGTTCAGGGCCAAATTCGCTGGGTTGACCGAACCGCAGTCCTATGCTATACCCCTGATACACAAGAGGAAGAACGTTTTGGTCTCCTCTCCCACGGGCTCGGGAAAGACGCTCACCGCTTTCCTCTCCATCTTGAACGAACTCTTCAAGTACGCGAAGGAGGGCCGCCTGGAGGACAGGATCTACGCCGTATACGTCTCCCCTCTGAAGGCCCTGGCCAACGATATCAACCGGAATCTTAAGGAACCTCTGAGGGAGATGAAGGAGCTGGCCGAAGAGCAGGGAAAGGAATTCCCGGAGATCCGGGTGGCGGTCCGCTCGGGAGATACTTCTCAGTACGAGAGGCAGAAGATGTTGAAGAAGCCACCCCACATCTTCATCACCACCCCCGAGTCTCTGGGCCTGGTGCTTGCCGCTCCCAAGTTCAGGAAGAAGTTCCGGCAGGTGGAGTGGGCCATCATAGATGAGATTCACGACATATGCGATTCCAAGCGAGGAGTTTTCCTGTCGCTGAACATGGAGAGACTCCAGGAGTACTGTGAGAACACACCGGTGAGGGTGGGGCTTTCCGCCACCCTGGCACCGATTGACAGGATCGCCCACTTCCTCTCCGGCCTCCAGGACGGCAGGCCCCGGGAGGTGAACCTGATACAGGCCGGATACGAGAAGGACCTGGATATGAGGGTGATCTCCCCCACTCAGGACATGACCGCCCTGCCCTATGAGATAGTGAACTCCAAGATGTACGATACGTTGAAGGAGCTGGTGGAGCAGCACACCACCACCCTGATTTTTACCAATACGAGGAGTGCCACGGAGAGCGTGGTATTCAAGCTGAAGGAGAGAGGGCAGGAGAGCATTGAGGCCCACCACGGCAGCCTGAGCAAGGATACCCGTCTGGAGGTGGAGGAGAGGCTGAAGGCGGGGGACCTGAAGTGCGTGGTATCGTCCACCTCTCTCGAGCTGGGCATAGACATCGGGTCCATCGACCTCGTGTGCCAGATCGGCTCTCCAAAATCGGTGGCCAAGGGCCTACAGCGTGTGGGCCGGAGCGGTCACGGGTACATGCAGACCGCCAAGGGCAGGATGCTTGTGCTTGACAAAGACGATCTTGTGGAATGCGCTGTCCTCTCCCGTTCTGCCCACCAGGGCAAGGTGGACAGGGTCTCCATACCCGAGAACTGCCTGGACGTGCTGGCCCAGTCATTGGTGGGCATGGCGGTGGAGAGGAAGTGGGGTGTAGACGAGGCACTGAAAGTGGTCAGGAGATCCTACTGTTACCGTGACCTGTCAAGGGAGAAATTCATGGATGTTCTCAGGTATCTGGGAGGAAAGGACGCCTTCGAAGGCGTGTACTCCAAGGTCTGGCTCGATGAGGAGGACGGGATGTTCGGCAGGAGACGCAGCTCTCGGATGATCTACTTCCTGAATATTGGTACGATACCCGACGAGGCCAACTACCGGGTGTTCACCGAGAAGGGGGCAATGGTGGGAGACCTCTCAGAGAAGTTCGTGGAACGGCTGGCCACCAAGGACGTCTTCGTGTTGGGGGGCAGGAGCTACGAATTCAGGGGGGTCAAGGGGATGAAGGTCTTCGTGCAGGAAGCCTCGGGCAAGAAGCCCACCGTACCCTCGTGGACGGGAGAGATGCTGCCCCGCTCCTTCGATCTGTCCATGGACATAGCCCGTTTTCGGCGGAAGCTCGCCTCCCGTCTGGGGGAGGATCATGAAGAGCTGATGGGCTGGTTGTGCGAGGACTACGACATCGACAGGGGTGCTGCCAGATCGGTTATCAGTTACTTCCAGGAGCAGCGGTCGGCATGTGACCTCATCCCAGATGACAGGACCCTGGCCATCGAGGGTTACCACGATAAAAGCAGTACTTACAACATCATATTCCACTTTCCCTTCGGCAGGCGGGTCAACGCCGCCCTCTCCCGGGCCTATGCTTTCCAGATCACCAAGGAATTCGGATGCAATGCCAGCATCTCGGTGACCGACGACGCGTTCATGATCAACACCCCCAAGAAGGTCCCGCTGGACTCCATCGGAGGGATGGTCTCTTCTTCTCAGCTGGAGAACATTCTGAGGAAGGCGGTCAAGGACTCCGAGCTTTTCAAACAGAGATTCAGGCACGTCGCATCACGTAGCTTCATGATACTCAGGAATTACAAGGGAAAGGAGGTCTCCGTCAACAGGCAGCAGGTGAGGTCAGGGTATCTGCTGAACACGCTGGCCGATATAGAGGGTATGCCAGTGATCGAAGAGACATACAGGGAGATACTGAGGGATGTGCTGGACACGGAGAACGCCGCCCTGGTGCTCAACATGGTCGAGGAGGGGGAGACCGAGATTGCCACCATCGGCTACTCTTCCACACCCTCCCCGTTCGCCCATCAGATAGTACTGACCGGCATCTCCGACCTGGTGATGATGGAGGACCGTAGCGCCCTGCTGAGGGAGCTGCACAGGAAAGTACTCAGCAAGGTGATGGGGGACTCGCTGGACGAGTTCGAGTTCGAGGAGGAGAAGGTCACCTCCTATTTCAGGAAGAAGATCGGCAGTGTGGAAAGAAAGGAGGACATACCCTCCCTGCTGAGCAGAACCGGTCCGCTGCGCATATTCAAGGAAAAGGGCAGGAATATCTATCCCTACGCCTCTGCCAGTAAGGAAGAGGTGGACACCTGGGCCCTGGAACTGCTCAGGGAGGACGAAATCGAGTCTGTCTATCTAGACGGTTTCTACTTCGCGAGTTCGGAAGACGTGCCCAGGTATTCGACCGTCCTTAAGCGAGACCGCTCCATAGGCGAGTTGGAAGGGAGGGTTCTCTCCAAACTGGAAGAGGGAATGACTGTACGGAGGCTCTCCATGAACTTGAGCACACCCTCTGAAAAGGTCTACCCCGCGGTCAGGAAGCTCGAGTCCATGTTTCTTGTTAAACGGGTGGATCTGGAGGAAGGACGGTGGGTGTTCGCCACTAGAGAGTGCCCCGAGACCAATAGGAAGGAGGCCTTGGACCACGCAATACTGCACTTCCTCGGTTACTTCGCCCCTGCCACCGCCGAAGAGATAGCGTTTTCTCTGACCTTGGACGAGGAGGAGGTCAATGCCGGCCTGGACCAGCTCAAGGATGAAGGGCTGGTATCTGAGGGCTATTATATCGTATCAGAGGACACCCAGTACATGCTCAGCAAGGACTACCTGAGGTTGAAGTACGACACTCCAGACCTCTTCGATCACGCCACGGTGAGCAACTATCGAAGAAGGAAGCAGCGCCGGTCGTTCGGGAACATACAGGAGTGCATCCGTTTCTTCGGCCAGGCGGGCTCCCCCCTGGACGTGTATTCTAGAGTTAAGGGCTTCAGCTACAAAGAGTGGGAGAGACTGCGGAGAGAAGGGAAGATACTGAACGGGCGGTTCGTGAGGGGCAGAGTCAGGTACGTGCTGGCAGAAGACGTGCCCATGTACGTCGCCGCATACCAGAACCATTCTCTGAACGAACAGGAAGAGAAAATCCTGGCAATGTTGGAATCTCATCATGGGCTGACGACCAGGGAAATTTCCAAGATGGTGGACCTCTCGAAGAGCGATGTGAAGGACATCATCAAACGGCTGGACCGCAACCTGTATCTGGTGAGGAAGATGAACGGACAGGAGAACTGGTCCAGCGAGAACATCTATGTACCTCTTCACACCGAAGACCATCGGGGAGATGCCAAGAAAGACATAGTGGAACGGTTCATCAGGGCTTACGGCCCCCTGCCTTTCTACAGTCTCAGGAGCAAGACCCGATTCACCACCAAGGAGATACGTACGGCCATCGATCAGTTGGAGGTGGACACCGTTAATGTGGGCAAGGAAGGCACCATGATGTACATGATGGCTGATGAAAGGGAGAACCTGGAGCAAATCATCCCCAGCATGGATCGCCTGCAGATATGTTCGCTGAACGACCCGCTGGTGCAGCCTCTATGGGCTGAAATATCTTCCAGGTATGGAGACCGCTGGGTGTATCCCATCGTCTCTTCAGGGAGGATGGTGGGGGCCATAGAGAAGTGGAATATGAGCGGTTATATCGAAGTCCGCTCCTTGGACATAGACGATGAGGGCCTGCTGCCGGACGTGCTGGACGCCCTCGACCGGATCCGACCCTTCTTCGAGATGATCGGGTTCGATATCATCAGGGTGAAAGGGGTAAATGACACCGAGGTGGAGGAGATGCCCCCGGAGATGATGGAGGTCTTCCGCTCTAACGGCTATCGTTTTATAGGCCCCACGCTGGCCAAGGGAAACCTGGTCCCTGATTCCTACAGCTGGAAGCTGATAATGGCCTATGTATTCAAAAGACAGAGAATAGCCCCCGGAGACAACTACAACAGCGTGCTGGAGGCCATCAAGAATACCCTGGGTTTCAGGTCTGACCAGGAGGCGTTCCTGAGGTCCAGGGTGAAAACTCCTTTGGCCGATTTACTCGAACAGAGGTTGATCGTCAAGATCAAGGGGTGGCCGTACACCATCTGTACCGACCTGGCCACGGCCAAGTTGACCAGGAAGGCCAAAGACCATGAGATTACCAGGGACATGGAGACCGTTTTCAGCATAGTGAAGAGCACCGCCCCCGCCACCAGGGAACGGGTCTGTGAACTCTCCCCCATGGGCACGGAGAGGACCAGGAGGGCGCTGAGGGACCTGTATAATGGCACTCTGGTGTTCAGAGATCACAGGGGCCTCTATTACCCGGTCACCGACCCCGGTATAGCGCCCTACGACGCAAAGAGGGAGATCGTTCGCATCCTGTTCCGAACCTTCGGAATATTCTCCGCCGAAAACCTGTACGAGTTCCTGAA
The DNA here is from genome assembly GCA_964580935.1 of uncultured Methanomassiliicoccales archaeon. Classification (GTDB taxonomy): domain Archaea; phylum Thermoplasmatota; class Thermoplasmata; order Methanomassiliicoccales; family CAZOLG01; genus CAZOLG01. The sequence continues at coordinate 111,934 of CAZOLG010000003.1, forward strand.
GGGAGAGGTGTTGATGAGCGAGCTCAGGGACATCCTCTCCGAGCTGGTGGAGGAGGGGACCCTGGTCAAAGGCTTCCTGAACAGGGGTGATGATTCCGTATACTGGATGTTCGGAGCGGACAGGGAAGTCATCGGCCAAAAGTTCCAGGAGGAGTTCGTGCTCACCACGAAGGACAGTCTTTACACCTATCTCCACCCGTGGATCAAGGAGCACCATATCCCATGGAAGTACTACGTCTTCAGCGGGCCGGAGCTGGTGGGCTCCTTCGAAGGAAAGGTCAGGGGAAAGAATCTGGAGATCGAAGAGTTCGACGGCGGACGTCTGGCCAGGCGGATAATCAACTCTCATGTGAAGAGGACGGGGCTCACGCTCCGCAGCGAAGATAGCACTAGGATTCCGGAATGGGAGATACAGGCGTTCTACGAGAAGACCCATCCCGGAGAGGCATGATTCCTGCTCTATTCTTGCTCCCTCTCCAGGATCAGTTCCGCCACCCTTTTCCCTGATAGAAGCATGCCCCCAAATATGGGCCCCATCCGGGGACCGCCCATCACCGCGTTACAGGCCATGCCTGAGACGTACAGATGGGGGTACACCTCAACGGTGTTCTCCAGGGTCAGTTGTTCTGCCACCTCGGCCCACATGCTCTTCTCACCCTCGATCTTGCCGCTGGGCGTGTGCAGCTTACCCACCTTCCTCTGCACCACTTCACAGACCTCTGTATCGTGCCCTGTGGCGTCGATAAGGTAATTGGAGCGGACAGATACTGGGTCAACGTGCAGGCCGGCCACATCGATCGCACTCCAGTTGATGACCACCCCGTTCACCCTCCCCTCTCTGATCAGCACGTCCTCCACTGTGATGGCGTTGAACAGTTTGGCCCCCGCATCTAGGGCAGCGGCTATCATCTTCGATGACGCCTCCACGGAGTGGGCGGTGTAGTAACCATCCCCCTCGGTGGACAGGTTGACCCCTATTTCCTCCAGCAGCCCCTTTGACTCCTCCTGGACCACGATCACCGGAAAGGTCATTCCTCCGCCCCACATGCCCCCTCCAGGGGACAGTTTCTTCTCGAATATTACCACGTCCAGACCTCCTCGGGCCAGGTACCTGGCGGCGGTGAGCGAAGCGGGTCCAGCCCCAGCGATTATAACATCCACATCCAGTGAGTCCAGAAACTCGTCTGTAAAACGTTCCACAATCTTCCTCGTAATCTTGATCTCGTCGATTGGCATCGGGGTCACCTCCATAATTATGGCGATTCTAACCGATGGAACTTGGATGACTTGACTCTTTTGGTCCCTTTCATCGGGAATACCAGCGCCTGTTGTTAGGGAATATCACGGTGTGCGCCCTATTCTTACGGACGTAGTGGCGATCAAAAGCTTCACCGTCTTACGGAAGGTTTTATTATTGTTTAGTATTATCCAAATAACCATGAAAATCCCCTGTGAGCTGATAGTCTGGTACGTCTTGCCTACCATCAGGAGAGAACTGGCAAAGGAACTTGTCAAGAATCACGATCTCACCCAGGCAGAGGTAGCCAGGCGGTTCGGAGTCACCGATGCTGCCATTTCTCAGTATCTTAAGTCCAAGAGGGGTACCAGCAAGGAGATGGAGAACAGCGGTAAGTATCATGAGTTTCTGGGGGAGATAGAAGAGGCCGCTGTCCGCATCCTGAACGGTTCCGAGATCGTCACCGAGACCTGTCATATATGTCAGATGGTGAAGGAGAGCGGCATGTTGGTCAAGATATACGAGACCCAGGGTGAGATGGAGGCCCCGGAGTGCATCTGTCCTAGCACCGATTGATGGCCGGTTTTCTTCTGATACACTCTCCCTGGGAGAGGTATATGAACTCCTGGGCATAGCCTGCATATCTACCGAAATACTCCCTTCCGAATTCTCTGGCTTCTTCATAACCGTCAACGCCGTACTGGGCGGAGAGCGCCTTCTTGATCCGTACATCAACCGGGAATGAGCACAGGTGGTCGAGGGAGAACAATGCGATGCAATCGGCGACCTTATCCCCTATACCCTCGTGCATCTTTAGGGCTTGTACACAGTCTTCGTAGCGCATCTCTCTCAGCTGCCCAAAGTCCACCTCTCCACCGTCCACCTTCTTTGTGAATGTAATGATTCTCTCCGCCCTGAAGCCCAGCCCGCAACGATGAATCCTGTTCTTACCATCCAGCACGCCCTGGGGAGAGGGGAACGAGTACCTTCCGCCGGGGAGCAATTCACCGAAGGTGGTGCAGAGGCTCTCTATCATTCTTCTGATACGGGGTATGTTGGCACAGGTGGCCAGCATGAAAGACACGGAGCATTCCCAGGGGTCCTGCCTGATCAACCGCAGGCCCCTGTACTCTTCCACCAGCTCCCGCATCCTTCCATCCTTCTTTATGGACTCATATATCGGCCCTAGGTCATCGTCCATCCTGAAGTACGAGTGCAGTTCCTCCAATTCCAGGTCACCGATCACCTCAATCCTGTTGTCGTGCTGCCTCAGAAATATCTCCCTGTCGTCTATGACCCCTCTCCACTCCCCACCCTCCTCATACCATCTGAACACCTGCCCGCAGCCCAGAGTGTAGTCCAGATTGAGTTCCTTCTTGCTCCAGGGGAGTTCACTCATTGAGACTTCCTTGCCACGAAGACCATCAGTTTACTATCTTTCTTGAAAGGAGATCTCGAGTAATCACCGTAGACGTCGGTGACCTCCAGTCCACACCTGCTCATCAGATCGATCGCTTCCCGGTAGAACAGGTACCGGAACTCGAAAGCGGTGGTCACCCTGGTCACCGGTTCGTCCTGCCTGGAGATGTCGTAGAAGTAGTGGATAGTGGTCCTCTGGGAGGGGGTGTCGAACTCCTGGCTCTCGAACCGGGAGACGATCTCCCCCTTGTCGGTGACCCTGGTACCCGTGTGCCGCAGCACACCCTCAGCCCTCTTCAGGTCGGGGTTGAAAACGCTCATTACGAACATCCCGTCGCCGCTCATGTGCTTGGCGATGTTCTTCAAAGCACTCTCCTGGTCCTCAGTCTCCAGCAGGTGCAGGAACGAGTTGTAGGGCACTAAGACCAGTCTAAACTCCCTGTCCAGTTCGAAATCTCTGATGTCCTCCTGGATGATGTCTATCCTTTCCACCACCTCCTCATCCAGCATTGAGATCTTGGCCGTGCACTGGTCGAGCATCGCCGTGCTCCTGTCCACCCCCACCACCTCGTAGCCCTCCTGAGCCAGGGGGATCAGGATTCGACCCGTCCCACACATACCCTCCAGGATGGGGGAGCCTGCCTCCTCTGCCAGTCTCAGGTAGAAGTCGATGTCTTCAGTGAAATCCTGGGTCCAGAGGTCGTAGTATTTGGCGGAATTCTCGTAGAGGTCCAGGGCCTCGTTATCGCTTGTATCCGATGTCCTCGAGAAGCTTCTTTCTCTCTTCAATATCTTCATCCCCCTCTATACCCAGAGGCGTCTGACCATCGATCACTCCTACCACGCCCCTTCCGTCCTCGGTTTCCGCCACCACCACCTTCACATCATTGGCCGTGGCGCAGAAGATGGAGCACACTTCTGGAACCCCCTTGATGTCGTTCAGGACGTTAATGGGAAAAGCGTCCCTCATCACTATGACAAACACATGGCCCGCTCCGATGTCTAACGCATTGGTGGCCGCACAGTCTGTCAGCCGATCGTCATTACCATCCACCCTCACCAGCCTCTTCTGAGAGGCTTCACAGAACGCAAGACCGAATCTGATGCCCGGGACGCCGTTCATCAGTGTTTCGTACAGGTCTTCAACGGTCTTGATGAAATGCGACTGCCCGATGATAACATTCGCTTCTTCTGGCTTCTCTATAGACACTAAATAGAGTTCCATCCAAACCCTCCAGTTGAATATACCTCGTTTTGAGTAGATAGAGTTATTGGGCCTGAGCGCCCTTGAAGAGGAGTTGACCTCCAGAAGAAACCCATCGAAAAGCTATTAACATAGAGGAAGTCTCCAATAGGCATAACATGATACTCGTAGTGGGATCGCTTCCTGATAATTCAGGTAAGACAACGGTGGCATCATCGATCATCTCCTATGCCAGGGAAAACGGGGTTGACGTTGGGGTCTTCAAACCGGTCACGGCAGTAAATGGGTGGTATCACTATGAGGTGGTGGAGAGGAGTAGAGAACTGGGGGTGCTGACCGGTAATGATGTCTTCAGGTTACACCAGGCAGCGGAAAGCGAAGATCCCTTGGAGATCGAATCCCCTCTGACCTCCCTTATGATGCCCCCCGACCCGGATCTGGTGGAATGGCGCAGGACCAGCCGTTCGGCGGTGAACCCCCTGGGCCAGACGGTACTGATCAGGGGCAGCACACCGGAAGGGACAGATCACCACTCTATCGGGGGGAACATGAAGAGACTGCCCCCCTTACTGAAAGGGAAAGTGGAGGAGATGCTTGAGTCATTAGACCCCGCCCCAGAGCCCATTACCCAAGAGGAGGCCAGGGGCGTGCTGACCGCCTCCAACAAATCCGCTGATGACTGTCTCGATTGGCTCTCTGATCGCCATGAACTGATGGTCATTGAATCGTACAGTAACGCTGCTGCCCCCTCTGTCGGAGCACTCAACTGTGAAGCCGTGGTGGCGGTGGCCCCAGGCAAGGCGGCCGTGTTCGAGGGCGACCGTTACAGGAGTGTCTTCTCCGCCAAGAGGGAGACAAGAGGGTTCTGGCAGCTCACTACGGAAGACGTTCTCACCCTGCTGACCCCCCTCTCAACGTTCGATCTCGCCCCCGGCGATGAGGAGCCCGTGGAACTGCTGAACGCGATTTTTTCATTCGATTGATGTCTAACTGTTATAATTGATCACTTCCTTTGGTCATTCATGATCTACATCGGTCCTGCAGGTTATCCCGGCGAGTCTAGAGACCCGGTGAACGCTCTGGAGATCATTGCTGGGCTGGGGTTGAACGCCCTCGAGGTGCAGTTCGTAAGACAGGCCAGGATGGGAGAGGAGAAGGCCCGACGGATCGGTGAGAACGCTCAGGAACTCGGCATCCTGCTCAGCGCTCACGCCCCCTACTACATCAATTTCAATTCTACCAACCAGGGGACGGTGGAGAAGAGCGCCGCGTGGGTGATGAAAACGGTGCAGATCGCCTCGTGGCTGGGGGCATGGGTGGTGGTAATACATGCCGCCTCCTATATGGGGAAGCCCCGGGAGGAGGCCACCGCCTCGGTGATTGTCGGTCTGAAGGAGTGCAAGACACGGATGGATGACAGAGGCATCGACGGGGTCCTGCTGGGCCTAGAGACAATGGGCAAGCAGGGAGTATGGGGCAGATTGGAGGAGATCCAGCGGGTGATGGCGGAAGTGGAGGGCGTGATCCCGGTAGTCGATTTCGCTCACCTCCATGCGAGATACGGTGGGAAGCTCAGGAGCGCAGACGATTTCGCCGAGGTCCTGGACACCTGCAGGAAGATGTACGACGGTCACCTCCACTCTCACTTCAGCGGTGTGGAGTATACCAGCAAAGGCGAGAGAAAACATCTCGTCCTGGAGGAGAGGTCACCAGATCCTGCACACCTCGTGGAGTCGCTGCAGCGGTGGGAAGGAAACGTGACTGTGATCAGCGAGACCCCCTCCCCTACACAGGGGGCTATCAAACTTCGGGACGCGTTCGAGGAGTACTCCTGAAGCTATTCGACTAAACGATAATCCATGACAACAAGTATTTATCCTGAAATGGGTTAAGAATAGACGGGCGCGGAGGTATCCTTTGAACGATAACAATTCCTCTTCTAGTGAGGCAGAAGGCGAGGTATTCGAGTTCGACTGTCCAGAGTGTGGAACACACATCGTGGGCGAGGTGAACGAGTGCCCCAATTGTGGTATTGAGTTCATTATCGAAGAGGTACACGAGTACGACTGCCCGGAATGCGGCACTCTGGTCAATGAAGAGATGGGTGTCTGTCCTGAGTGCGGTACAGATCTTCCCCCCTCGGAGGAGCCCATCGAAGGGGAGCGTGAGGCCGAAGGGCCGGTTGAGGAGGCCGCCCTTGAAGAAACGGTCGAGGAGCCAACACCTGTTGAAGAAGCGGAAGAGGAGCCCGAAGAGGTGAGAACTCCCGCTGAAGACTTCCCCGAGCTGGTGGAGGAGGTCAGCTCCAAACTGGATCTGGCAAAAGAAGCCGGTCTGGACACCCTCAGAGCCAAGAAAGAGATCGATAAAGCGGTGGGGGCGGGACGGAAGGGGCGGTATGAATTGGCCACCAAGACACTCTCGAAAGCGATGAATATCCTCGATGAGGAATTGTCAGGTCGCCTGGAGACCATCGGGCAGCGCCTTAGGAAGTCCGTAGATGCCGCCGAGTCCATCAACGAGGATCCATCGGAGATAGAACAGGCACTCTCTTCACTGAATGAGTCGATAGAGGACGGCGACTACAGAGCTTCTCTGGAGCTGGGTAAGGAGGCCTTGAAGAAAGCGGAACGGGTTACAGGAAAGTACTTCCAGGCTCAGGATACCGTGTCCAGGCTGGAGGATCTCATAGAGGGAGCTGAGCTTTTCCAGGCTGACGTGGAGGAGGCGCGCTCGGTACTCGAGGAGGCGAAGGAAGCGGGCAATAAGGAGGACTGGAGGATGATGACCATCCTCGCGGAGACGGGTATAGAGTCCATCAACGAACAGCTCCATGATATCATCAAGAAGGAGTTGAAGAAATGCAAGAAGTCTATACTGAGGGCCAAGACCAGGGGGAAGGACGTTACCGCCCTCGTCTCCGAACTCAAGAAGATAGGAATCGCTTTCAACGAGGATGAATACGAGATAGCGCTGAACAAACTCGTTGACTTCAAACCGAAGATAGAAGACCTGTGAGGAGAAACATCACATACTCTTAGAAGTGAGCGTCCTCATCTCACGTTCGAGTATTGCCACTTCAGTGGTCTTGAGGCTGTCTGGATTGACGCTCACGATCAGGACATCGCCGCTCTCCGAGATCTTATCTATGACATTTCTCAAGAAGCTCACTACCGCATCGAATCCGTTGTGACTCTTCAGGTACTGCAAATCATCGATGAGAACCGTTTTCTCTCCCCCCTCCTCCAGGAAACCGTCGATGATGAGCATTATCCTCTCCAGCGAAGGCGGAACCGTTCTCCTCACCTCTGAACTCCTGTCGGTCAGCCACAGCAGTTCTGTGTTTTCTTCGCCCTTCAGATCACGGGGGTACTCTCTCACTATGGCCAGTCCTCTCCCGCCCTCTTTCACCTTGTTCATGAACAGCTCGTGGGAGAGCTCGGCCTTCTCCTCCTGGATCATGTAGGACACTCCCCCTTCCAGCCTGCGCAAGGAGACCGCTCCCTGTTCGTCTATCTCCCCCAGTATCTCCACGGCCATATCCAGAGTGATGTCCACATCCATCAGGTAGGCGAAAGCCATCAGCCTGTTCAGTCTCCCCTCCAGCTGTCTGACATTATTGCGGGAACTCTTGGCCACGTATTCGATTACCCTCTCCGAGAGATCCATTCCCTTTTCCCGTACGATACGCTTTGCTATTGCGACTCTCGTCTCCAGGGCGGGTGGCTGGATGTCGGTAATCAGTCCGCTTTCAAACCGGGTGGTCAGTCTCTCGCTCAGCGAGGGGATATCCTCTGGCAGTCTGTCGCAGGCCAGGACCACCTGTTTGCCCCCGCTCACCATCTCATTGAACAGGATAAAGACCTCCTCCTGGGTCCTCTCCTTCCCGGCCAGGAAATGAACGTCATCGAGGAGGAGCACGTCCCCTTCCTGATACTGCCTCCTGAACTCCTTCAATAGTCCTGAGCCCACCGCCTCGATGAAGTCGTTCTCAAACACCTCGAGGGGGGAATAGACAACATTCATATCGGAGCGCTCTTCAATCCTGTTGCCTATGGCTTGAAGGAGGTGCGTCTTCCCCAGGCCCGATTTGCTGTATATGAACAGGGGGTTGTAGGAGTCTCCCGGTTCCTTTGCTATCGATTCAGCAGCCGCCTTGGAGAAGCGGTTGTTCGGTCCGGCAATGAAGTTGTCCAGGGTGAATTTTGGATTTAACGGTCTGCCCGGGCCGCTTTCAACTTCACATACAGGACAGGTCCCTTCCACGTCCAGAGGTGAGCTGCACTCCTCGCACACCTCCCCCTCCTCTTTATCTCTCTCTCTGTGGTATTCCAGGACTAGATTGTATACTTCATCTACCTTCTCGTCCATCTTCTTCTTGTCCATCTCATCCCTGATCTGTTTTTCCGCCAGGGTGAGGGACCCCTCCTCCCTATTCAGACTTCTCAGTTCGTCCTCCACCCTGGATACCATCAAGGGGTCCACCATCCTCCTCTTGATGGACTCCAGCTCTCTTTCTTTTCCCAAGGTGTCCATCCTCTCCACCTGTCGCCTCAACTCCCGCATGATATCGATATTGCTCCTGAAATAGGAGATATCTCTCCTCCCCAGTTCTCCCTTCTCTTCGAACCTGTCCACGAGCTTGGAGATGTCATACCCCTCGTCCGCCCAATCGGACAGGGTGGACAACACCTCGTCGTCCTCTGTGATCCCGTATTCTTCCCACGCCCGGGGAGGTACGGGGAGGGAGGAGGGGGGAGAGAGTTGAGATTGCGAGATCTCAGCCCCGGGAAAGAGTGATTCGATCTCCTCAGGATCCACACCACCGTGGACCCTGATTTTCGATCCTGTCCAAACCGAGTCTTCCCACACGAATCTCGCCGCTCTTGAACCTGTGTACACCCGTTCTACATCATCGCCCCTATAGACGTACACAGATAAGACCGGCCTGCCGGCCCTGAAAGCCATCAACCCGTTGAGTTCTCTCGAGTTGGAGATGGTCACCTCCAGGTAACCAGTGAAACTGAATTCCTTCACATCATCTATGATTCGTTCGAGGACTCCTTCTTCACCGGCCACCTCCTCGATTACTTCCCCCTGAGGTATGCCAATTTCCTGGAACACGGATACCTCGATTTGAATCCCTGTTGGGGATTAAATTCTTTTTGCAGCGGCCCCTGAATTTGGAAAGATGGTAAAATCAGTCAGGAACGAGAAAAACTTAAGATAGAGTTAGCCTTTTGACTTCCTGTGCCACTGTAGCTCAGCGGTAGCCCCATCAGGGGCCGCTAAGGAGCGACGGTTTCGTAAACCGTAGGTCGAGGGTTCGATCCCCTCCAGTGGCTCCAACCCTCCAAATTCTAAAACCCGTAAGCGTAACGCGATCAATCCTTCTTGAGGTATTCATCCACAATCCTGATGGCGCACACATCTCCACACATCGAACAGCCCTCTTCTTCGCTGGTTATCCCCCGAGAGCGGTAGGTCCTGGCCTTCTCGGGGTCAATCGAGTGGGCGAACATCTGCTCCCAGTCCAGAGCCTTCCTCGCCCCGGCCATCTTGTTATCTCTTTCCCGCCCCACACCCCGGGTCAGGTCTGCCGAGTGGGCGGCGATCTTGCTGGCTATTAGTCCCTCTCTGACATCTTCCACAGTGGGAAGAGAGAGGTGCTCCGCCGGCGTGACGTAACACAAGAAGTCCGCTCCATTGTATGCGGCCATAGCCCCGCCTATCGCCCCCGCTATGTGGTCGTAACCGGGGGCGATATCAGTGACCAGCGGACCGAGCACGTAGAACGGGGCGTTGTCGCATATCGTCTTCTCCACCCTCACGTTGGCTTCTATCTGATGCATGGGCACATGCCCTGGCCCCTCCACCATGGTCTGCACACCGCGCTCTCTGGCCCTCCTGACCAGGTCTCCCAGGACTATCAGTTCCTGGATCTGGGCCCCGTCCGTAGCGTCGTGCACACAGCCCGGTCGCAGGCCGTCTCCCAGGCTCAGCGCAAATTCATATTCCTCCGCCAGGTCCAACAGGTAATCGAAGTTCTTGTACAGTGGGTTCTCCTGCTCATTGTGAACGATCCATGCGATGAGGAAAGATCCTCCTCTGGAGACCACGTCGGTGATCCGATCCGACCGCTTCAACCACTTCACAGTCTCTTCAGTCACGCCGCAGTGGACGGTCATGAAGTCCACGCCATCCTCTGCGTGAAGCTGGATTCCGTTGAATATGTCGTCCTCGTCCATATCCACCACCGAGCTCTCTCTGGCTGCCTTAAGCCCTGTCTGATAGATGGGCACCGTACCCAGTGGAATGTCCACCTCGTCGAGGATGCTCCTCCTTATGAGGTCGATGTCTCCCCCAGTGCTGAGATCCATGATGGTATCTGCCCCGTACCTGACGGCCACTCTGGCCTTCTCCATCTCCCTTTCCAGATCGGGCATGTCCCTGGAGGTACCGATGTTCACGTTGACCTTAACGGAAAGACCCTCTCCGATGCCCATCGGGGTCGGAGCATGAATGGGGTTTCGGGGTATTATGATCCTGCCGTCGGCTACCCTCCCCCTGAGCACTTCTTCATCTATCCCCTCTCTTTCAGCCAGGATTTTGATCTCTTCCGTAACACCCTGGCGGGCCCTGTTCATTATGGTCATCGATTTAGCCTAATCTGTCATTCCCTATAATAGTTTGCAGGAAGTGCCATTCTTAATTCATAGATCGTCTACAGCAGGTGATAAAACAGATCGAAAAATGGGCCCAAAAAGGACATACTTAATTTATATATCCAGATGGTCGCGAAGAATATTAATAGTATGATAGCGTTAGGGAGAGCAGGGATGGATGGGCATTTGTTCTTCCATTTGCTATGTGCTAATTGAGATAAAGCTTTGGGTTATTACTGGAATAATACGAGGTTAGATACATGGTAGATACCGATTATGACGTCAAGGATATTCAAATACTGGAAGGCCTGCAGGCGGTAAGGAAACGCCCCAGCATGTACATTGGGAGCACAGATTCCAGGGGCATTCATCATCTGGTGTACGAGGTTGTGGATAACAGTATCGACGAGGCGATGGCAGGCTACTGCACCTGGATATTCGTTTCCATCAATGAAGATGGGAGCGTAACAGTGGCGGATAACGGCAGGGGCATACCCACCGGTATGCATGACAAGTACAACAAGCCCGCTGTGGAAATCGTACTCACCAAACTACACGCCGGAGGCAAGTTCGATCACAAGAGCTACCAGGTCTCAGGGGGGCTGCACGGGGTGGGAGTCTCGGTGGTCAACGCCCTTTCTGAATGGCTGGAGGTGACCATAAAGCGCAAGGGGGAGATCCACCATCAGCGCTTTGAGAGAGGAATACCAAAGAAGCCGATAGAGGTCCTGGGGGAGACAGAAGAGTCGGGGACTAAGATCATCTTCAAACCTGACCCGGAGATCTTCCAGGAGGTGAATTTTGATCCCAATATACTCTCACACAGGCTGAGGGACCTGGCCTATCTGAACAGGGAGGTCACCATCGAGTTTAGAGACAAGACCTCGGGAAGGATGAAGAGATTCCACTTCGAAGGCGGCATTGCGGAGTTCGTGACCCACATCAACAAGAACAAGGGGGTACTCCACGAAGACCCGATCTTCATCAGCGGGAAGAATCACGACATCATAATGGAGACCGCTTTGCAGTACACCGATTCTTACACTGAGAACATCCACACCTTCGTAAACAACATCAATACCGCGGAAGGTGGTACCCACCTCAGCGGGTTCAAGGCCGCCCTCACCCGGACCATCAACGAGTACGCCAAAAGCTACAACCTTATCAAGGAAAACGAAGACAACCTGAGGGGGGAGGATGTGAGGGAAGGCCTCACTGCGATCTTAAGCCTCAAGATGCCCGACCCCCAGTTCGAGGGCCAGACCAAGACCAAGTTGGGAAACAGCGAGGCTAGAGGCCTGGTGGAGTCGATCATGAACGAGAAGCTCCATCAGTTCCTGGAGGAGAATCCGAAGACCGCGGAGGTCTGTGTGGAGAAAGCGGTTAAGGCCGCTCAGGCCAGGGAGGCGGCCAGGAAGGCCAGAGAACTGACCAGGAGGAAGGACTTCCTGGAGAGTACCTCTCTGCCCGGCAAGCTCGCTGATTGTACGGAGAGGGACCCCGCGAAGTCCGAGCTGTTCATAGTGGAGGGCCCCTCCGCCGGAGGGAGCGCCAAACAGGGCAGGGACAGGATGTTCCAGGCCATACTGCCTCTTCGGGGTAAAATACTGAACGTGGAAAAGGCTAGGATGGACAAGATACTGAAGAACAAGGAGATAAGGAACCTTATCACCGCTCTGGGAACGGGCATAGGAGAGGAATTCAACCTGGAGGGGTGTCGTTATCATAAGGTCATCATAATGACCGATGCCGATGTGGACGGGGCCCACATCAGGACGCTGCTCCTCACCCTGTTCTTCAGGTACATGAGGCCACTGATAGAGGCAGGATACATATACATCGCCCAGCCCCCGCTGTACAGGGTGAGCAGGGGCAGCAGGGAAGAGTACGTCTACACCGAGAGGGAGCGGAAGGAGGCCCTGGAGGAGATGGGATCCGGGGCCTCAAGCCAGCGCTACAAAGGTCTGGGCGAGATGAATCCCCACCAGCTGTGGGAGACCACCATGAAGCCAGATTCCAGAATACTGAAGAAGGTGACCATCGAAGATGCGGTGCTGGCCGACGAGCTGTTCACCGTACTGATGGGGGATGCAGTCCAGCCCAGGAAGGAGTTCATTATCGACCACGCGAATGAAGTGGAGAACTTGGATATTTAGGTGATTTTATGGAACATTCTGATCGAATTCTATACCGTCCTATTGAAGCTGAGATGCAGAAGTCGTACATCGACTACGCAATGAGTGTCATCGTGGGCAGGGCCATACCAGATGTAAGGGACGGACTCAAACCGGTCCACAGGAAGATTCTGTACGCCATGCACGACATGGGGCTTTCCCCCTCCAGACCTCACAGGAAGAGCGCCAGAGTGGTGGGAGAAGTACTGGGTAAGTACCACCCACACGGAGACATGGCCGCCTACGATGCCTTGGTGCGCATGGCCCAGGACTTCTCCATGCGCCACATGCTCATCGACGGCCAGGGCAATTTCGGCAGCGTTGATGGTGACTCCCCAGCGGCCATGAGGTACACCGAGTGCAGGCTGGCTCCCATATCGGAGGAGATGCTCTACGACCTGGATAAGGACACCGTGGACTTCGTGGACAACTTCGACGGCTCTCTGAAGGAGCCTGAGATACTCCCTGCCAGGCTGCCCAACCTGCTGATTAATGGCTCTTCAGGTATTGCCGTGGGCATGGCCACTAACATCCCGCCTCATAACCTCAATGAGGTGGTGGACGCACTGGTCCACCTCATAGACCATCCCGATGCTGAACTAGTGGATCTGATGGAGTACGTCAAGGGCCCGGACTTTCCCACCGGTGGCTCCATCCAGGGCCGAAATGGGATACTGAAGGCCTATTCCGGGGGCAGGGGCAAACTGAGGATGAGGGCCAAGACCAGGTTCGAGGAGAGGGGGGGAAAGAAGAGGATCATCGTCGATGAGATCCCCTATCAGGTCAACAAGTCCAAGCTGCTGGAGAGCATAGCAGATCTGGTCAAAGAGAAAAAGATCGATGGCATTACCGACCTGCGTGACGAGTCGGACAGGGACGGTCTGAGGATAGCCATCGATCTGCGAAAGGATGTCATCGAGGAAGTGGTGTTGAATCAACTCTTCGCTCACACCCAGATGGAGACCACGTTCGGGGTGATCAACCTGGCCCTGGTGGATAACGAACCCAGGATACTCTCTCTCAAGGAGACGCTCCAGAGCTTTATCGACTTTCGCACCGAGGTCATCATCCGCAGGACTAAATACGAGCTGGAGGAGGCCCGAAAGAGGGAACACATAGTGAGCGGTCTGATCATCGCAGTTGACTCTCTGGACGAGACCATAGAGATCATCAGGAAGTCCGAGAACCCTCCCGATGCCAGGGATAGGCTGGTGGAGCGGTACTCTCTATCCGAGGAACAGGCAAAGGCCATCCTGAACCTCAGGCTGTCCAAGCTCACCGGACTGGAGATCGAGAATCTGCGCCAGGAGTTCGAGAGCCTGAGGGAGACCATAGCCGACCTGGAGGACATCCTGGACAGCCCGGAGAGGGTCAGGTCGATCATGAAGGATGAGCTCCACGATATCAAGGAGAAGTACGGAGAGGAGAGGAGAACGGAGATCATTGAGAACTACCAGGAGCTGGAGATGGAGGACCTGATCCCGGTTGAGGAGATCGTGCTGTCTATCACCAGGGACGGCTACATCAAGAGAGTACCTCTGGATACCTACAAGGGACAGCACAGGGGCGGCGTGGGTCTCATCGGAATGGAGACCAAGGAGGAAGACTTCGTCACCGATACCTTCGTGACCTCCACCCACGACTACCTGATGTTCTTCACCAATTACGGCAAGGTTTACTGGCTCAAGGCTTACAGGGTACCCATAGGCGGCAGGCACGCCAGAGGTAAGCCCATTGTGAACCTGCTCCCCCGGCTGGAGGAGGGAGAGAAGATCAAGGACACGATAGCGGTGAGCGAGTTCGATGAAGAGAGGTTCCTGGTCTTCGCCACGCGCAACGGCCTGATCAAGAAGACCTCCCTTTCCGCTTACTCCAACGTGCGCAGCACGGGAATCATAGCCATCCGACTGGACGACGGGGATGAGCTGGTGGAGACCAGACTCACTGACGGTCAGAACGAGATCATACTGGCCACCCGGGACGGACAGGCCATCCGCTTCGATGAATCTCAGGTAAGGGCCACGGGAAGACCCACCAGAGGAGTGATCGGTATCAGGCTGGAGGAAGGAGACCAGGTGGTGAGTATGGCCGTTGTGTCGCCCGATTCCAAGCTGCTCACTATCACTCAGAACGGGTACGGGAAACTCTCCGAGGTTGAGGACTACAGGAAGACAAAGAGGGCGGGCAAGGGAGTTATTACCATCAAGACCAACGAGAGGAACGGGCCTGTGGTATCTGTCAAGGAGGTCTCCAAAGACGATGAGTTGATTCTGTCCAGCATCAAGGGGATGGTGATCAGGGTTCCAGTTTCCGACATCAGTGTTCTGGGCAGGGCCACCATGGGGGTGACCATCATGCGCCTCAAGGAGGATGACCAGGTGACCGCGGTGGCCAGGCTGAGAGATGAGCAGGGGGACTCCTGACCACCACCATTTGTTGGGACGTCGCTCCTCCCGGTCATACCCGCGGCCTGCAGGAGAACTCTTAATAAGGTTTATCCGATATGACATACATCATCAATAAGCTCTGGAGGTATCTTGAATATGTTTAGGGATTCGATTCAGGGGCTCGAGAAAGTATTCGCCACAGATGTCCGACCTCCAAAGGTGGTTATGGTAACTGGACCACCAGGTTCGATGAAGACCAGTTTCTGTTATTCCGTCATCTCCTCTTACCTGGAGGATAAGGAAGAGAAAGGGCTTTACATCACGCTGGAAGAATCGGCCAAGAGCCAGTTGAGCACACTGAACAGTGTGGGGATCAAGCCACCGTCTAACCTCCAGATCTCCGAGCTCTCCGACCTGAGGGAGCTGGATGAGGTCATCGAATCCGAAGAACCGATCAAGTATACCAGCTTCGTGAGGGACACCCTAGAATACTTCAAGAACAAGCATGGGGACAAGTTCACAGTTTTTGCCCTCGACTCCCTGGGCGCTCTCTACTCCCTGATGGAGGAGGTGGAGTCCATGAGGACCAAGATGTTCCACTTTTTCAAGACTCTCAGGGACCTGGATCTCGTCTCCTTCATCGTGGTGGAGGATACGTTGAAAGGTCCTTCAGAACTCCTGGGCAACGAAGGGTTCCTGGTGGACGGCATCATAGAGCTGGGAATGGACAGGGACCGCGGAAAGATCGCTCGTTATGTACGAGTGGAAAAGATGCGGGCCTGCAAACACAGTATGGAGAAGCACACTCTTGAGGTAGGAAAGGACGGTCTAGCTATTCTGGGTCCAACCTTTGTTTGATCCACGGGAGAACGTCTTGAGGACTTGAGAAATTACTTAATACTGGCAAAACATACTTGCTACAATCCAGCATTTCCGACGGGAGGGAAGTTCAGTGGCAAATGAAGAAGTGCCGATATGGGAAGTAATCGAGGAGTTCAAAGAGAAGATCAAGAAGCAAGAGGCAGAGCTCAAGAAGAGAAGAGAGAAGCTCGAGGCCAGAGAGAAACAACTCAGCGATAAGTCCGCTGAACTGACAAACCTCCAGACCCGCCTCGATGAGCGGGAGGAAGAGCTGGATAGGAGGGAAAGCGAACTCGTTCCCAGGGAGAAAGAGGTAGCGGAAAGGGAAGAATCTCTGGAGAAGAGGGAATCCAAGTTGCTGCGGAGGGAGAAGGAGCTACGTTCGGCCAGAAACGGTGTTGAGAAGAGGGAGAATGAGCTCACGAGTAAGGAAGAGAAGCTACTATCCCTGATCGAAAGGAACTCCTCCCTTGAGGAGAGGTTGAAAGAGGCAGTGGAACGGATATCCTCCGTCGAGGAGAAGACGATAGAGGAGGAAGAAAGGCTGTCCAACCTGCTGGACGAAATATCTGATAAGAGGGCAGAACTGGCCACAAAAGAGAAAGTATTGGTGGAGCAGGAGGAGCTCCTGGAGGAGAGCAAGAGCCTGATACTCGAGGACCAGAAGAGATTCGTTGAGTGGGAGAAGACACTCAATGATAGGGAAGCCTCTTTGAGCGAGAGGGAAGGGACTCTGACCAGGAGGGAAGGTGAACTCAAAGAGGGGCCTGAAGCTGGACCGGCTAAACTCGAACTGAAAGAAGAACCCTCAGAAGAGCCAGAAGAGGTCAAAGAGCCAACGGAAGCGGAAGAGCCAGAGGAAGAAGAGGCGCCCGTCGAGAAAGGTCCCCCGGAGGAGGAACCCGAGGAAGAGGAACCTGAGGTAGCAGAAGAGGAAGCCGTTGAGGGGCTAGAACCCGCTGAGGAGAAACCCTCCGAGATAATATGTCCGGAATGCAGAACTCTGGTCGACGCCAAGGCAGAGAAGTGCTACGCCTGCGGTGCAGACCTCTCAGGTGTTGAGAAGAAACCCGAAGAAGTGGAACCTGAGGTGGAAGAGGCCGAGGAAGAACCAGAGGAAGAAGCCGTCGAGGAGCCAGAGGCTGAGGAAGCAGAAGAGGAAGAGGAAGCCGCTGAGGAGGAACCCGAGGAAGAGGAACCTGAGGAAGAAGAGAAGAAAGAGGAACCTGAAAAGAAGGAAGAAAAGAAGGACAAGCGTTCGATATCGATAAAGAGGATGATTAGGCGCAAGTAATCGATAATCAGAATGATTGATCTGAACACCAGATGATTCTCCGGTATTGTAAATGAGAGTAGATAATCAAATACTCCCTTCTTTCCGGCCCTTAGGACCGAAAATCAATTTGTGGTTGAAATCGGGAAAATAGCTACTGACTTCCTAATGGAATCGAGTAATATTACAAGTATCCAATTCAAAAACATATGTATTTATAATTTTACGTACCTAATGCACCTAAGCAATATGGCGGAAATGTCCATAAGGTGGGATCATGAGAGATGGTATTTCCATTAGGAAGATAGCTAACCTAGCTAAAAAGACAACTAGTTTCGCAATTGTTTGGACTATGATTCTTTCCTCCTTAACTGGATTGTTCATTGGAGAGGTAGTTGCTCCTTCTGAAGGAGCACTGGCTTCCATTGACGATAACGGGGATATTTTTATTGGGAGTGATTACGAAAATGATAGTCTATACATAGAAGATAGAACGCATTACTTAGACGCCAACCTCACCGTCCGTTCAGGGGGAACGGTCATTGTGGAGAATGGAGGATTGAGTTTCACCCAGGATTCAGGAGCAGACGGAATCCCTGGAACTTCTGATGATAACGTGTATTCTCTAGTGGTCGAAGACGGCGGTAAGTTGATTCTGAGGAATTCAGTGCTTACGACCACCCTCAATCAGCTGTATGATATTCCAAACCTAGGTGTAATCGTAAGGAATGGGGGGATGTTGCAGGCCAATGACTCAACACTCAAGTTCCCTGGACACCTCGTGGTAGATAACTCAACTCTCGAGATGAGGAACTCCACCCTGACTGGACACAACTCCACTCAGATCTCCACTTACTGTATGAGTGACTACTTCCCGGCAGATTCTTTCCAGTTCTCTCCGGTCACATTGTTCATGTCTAGTACCGTGAACATTTATGACTCTACCATCAACAAGCTTTACGAGCGTGGAGGGGACACCAACATCTACAACAGTACCTTCACGTTCGCTGCTGATGATGGAGATAGAAGAAATGTCACCTACAACCTCACGAGGACCCCCTCAGTCTTCGCCCCGTCAAACAATGCTACAGGGACTATCGACAATGCGAGGACCGATGATTTGTCCAATGTAACAGTTGCACCTTCAGAAGTGTTCGCCACGGACAACATCGACATGGCGGGTATGACACTGGATTCGGCTGAGATTGGTGTCGTCACTCTGCATGTGGAGTACAAGACAGATCCTGGTTATTCTGGCACCAATACATTCCAGTGGGGCTTTGAGAATGGAGGGATGACCTCCACCTCTATACAACCCTCTGATACAGCAGCGGCTTACAATACCAGCATCAATCAAGAGGTAGTTGAATCAGAGGCTCTGCCTTCAATGTCCTCGACGGACCTGAGCCAGCTCAATATCAGCTTTGCCAACGACGACCCTTCCAACAATCTCTATATAGACAGAGTGTGGGTCACAGTTGAATTCACAATGCAGACCTATCAGAATATCACCATCTCCGGCGATACCTCGTTGACAGCTGTGAACAGCATGATCACCTGCGATTATTCTGATATAGAGGACGATCATAACAGCTTTGTCTCCACAGGTGGAGCTAAAGCCTACCTGTATGGAACATACTTCTACGAGGGCAATGTTTCAGTAGGACCAGACCGCCAACCAGCACTCGTACCATCTGATTCATCGTTCGATGCAACACCCTTCAGAAAGGGTCCAAGTGATGACACTGGAAGTCCTATTGCAAATCTCACTCAGCAAGATGGGAACCTCTATTTAATCACTGATACCTCAACGCTCTCAGTTGATGAGCTCAATCATAGCGGATTTTCTGGTAAAGTTGAAGGAGCTGTACTGAATGTAGCGTATTCCACTGGCGCCCCCTACGTTGGAACGGACTATGTCCAGTACTCTACTGAAGGAACTCCATTGAAGAATACATCGATCGGTATAGAGAATACTGGCACTTTGGAGACCCTTTCGTTTGATTTGTATGAAGAGGGAATTGATACGTTTGAGAAAATCGCCGATCTCAATCTAACACTTGAGAATAGTGGCGGAGGCGACATCTATGTTGATAAGCTATGGATCGAAGTGACTCTGGAGTCTTCAGTCAATATCTATAGGTGGGCTGAAGTTAGCGTTGAGGATTCACAGTCGCTCCCTGTGAGTGGCGCTACTGTGAATGCAACACTACAACCGGATGACATCGAAGCGTACTACTACACTCCTGAGGGTATAGCAACCACACCACCTCAGAACGTTCTTGAATACCTAGGCAAGAACTCCTCATCTTTCAAGATGACTAATACTGCGGGAGAAGTGTTGCTCCCACTACTCTCAGAGGTCGCCAACGAGGATACTCTCCCCAACACTGAGGCCCTGGGTAGCTACGATCTGAATGTCACCTACTACAATGAAACAGGAACTGGCTACTACGGTGAGACAGGTGTGTCATTCAATCTGTACCCCGCAATGGGTTTAGCAGATCAGACTGAAGATGTTGAGAAGATACTGACCGATCTGGTATTGGAGAAGCCGGATCTACTGGTGTCCAGTATAGCCGTGGATCCATCTACGGTTTACGAAGGTGAAATAGCGGAGGTAACCGCCACCGTAGAGAATATCGGTCTGACTTCTGCCCTGAACTTCACAGTAGTGTTCTACGATTTCAATGCCGAGATGGAACAGGAGATAGGAAACGCCACAATAGGTGAGCTGGCTTACAACAGCTCGGTCAACGTGACCATCGAGTGGAACTCGACCACTCCAGCTGGATCCCATACAGTAACCGTTATGGCAGACGCTGACAAGAAGCTACTGGAGAAGGAGGAAGACAATAACCTGAATTCAGTTCAGGTTGAGATCCTCGCCCACCTTCCGGACCTCTCCATCCAGCCCGGGGACATCAACATCACGCCCCAGCCTGGATATACAGAATCAGAGATCACTGCTGAGGTCACAGTTCGTAATACCAACGGTCTGGAAAATGCAGTCAACGCAGAGATCGAGTTCTACTTCCAGAACCCTGATGAGGGCGGGACACTGATCGGTACCACTACCATTGATGTGGCTACTGGTGGCTCTAATACCACCACATTCAGCTGGATCCCCAACGAAATCGGTGACTACCCCATCTATGTCTCGGTGAACAGGGATCGGAGCATTATGGAATACGACTATACGAACAACACCGCTTTCAAGAACATCACTGTGGAACTCACTGTAGATCCCGATTTTGATCTAATTGTGGAGGATGAGAATACAACGACTATAACTGGGGGAACTTCTCCATTCCCGTGTGATTCGAATATTGTCGTGAGGAAGAACGGAACGCTGGTGATCGACTCTGCGTCTCTGAGGATCTTGCAGAACTCGCATTATCAATACCGCATTGTGGTCTCGGACAATGGTACTCTGTGGTTGAATGATGCCACCATATTCTCCACCTATTCGTTCGAGCTGTACCTGTTTGACAACAGCTCACTAGTGGTCAACGATTCTACTCTGGAGACGACTATGAAGGTCATAGCCAACGACGATTCAACCATGGATATCACGGGATCTACAATCAAAGCGGAGTTGATCGCTCCCACAAGCTCCAACACGGTTTTGACAGCCATGAATACCACATTCACCAAGTCCTGGAGTTCCTTCGGTGGTAATGCTGTCGCTCATCTGACCAGTGTGTCTTCACCCAATCTTTCAATCACTGGAAATGCAACAGTCTATCACTACCGTTGGCTGGATATTACGGTGCTCGACGGAACAGGGGCCGTACTCCCTGACGCCTACGTGGGTGTGCATTTCTATTTCAACAACACACTCTATGCCAGCGGGATGACTGATTCAGACGGAAAACTGTTGATCCAGGCACTTTCCGATATCATTACTCCCTCCAAGACGAAATTTGTGGGCAACTACATGGTTAACGCCACATTCTGGTTTGACGGGGACAGGTATGACTCTGAATCGCCCCTAGCGGTCTCATTGGACCCGTATTCAAAGCCACTGTTCAGGAACGATATTCAGATCGCAATCCAGATCGAGAGCGCTCTCCCCGATCTGGATCCACCGTTCTATGTTTCGGATGATACTCCTTACAGGGGACAGAATGTAACACTGAGCGCGAACGTGTCCAATGTGGGAGTGGTGCCAGCCAACGACGTCGTGGTGAGGTTCGAAGACAATGGATCGTTGATTAGAGACGTAGTGGTAGATACCCTGTCACCAGGGGAGACGGTAACCGTTGAGTCCTGGTGGATAGCAGACTACCCTATTGGAGAACACAATCTATCCGTTACCGTTGACCCCAATGGACTTATACCCGAGATGGACACGACCAATAATGAGAACTACACACTGGTGAATGTCTACGGCACGGCGGAGTTCGTGCTGCTTCCGAGTGACATCACCACTGACCCCAGTTCTCTTTCAGAGAATCATACTGTGACCGTGTCTATCGTTGTAAAGAACATCGGCGATCTGGCGGCGACTGATGTCAGAGTCGACCTGTATGAGTCATGGGAAGGCGCCCCCTCCCAGCTTGTCGGCTACGATGAGATCTCAGTATTGAGCGCTGGAGATTCTGCTGTTGCAGTGATAATGTGGACCCCGACAGATTATGGCAATTACACCCTGACCGCAGTGGTGGACGAACCGGACATCATCGAAGAGCCATCGGAGGATAATAACATGGCCAGCATCTCTCTGTATGTGGAGAGGGATTACCGGCCCGACTTCAAATTCGTGGGACCTCTCATTGTGTCTGCTGATGATGAGGCTGTGGCCAACGCATCCGTTGGTGAATTGGTAGAACTGAGTTGTGAGGTGAAGAACGACGGATTGGCCTCCTCCCTCGGGCTGGAAATTGCATTCCACGCCGTGGACATCGATGGCCTCCACACTGTGATCGGTAGTGTTTACAGCGACTTCCAGGCCGGCGAAACGGTGACCGCCAATATCTCCTGGGCGGTCAATGTGACCTCAGGCGACTACGACCTGATGGCCGTTCTGAACCCTGGCCACCAGATCGAGGAGAGAGACTACTCGAATGACAACATAACCACTTCCTTTGAAGTGAAGCCCCCTGTCCCCTCGATTATCATCGACCTGGGTGGGGTGTATCAGTACAATCAGGACACCCAGATCTTGGTCCGGGGAGACGTGACGAACGAGATCAACGACGAGCCCCTGGCCGGAGTGACAGTGGTCGTCACTCTGAGGGACTCCACTGGCTCACAGATCGGAGATAACAGAACGGTGACCACCAGTTCCTCAGGGCACTTTGAGACGGCCATCTACCTCCCACCGGGCATCGAGGGCAACTACGAGATCGAGGTGGGCGTTCAGCTGGCGGACGAGACCTATACAGACGCGCAGCCGATCAACGTCACTCCGACATTCGAACCGTCCTCTCTACCATGGTGGGTCTGGGTCCTAATCATAGGCGCCGTGGCCAGTGTAATCATTGGCTTCTCTGCCTATCTGTACAGGTACGGCCTGGGTCAGATGGTGGAGTGTGGCGAGTGCGGAGCCCTGATACCCGAATCATCCAAGAAATGCCCCAACTGTGGCACTGAGTTCGAAAAGGGCACCTCCAAGTGCAGCGAATGTGGAGCTTGGATACCGGCAACTTCGACCAGCTGTCCCGAATGTGGTGTCCAGTTTGTCGGTGAAGCTATCGGGGAAGAAGAGGGCGAGTACATGAAGAAGATGAGGCGCCAGTATGAGGAGATGGTCGAAGAGCATAAGGAGAGGGCCAAGGAAGAACTTGGCGATAAGTACTCGGAGTCCAAGTTCCTGGACTGGTGGAAGAAACAGCCTTCGTACGTCACATTCGAGGAGTGGCTGACTCAGGAGGAAGAGCGGAAGAAGGGCGCATTCCCTTGTCCGGTCTGTGAGACACTCAACCCAAGGGGAGCTACCATCTGTCATAAATGTGGTACGGTCTTCGACCAGATCGAAAAGGAGGGGGAAGAAGAGGAGAAACCCTCCAAGGGCAAGCGCCTCAGAAGGATCATTAGGAAGCCTGTGAAAAAGGAGGTCGATGAGGAGGGCGGCGCCGAGGAAGAAGAAGACTCCGAAGCCGAATGATCGTATACAACGAGGAGCCTGACCAAGGCTCCCCCTTTAACACTTTATTGATTTTCTACCTATTGATTTTCTACCGAGCACCTCTAAAATGTTGTTCTCTGATCGATTGCCAACATCCTCAACATGAGTTGAATGCCCGTCAGAAATCAGAAGTTCACTTGGACAACTCTTCTCTGACCCTCTTCATCACGCTTTCAGGGTCTCTGTAGTAAGCGGACACGATATTGGCCACCCGCTTGTAATTGTCCACACCGGTCTTCTTCATGTATTCGAGGATATCGACTCTACGCTTTACCTCTCTTTCCATCTCCCTGGGAGACCAGTTCCTAATTGTCCTCACTTTTTCGAATACATAGGAGTGGCCACTGAAGTTGAAGGTGTCATCGGCCGGACTCCAGGTGTAAGTGGAATTGGTAATGAGTTCCCCAGTTTCAGGGTCCATTCCCACGATCTCGGTGAGAGACTTGACCCTCCTAGTCATCTTCGTTCCCACCTTCACCTGTGCCTGAAGTAGAACGATGTCCAGGGCCGTCATCAACGCTCGTGGCAGGTTGATGGGGTCGTTTTCCATCCTGTGGACCATAGCCGAGACGTCCTCGGCGTGGAATGTGGAGTAGGCGGTCTTTCCGGTCGCCATCGCCTGGAACACCACGTAGGCCTCTTGCCCTCTTACCTCCCCCACCATCAAGTATTGCGGACGCTGCCTCAGGGCGGCAGTCAGAAGATCGTACATGGTGATAGTGCCGCCCTCATCACCCCCCCTTCTCCGCCCACCGAAACCCTCTCTGGTTAGCCCCGGGATCCAGTTCTCGTGTGGCAGGTTGAGTTCTCTCGTATCCTCGATGGAGACGATCTTCATCTGAGGGGGTATGAAAAGCAGAACCGCGTTCAGGGTGGTCGTCTTCCCACTGGCTGTACCGCCGCATACCAGCATGGAACTACCGTATTCGGTGGCAATCCAGAGGTAAGCCATCATGTCCGTGCTGAGCGTTCGGAATTTGAGGAGGTCGACAGGCGTAAAGGGGTTCTCTCTGAACCGTCTGATGGTGAACGAGGAGCCTCTTTTGGTGACATGTTTGCCCAGTGTTACGTTGAGTCTTGAACCATCTGGGGTGGTAGCATCGAGAAGGGGATCGGCAACAGAGATGTGTTTTCCACTCTTTTGGGCAAGCCACACCACGAAAGAATCTAGCTCCTCCTCGTCCTCAAATATGATATTAGACCGGATGGAACCGTACTTCCTGTGGTAGATGTACATGGGAATGTTCACCCCGTCACAGGAGGCGTCCTCCACGTTCGGGTCGATCATCAACACCTGAATGGCGCCGTAGCCGATGAAATCCCTCTTCAGGTAGTAAAGAATCCTGTCTTTGGAAATTGGATGCAGTGAAACGCCGAACTTATCGAGAAGGATTTCCATACCCCTTTCCAGTATCTCGGCCTTTTCTTCATCGGGGACGTCTTCGGCAAGGTTGAGACTCATCACTAACGCGTCTTTGAGCACCTCAAGCAGGTTGCTCTCATCCTCACTCAACTGGGGCTCGATCACCTCGTAGAGATAGTCGCCGGCCTGGTTGTCGTATTTGATGCGCACATATGAATAGGGCTCCTCCACCGGGTCTATCTCCACCTCTTCGATATCCGGGTCAGCTATCTTCTTAACCTTTGTGACCTCTTCTGTGGATCCGGAGGATATCCTAGAGGGTATCTTCACCTTCACTGGCTGCCCGCTCAGTTTCAATAGCATTGAGAGGTATTTACTCTTCAGATTTCCCAGTATCTTCCTTCCGCTTTTCTCCTCAGCACCCTGCATCTCTTCCAGAAGATTGTCCCTGTCTAAAGTATCTATTTCGACCATATATCCCCCTCAGATAATCCTCGTTCCTATCAGGCCCACGAGCAGCATTATGAAACTGTGCCTCATTCCATTTGCTATCCTACCATCCTGGAGAATGCCCGCCAAGATACCATCCCCAAATGCATGAATTACCACAGCGGCCACGAATATGAACTGAATGTCGGGGATTATGTCCGCTTGGATGGAGGCGACGCTATTCTGAATTCCCGTTCCTTCAGCACCCTCAGCGACCGTCTGGCCCGCCTGGGCCATCTGGGGAAGGAAGGTGGTATTCAGTATGAAGATCGTAGCTATGAAGACGAAGAACGCTATGTAAATGACGATCATATAGGTGGACATGGCGATGCTTCTCTCCTCCTCGTTGAGCATGCTTTCCCGTGCATCGTGAGCGACCATGGTGAGGACATCAGCAACGCTACCCCCCGCATTGTTAGCCTTGATGATTATGGAGATCATCCTGTTGACCAGGGGCGTATTCACCCTCTTGGCGAACAGTCTCATCGCCTCGGAAACAGGGACTCCCCAGTCAATTTGAGCCGCCATCCTGCGGATCTCAGGTGTCAGTTTTCCATATCTGCCCCGTGAGGCAACGACTACGGCTTCTGAGAGGGTCATTCCGAAACGCCCCGCCTCCGCCACATCCCTCAAGAAATCAGGCAGCCGTGATTCGATGTCCTTCATCTTCTTGTAATTCCAGGAAGTGTAGAACCCATACGGGCCGCATATTGCCATGAGACCTAGAGCCACGAAATCGATCCATTCCAGTCCCGTCTCTAGCCCTCCATAGGCATCGATCCCCCCCATGGCGATTAATATAGCGGCGATGATGGACGATACGATCAGGATGTCCCTCGATTTGTCTGCCTTGCCAGCTTTGAGCTGTTCAAGATCAATTACATCATTATCGTCTGCCATTTCATTCACCTCACATTGAAGCCTCTTGGGTAGTGTTCCATATAAAGAATATGAAGCCAAACTGGGAGAGCGGAATCATAAGACCGACCACCAGATAGAGCAAAGTCAGGGTCATTTCACCACCACCCCCGCTGGGAACAATGGCCATTATAGCCATTATTACCACCAGAAACAGGGGGAAAGCCACCACTACAGTCACGAAAGACTCAGCCATCAGACCAAGAGTCTCCAACTGTGATCGCATATCCAGTTTGTGTTCCTTTTCGAACTGCTCCGCCTTCTGCAGGAAGTAAGGCTTCAGCCGCCCACCGGATGTTGAACTGGTGACCACTCCCTGCAAGAACTCTTGAAACTTTGAAGAAGGAGTTCTCTGGGCTGCTTTGCCTATTGCGGAAAGTATGTCTATACCCAGCAGTTCAGTATCTCTGGTTATCCACTCCGCCTCCCTCTTGATCTCGCCATAGATGTCCTGCCTAGCTAGCTCTTTGAATATGATGTCCACATTCACATCGGCGGAAGCCATTGCGGATATGAAGCTCATGGCCGGACCTATCCGCTTGTCGATATCTCTCTCTCGCGCGTTTGCTTTTGAAGATGGCAAATTCATTAAGATGAAATATGTTAGTATTGGAGGTATGACGACCAGCAGAATTGAAGATATCAAGACCAGGTCCGTCCCCACCCCTAGAAAACCCCATAGCAACCCTCCGCTTACCAACGCTATTATGGCCATTGCTACGCCCACCAAGATGGTCGACATCCACACATAGGAAAGGTACTCTTCGGCCCTCATCCTGAGGTGGGCTTCCTGGAGGGTCTGTTCGAGCTTCTGGTCCGGCTCGGTTCTGGTCCTTGTGAAGTGACCAATAGTCCTCCAGCAGAACTCCTGGTAGGGGGTTAACTCGATGTAATCGGGCACCACGCCTTCGGGCAATCTAATCAGATGTGGCCCCCATTCTTTCGCCTCTTCAGTCCGCTTGGTCTTCACATAATCCTTCTTGCTAGTTTCAAACCTAGCGAACATATCGTCAACTTCAGGCGACATTCTCTCCTCCCTCCTCCATCTCCTTCCTGACCCTTTCCAGAGTCTCTTCGGGATCCTTATAGTAAGAGTTAATCAGCGACCACAGCTTACGGTGGTTGGTGATATCCTTATGAACCATGTATTTGACGATTTTCACCCGGCTATCGAATTCTGTCATCATTTCCTCGTGGGTGAGGTTCTTCATCTCCATTATCTTGTCAAATAGAAAGCTGTGCCCTTTGTATACGAATTTATCGGTCGCCTGGTCCCACTCATAAACGGTGTTACTAATCAGCTCATTCGTCTCCGGTTCAAAACCCACTATTTCAATTACCTGCTTTATTCTCCTCACCAGTTCGGTGCCCACCCTCGCCTGGGCCTGAATCAGCACATTTCTCAAAGCAGTGAGAAGAATTCTCGGGCAGTTGATGGGAGGATTCTCAAGCCTGTTTACCATGGACTTGACCGAGTCGGCGTGCATGGTCGAATAGGTGGTATGGCCAGTGGCCATCGCCTGGAACATGATATAGGTCTCTCTGCCCCTCACCTCTCCCACGATTATGTAGTTGGGGCGTTGTCTCAGTGCCGCCCTTACCAGATCATACATATCGATCTCACCCGGACGCCTGCCCTCCTCGTCCCTCTCTCCCGTACCACTCCTAGTGGCCCCGGGAATCCAGTTCTCGTGTGGCAGGTTGATCTCTCTGGTGTCCTCCATGGTCACCACCTTCGCTCCGGGCGGTATGAAAAGGGCTATGGAGTTGAGAGTGGAGGTCTTCCCAGTGGCCGTGCCCCCGGCGATGATCATCGATTCACCGTGCTCCACCCCCAGCCAGAAGTAGGCTATCATCTCCGGGCTGGCGGTACCGTATTTGATCAGATCCACGGGCGTGAACGGTTTTTCCTTGAACAGCCTGATGGTGAATGTTGACCCTCTGGTGGTCACTTCCCTGGCATAGGTGGCCTGGACCCTGTGGCCTTCGGGGGTCGTACCATCGAGAATGGGTGTGGAGACAGAAAGCTGCTTACCGCATCTCTGCCCCAATCCAACCACGTAAGAGTTCAACTCGTCTTCACTCTCGAATATGGCTGTGGTCTTGATACTCTCGTGTTTATTGTGAAAGACGAAGATGGGAATATTTACACCATCGCACGAGATATCCTCCGCCTTCTCGTCTTTGATGAGAACATCTATGGGACCATAACCCACGAAGTCTCGGATGATGTAGTACTCCAGCTTCTCTTTGGAGATGGGGTCTATCTTGACCCCTCTGCTGTTGATGTAGCTTTCGACACTCTCTCTAAGATACTCTTCCTTATCCATTTTAGTGAGCTTATCCCACTCATACCCCAGCGTCTTCTGAAGAGTATCCTTCAGTAGTTCCAGCAGCCTCTCCTCCTTGGTGCCAAGCTCGGGCTCTATCGGCTCCAACAGGTATTCGCTGTTGTCGTTGTTGAAAGTCACCCGGACATAGGAATAGGGCTCAGTGACTGGATATATTTCAACAGTCTCCACAGCAGGGTTCTCAATCTTAGGAATGTTGGTTATCTTGGACCCTTTTCCTTCTGCCCATTCCCTCCTCTGAGCCACATGACCCACCCCCAATCGGACTCTGGAAGCCTTTCCGGGCACGATCCTTCTGAGGAATTTGTAGTAACTGTTCCTCATTCGCCCTCCCACGCCCATCTTCCCGTGATACTCCTCCAGAGAATCATCTGCTTCAGTCTCGATCTCTGGAGATTCTTCCACTTCCTCCGGTGTGACAGGGACCGAATCAGTGCCCTCTTCTTCCAAAGGCTTGGTGTCTTCAGCTTCCATTTAAACACACTCCTAAATCTGGAGATCCACCTCAACGTAGGCGTGGTTGTATGTGAGTCTGCCAGTCTCATACAATATGAAGGTTACAGAGTATATCCCCTTGTCCTCATTAATGGCGGTGGTATTGACGCTATATTGGGTATCGTTCAGCCCCAGTTTGCTGCATCTTTCATTGAAGAAATCTGCCCATGCCTGGTTGTATTTTGTGGTGAAGGTTATCGTAGTCTGGTTGTTGGGATTGTCGTCTGTCCCCACCGAATAGACCTGAGTGTCCAGGTACTTAAGGTCTATACTCATTCCCACCGAGCCCGCACCAGATATTGTGGCGTTCTTCCCGATGAAATCGATCTGAGTAAATGCAAGGTTCACCTTCTCTGTACCATTTCTACTCATCTCGATACTGGGTGTGGCCCTCACCGCCTGGCCATCCTCCTGCTTGATCAGTATAGCACCGTTCTCATAGGCTACCCACTGCTGGACATAGTACCTGTTGGGGGCGTACAGCTCCAGACTCCCCCCTCCAGATTCGTTGGTAGAGATGATGCTGCTCCCCTCGCTATAGTTGAAACTGATCGAAACCCCGGTTGAATTTGAGGTATAAGGTTGATACTTTAACTGCCCCATGGTGGGCGAGGCGAATACTGGGATCCCATCAGCACCTAGTGTGAGCGGGGTGAACTGTGTTATCTCGCTCTCTCCTGTTATCTGAGCATTGACGATCAGGCTGTCTATTCTAGATTTGAACTCTCCGACCTGGTTGATGACCTCGTTCATGTGATTCCTTTCATTATCTAGCATCCATACCGGGATGTAGCTGTTTGTGAACAATCCCAGGAATGCCAGAAACACGAGGAGGGCCATAATCGTTCCTACTGTAGATGCCACTCCTTCTTTATCGTTTCTCAGGAAGCGCTTCCTACTAGATACGGGCAGCCTGCTTTTCTTGGACTTTATCAACTTGACCTCCTCGCTGGATATCCACATTCCCTGTATCGGTATATGCGAGCTAGCGCTATATAATTATTTAATAATATTCGCTAGATAATTGGATATTAAAACGACATGGGCGGAAAGAACTGTTGACTGCATCCTCTTTTTTAAAGCGTTGATAGTAAGGTACTGGATATTCTGGCAGGACAAAATTTATTACAGCGGTCTCCTTTCTACCAACAGTTCAATGCCGCGGTAACTCAGATGGGAGAGTGCAAGACTGAAGTTCTCCCAACGGAGCTGAAATCTTGAAGTCGCTGGTTCGAGCCCGGCCCGCGGCACCACCACCTTTCAAAAATATCGTTCTTCAACTCTCCAATTCCTGAGCCCCTTATCAGAAACCTAAAATAGGTTACCGCTTGATTGATAATATGGTAAGGAATATGAGAGTTGAGAGTTTTGAGGTAACATCTATAGAGGCGAAAAGATTCTCCGGTTCCCAGGAAAAATTGAAGAACTTGAGGGTGGACCAGAACAGTACGGTTACCCAGATCGACAGGGTATCCGAAGACACCGCTTCAATTGAATTCAGGTTCTTGATCAATTATTCAAATAAGGGATTCATCAAGATGGAGGGCGGGTTGAAGATGATCGGTGAGCTGGATGAGCTGATGGATAAGTGGAGGTCTGAGGGCAATATGACCAACGAGGTGGCAAATATTGTACACAACGTCGTGGTCTCCAACTGCCTGCCCACAGCCCTGCTGGTGTCTAGAGACGTAAAACTCCCCCCTCCTATTCCTCTGCCCAAGATCAATCTAAAAAAGAAGGCCAAGAAGTCGCCCACAGATAGTGTAGAAGTGGCCTGATTCTTATCAGCGGATGTGGTCCAGAGAGAACGAGCCTATACTCAGGCCCGACTTGGTCGAAGTGTACCTGATGTAGGAGCGCGACTGCACATCAGTTATGCCCTTAACAGCAAAATAGGTCTTCAGCTGATCGACCTTGAAGTCTATCATCCCGTCCATCAACGATCCAAGCATCTGGATTTCCTGTTCACCGTGCATTCCCTTTTCAACACTATACAGGGAAACCGCACCGTCTTTCTTCCTCTTTCCACAGAAGGGACTGAGGAAGCGGAATGTACTATTAGGGTCTGAATATGCGATCAATGTGGATACCGATCTGAAGACCAGTCGATAGTAGTCGTGTTCCTCCATGAATTTCTTTCCGATCTTCTCCACCGCCTTGGCTATCTGGTTGTGGTCCGTGGGATCATCTATATATTCAGTGTAGGGGTCGTCAGTAGTCCCCTCCATAATCTTGGAATAGGAATCGACGTATCTCAACAGGCCCAGCTTCTCGTATTCCTCGTAGCCGGACAGGATGAACTTCATCTCCTTTCTGATGTCCTCCGCGCTCTTATCAGTAATAATCCATATGCACGGGACACCTTTGGCGAGCCCCTCAGCGACGAACTGGCCCACCATCACTTCCTTGCCGGTGAACGGAGGTCCATGGATCAGTATATTGGAGCCAAAAGGTACCCCCCCCAGTAACAGATCGTCCAGTCGGTGGTTCCCCGTCTTCACCTTCTCCTGTTGTAGTTCAACGGCCCTCTCTTCCTCCAGGGCCTCTATTTCATCCTCGATGATGTCCTGTTCCCTCCTCCTCAGCTCGGCCTCTTTGGACTCCAGGAATTTTTCCCTGTTCCTGATCCGTTCCTCTTTGGCCTGAATCTCCTGTTTCAGGTTCTCCAGCCGCTTCTTCATTTCCTGCTCTTCCAGCCCCTCCGCCTCCTTTTTGGCCTCCTCGAACCTTCTTCTCTCTTCGTTAAGCCGTTTCTCTCTGTAGAGCAGGTCCTCGTCCCTCTTGTTGAACTCGGATTCTTTGTACTCCAGCATCTCCTGGAGCTTCTTCAGTTCCTCATTTTTCTCCTGTAACTCTGCACTGACCTCGTTATATTCTTTCTCTAAGCGCTCCATCCTCCGTTCCTTTTCCGAGAGCTCTTTGATCTTGGAGTCGATCTTCTCGTTCCTCTCTGGGGAGCTCATCTTGGCCATCTGGAGCTCCTCCCCCATCGTTTTGTACTCCGACCTCATCTCCTCCAGCTCACTCCTTAAAGATTCGATCTCGGACTTGAGTTCCCTCTCCCTCTTTCTGTGTTGCTCCTCCTTCTCCCTGAGCTCTTCGCTAAACTTTCTCTTGAGGTCCAACTCGGTTGAGTCGTCTTCCTCGTCCAGCCTGATACCCTCCCCCTTCTCCGAGAGGGCCTGCTCTCTCTGCTGCAGTCGTTTCTCCAGATCGTCGAGGTTCTCCTCTCTTCTCTTTAGCTCCTCTTCCGCCGTCCCCTTCTCATTTCGCAACCGTTCGTTTTCCTCTTTCAGCTCCTCGATCTCTCTCTTCAGTTCCTGGATCTCTTCCGATATCTGTTCCCGGCGCACATCCGCTTCTCTCCCATCACCTGTCAGCTCGGAAAGTAGGGCGGAAGCGATCCCCTCTAGATCCCCTTCTACTGTATTCGATGAAGAGGAATCCTTCCCTCCTACAGAAGGTGACCCGCCCCCTTCTGCCCCTGTCAACCACTGTTTGAGAATATCGATATCGGTGTCAGATCTGGCACCAGGGTTCGACCCCTTGATGGACACCTCACCAGTGTCCCTCTTTTCCCCCTCCTGATCATCTTTCTGACCCAGTCTAACACCTCCACTGCCTATCCTTCAGGTTCTAGAGGACTACTTTATAATTTCGCTTCCAAAAAATGATAGTTTCGGTCTGTACTGGCCATGAGCAGGGACGACTGAGTGGTCTGTGCCCTCTTCTGCCCCACTCACAAGAACCCACTCACACAACCCGGGGCATAAACAAATATATATTGTTGATGCATCTATTTAAATCAGAATAGACCAGTGACCTAATATGGAAAAGAGAATCCACGTCAAGATCGACCGGCATAGCGACTTGACACTGAGGGAGGTACTCAAGAGGATCGAGGAGATCCAGGCTGAGAATCCGGACCTGGATGTGTTCTTCGATGGTGATGAGTACGCGATATGCAGTAGACCCAAGAAGGGACTGGAGCAGTAGACACTTTACGATATTTTTCTACCATTCAATATGAGTTGGAAAGGCAAGTACACGGACGGTGAGGTGTATCCAAGATGGTGACCAAGGAGGAATTGTTGAAGGACCGGGTGAAGCACATTGATTTTGATGGTATAAAGACGGTCCGTGATCTGATGGAGGCGTACAGGGACAGTTCGATCCAGAGTCGGGCCCTGGCCAACTGCATGAGCGCCTATGAGAGAGCGCTCCAGGATCCTTCCAGACCCTGTGTCCTGATGGGACTGTCTGGCCCCCTGATCGCTGGAGGTTTGAGGAAGGTCGTCGCCGATATGATCAGATACGGGATGGTAGACGTAATCGTTTCCACAGGGGCCATTCCCTACCAGGACTTTTATCAGGCCAGAGGATATTCCCACTACAAATGTTCGCCCCAGGCCGATGATCTTCTATTGAGGGAGCACTTCATCGATCGTATCTACGACACCATGGTGGATGAAGAGAAATTCAGGGAGACTGATGAGTATATTGGCAGAATAGCGGAACAACTGGAACCACGCTCTTATTCCAGCCGTGAATTCATGAACGTCCTGGCGTCCCATGTTGACGATGAAGACTCTATTCTGTATAATTCAAGGAAATACGGGGTGCCCATATTCGTCCCCGCCCTCAACGATTCATCTATCGGTATCGGTCTCGCCGGCCTTCATCGCAGGAAGCGGGAGGAAGGATCGCCCTTCATGAAAATCGATCCTATCAGGGATAACTGGGAACTCACCCAGATCAAGATACGATCTGAGAAGACTGCCGTAGTATATATAGGGGGAGGTGTCCCCAAGAACTTCATTCAACAGCTGGAGGTAATTGCTGAGACGATGGGACACGATAAAGGAGGCCACCACTACGCCATTCAAATCACCACCGATGCACCTTACTGGGGAGGACTCTCAGGCTGCACCTTCGAGGAGGCCCAATCGTGGGGTAAGATAAACAAGGAGGCGAAGAAGGCAACCGCACACGTAGAGGCCACCATCGGTCTAAGCCTTCTCTTTGGAAGTCTGGTACAGGGAGAGGCATGGAAAGGTAGAGGCCGTTTGAAATTCGTCTGGGAGGAAGATCAGCTAGTGGATGTTGAAGAGACCCCTCTTCGGATTGAGAGGTGAAGTAGCACCCAGTCCGATCAGGGCACGCTTCCCATTCGAGACTCAGGACAAGATCAGTACGATGTGTATTCGATATCCTCATCGGGTAGCCTGACCCCCTTGGTGTCGGTGACTTCACCCACCACTCTGCTCCCCTCCCCGAGTGCGCTCAGTGCTTCACTGGTCTCCCCCTCATCGCACACCAGGGCGAAACCCATTCCCATGTTGAATGTCTGGTACATCTCCCCGGTCTCGATATCTCCGAGCTCCTGCAGTGCGGCGAATACCGGCGGCGGGGGCAACGGCTCATCAATATTGAAGCCCAGATCCTCCCTGAGCCTCAAGAAGTTCCTCAATCCGCCCCCTGTGATATTGACCATGCCCTTAACATCCACCCGCCTTAACATCTCCAGTACCTCCTTAACATAGATCCTGGTTGGCACCAGTAACTCCTCTCCGATGGGTATATCCCACCCCTCCAGCACCTCATTATACCTGATTCCGTTTTCCTCCAGCACTCTCCTGGCCAGTGTCAGTCCGTTGGAATGAATGCCCGAGCTGGGCAATCCGATGATCCTGTCTCCAGCGGAGATCTGAGTAGCATCTACCTCCTCCCCCTTCTTCACATAACCGAGGCAGGTTCCCGAGATGTCCACTCCGTTCACCATCTCGGGCATTACTGCCACCTCGCCGCCCACAATGCTCATGTTTGACATTCTTGCCCCCTTTTCTAGTCCCTTACCGATCTCCTCGGCAATGCGGGGGTCAGGACGGTCGATTGCCAGATAGTCAACAAACGCGATGGGCTCCGCCCCACAACAGATGGTATCGTTGACATTCATGGCAATGCAGTCGATCCCGATGGTGTCCCACTTATCGAGTTCCTCAGCGACCAGGAGTTTTGTACCCACCCCATCGGTGCAGAGGGTAAGGTAAACCCCGTCGAAGTCTATCAATGAAGTAAACTGCCCCCTCTTCTCTATCGGCCGACCTCTCCCCTCTCTCCTGAACCGAAGTTCCTTGATCAGGCTTTCCACGGCCTCAGAACTCTGATCAATATCCACTCCCGCCTTGGCGTATGTCCAATGATCCTCGCTCATGCACTGTCTCCATTTGGTAAACGAAAAGGAATGTCAAAAACTCTTTCATCCCTTTGACCAAACGTTTTTGTTGACCTCAGTAAATGGAGGGGCGATGAGCAGAAGATGGTTGGACGACAGGCGGAAGGACGCTTACTATCGAAAGGCCAAGGAGAGAGGCTACCGGAGTCGTGCCGCCTTCAAACTGAAACAAATGAACGACAGATTCCATCTACTCGGTAAAGGGGATGCGGTGGTGGACCTGGGCGCTTCTCCAGGCGGGTGGCTACAGGTCGCCAAAGAGATCGTGGGGCCTTCGGGTAAGGTGGTGGGAGTGGACCTGCAGTCCATAACCGATATAGAGGGGGTCATCACCATTAGGGGCGACATGAGAGAAGACTCCACGGTGGAGGAACTGATCTCCGCTGTGGGGAAGGAAGTGGACGTGGTGCTGTCCGACATGTCTCCCGATATCAGTGGAAACTATTCTATGGATCATGCCCGATCCGTACACCTAGTAGAGATCTCACTAGAGGTTGCTTCCAAGATCCTTAAGGAGGGAGGGAACCTGGTGGCCAAGGTCTTTCAGGGAGACATGTTAGACCCCCTACTGAACGACATCCGCTCTGCCTTCGAATCAGTGAAGATGCATTCCCCAGAAGCATCACGGTCCAGCAGTTCTGAAATATACATCATCGCTCGAAGTTTTAGGGGCACGGGAGACTGCACCTAGGCATCCACCTCTGAGGTCCTGTACTGATATTATCAGTGTAATTGAAATGTCATGCCTGAAGGGATGATATGAGCCAACTTGAGATAGTTTCAGACAAAGTGGGGAAACTACCCACCTCTCCGATTTATCTAAATTATAAATAGGTCTGCCGTCATACATCACCAGACCCCTTATCTCTGGTGAGGCCGTTAGTCTGAATAATTAAACATGCGGTCGAACCACCAGTGGGAGGATATTGAAATGAAGGATGAATCGAAATGGAAGAATGACCGATGGTGGGTATCGCCCTACAATTTCATTGAAGAGACAGCAGTTGAGTTCCCGAAGGATATTCAGTTTGAAGATATCACCCTTAGGGACGGTGAACAGCAGGCCGGCATTGTGCTCAGGAAAGACGACAAGCTGGCAATCGCACACAAACTGGCGGAGACGGGCGTTGAGCGGATAGAGGCAGGAATGCCTGCCGTTTCAGATGACGATAAGGCCGCAGTCAAAGCCATTGCCAACGAAGTGGACGCCGAGGTATTCGCCTTCACCCGCTGCATGAAAAGTGACGTGGATCTCGCTCTTGAATGTGATGTTGATGGAGTCATTATGGAGATACCCAGTTCGACCCATATCGTCGAATATGCTTATGGTTGGACTATGGAGACCGCCATGGAGAAATCAATTGAGGCCACTGCTTATGCTGGCGAGCATGACCTCTACACCTGCTTCTTCTGCATCGATTCTACCAGAGCGGACATTGACTGGTATCTCAACCTTCTGGAGAAGGTGAGTACCGAGGGCCATGCGGACTCGTTCGCTCTGGTCGACACCTTCGGTGTCTGTACTCCGGAAACGGTCAGATATCTCACCAAGAGAGTGTTGGATAGGCTAAACAAGCCAGTAGAACTTCATATGCACAATGACTTCGGACTCGCTGTGGCTAACTCGATCGCAGGGTTGCAGGCGGGCGGAAGCGTTGTCCACACCACAGTCAATGCCATAGGTGAAAGACTGGGTAACTGTGCCCTAGAAGAGATCTTGTGCTCTCTACGAATGCTTTACGGGGTTGATCTACCACGTATCAAATTCGAGAATCTGTATGACCTTTCCAAGCTGGTACAGGAACGGACTAATGTGAAGATGCCCAACAACAAACCAATCGTGGGCGACAACTTTTACGTGAGCGAATCAGGGATTGTTATCGGATGGTGGGAGAGACTCAAGAAACTGGGCAAACCACTAGTCATGTTCCCCATACATCCCGGTACCATAGGCCATGACGACGTGCAGGTAGTACTAGGAAAGAAATCGGGGGTTCCATCTATACGTATGAAGGCCGAGGAGCTTGGTCTTCCAGAGCCCACTGAACAACAGGCGATGGATATACTAACTAAGGTTAAGGACTTGGCTATTGAGAGGAAGCGCATACTGACCAATGAAGAATTTGAAGAGATAGCAAAAGAGGTCATGGCCCTTTAGGAAGACACAGCCAACTATCTAGACTGGAGGACCTCTCTATCAGTCCCAGAACCTCTTCGTCCTGGCGTATGTAATCTCTGCACTGAGCACGTCTCTCAGGAACTCTATTTCGTCTTCATGGTAACTGGATAATATCCTCGCTGCGGCATCCGGTCCTACCCCCCTGCCGGCCAGTGCCATCAGAGCCCTCCTCCCATTCTCCTTTACCAGGTTTGCCGATTTGTAGAGCCTTTTGACTTCCTTCTTCTCTTCCTTGTTCCATGAATGGGAAGACATCAATTTGATCGCCTCCCGATCATAACCCGGCAGGGCGGCCACCATCTGGCCGCCACACCTTGAACACGCGATTCTGTCCGGCGCCCTTCCGGGGGTGGTACGCCACTGTTTCTGGCAGTTGAGACAGCTGAGGTACAGCGTCTCTCCCTTAAGCCTCTTCTTCAGGGCCATGAGTATGGAGTGATCCGCCCTCTGAGGGGTGATCAATTCCTTGGATTGTTCAAGTCCGGCGCGGCCCAGTGGAGAGACCTTGGTCCGCCTGAACTGAAGCTCCCCCTTCTCGATCCTTCTCATCACCTCTTTCGTACCCTCCATATCCAGATCCTCCCACAGCACCTTGTTCAGCGCTTCCCTGTACAGTGGAGTCCCCTCGAATATGTCCACCAGCCTTTCGAAGTTGATGGCTCTATGGTCTGCGTCCTTGTCCAGGGCACCGAATTTCTTGGCCACATATACGAACCTCCATCTCAGGTAGGAGGAGTTCTTCAGCACCTTGCGGATCAGACCCTCCACCATTTCAGGCTTGACGGACTCAAGCGTTTCTTCGATCAGCGAAGGCTTGATATTCCTGGGCAGCTCCAGGATGATTCGGTATGGGTCGGTGTGCACCCCCACACTCTCTCCCAATCTCGCTGATAGGAGGACGGAAAGGATCTTGGCCAGGGTCTCATTCACTTTCGTACCGAAGCAGACGTTGAGAATCACCGTCTTCTTGCCCATCTCTATGGTGATTAGACGGTCAGAAGGCATCACTGATTCCTCTCTTTGCTCCCTCAGGAATTCACTGAGCTTGGAGACCACTTCGTCCTCGCCTGGATATCCCTCGTAGTTCTCCTCTCGTCTCAACCGTCCGACCTCCATAGCCACGCCCAGTGGAACGGGTATGTCCTCCCCCACCCATGATGGTATGGAACCGATCTCTCTTACCTGCTCCACGAGTATCTCGTCCTCCCTCACCTCCACGATCCTCCAGCTCCTTCCCCTGGTGATGAATGTGGCGTAAGGTTGAGCGAAACTGACCACGAAACTCTCGTCCAGGGTTCCCACCACTCCACGGGTGCCAACATCCCTGATCCCGAAAGTTCTCTCATCGGGTATCATGGAGATGTTATTGTAGAAGTATCTCATCCCCCGTCCGGTCCTGCGGAATCGGTCCCCGTTGATGTATACCAGGCCTATGCTCTTCAGCTGATCCAGAGTCTCTTCGAAGAGCGCATAGCTGAGGTTCCTGAACGGATAGGCCTTGGTGAATATCTCGAACGCCTCATGGATGATCCTCTCTTCCTTCATGGTCATGGAGATCAGTTGATGGGCCAGTACGGTCAGTGGATTCTCCCTCACCCTCAACTCCTCCAGCTCCCCGGCCATGCTCCTCCTGGTGATCACCAGGCTCTCAGCCATCTCATCTGGACTGGAGGCCACTATGACGCCCTCCGACTTCGCTCCTACCTGGTGCCCCGCTCGCCCCATCCTCTGTATCAGCCGGGTCACCTGGCGGGGAGAGTTGTACTGGATGGCGAAGTCCGTCGAACCGATGTCGATGCCCAGTTCAAGAGAGGAGGTACAGATCAGTCCTTTCAACTCTTCTTCCTTAAAATCATCCTCCATCTCAATGCGGATGTCCTTGGAGAGGGAACCGTGATGGACGCCCACCGGAAAATCCTCGTCCCAGATGTGGTATCTGGCCGCCAGGGCCTCTGCCGTGTCCCTTGTATTGACAAATAGCAGGGTGGAACGATGGTCCTCTATATGCTGTTTACATCTCCGCATGCACGATATCAGCTGGGCATCGCTCTGCAGTTCTCCTTCCAGCCCTCTGTCCTCATCCGACACCACAGGACTCTCCACTCTGACCTCCATCTCTTTAGTGACGTTCCCACTCACGATCCTCACCTCTCTGCCCACCCCTCCCAGGAAATTCGCCACCTCCTCAGTGTTACCAACAGTGGCCGACAACCCCACTCTCTGGTATCCTCCCGCTCGCTCTGACAGCCTCTCCAGCCCTACTGATAGCTGGGCCCCGCGTTCACCATCTACCATCTCGTGTATCTCGTCCACGACCACGAATCTGACGTTGGTGAGGTGTTCTCTCAGCCGTTTGCCGGTGAACAGAATCTGCAGCGTTTCAGGAGTGGTAATCAAGACATCGGGGGGATTCCTGGATTGTCTGTCCCTCTCCGCCCTCGAAGTATCTCCATGTCTTACCGCCACCGAGATATCGAGTGCCTCTCCGAACTCCTCGAGTCTTGCCAGCATATCCCTATTCAGTGCCCGGAGAGGTGTAATGTACAGGCACTTGAACCCCGGGCCTTCGATGTCCATGAGCTGGTGTAAGATGGGGAGCATAGCCGCCTCTGTCTTCCCTATCCCTGTGGGTGCCACCAGCAGGAGATGCTCCCCCTCCAGGATGTGGGGTATGGCCTCTTTCTGAGGGCCTGTAGGCTCCTCGATCTCTTTGGATTCGAGGACATGCTGAATCTCTTCATCCAGAAGTTCAAAGACCATCGATTATCGTCCAAGCCACCATCGAACAGACTATTTTAAACTGTTGTTAGCTACTAAATTTACCTATTCGCAGCTGCCGGTAATCAGAACTCGTGATGTCTCTCGTCAAGCTGTTCTAGAATGCGGGAGATGTCGGCCCGGGTGATAATCCCCACCACCCTTGTCGGCTCCGAGGGATCGACCACTATCATCCTGGATATCTGCTTTGAGACCATGGTATCGAATGCCTCCAGACCCTCTCTGTCCGAAGGAATCGATTCGAAGTGGGTCTGCAGTACCTGGAGAACAGAAGCTTTGGGAAGCCTCTCGCCGACCTCCAGGATCCTCTCCCTGGGTGCCACTCCGATTATCTTGCCATCATCGGTCACCACGGGATATAGATAATGTGGTGATCCCTCAGCCATCTCCCTGGCCTCTTTCAGGCTTGAAGTCTTCCTAATGGTATCCACATCCTTCACCATGATGTCTTCTACTCTGACCCTGCCCAGACTGGAGATATCAAGGTCGAATGATTTCCGAGTTATCTGGGAGGTGTAAAGCGTGTTGTCACCAGTTATCATGTAACTTATGGCGCCCCCGATCATTACCGGTATCAGGATGAAATAACCGCCCACCATCTCGGTGATCATGATGGGGGTGGAAACGGGGGTCTTGGTCACCCCGGCCATCATCGCCCCCATTCCTACCAGCACCAAGGCAGGGGCCAGATAGGTGCCGAACAGAGCACCGATTAGCCCCCCTACCACTCCGCCCATCAGCAGGGCGGATGAAAAGATACCTCCACTCTGGCCGGAGCCGATGGTGAGGGAGGTGGCCACCATTTTCCCAACCAACAGAGCGACCAGCATTATGAGCGGGAATTGAGGTCCAGTGATCATCTGTTGTATCACCCCACGACCCAGTCCCAGGACTTCTGGTACTGCCAGACCGAGTATGCCTACCATAAGGCCGCCCGCACCTGTTTTCAGGTACAGGGGCCATGCCATGTCTTCGAAGGCATCCCTCACCCTGTGCAGCGTTTTCACGAACACCATGCCAACGATGCCAGTAATGACTCCCACCAGTATGGTGTAGGGAAATACCTCAATGGACAGAATGTTCAAAGTCTGTGGGAAGCTGAATACGGGATCGAGACCGTAGAGTGGCACGTACACGAGATAGGAGACGACACTTGCTATTATTGAAGGGATCACCGCATTGCTCTCCAGGTCATTCCTGTACGGCATCTCCATTGCAAATACAGCCGCGCCAAGTGGAGCCTTGAAGATGGCAGAAAAACCAGCCGCCATACCACTTATGACGAATATCCTGAGATCCGACCTGGTCATCTTCAGCTTGGTGCCAGTGAAAGAGGCAAGACCGGCACCTATCTGGGCGATCGGACCCTCTCTGCCCGCGCTTCCTCCCAGACCGATGGTGAGGGCGGAGGCGACCACCTTCACCGGAATAACGATGGGTCTTATCTTGCCCCCGGAGTGGTGGATGGAATCGATCACCTGGTTGATACCCAGACCCTTGGTTTCATAGGCGAACCTCTGTATTATCAGTCCCACCACCAAACCGCCCAGGGCCGGCACCAGGAAAATCAAATAGCTAGGTATATTGTAGCTCTCATAAGACAGGAACCAGAAGAAGTCCAGCAGAAGCTGAAAGGCTATCGCCCCCACGCCCCCTATCAGGCCGATGATGATGCCCAGCGGGATCCACTTCCTCAGATATTCTCTGAGATTGGAGGAGATCATCTGGTCGAACCTCTCCTCCATCAGGTGGACGACGTGTTGAAGAGCGGTCTCATCACCTTTCATAGTCTTTCGCCAGGGAGATTACAAAAGGCTATGCCTCTTCCGATACTTCTATTCTGTTCCCTCTTCCTCTGGGCGTGTCGTCATCTCCACCAGTTCGGCCAGATCATAGATCTCAATATCGGCATCGATCTGGTCTGCCCCCTGCTTCAGGTTGAGCACGCAGAAGGGACAGGCGGTGGCGATGATACCCGCCCCCACTGAAAGGGCCTCCTCCACCCTGTTGGCGGCGACATTTACCGCGTATTCGTTGAAGGAGGACTTGTACCCTCCTCCCGCTCCGCAGCACCTGGAACTCTCCTTGATATTCCTCATTTCGACGAAGTCCACACCGGGGATGCTCTTCAGCACCTCCCGGGGCGGTTCATAGACCCCTGAATGTCTGCCCAGGTGGCAGGGGTCGTGATAGGTGATCTTGGCGTCCAATTCACCTGTAAACTTGAGCTTCCTTTTCTTGATCAGCTTCTCAACACACTCTGAGAAATGGAGAACGTCGAATGTGGGGTTTGAATAATAGTCGACAAAATCATTACTAACTGTCTGGAAACATCCCGCACAGGCGGTCACCATCCTCTTCGCTCCCAGCCTTTCCACCCTCTCAATCACATGCTTGGCGGCATCATAAGTGTTGTCAGTGATCCCCACTCTCAAGGTGGGTGATGTGCAGCAGTATTCGTCAGGCCCAAGAACATTGAGTTCCAGCCCCGCTCGATGCAATACTCGAATGCTTGCCTTGGCGATTTCCTCGGTCCTAAATGAAGCAGTGCAACCGGCGAAGAATATGACTTCTGGTAACTCAGCCCTTGGGACCTCTTCAGGGAACCATGCGTCCCTCTCCTCCATCGCCTCCCCGTAGGGATTTCTCACACTCTTGATACGCTTATCGAATTTCTCGTGGGCAGGCATGGGCCCCGCTCCCTGGTCTACCAACCACTCTCTCACCCTCTCCCAAAAATCCGCGAATTCGATATCAACATGGCAGACGGTCTCACAGGCCGCACATCCGGTACACATGTAGACCGCTTCCACGAACTCTGGACTGATCTCTATGTCCCGACCCAGGATCTTGTCCATGGGGGAACGTTTGGCCAGTTGATTCAGATAGTAAACTTTGCCTCGAGGGGTGATCGATTCCCACGGTGTCTGGCCCCATGTTTCACAGACTCTTACACAGTATCCACATTGAAGGCAGGCGAGCAACTCTCTGGTTATTTCTGGCATCTTTACCATCGTAATAGCCTCCGGGAACGGGCTGAGAAGGAACTGATATTCGGTCTTTCCTTCATATGGCTTTGCGGTAATGGAGGGAAATCGCGTATTTATGCTTTTGGCATTCACCTCTATTTGACGATCATTTATCACCTTCTGGTCATTTCGAAGCCGCCTTTCAATCGTAGACTTCAGGAGTCACAATTCTTGCAGCCCTGTGAAGCCCCTTCAAACTCTTACCAGCCCCCGAATTCGAAATCTTGGGGATATGTATGGATAATCACAATCCATGCGGACTAGATATCGAAACCTTTAATACTCCCACCCGAGATTTTGTTTTGCATTAAGAATATTGTCTATATACTGAAGACTCTTGGATGTCAGTCATCTTAAGGGATGGAGGATTAAGGGGGAACCGCCCTCCCTGGACGGTAACTGACGGGTCTGAAGTATAGGACATTACATGCAAAACAGGAGGAATCGAAAGAATGTATGGATATTGGGGAAAGATACTACGAGCTGATCTCAGCAGTGGAGATATTTCCACTGATGAATTCGATGAGGATTTTGCCCGAAAATGGTTGGGCGGAGTCGGATTCGGAGTGAAGATCTGCTATGATGAGATACCGGCGGGTGCTGACCCTCTCGGTCCTGATAATCTCTTTGTACTCTCCGTAGGTCCTATTCAAGGGAAGACAGGCGTTTTGGGAGCTGGAAGATTCGCCATTAGCTTCAAGTCTCCCCTGACAGGATTCTGGGGACAGTCTACCGGTGGTGCCTATGTGGCGGAAGCACTGAAGCGAGCCGGCTATGATGCTCTGGTCGTTTCCGGGGCTGCTGATAAGCCAATTTACCTGTACGTCGACGAGGATGACGTAGAGATAAGGGACGCTTCTGACCTGTGGGGTAAGGACATCCGGGAAACCGACAGGGCACTGAAGGAAGAGCTTGGTGACGATGTCACTGTTATACCCATCGGACCTGGCGCCGAGAACCTGGTGAGGTACGCCGCTTTGTGCGTATCGGACGGTCACGGAAATGCGGGGAGAATGGGCGGAGGAGCCGTTATGGGCTCCAAGAAGCTCAAGGCTATCGTCCTGAAGGGAGACAAATCGATAGAGGTTAAGGACCCTGACAAGTTGAAAGAACTGAAGAAGAATGCCAAAGGATCAGTCATGGATAACGAGTTCACCAAGAGCAACCGTGAAGAAGGTCAAGCGATGGCCGTTATCGACAGGGAGAAGTTGGGCCTGCTGCCCAATAAGAACTTCAAGCAGGGTACCTGGAAGGAGGGTGCCAAGAAGATAGGCTCTGCTGGTGGAGACTTCAATCCCACACTTGAGCCCTCACCTGACGCCTGCTCATACTGCGTTATGGGATGCCACAGGAAGGTCGAGATCGAAGAGGGTGGAGAATACGACATGGACGGATACGGCCCTGAGTATGAGACTCTGGGTATGATGGGCAGCAACTGTCTCGTCGACGACCTCAAGGCCATCAACTACGCCGGCCACCTGTGCAACATGTGGAGCATCGATACCATAGATTTCGGTGGAGTGGTCGGGTTTGCAATGGAGGCCTACGAGAAGGGATTCATTACTGAAGAGGATCTGGGATTCACCATAGAGTGGGGCGACGGCGACGCGATGATTGATTTGCTAAAAGTCATAGTATCCCGTGAGAACGAACTGGGAGAACTCTTGGGCGAAGGATTGAAGGTGGCCAGCGAAGAGCTCGGTTGCCCGGAGCTTGCA
Source organism: uncultured Methanomassiliicoccales archaeon (assembly GCA_964580935.1). GTDB lineage: Archaea > Thermoplasmatota > Thermoplasmata > Methanomassiliicoccales > CAZOLG01 > CAZOLG01. Next base: position 156,842 of record CAZOLG010000003.1, read on the forward strand.
CCCCAGGTGAACAACGCCGTAATCCCGGCCCACGATCCGAGAGCGTTCTTCTCAATGGCGGTCAACTACGCCACTGGTCCTAGAGGTCCCTGCCACGTTACAGGGTTCTCTGAAGGATCTGAGCTGGGTGTGCCATTCCCAGAGTACGACCTGCCCGGTCTGGACAGGTTCAGCGATGAGCTCAAGGGTAAGGCAGCCATGGCATGGCAGGACGCCGCTCAGTTCGACAACTCCCTCACATATTGTCTGTTCTACGACTTCGCCGGATACACGCATGAGTTGAAGTCGAACATTGTGAACGCAATCACTGGGTGGGACACGGATACCAAAGAACTGATCGTGGAGACCGGCGGAAGGGTCAACCAGCTGTGTCGGATGTTCAATCTGAAGCACGGTCTGATCCCCGCTGTGAACGACACCCTGCCTCCCAGGATGTTCCAGCCGCTGGACGAGGGAGGAGCAGAGGGCAAGGTACCACCTCTCGACAAGATGCTCAAGGAGTACTACGAAGAGAGAGGCTGGCCCAACGGTGTCCCCGCCAAGAAGACGCTGAAGAAGTTCGGTCTTGATTTCGCAGTCAAGGATCTTACCGAACTCCCGGCGACCAAGGGGCTCAAGTAAGCGTCTGTAGGCCCAGAATAGGCCAAAAAAACCCCTTTTTTCTATTTTGTTTCAACCCCTCACTCGGAATTTTGCCCCTCGTTCTCGGATAGGTTTTTCAGCTGTCAAGTCAATGTGCAACCGGGGAATAAGAATTGAGCAAAGTCAAAGAACTGGGATCCTCCTCATTCAGCGAATTCGTGGATACTGACGAACTGGCCGTGGTGGAATTCTATCTGCCCGAGTGTCCTCACTGTCAGCAGGTGGCACCCATCTATGATGAGGTGTCTGAGGAGATGGGTGATAAGGCCAGATTCGCGAAGGTCAATCTCAGAAACAATAAGGGGCTGGGTGCCAAATTCGGCATATCAGGGACCCCGACCTTCAAGTTCTTCTGTCGGAGGAGGAACATCGGCGAACATGTGGGCTTCATCAATGAGACCATACTGCGCAACACGATCAAGGATTTTCTGATTCATCGCAGGGAATGCATCAAGGGATCCACTCCAGTAGACTACGAAATGGACATCTACAGGTGAATCGTGCCCTTGAGTTCTGGGCCTTCTATTCCAGCTCGATCTCCCTGAGCCTTCTCTGAAGAGAACCCTCTTCCTCTTCAGTCAGGGACCTTATCGGACACCTGGTCACGCCCAGGTCCACACCTAGCTCTCTCGCCACCGCCTTGAACCCCGCGGGGAACACGCCGTGGTTCATCGACACCTCGAATAGAGGGTTGACACTCTTCACCTGTATCTCTCTGGCCGCCTCGGTGTCCCCCTCCTTCATATGTTCGTAAACGTTGACCGCAGGTCCCGGCAGGACGTTGGGTGTTCCCACCATGCCACCAGCGCCACCGAAGAGCAGTGTGGGCAGTAGGAATGTGTCAAAGCCCTGGAATATGAGGAAGTCCTCCGGTGCCCTCCTCTTGATTTCAAGCAGCCTGCTCAGGTCTCCACTGCTGTCCTTCATACCCACTATGTTCGAGTGCTCTTCGGAGAGGCCTACCACCGTGTCTGCAGACATTTCAACACCGGTGGCCATCGGTATCTGATAGAGGAACAGCGGTAGATCGGTGGACACTGCTGCTCTGCTGAAGTACTCCTTCAGCCCCTGCTGATCCGGCTTGAGGTAATAGGGGGTCACCACCACCACCCCATCGACTCCCAGGTTGTCCACAAATGACAGCATCTCCTCGGTGGTGGACAGCGCGTTACCTCCCGCGCCCGGTATGATGGGAACTCGACCCCCAGCTTGATTATCGGTAATTTCGATGACCTTCTTCCGTTCCCCTATGCTCATAGAGGTGAACTCTCCTATCGAGGAGCAGGGGAATAATCCGTGAACTCCCCCATCGATTAGATAGTCTACGAACTCTTTGAGCGCTCCTTCCCTGATGCTGCCGTCATGATCAAAAGGCGTCATCATGGGTACTATTATCCCCTCGAACTTCGACATCTTAAGATCCCCGATAACAGTAACGGCCGGACGATAATAACTCTTTCTTCATCTGCAGATGCTCACCCCGTTAGAGCTGGACGCCTGCGAACCGTCCCCGGTCTGCCCCCTCGACAGTCGTCTCCACTGCTCAAGGACAATCCCTTCACTCTCTGATCCAGGTCGCAATATGCCCCTGATTGTTGCACCCTCAGTCAAAAATGAAGTGGGCCCGGCCGGATTTGAACCGACGACCATCTGGTATCTCAGGCGGCGCTTATGAGCCAGACGCTCCGCCAGACTAAGCTACGGGCCCCGTCAAGCCAGTTGTCGTATAACCGACCTCGATATAAATCTGTTGCCCATCGGGCATTGGCTACCCCCCTCAGTCGACTCGCAAGTATGAAATAGTCAACAGTCAGGTAAACATTAATCATATGCGAAGTATTGAGAAAGACCTCCAGGAGCTGTGCATAGGGGCAGAGGAATACGGGGCGGTGAGGGCCGCTGTCATCTCCGCAGACCAGGTAGTAATCGACCCCAGGGTCAGGTTGAAATGCCTCGTACCTGTCTGCCCTCATTACGGATTTAACCTGATGTGTCCCCCCAGGGTAATGGACCCCGAGGCCTTCGGCAGGGTCATCGACAGTTATTCTCACGGGATATTGATCCAGTTCCCTATACAGATATCCCCCGACGGTTTTGAATCTCTGGAAGAGGCTATGGAGGACATCCAATACTCGAGAGCGGTGGAGGAGAGTTCCAAACAGATGGCTCAGGCTCTCAGCCAGATAGAGAGAAAAGCGATCTCAATGGGCTATAGATTCGCCGCCGCCCTGGCCGGAGGGCACTGTCGGCTATGTGATGAATGTGTGGGCCAGCTGTCGGGAGAACGGTGCAAGCATCCATTCAAGGCCAGGCCCTCCATGGAGGCGCTGGGGATCGACGTTTTCCAGACGGCCAAGAATGTTGGACTTCCTATGGAAGACGAGGAGCCGGTATGGACCACTCTGCTCCTCGTGGATTGATAAGCGCCGTCGGGCGGACTCGAACCGCCGACCTTGTGGTTTCAGTTCCCGTGGAGGGAATAACAGCCACACGCTCTACCTACTGAGCTACGACGGCTTGGACGGTTTCAGCATGGAGAATAGTGCCTCTCTATTAATCATTTGCGATTAAGAATTCAGTCTAAGGAGCCTTTCAGGGCGATGATCTCCTCTTCAATGTGTCCAAGTGTTTCCCTCAACTCACCCACGAAGGAAGGCAAGTTGTCAGTGGTAATAGCACCCTCCGGCGAGGGCTTGATCAGTCCCTCCTGTTCCAGGATCCTGAGGGAGTATCGTACCTTGTGCTGTGGAATGTTCAACTGCTCCGATAGCCTGATGATCCCGATGGGCTGATGCTCCATTATGGCCTGGAGCATGGTCACGTGCCGTTTGAGTAACTCAACTTCACCCTCCATCTTACTGGTCAAGAAACTGCTCTCTTTCGTATTACTCCCTCCACGTGTTAACAAAGAGCAATGTGAATATTGGGCTATATTCGTTTCCCTGCCGATGAGGGTCTGTGCTCCATAGGTATGCTTGCCACACAGGTTCACCCGCTCCATAATCTCTTCCTAGAGGTTATATAACGCCCTCATCAATCCCCCTATGATGAAGCCCATTGTCGTGGATAACCTGTGCAAGGAGTACGGGGCCGTGAAGGCTCTGGACAGTATTTCGTTCGAGGTGGACAGCGGCTCCTTCTTTGGTTGTTTCGGCCCTAACGGGGCGGGCAAGACCACCCTGCTGCGCATTCTCACCGGTCAGATACCGCCCACCTCTGGAAAAGCCTCTGTTCTTGATATGGACGTGTCAGAGGGGACGAAGATCAGGCAGTCAGTGGGCATCGTACCCGAGGTGGAAAGCCCTCCCAGTTATCTCACCGCCTTCGAATTCCTGTTCTTTGTGGGCAGGGTGAGAGAGGTACAGGAGTTGGAGCAAAAAATCGGCCGGTGGTTGCGGTTCTTTGATCTTGAGGAGGCCCGGGGGACTCTGTGCAAAGACCTGTCCAAAGGGATGAGACAGAAACTGATGCTGGCCGCCGCTTTCATTCACGACCCGCCGCTCCTGTTCCTGGACGAACCGTTCATCAATCTTGACCCCGTGTACCAGAAGAAACTGGGGAAGTACCTGATATCGCTGGAAGAGGGTGGCCGGACGATCTTCCTCTGCTCCCATATTCTGGACATAGCCCAGAGGCTCTGCAAGGAAGTGATCATACTCAAGGAGGGCACCATCGTGGACAGGGAGAGCATCTCCGATCTTGAGAGCAGGGGTGAGAATCTGGAGAGCATCTTCCTTCGTCTGGTGGGAGGTAATGATGAAGACCCTTCTTAGACTGATGTTGAAGGAGGAGTACAGGATGCATGTGTCCTATTCCTCCCAGACCATCTTCCTCGCCCTCCCCGCCTTCGTATGCATCGTGTCCTTCTTCATCGGCATGACTCTGGGCAACCTCACTCAGAGTGTCTCACTGGAAGAGATGATCGTGCTGACCAACGTGGGGCTGTTCCTCTATGGACTTAGCGTGGGCGCCTTCGGATTTCTGGGCAGAACATATATCGAAAGGAGGCACGGCCGTTTCAATTACTTGATAGCCATGCCCACCACGCTGCCCCTGTCTTTCAAGAAGACCTTCTTGGGCATGTTCCTCAGGGACGTGGTCTTCTACCTAGCACTGATACTGCTGCCGGCCACAGCGGGCCTGCTGATCGCAGTGCCCTTCGCTCCACTGTCCCTTTTTTCGGTACTCTCTGTGTTCCTGTGCATACTCCTGACCTTCCTACTGGGCATATCCCTCAGTTTCCTGGTTTCTGTGATCTACACTCGCAGCTTCGGGCTCTTCCTGGGGGTGGTGGGCGCTTTCATCTCCCTCATCATAGGGCATAACTTCCTGGGACTGTACGGCCTGGAGGTCATACTCCCTTCTCTGGGCCTGCAGTTTTCTCTCCCCCCTCTGGGGGCCGATATGGGTACGGCCTGGCTCTTCCTTTCTTCAACCATCGCCCTCATACTGGCGTTTTCTTTCTTGGCCGTCCTGTTCGTCAGAGAGTGCTATGAGGAAGTCACGTCCGATTTCGAGGAGGTGCTCCCCTTATATCTGCCCCGATTCTCTTTCCTTGGTCGCTATCAGCCCTACGTGGCCAAGGAGTTCGTCGACCTGGTCAGGAGCGGTACACTTGGAAAGATGGTCTTCTCCTTCGCGGCACCACTGGTATTCCTGAGTCTCAGCACCTGGTACGTGAATCATGGGCTGAACATACCGGTGGGCTTCAACACTATCTTCTACGCGGCCATGGTGGGGTTCTTCGGGGTGCTACTGTACGCCTGGATCACCAATGTTGATTTGACTGACTACTACGAAACGCTACCCGTACAGGTACCCACAATCATCAAATCCAAGCTGATCGTCCATTCCGTTCTCACGCTGGGGATATCCACCACCTTCGTCGTGGCCATCGGTTTCATCAACGGGGAGAGTGACATGCTGTGGCTGGCACTCCCCGTGCTGTACGTAACCTCCGCATATATGGTGGTTGCCACCGCCTACCTAACGGGAATAACTCCCTCCTCTTTCCTGTTCAACCCCGAGATACTGGTGAAGTTTTCTGTGATCTCGTTGTTGCCCGATCTGTGTCTCACCATACTGTCCTTCAGCGTCCCATCCAGCCCGGTATTCGCCGCTTCTGGTATACTGCTAGTATGCGCGGTCCTGTGCATTTGCGCCTACTTCTTCTATAGGGGGATAGAAGTGAAGTGGGCAGATGAAGAGTTCGTGTGATGGCAATGCTTTTTTTGTCTCTCTACAATACGCCCCCATGGAGAGCGGTCATTGGTTCCGGCGCTTTGTCCACCTGTGCACTCCGCTCTTCCTCATCTACTACTTCCTGCCTCAGCCTCTCTGGACGGGAGGGCTCACCAGAGAGCAGGGCCTGCTGATCTTTTTCTTCTTGGCTATGGGATTTGAGGCCCTGAGACTGATCTTCAATGTGCACATTCCGGGCATGAGGGACTACGAATACAGCAGGTTATCAGCCGCAGCCTGGGCCGGTATCGGCATGACTCTGACCTTTCTTTTCTTTCCGCTCGAGTACGCAGCACCGGCCTTCCTGGGTATGGGCTGGGTGGACCCACTGATCGGTGAACTGAGGAGAGTGGATAGCGGGCTCTATCCCCATCTCCCCGCAGCGGTCTATTTCACCATCGTCATCGCCACCTTGACCTGCCTGATCGGTCTGAACCTGCCTGTTGTCCTGGCAAGTATTACGGCCACTGCACTGGGAATAAGTATTGAGAAGTTGAGGTTGAAGCATGTGGATGACGATTTCCTGATGCTGATCGTCCCTCTGATAGGTATAACAATAATCCTGGAGGCACTGCTGGTCTAGTTGCCAAGAATTCGCCTGAGTGGCCACCGGGTGATTCCTTGGACCACGGTCTGAACCGGCCCGTTGTGGCACTCCTTTGCCTTCTCTTCAGTAGGGTGCATCTTTCCGCAGGGGATGCATTGGTATTTCACCTTCATCTGAGGGAGCAATGAAGAAGGGGCATTTAAATCTTTATTCTGTCCCCCTCATTCCGCCCCCGGAAAACGAGCAATCTCTTCACTGACATATTTATATGAATGCAACTCATTTAGGTAGGGTATGAACAGGATTAAGGTTATCAACGAACCCTCAGAGCTGGTTCCGGTACTAAGGGCGGTTGATACCAAGGTGAAAAGAGAGGTACTTAAAGAAGTCACCTTGGAATGGCGAACTGCCGCGGAAATCGAAGAGAAGTTCGGACCGGAGGGTAAGGAAGCACTAACGTTTTTCGAGAAGATGAAACTCGTAGAAACGAGGTGGCAATCTACGGATAAGTCCTACCCTGAGAAATCTTATCACACTTACTATTCCTCTTTCCATATCAACGCCTCGTGGCCGGTATATGAGATATCAGATGTTCTGGCAGCAGCGATGATGCCTGAGGAGAATTTTAAGGAGATCGAAGAAGAGATACTGGAAGAGCTGGGGGAGGAAGGTAGGTTCGCGGGGGACATCGCCGAGTCTCTGGGAATTACCTCTACCATGCTGCGGAGTCTCGTCAAGCGATCCATCAAGCTGGACTATCGGGGCCACAGAATTGAAAAGAAAACGGAATGACTCTGGAGAGGTGAAATGCCGGAGATCTGCGTCCTGAGGCTGGGACATAGACCATCTAGAGATAAGAGAGTCACCACTCATGTCGCCCTCACCGCCAGGACTTTCGGAGCCACCAGTATATGCGTTTCCACAGCAGATCGGCAGCTGGAGGAGACAGTGCAGGATGTCAATCGAAGGTTTGGGGGCCACTTCGAGATCTCCACCGGTGTGAACTGGAGAAACAAGATCAGGAATTTCGAAGGGCAGTCGGTACACCTCACGATGTACGGGCTGCATATCGATGACGCCCTCCCCAAGATCACCTCTGAAAAGGTGCTGCTGGTGGTCGGGGCCGAGAAGGTACCTTCCGAGGTGTACGAGTTGGTGGACCTGAACATGGCGGTGGGCAATCAACCACACTCCGAGGTGGCTGCCGTGGCGGTGACCATGGACAGATTGACGGCTGGCGAGGGTCTGAGGAAGGACTTCCAGGGCGAGATGACGGTCATTCCCACTGAGCGGGGTAAGAGAGTTGTCGAGAATACCGACCGTTGAAGAGTGCATTGTTATGCTGGAGGAGGAGAGCGTCCACCCTTCAGTCATCGAACACGCCTGTTTGGTGATGTCCGGCGCCGAGTGTCTGGCTGTCAGATGTGATGCCAATGTCGATCTGGTGAGGGCGGGGGCCCTACTCCACGACATCGGCAGAAGCAGGGCACATCAGCTGGGGCATCTGACAGCAGGTGTCAGGATAGCGCAGCGGAGAGGACTGAGTCAGGAACTCATCAACATCATCTCCCGCCACGTGGGTGCGGGGCTAGAGAGTGAGGAAGCAGAATCGCTTGGTCTTCCCCCTGGAGAGTATGTTCCACAGTCTCTGGAGGAAAAGATCGTTGCCCAGGTGGATAATCTTGTGGAAAACGATAGCATAAGGTCTATGGAAGAAGTCTCAAGGGAGTTCAGGGGGAAGGGACTGGTGGAAGCCGACAGCAGGATGAGAGCATTGCACATGGAGCTGTCTTACCTGTGCGGCGAAGACATCTCCGATATCTTGAGGAGGAAGGATATATTCTCTGGGATCACCGGCCCCTGTAGATCTTATATTTCCCGGAGATGAAGTCGTCTCTTAATCTGTGGTATTCTTCGGCGTTCTCCTGGGCCATACCCTTGATCGAATTCTGATTCTCCTTTACGACCTTGCCTGGAACGCCTACCACTATGGACTTGGGAGGTATCTTCATCCCTGTGGTGACCACTGCACCCGCTCCTATGATGCACTCCTCGCCCACTTCGGCGCCGTTGAGCACGGCGCTCTGCATACCAATGATACAGTTGTCACCGATCTTAGCCCCATGGATAACGGCTCCATGGCCCACGGAGACGTTGTCACCTATCTCGGTGGGGGCGTCCTCGTAAACATGTACTGCCACATGCTCCTGGATGTTGCTGCCCTCCCCGACCACGATCTCATTCAGATCGCCTCTGAGGACCGCATACGGCCAGATGCTGCAGCCTCTATCCAGCGTTACCTCTCCGATCAGGAGCGCAGTTTCGTCGATATAACAATCATCACTGATGTTAAATGCCATGATTCGAGGATATCGAATACAGATAAAAAAAGTTCTCGGTCTATAGTTCTGGACCTTCGCTCTTGGTGGTCACCCTCTTGGGGAAGTACTTCAACAGGATGATGTCTCCTATCGACTGAATCCATCGGTAGGGGACGTTGACGGCCCTCGAATCCTCGACGAGAAGAGGGTTTGTCTCATTGATGAAGAATCCATCGATGCACTTGTTATCCAGGTCTATCACCAGGTTGTTCACATTACCCAGGAATATTCCCTTGGGGGTGTATACTTGAAGTCCAATGAACTCAGAAGCTTCCTCCAACATCAACAATCACGCTTAGGTATTGTCATTTCTTCTTAAATATCCTTCGGAAGCTCTGGCAATCATAGGATCGGGTCGGGAGATGATGGCACTTGTCCGTACTTCCCATAATTGAAAGACAGTTGAGGAAAAAGGAGAGCCCCAGCGGTTCTGATATCTCGTAGAACGGTTGTGAGTGCAAAAGATATATATCTCCGTTACGTAATCCGCTTTTGCAGTGAACCTGCACAACCGATATGAGAATGATGGAGGATAATGCAATGGATGAAGTAGAGAAGATCAAGAAGAAGATGATGGATGAGATGATGGAAGAGGCCTCCGGTGACAGAGGTTCCTGGCCCTCATCGCCTGTCAACCTTACGGATGAAGATTTTGAGGATTTCATAGACAATTACGATCTCAGTATAATCGACTGCTGGGCACCTTGGTGCGGCCCCTGCAAGATGGTGGCCCCCATCATCGATGAGCTCTCCGATGAGCTCGAGGGTAGGGTGGCGTTCGGCAAGCTGAATACGGACAACAACCAGGCCACCGCTAGGAAATTCGACATCAGGGCCATTCCCACCCTGCTTGTTTTCAAGGAGGGAGAGCTGGTGGACAGACTTGTGGGGGCCCTGCCCAAGGGTCAGATAATGCAGAACCTGAAGGGATATCTGTAGAGTCATGAATCGAGGTCAAACGGTCAGGGAGCTCTCCGAGCTGAGGGAGAGGCTAGAAAGCCTGGAGGAGAGCAGGCCAGCCCATTCCCCCAAAGTGGAGCTGGAACTCGAGATCGAGAGAACCAGGGAAGAGATCTCTCGTCTCGAGTCCATGCTTGACAGACAGGAGAGCGAATAGCTCTCCCAATCTTTATTTTTCTGTACATGGGGAGGGACTTCTGTTCTGACTCGAAAAGGTAGTTCCCGCCACCAAGGAAAGTATCTCCCCGTCTAGAGCAATTTATATTATCCGCTATGCAATGTTATTCATGGTGGAATTAATGGACGTCGATGTTGCTATCATAGGATGCGGTCCTGCTGGACTCCAGGCAGCCATCCATGCCGGTAGGAGAAAGGTTGATACTGTACTGATTGGTCATCCTGAGAAGAGCGCCTTGTTCGGCGCGGATGTAGAGAATTATTTTGGCGTGCCCTATATTGAAGGAAAGGACTTGATAGCTAACGGTATTAAGCAGGCTGAGTCATTTGATGCTGAGATCATCCAGCAAGATGTGGTGGAGTTGAATAAAGAGGAAGAAGAATTCGTGATTGTCACCGATCATGATCTGGAAATCAGGGCTAAATCCATAATCCTCGCTCCAGGTGTTTCGCGTGAGAGGCTGGGGATCGAAGGGGAGAAGGAATACGAGGGGAGGGGCGTGAGCTACTGTGCCAGCTGTGACTGCAATTTCTTCAACGACAAGGACGTGGCGGTGATCGGCGACGGAAGTGTGGCCGCTTCTGCCGCACTGCTCCTCAGGGATTACGCCTCCAAGGTCTACTGGCTGGTGGACGAGCTGGATGTGGCTGAACCCCTGAAGAAGAAGATCGATGAGGGGGATATCGATCTCAGGACCTCTGTGACCACCAAACGGATACTTGGAGAAAATCTGGTGACCGGCATCGAATTGGAGGACGGTACCCGGATCGACGTAGAAGGCGTGTTCATAGAGCTGGGTGCGAAGAGCTCCACCGAGCTGGCTCTTGATATCGATCTCATACCGGACCCGGATGGACATATACCGGTCGATTCAGAATGCATGACCGAAATGGAGGGCGTCTATGCCTCTGGGGATGTTACCGGTCACCCCTGGCAGCTGGCCAAGGCGGTGGGTCAGGGGTGTATCGCGGGCACCAATGCCGCCAAATGGATCAAGGAGATAAGGAAGTAGATGTCTCTGGTGGATGAACTGACCGCGGGGATACTCAGAGGTCCTAGAGGATTCAGGGACGCTCTGAAGAGGGTACTTGATGAAGAACTTCAGATGACCGTCCACGAGTTCTGTAAGAAGAGCAACATCTCTCAGAGTACGATATACAAGATCATGCAGGAGCAGAGAGAACCTAATCTGAAGACGGTCAGGAATGTGATCTCCGCGGTCAGGAAGTTGGAGGCCGCTCCCGGTGGCACGTTCATAGCGGTAATCGCCAGTCGGCCAGTGCTGAACAGGATCGAGGAGCGGATGGTGGACATCGGCGATGAGAAGATGAAGGTCAAAGATTATCCCGCCACCACTATGGAAGAGGCAATAATAGCCAGTGTAATGGCCGAGAGGGACGGCGCAATTGGTGTGGTGTGCGCCCCCATAGTCGCCCCCACTGTGGAGAAGATACTTAGCATTCCAGTGACGGTTATAATTCCTAAAGGTAGTATGCTTAGGGCGATAGAGAGGGCAGCGGAGAAGACCAGCTAGCCTCGATTATCATTAACCGACATCTTTTCGATCTCGGAGAGTATCTCTTTTCTTATACTGATGAAATCCATACTGGCTCTGTCTCTGGGCCTCTTAATCTCGATCTCGAACTTATCGGTCACAGTCCCCGGCCTGGGACTCATCACAATGATCCGATCGGAGAGGAAGACAGCCTCGTCGACCGAGTGGGTGACGAAAACAATGGTCTTTCCAGTCTCTTCCCATATCCTGAGGAGCTCCTTCTGCATCTGGTTCCTGGTCTGAGCGTCTAGGGCTCCGAACGGTTCGTCCATGAGCAGGATTGATGGTTCATTCGCCAACGCCCTCGCTATACCCACCCGCTGCTTCATACCTCCAGATAACTCATACGGATGAGAATCTTCGAAACCCTCCAGCCCCACCAGGTCTATGTACTTCTGGGAGATCTCCCTTCTTTTTTCCTTGGAAACTTCCTTCAGTTCTAGACCGAACTCGATATTCCTCCTCACTGTTCTCCAGGGGAATAGAGCGAACTCCTGGAACACCATGCCCCTGTCCGAACCTGCACCCTTAATTGGCTCGTTCTCGAGCAGCATTTGGCCGGAAGTGGGCATCCCCAGTCCAGCGATGATCCTCAGCAGAGTTGTCTTCCCACATCCTGAAGGCCCTACCAGGCATACGAACTCCCCTCTCTTGACTTCAAGGTTGAAGTCCTTGATTGCCACCAGCTCCTGCTCGTCCATGGGAAAGGTCTTGGTCAGATCGTAGATTGTAAGAACTACTTCATCCCCATCCATTCTGACACCTTCTTTTCTATATATCCGCTTAGCTCAGTCGTTAGCAGACCAAGGATGGCAACCACGATCAGACCAGCGAAGACGTTTTCATACCTGCCTATGCCCTGACTCCATAGTAGTATGTAGTACCCTACACCTCCTCCTTTGGCCGCTATGAATTCTGCGGCCACGATACACATCCAGCCTACGCCCAACCCGATTCTTATGCCGGTCATCAGGTAGGGTACTGTGGAAGGGAATATGACCTTGGTGAACAACGTGCTCTTTTTGGCACCCAGTGTCTTGGCAGCGTCCATCAAATTGGGATCGACTTTCTTCACCCCGAACATGACGTTGGACAGTAAGGGGAAGAAAACTCCGATGAATACTACTACTACGGGACCTAGAAAAATTCCCATGGCCACCACTAACAGTGGTGCCCATGCGATGGGCGGTATGGGGCGGAATATCTCCACAATGGGTTTCCCAAATTTCTCGGACAATCTAGAGGAACCCATCAACAGGCCCAGGGGTAGGGCGGTAACGAAAGCGAGACCAAATCCCAGCAAGACTCTCTCGAGACTCGCCCCTATGTTGTCCCACATGGTCCTTCCCGTAGCCAGATCCACCTTTGTAAACGACTTTATGAAAGCCTCGGCCACAATATCTGGGGCCGGCAGGTACTTGGTATCAAGCACTATAGATAGGCCCCACCATACGGCCACGAAGGTTGCCAGGGAAATAAGGATGATGAAAATGTTTCTCAACAGTTCAATAGTCTCCATTTTGCCCTTGTCGGAACCCCTCCAGGATAGCAATTTGCGCAGTAGGGAGCCGGAAACAGGTCGCTTTGATTCTGGAGACTGTCCTTCCATATTATCCCTCGTGAATGAGGATGATATAAAAAAGGGTTTTGAAAGGTGTTTTGACTCTTTACGCCGTTTAGGCCGACCTCACTTCTAGGCCCTGGGAGGTGAAGTAATCCAGGAACATCAGGTGCTGGATTGACGCAACACCGGGAGTGGCGATAGTCGCTCCCTTGAAATCCTCCAGGGTCTCTATGGAGTGGTCCACGAAGATGGCAGAACCCTCGCTGTTGACCTGAGACAGTATGATGGTGTTCACCGCTTCGTTGATGTGCTTCAGGATGGCCGGTGGACTTCCCAGATATCCTATGTCTACTACACCAGTAGCGAAAGCGTTCATCTCAGCTCCACCGTTGGAGTAAGGACCACCTTCCGATGTCTCTACTGCCAGGCCGTAGGACTCGAACAGGTTCTTGCCGCTATCGAACAACCCATCTCCTACTGACTCATTTGCTGCCACCACCCTTGCCAGCTGATGAACATCGCCCACCAGGTATCCTATCTGGATCGGATCATCAGGGTTGATGATTGTATCGCTGGGCTGAATGGACGCTGCCTGGGCAAGCAGACTCTCGTCGACATAGTCCTGGACGAAATCGGTGACGTTGGAGTACCCAGCGTCCTGCAGGGCGCTCTCCTCGATCAGCCCAAGATCTATGTACTTCTGTGTGACATTCTCCAGACCCTCAAGGAAGGCGTTGGTGATGCGATAGTCGAGATTCATGTGGGTAAGGGAACTCTCCACCACGCTCTGGTTCCTCTGGGAGAACTCAGCACCCATGTCCAGGAGCATCGAGTAGTTATCGCTGTCAGGATTGTCCAGTGTGTCAGAGATCCACTCGTTGGCCACCATGTGCACCTTGAGGAACCTCAAGACCAGATCTTCGTGATCCTCGAGGAAGTCCTGATCTGCAGCGATCACGCAGCACGGATGGCCAGGCCAAATCTCACTAGACCACTTCCAGATCTTGGCCGTACCGTCCAGCACGGCATCCGATGCGTACGGCTCCCAGGTGATGGCCCCGTCAATGTTGCCAGCCTCAAGCTGGGCTTTCTGGTCGATGGGGGCCACTGTGGTCCACTGCACTGCATCGCCGCTCCCTCCTCCGAGGCAGCCAGCTCCTGCAATTCCTACAATGGTCACCACAGTTACTATTAGCGCCATCATCGGTTTCTTGATATTCATGCTCTTAACACCTATAAGGATGAGAAATGGATAAGATATAAGATTGTTTCGCCTACTTGGGAAATAATTAACCTGTTTGTATAAGTCACTGATGATTGTTGTACTGAAGGAAGGGAGTCAGAAGAAAATTCTCTGCTGATAGGACATCAAGATTTGCGTAGGAGCGAGGTCATTCTACTGCAAGATAGAACGCTATTGACGCAAGACCCCAATCTGGAATGTTAGTACCTATAGAAAATAATATTAACATTTAATTTGTATAGGTAAAATCGATAAAATGTTTGAACTTAATGTAGTTAGCAACACTCCACTCACCCCCATCCAGGACGTGGACGACCTGGCGGAGCAGTTTCTCAGACAGGTGGGTTACCTGCCCAAGGGCTACACCTCAAAGACGGGTGCGGTCGATGTATCGGAGAGTGTGCCATACAGACTGTTCATGGACTGCTTCATGAGGAACATGAAACGAGTGTGGCTGGTAGACGAATTGGCTTCATACCTGGACACCACCAGGCCCACCGTGTATCGTCACCTGAATAAATTGAAGGCCCTTGACGTCATCGAGGAGACGGAGACTCAGAGGGAGGGCAAGACGAAGAAAGGCTATCGGATTCGATACGGAGACCTCAGGAAGGCCTGGAGTTTCACCGAGGCCAATGTGGAGATGGCTATGGAGAACTACCGCAAGACAGTAGACCATTTCCAGTCCCTGGTGGAGGAGGAATAAATATGGGTAAGGAGAATTTGAGATTAACAGAAGGGTCGAAGTACAGGGTATTGAGCAGAGGACAGGGCAAGAAGTTCCTTGTATCCGTGGGCGAATTCAGAGGATATCTAACCCTGGGCAACGATCAGGCTATCAGTATGCTACTGGAATCCTCGGACGAGAACAATCCTGATGGTATCAGGATAATTCCCATAAGAAATGTTCTGGCAATCGATGTCATAGAGGGAAAGAAAAGCGATAAAGAGGAGTTGGAGGAAATCGCCGTTTACTTCGTGTGAAGGCTCAACGTCGACCGTGATCATATGGAATATCACCAGAGACTAATCTCAATGATCTTGGACGGGACAATCAGCGATAAGGATCAACTCCAGAGGCAGAAGTTGCGCCTCTGCCGTGAATTCAACATGTCCAGGGTGCCGGCAAATTCGGAAACTCTAGCCGAAGCGGACGAAGAGGTGATGCCTGAACTGTTGCCCATACTCCAGAAGAAGCCGGTGCGCACCATCAGTGGTGTGGCGGCGGTGGCTGTGATGACCTCTCCCGCCTCCTGTCCCCACGGCAGGTGCACCTACTGCCCTGGCGGTGTAGAAAACGACTCCCCGCAGTCGTACACGGGCAGAGAACCGGCCGCCCGTAGGGCGGTGAGAAATGATTTCGATCCGTATCTGCAGACCGCGGACCGTATTCAACAACTGGAGAAGATAGGGCACCCTACAGATAAGATCGATCTGATCGTAATGGGGGGCACCTTTACCACCCGTCCCAGAGAATACCAAACTAACTTTGTGAAGAGATGCTTCGATGCCATGAATGGAGAGGACGGTCAGACTCTTGGGGAGGCTCATTCCCTCAACCGGCGGGCCTCCAGGCGTTGCATAGGGGTGACCGTGGAGACCAGACCGGACTGCTTCATGGAGGACGAGATTGGTTTCTCCATGGGTCTGGGTGCCACCAGGGTGGAACTGGGTGTACAGATCCTTGATGATGAAGTGCTGGAGGGAGTTAACCGAGGACACGGAGTCCAGGAAATCATCGAATCCACGAGGTGGGCCAAAGATAAAGGCCTCAAGATATGCTACCATGTGATGCCGGGCCTGCCCGGCTCCTCTCCGGAGAGAGATATGCTCTCATTCCAGAGAATGTTCTCTGATTCCAGGTTCAGGCCGGACATGCTGAAGATCTATCCAACACTGGTGGTTGAAGGCACCCCCCTTTACGATAGTTGGAAAGAAGGGTCTTATAGACCATACACTACGGAAGAGGCGGTGGAGGTGGTGGCCTCGATGAAGGAGATGGTGCCTCCGTACGTCAGAATCCAACGAATCCAAAGGGACATCCCGGCCCCTCTGATCGAGGCCGGAGTGGACAAGGGACACCTCAGACAACTGGCAAGGAAGGAAATGGAGCGAAGAGGCACCCGCTGTGTGTGTATCAGATGCAGAGAGGTGGGATTCAGTGAGCAATCGTTCGAGGGGGAGCCGCGACTGACCGAGGAGACCTACCGGGCTTCAGGGGGCGAAGAGCATTTCATATCGTTCCAGCAAGGGGAGTCCATAGTGGGATACGCGAGACTGAGGCTCAACGAATCTGGGGACCGGTCAGCTCACCTCAGGGAATTGAAGGTGTTCGGCCCCATGGTACCTCTGGGAGAATCGGGAGATGATTGGCAACACAGAGGGTTCGGCAAACAGCTGGTTGGGCTCTGTGAAGAGATCTCCTCCGAAGCCGGATATGACGTTCTAAAGGTCACCAGCGGTGTGGGGGTCAGAGACTACTACTCCTCTCTTGGGTACCAACTACAGGGAGTGTATATGCAGAAAAGGCTCTAGAATTTCAGGTAATGTTTTATCATTTTCTTAACATACACATAGTGGTGTCCTATTGCCCTGTTTAAGATGCGGTTCAAGGTTGCCCGGCGGCAGTTCATTATGTGAGAAATGTCTCAGGAGGATAGATGATCCTCTGGTATTTCTACCACGTATCCTGGATCCTGTCTCCGATAGAAGACTGTCCAAGCAGTCTTCAAGCATCTTAAAGATCGGACCAGTGGCCGGCCCAGATGTCATACTATCCAAGGGTCTGCAGCCCGCGGTGAGACTGATAGAGACAGAGGAAGATAGAGAGGGGATGGATACAATGGTGGATCTCCAGCTGTCAATGATGGGCATCGGGACTAAATTGAAGGGCGATGAACGACCCCCTAGGAGAGAAGTCACCATCCAGATGATCAACAGGTTGGAGGACATGGAGATTACCACCGATCCGGGGGCCAGGGCCTGCGCCAGGGCCGGAAACCTTCTCGCCTCATCGGTGAATAGAATTCAGAGATTGCCTATTGAGGACTCAGGAAAGCAGTGGTTCTGTGAGCATCTGTCGGACCGGGCCAGACAGCTTTACTCCAAGTGTGATCCTTTCCCTGCAGTGAGGTGGACCGCGCTGGCCAATGAGGGCCTGCTCCACCACTGGATAGGGGAGGTCGAGGACGCACTCTCCCTGTTGGATTATGTACTCCAGCACGAGATACTACCTTCGGATAAGACTGAGACACTGATCAAGAAGGCGATCGTATTGAAGGAGGCCGGCCACAGGCGAGAGCTCAAAGAAGCTCTAGCTCAACTGCCACTAGGTGTTGAAGATGATAGGGTGGATACCATCAACCGTTTCCTTGAGGAAGGACCATGACCACGCTTGATGAACTGCTTGATGAGAGGAGGAAGCGGAAGACGGTCGAGAACATCAAGACGATGAGTGATGAGGAGTTCAAGGAGATGATAGTAGATCTCCTGGTGAACATCGGTCTGAAAGTGGAAGCATCAGTACTCTCGGATGGAAAACTGTTCCTGGAGGCCGAGGGTGAAGGCGAACAATATCTGGTACTGGCGGTCAGGAACTCTGAAGGCAGTATCAGGGATGCCCTTCTCAAGATCGGAGAGAAAGCAGAGTTCGAGAGAAGAATACCGGTTCTCATCCTGACATCGGAGATGAACGAGGAGGCCAAGAAGTTCGCGGAGGAGGAGCAGATCGTCTATGCTGACCGCTCAAAACTGATCAACCTCATGGAGAAGTACAATCTGACCACCGAGTTGATGAGGGAGGTGGATCAGAGGGTGCTGGAAAGTGAGGGTAGCAGGTACCTCCCCAGCCTGGGCAAGTTCGATTCACTGATGAACTCCGCCGATGAGGACATTGAGGAGGAAGAGTTCGGTGCCGCACTGTCCAAACTGAACCGGGCAGCGAGGATCAAGCCACAGCAGGCCGAACTGTGGAAGAAAAAGGCCAGGGCGCTGTTCTCTATGGGCCGTTATGAAGAGGCAATCGAAGCTTGCAGAAAATCCCTGAGCATCAGGCCGGGGGACGCCGGCACCTGGTACATGATGGGGCTGATACTGCATGAGGACGGCGACTTGAAGGGGGAGATATCTGCGTATGATGAGGCGCTGGAGAGGTCTCCACAGATGGTCTCTGCTCTGCTCAACAAGGGGGCGACACTGCATCAGATGGGCGAGGAAGGGGCCGCTCTTGGGGTCTACGATACGATGCTCGACTACTACCCCGAAGATCCAAGGGCTTACAACAACCGGGCCCTGGTGCTGAAGTCCATGGGAAGGACCGACGAGGCTCTGGAGTCACTGGATAAGGCGCTAGAACTGAACACCTCTTATCGGGACGCGATGATCAACCGGGCCAACCTCCTCTTGGAGATAGGTGACCCTGAAGAGAGTATCGCCGCCTGGAAGGAAATGCTGTCCTCTGGCAGAAGTGAGCCGATGCTGTGGATGGAACTGGGCATGGCCCAGAAAGAGGCGGGCAGGTTGGAAGAGGCGGCCAGGTCGTTTGCCATCGCCGCCACGCTTGACCCCCAGCTGGAGGAGGCGAGGACAGAAAGAGATCAAGCTCTCAGCGCCGTGGGGATAGACAAGACTGAACGTGTGGACTGGGGAGAGGAGACCGTACTGCGGGGTTACCTGGACCGTTCTCTGTTACTGGAGGCTGTAGGGGACATTGAGGGGGCACTGGAGGAGGTAGAGAAATGTTTGGAACTCGATCCCCACATGCCTGAGGCAAACCTGAGACAGGCACACCTGCTGCTGGATATCGGACATCTGGAGGAGGCACTGACTTCCCTTAGAGAGGGCATCGATAGCCCGGAGGGAGAGAATACGATGCTTGACCTGGAAGCTCTGCTATTCAGGATGGGAAGGTGGAACGAGTGCGGCAGCATGCTGAGAGATCTGTCTCAGTCCAGCGAGGGAAAAAGGAGAAGGTGTCTACTGTACCTGCAGCAGAGCAGGGCGGATAGAGCTGTAGATTGCTCCCGTAATCTAGACCAGGACGCAGTTGGAGAAATGACTCTTGCCATGTCTCTAATGAAGAAGGGCCATTTTGCCAAGGCGGTGGGCAAGTTTGAGGAGCTCAGGGACCGCTTCCCGTCGGCCCCCGAGATACTGAACAACCTGGGAGTGTGCCTGCGCTACACAGGAGGTATGGAGGAAGCACAGAGCATATTGAATAAGGCAGTGGAGATCGAACCCCGGTGTGCTGACGCATGGAATAACCTGGGCACAATCTACTATCTTGAGGGCTCATTCGAGGAATGCGAGAAGTGCATTCAGCAGGCCCTGCTGGTTGAAAGAAAACCCCACTATCTTGTAAATCTGGGGGTCTGCCAGATGGCACTGGAGGAGCTCGACGAGGCTCAGGAGTCTTTCATGTCCGCGATGCAGATGGAGAGGCTTCCGGAAGCTATCAACGGTCTGGGAGTCATCGCTGAAAGGAGGAGAGAAATTGTCAAGGCCCTGGAATTCTATGAGGCCGCTCTGGAGGAAGAGCCACGCTTCCAGGATGCTGCGCTGAATAGAGAAAGAGTAAGAAAAGAATTGGAGGACTGATCAGGCCTCGGCGATGTTCATTACCACTACGTCCCTCACTGCCCTCATCTCGCTGAAAGGTATCACTAATCTGCCCTGGGAATCAGTCCTATACAGGCGGGACTCGATTTCCTCCGCAGGAACCACCAGGACGTGCTGGATCTCCCCAGATTCAGTATCAACTACAAAGTTCTCTATCATACCCATGATTTGACCGTCATTCGTCATCACGGTCTTACCTTTCAATTCAGTCACAAATTTCCTCATTCCAGCACCTTCCAGTATACTCTAGGAATCCAGATAGTATGAATGATATTGTCCGTATTTAACTCTTTAGGGAGTGGGCTGAGGAAAGGGAAAGACTGGGCACCGGTCATCTGTAGGGCCCAAGCCCCTCGAACTCGATCTTCGCCCTCTTCAACCTCCTGCCAATGTTCTCGTACTGCTTGAGCACTTCTTCGTCCACCGAGGGCTGAACCACCTTCAGTGCCTCCCTGAAGTGCTTCATCTTGACCCTTTCGGACTTCTCCCTCAGGGCGGCCATCCCCGCCTCCCTGCACAGGTTCTCTATGTCCGCCCCCACGAAACCCTCCGTCTCCTTCACCGCCCCCTTCAGGTCTACTTCGCCGGACAGTGGCATATCCCTAGTGTGTATCTCCATTATCTTCAGCCGCGCCCCCTCATCGGGCACCGGCGTGAACACCAGGCTGTCGAATCTGCCCGGGCGCAGCAGGGCCAAGTCCACGATGTCCGGTCTATTGGTGGCCGCCATGATGTTCACCTGTTCCATGTCCTCCATGCCATCGATGGAGGTGAGGAGCTGATTGACCACCCTCTCCGTTACATTGCTCTCCGACCCACTGCCCCTCTTGGGAGCGATGGAATCGATCTCGTCCAGGAATACGATGGAGGGGGCCACCTGTTTGGCTTTCCTGAATACTTTCCGTATGGCCTTCTCGCTCTCTCCCATCCACTTGCTCATTATCTCCGGCCCTTTGATAGATATGAAGTTGGATTTGGACTCGTTGGCCACCGCCTTGGCCACCAGCGTCTTACCGGTGCCCGGCGGACCGTATAGTAGTACCCCCCGGGCGGGCTTGATACCCATCCTCTTGAACGAATCGGGATCCTCTAGAGGCAGTTCGATCATTTCTCTAAGTGTCTTCTTGACCTCCTCCAGACCACCGACGTCCTCCCAGCTCACTTTGGGTACTTCCACCAGCACCTCCCTCATCGCGCTGGGGTTGATCTCTCTGAGTGCCTCGCTGAAGTCTTTGGCCGTGACCCTCATCTTCTCTAAGATGGTGGCAGGAATCGGATTCCCCAGGTCCAGTTCGGGTACCAGCCCACTCAGACAGTTCATCGCCGCCTCTCTGGCCAGGGCGGCCAGGTCGGCCCCCACGAAACCGTGGGTGATGTTGGCGTAAGTGTCAAGATCGACATCGTCTCCCAGGGGCATACCCCTGGTGTGAATCTGGAGTATCTCCTTTCTGCCGTCTACGGAAGGGACGCCGATCTCGATCTCACGATCGAACCTCCCTGGTCTTCTCAGAGCGGGGTCCACAGCGTGCTCCATGTTGGTGGCCCCGATGACGATGACCTCTCCCCTACCGCTGAGACCGTCCATGAGGGTGAGCAGTTGGGCTACCACCCTCTTTTCCACTTCACCGTACACGTCCTCTCTCTTGGGGGCTATTGAATCGAGCTCATCGATGAACACGATGGAGGGCGAGTTCTTCTCCGCCTCCTCGAATTTCTCCCTCAGCTTCTCCTCGCTCTGACCGTAGTACTTGGATATAATCTCCGGGCCCTGGATGGAGTAGAAGTTGGCACCCGCCTCATTGGCCACCGCCTTGGCGATCAGTGTCTTACCGGTGCCCGGTGGCCCGTAGAGCAGGACGCCCTTGGGAGGGTCGATGCCCAGACGATCGAACAGCTCGGGGTGCTTGAGAGGTAGCTCGATCATCTCCCTCACCTTCTGCAGCTCGTCTTCCAGGCCGCCTATGTCGTCGTAGTTGACCGAGACCGTTACCCTCTCTTCCCTTTCCATCGGTTCGGTCTTGACCACCAGCTCAGTGTGTTCGCCTACCACCACGACATCTGACGGCTGGGTGTTGATGATGACGAAAGGCAGATAGCCCCCCATCAGCGCAATGTTTGGTATTATGATCTCGTCCCCCTTGACCAAGGGACGGTTGAGGAGACCCTTCCTGAACAGGTTCTCCACGCCCTGTCCGAAGCGTACCCTCTTACCCTCCGGGATCTTGGGTGCCACCACCACCTTTGAGGCGGGCTGGGGGTCGGCCCGGATCACCTTCACTTTCTCGCCTATGGACACTCCTGCGTTGGAGCGAATCATTCCATCTATCCTAATGATGCCCTTGTCTTCGTCCTCCTGGGAAGCGCGGAAGACCTTGGCCGCCGTGCTATCCTTACCCACGATCTCCACGAAGCCGCCGACTTCCACATCCAGCTCTCTTCTGGTCTTGGAGTCAATCCTTGCTCTTCCCAGCCCCACTTCAGACTGGTGATGTGCTCTTGCCACTCGGAGGGTCACTGTATCTGCCATTATCTCTCCATTTGAGAATCGGCAGATCATACCTTAAACATTGGGTTAGGATTGTCTGAATTATTATTCTGGACGAGCCCCGTCCATGGCCTGGAATTCAGAAAAGGTATCAGGTGAAGCTTGGGCATGAGGGAAAGGATTCATTTCCGATGAGGAGTTAGGAGTATACATGCAGATGGATCCTGAGTGTGTGCCCTGTCTGTTGAACAGGGTACTGTTTGAGACAGAATTGTCCGCTCCCGAAAAGCGGGAGCAGACGATGTGTGAAAGCCTGAAGATACTGTCTGAAAGGTTCACTCCTGGCGTCAATTCTGCACGGCTGGCCACCGAGGTCCACCGCAGGGCGTACGACATTCTGGGTGATGATGACCCCTACCTGGAACTGAAGAAGAGATCGGACGAGGTGGCCGAGTCTCTGATACCCAGGGCGAAGGAGATGATCGATTCGTCTGAAGATCGGTTGAGAGCGACAGTACTGTGTTCGATCGCAGGAAATGTCCTCGATTTCGGGATAGGGACCGGATTCGACGATCCAGATTCACTCATTGACGCCTTTGATTCACTGGTCAGTGAGGGCCTGAACGTGGATGATCTTCCGAAGTTGAGATCCCAGCTACGTGAGGTTCAACGCATCCTCTTCCTCTTGGATAACTGTGGGGAGGCTGTGTTCGACAGGCTATTGATTGAAGAGTTGAGGAAGTTCGACTTGGATATCGTGGGGGTGGTCAAGGGAGAGCCCATACTCACTGATGTTACCATGGACGATGGTAGGAGATCTTCGATAGTCTCGAAGTTCGACCGGGTACTCAGCACTGGATCGTTTGCAGTGGGCGTGGACGTGGAACACGCAGGCGAAGATCTCCGTGCTGAAATGGAACAGACGGACCTGATCTTGTCCAAGGGAATGGCCAATTTTGAGTCTCTCTCGGACCTGGATTACAGGCCGATATGCTATATCATGAGGGCCAAGTGCCATCCGGTGGCCAACGCCATTGGAGCGAGCAAGGGTGATAATGTCGTGAGGGTATATGAGTAAGATCGAAGATATCGGGTGGCGTAGCTTACATCTCCAGAGGTATGAACCCCTGCGCCTGGCCACCGGTACTTCTGATTCACCGGTTAACGTACTTATCGAGGTCGAAGCTGGAGGGATGAAAGGCTATGGGGTGGCCGCCCCCAATTCGGTGACCGGGGAGACTGAGCGCTCCATCGTTGGATTTCTAGAACGCATTGCATCTCAGCTGAAGGGAGAGCCCGCTGATCCTACAAGGGTACGCGAGATCGTTGGCGACCGACGTCCGGCTGCGACCTGTGGCATAGACATGTGCCTTTACGACCTGATGGGAAAAGAGAAGCATCTACCAACGTTCAGGGCAATGGGCGCGGTTAGAGAGGCCATTGAAACCTCGATCACTGTTGGGATAATGGAGCCCGAATACACGCTGGAGAGGGCTAAGAATCGAGCTGCTGAAGGGTTCAGAATACTGAAGGTCAAGGGAGGCCTGGATGTTCATGAGGATATCAAGAAGCTGAGTATGATAAGAGATGAACTCGGAGAGGCGATTACGCTCAGGTTTGACTGCAATCAGGGTTATTCGGAGCAGGAGGCCCTTTCTTTCCTGGAGGAGGTAGAACCGCTGGACATTCAGTTCGTAGAACAGCCAGTAGATGCCAACGATCTTGAGTCACTGTTCAGGGTGGCTCGGCAATCCCCGGTGCCCATCATGGCCGATGAATCGGTCAGGACACCCGCAGACGCCAAGAGGGTGGTGGAAGGCGGGGTACCAATGATCAACATCAAACTGGCCAAATGCGGTGGAATAGGCCCCGCAGTTCAGATCTCACAGGTGTGTGAAGAGGGGGGAGTGGCTGCGATGATCGGTTGCATGGCAGAATGCGAAGCCTCTATATCTGCCGGTCTACATTTCGCCCTCTCCCAGGCCTCTGTCAACTATGCAGATCTGGACTCATTTCTATCACTCACCAACGATCCCACTCAGGCATTAGAGTGTAACGGAGGTGTGCTCTCTCCATCGGAAAGACCGGGCCTAGGAATTATTCTCGGGGAGTAGGGGCTGGTCCCCCAGCCCGATTTGCCTCCAGGCAGTGTACAACAGCAGGGAGTACACGCATATGGTGAGCACCAGCGGTAGTACTATCACCCCCCCTTCGGTGGGGACGATGGGGGTCCCCCCTCCAAAGGGGGTCGAGAACGATGTACTGACAAACGCCCCTATGAAGACCACCACGCCCAACCACAGGAATCTCTCCTCTCTGGCACCGAATATGGCCATGAAGACGACCGGTATCATGTAGTAAGACTCGTGTATTTTGGGGAAGAAGAAGATGAAGGGTAGGGAGAGTAGGAAGCCTGCTCTTACCGGATTGGTTCTCCTGGTATAGCAGATGTAGTAGGTGAACAGGACACCGACTACCATACAGGCCATCAGTACTGCGTGAGGCATGGTGAAGCCTGCTACATGCAGAAAATGCCACAAGCTTATACCCATCTGACTCGGACTCTGCCAGGTATCCAGATAGTAGTCAGGGAAGGATAGGAAGGCGTTGATGTCGCTGGCAGCGAAAGGTAGTACCACCAGGGAGGCGATGACAATCATAATCAGTAAGTGCTTCGCCCTCGCCCTCCAATCTTCATCATCTATCAGAACAATAGGAGCCAGGAATACGGAGTAGATTTTGGTGAACACTCCCAATATTACCGAAGCACTGGATGAATTCCGGAGATTTCTGATCAGGAGCAGTAAAGGCAGTAAGAAGAAGAAGGTCACAATGACCTCGTCCTGTATCAATACTGAGCTGGTGATGACGGTCGCGGGGGAGAACATAACGAATGCACCTGCAACATAAGCCAGAGAGCTATTCTTTTCTTTAAGTGTCAGATACACTATTGCCCCCGTTGCCACCGATAGCAGTCCGAAAACGAAAGAGTAGGAGAATACCGAGCCGCCCAGTGCCTGGGGTATTGCAAAGAAATAGATGATAAGGGGCGGGCTCTCTGCGTAGAAGTCCTTGTAAGGAATCAGTCCATCAAGTACCATGCCCCCTCTGCTCTGATAGACGAGCAAATCGGTGTGCTCTCCTGCCATGTCCAGAATCAGTTCCCAGAGATGGAGCGAGGTGAAGGCGCTGATAACGGAATAGGATGCCACTCCGAGGACGAGGAGAGAGATGAGTTGCCTTCTCTCCGACATGCTGGAGGCAACCCTCTCCAGCAGTGGAGACAGCCACCCCTTCTTACGCCTTCCGATTAGATCCTCGATCAATCGCATGTATCCCCTCATTCCTCTTGGTATTTGATTTGATACCAATAATAATAACTGTACTAAACCCTCTCCATGTGTTTGCCCTAAGTCTAGTGAAAAACAGACTGCGGGCAAGCGGACAGAAGAAGATGATAAACATCGAGCATTTGATGGGTCACCAGGAGGTATGGAATTGGAAGACACCGTATCGCAGGCCGTGGTACTAGTAGGCGGGAAGGGCACCAGACTGAGACCGTTGACCAACACGAGGCCAAAGCCACTACTCCCAATTCTGGGAAAGCCATGTATGAATTACGCCCTCCATTCGTTGACCAAAGCGGGCATCGATCAGATATTTTTGGCCTGTGGTTACAAAGCTATGGACATCGTGACCGCCCTGGAGAGGGAAAGTATCGATGCCGAGATCGTATTCGCGTTCGAGGAGGAGCCCGCAGGCACAGCGGGAGCGGTGAAACTGCTGGAAGAGGTGATCGACGGGACGTTCGTTGTAGCCAGCGGAGACGTACTTGCCGATGTAGATATGAAGCGGATAATCGAGTTTCATAGGGAGAAAGGGGCGAAAGCTACCATGGCCCTTACTCAGGTAGAGGAACCCCAGGAATTCGGCATTGTGGGTCTGGACGACGAGGGCAGGATCGAGAGATTCCTGGAGAAGCCCGCCCCGGAAGAAGTGTTTTCCAATCTGATCAACGCCGGCATATACGTTCTAGAGCCGGGGGTGCTAACTCACATACCAGAGGCCCAGGTGTTTGATTTTTCAAAGGACCTCTTCCCCCTCCTGCTTGATAGGGGAGACCCGATATACGGTACGCCCATCACCGGAATGTGGAAGGATATTGGCAGGCCTGAGGATCTGCTGGAGGCCAACCTTCTGATGGCCGACAGGAGGGGAAGGGAGGTGGATATTCCCGATATCAGAGTATCCGGTAAGTTCTCGGGCATTGTACCCGCCAAGAGTGATGGTATTCTGGAGGGCCCGTTGCACCTGGAGGAGGGAGTATTCATAGGTATTGGAGCCCAAGTTCTCCAATCCGTCCTTGGAGATTCTGTTTTGGTCAAAGATGGGGCGAAGGTGGAACACTCTCTGATCATGGATGACTGTACCATGGGGGAAGGTTGCAAAGTTCAAGACAGCGTTCTGGGCCAGGGTTGCATGATAGGTAAAGGTATCACACTCAGGAACTCTGTGCTAGGGGATGGAGTGAGAGTGGAAGGGGAAGAGGTCATAGAGAACGTCAAATTGGACTAAAAATCGGATTGATTAAGTATCCGAATCTGAATGCGGGAAGGTATGGAAGGGAGGGCTTACAAGTTTGAAGGATTTGTAATGGTCGCCAGCTTCCTCTGGGGAACCTCCTTCGTAGTGGTTAAGATCGGAGTCGACCATGTGGACCCCTTCCTGTTCTCTCTATTGAGATTCCTGTTTGGCGCGGTTCTCCTGCTCGCAATTCTGTATTTTACGAACAAATTCGAGATGGAAGTATTCAAAGACAAACTGATATGGGCGATAGCGCTGGTCAACGCCGTGGCCCACGAGTTCCAGCACGTGGGCATAGGCATGACCACTGCCACCAATTCGACATTGCTGGTCAATATCAACGTGGTCTTCGTAGCACTGCTGGCCGTAGTGATCCTGAGGGAGAAGATCTCCTCCAAGACTTCCGTCGCACTGGTGCTCGGTATTCTCGGCGTGGTGATACTCACCACCGAAGGAGACCTCTCTAACGTACTGAACGGCACCTTTCTGGGAAACGTGATGGTGTTCACCGCAGGGTTGCTGTGGGCGGTCTATATCATTTACCAGAAAAAGATCCTCAACCGGCAGGTCAACGTGCTGATGGTTACCGGGGCAGTCGTACTCCTGACCACACTGTTCCTGATCCCCATGACCTTCTCGTTTGCCAGCGATTACTCAGTGGATGCGGTGGGACTGGTAACGCTGTTGTATGCCGGCCTGTTGTCTACTGGCATCGCATTCCTGTTCTACAACTCCGGACTAAAACACCTGAATGCCACCGTGGCTTCCATTATACTCCTTTTCGAGATAGTTTTCGCCATGATCTTCGCGTTCATTTTCCTACAGGAGGTGCCTACACTGGCCGTAATCGTAGGAGCACTGCTGATTGTTTCATCCATCCTCACAATATCGATCAGAAAGAAAGATATTGTGGAAGAAAAGACCTAGGAAGTGTACTTCCTCAGTACCTCTTGTGCATCTTCCATGCGATCCACTCCGATGGCCACCCGCTCGGTCGAGGAGCTAGAACCCAGTATGAACATGGAGTGGATATTGATTCCCCCCCTCGACAATTTCTTGGTCACCTTGGCCAATTCACCCGGTCTGTCGGGCAGGGTAACCACCATCACATCGTCCTCTGAGAAGTTCAGGTTCGCCTCTCTGAGTGCGCTTCTTGCACTGTTCTCATCATCGGTGACCACTCTGATCATTCCCTTTCTCTTATCCATGTTGGTAGAAATACCCCGTATGTTGACAGCATTCCTGGCCAGTACTTCTGTGAGCCGTGCGACCTCTCCTGGCTTGTTGGTCACGCTCACGTTGAATTGAATCAGTGACATCATATCTCTATTATCTTCAGACCCTTAAAAAAGATGTGTCTCGTGCTGGACATTCTCCAAAGGGATTAAGACAGGACACGGTCATTAGCAGCCGATGGAGTCCAGGCCAAAGGTCACTGCGGTCACAGTGAACTGGAACAACCCAGGAGATACCATAGAATGTTTGCGATCTCTGAGTTCAGCCTCGCCCGATATGGGCCTTATCGTGGTGGACAACGGCTCAACGGACCATTCCGTTGACAGGATCAGAAGGGTGGTGCCGCAGGCTGTCGTCCTGGAGATGGGGGAGAACCTGGGCTATGTCAAGGGCATAAATGCAGGCATAAGTGAGGCATTGAACAGCAACCCCGCCTACATACTCGTCATCAACAATGATGCCACAGTGACGGAGCCTCTGGTGGTCACGCTCATTGATGCCCTTGAGAGACACCAAAAGGCAGGAATAGCGGGACCGAAGATTCTTTATTACCAGAGCGACCGAATATGGTACGGGGGAGGTAAGTACAACTCAACTCTGGGTTTCTCTACCCATACTGAAATGGACGAGAAGGACTCTGTTCACGAGGAAAGAATTACTGATTTCGTTACTGGCTGCACGATGATGGTCGAGGCCGAAGTGTTCAGGGAAGTAGGCCTCTTCGATGAGGACTTCTGGATGTACGTGGAGGACCTGGATTTCTGTTTGAGGGCTAGAGACTCAGGGTATAGATGCATATACGTCCCATCGGCCGTAGCCCACCATAAAGTCTCGGCATCGATGGGTAGAAGGGGCACCAATGTGATGACTCCCCTCAGGGCCCGCCTGTACGCACGCAATATGATGATCCTGGCATTCAAGAGAGATACCTGGAGGATACTACCGACTTTTATCGGACAATTGATAATCAGGTTGCCGTATTACTTCTTGCTGATATCCCTTCAGAACGTGGAGGGGGCCCTGAGATCTTATCTGGGCGGTCTGGTAGAGGGCTTAAACTCTGTAGTGGGAGGGGAAGTAGATATCTAGAAACGGATTTTGGGGAGGAAAGATAAGAGAGGTATCAGGGAGGCTCATCTCGTACATCGTCCCCCAGCGTAGCTTACTACCAGTGATCCTTATCGGATTGGCCATCAGGTTCCTGATAGCCCCGTGGACCTCATGGACCTTCGACATGTACCCTTTCTACAGTGCTTCAGTGGACATGCTTGGAGGAGTCGGGGTGTATGGCCACGCTTCCTTTTCATACCCACCGTTATTCGCCACAGTCTTCTTCCCGTTTGTCAAGCTGCTATCTCTCTTTGTAGATCCATCAGCGTTTGGAGTGCTCTACCCCTCGATGATCGATGTGGCCTCGGTCACAGGGATGGTGACCCCCTTTGTGACTCAGCCTGCGTTCAATCTGGCGGTCAAGACACCGATCATCCTAGCCGATCTTGCTCTGGGAGTGGTGCTGTTCCATTTTGTGAGAGATGTGAAGGATGAGCGTTGGGCGTCAAGACTCTTCCTGCTATGGTTCCTGAACCCTCTTGTTATCTGGGTGAGCTCTGTCTCCCCCCAATTCGATGTTTTCCCTGTCCTCCTGACCCTGATCGCATTCATCTGTTTCTACAAGAAGAGGTTTCTGATGGCCGGCCTCGCCCTTGGTATCGGCATACTATTCAAGATATATCCAGTGTACCTTCTACTCTTCTATTTGGCATTGGCCATTTGGATCAAGGGAAAGGGTTCAGACACCTCACGCCTATGGGAGCGCCTAAAGAAGAGTTCATATGTGCTGGTGGGAGCACTCGTAAGCCTGGTGGTGATAGTACCCTTCCTATTCTCTTCCCCGGGCATGGTGGACATCGTTCTCCGAAGGGCGGGAACGACCAGCTTTGGAGGTTTCAACCTGTGGTTCCTTGCCCCTCTGATCTCAGAAGATCTCCAGTCCGTCTTCCTGCCTCTGGGAATCTACCTATCGGCCATCATATTGGTGGCCACGATAGGGTTGATCCTCTTCCTTTCCAGGAAGTACTCTATCGAACTCAGTTCTGAGTCCAAATTCCTTTACACATTCACCCTGGGTAATGTGGCAGTACTGTCTCTGGTACTGTTGAGTCAACCGGTCACCAACCCCCAGCATCTTCTATGGATACTCCCCTTCCTTTTGATACTTGCCATATGGTGGGAAGATAGAGCGGAGAGAAAGGTGTTCCTGCTTTCGATCGCCGGTTTTCTGTACTTCATTGGACTGCAGTCTTTCCACGCCTTCTTCTATCCTACTGCTTCCTACTTCGACTTTGTAAGCATTGAGTCGCTTTCCTCTTCGGTCAAGACCTACTTCATGGCAGACGGGATAATCACTCGACACTTCTGGACTACAATGTCCGCTTTGGTGGGCGTATTGACTCTAGTCACCATCTGGCTCCCTGAGAGATTTGATATCATTGAACGTGCGGTTACCTACATTGGGAGGTGGAGGGGATGAAAAACGGATACTCCGTTGCTGCTATGCTCATCACCATACTCTTCCTTCTCTCCCTCGCCGTTCAACCAGTGTCTAGGGGACTTTCCGTGGATGTTCAGGAAGACCTGGAGATGAACGGCCAGTTCGAGGTCAACATCGACTGGAGAGTGGGACGGACCGAGTATTCTAAGAATATGACCGCCGTCTGTTTTCCTGTCGATCGAGTGAGGAGTGACCCCATCTACCTCTTCGCAAATCTTGAAGGAGGGAATGGCTCCGCATATTCCCGATCGCTGGGACTATTGGATCACCTGGAGGCGTATCTATCCACTCTGGATAGTGATACTAATGTAGAACTCGTAGATGAGGGTGAGCTCAAGGAAGTATTCAGCGGTGGTAACGCCACGGTGATCATCACCAGCCAGCCATCAGAAGATCCTGAACTTGGGATGAAGGCACTCGAGTGGGTGAGAGGGGGAGGTAACCTGATAGGGATCGGGAACAGGTCCGTCCCCTTCATCAGCGAATTTGAAGGCGGGGAATGGAGGGGCCCCGAGCAGTTCTTGAAGATCAGGTATGAGCGGTTCAGTTTTGGAGGCGCTGTCAGCTGGCGCCCTTCCGAAATAGCCCGCGCCATGGACTTTCAGTACGTGGCCCCATCTCTGGGTATCCGCGTTGATGACGTGGAAAAGTCAGGCGGTAGGGTCATCGGGTATGTGTATGAGGATGGATATGACCTCACATCATCCGCGTTATTCCGCATAGGGGAGGGGGCGGTATTAGCCTTTAGTGGACACATAGAAACACCGATACTCACATCGGGTGAGGAGGCACTATCGGGTGATATTGCGAAGATAGTCCTGAGTAGTCTACACTGGATTTCTGGAGATATCGTCTATGAGACCAGGAGTGCTGGTTCCCAGGCTATCGAGGGAACCCTGAGCGCAGAGTATCCAGTCCAATCATCCCTCTCGTTCGTGATATTCGATAGTGATGATCACCAGAACATTTTCTATTCCCAGGTGTTCAATGGGCCTAACTCAATCTAACCTCTTGCTTGTTTCAATCATTTTCCAGATGTAGGGGTCTTCTCTGCCCAACAGGACGTGAAGTGTGGCATAGCCCCTGGCGAGCATTTCCATTGTCATAGCGCCCAGTAGCTTACCCAGATATCTCCTGTTGCTCTTCATGTAGGAGAGCAGGGCGGGCAACAAGAACTCCAGCCTCCAAGTTGGAACGTTGAAAGAATATCTTTTTTTCATGTATCTCTCACCGATATTGACCCTGGCCCGCTGTTGGAGGAATTCTCTGACAGTCTCCGGACCTCTATTGAAGACTTCAGCCTGGGGAGAGTAGACCACCTCCAACCCCTGCTCCTCCATCTTCATCCTGATCCAGTCCTCATCCGTATTGACTCCTTTTGGAATCCGGAGGCCAGTGTTACGGAATGCCACCAACTCTCCCGTCTTCGGGGCCCTAAGAGAAAGCTCATGGTGCATCTCCCACAACATGTTAACCGCGAAACCGACCACTGTCCCCTTGGTATTCAAGGGAATCGGATGTCCCCCCACCATACCCACTGCGCTACTGGAAAATGGAGCGAGCAGATGGGACAGAGTACCACCCTTCAGTTTGTTGTCCGCATTGACCAGGACCAGTATGTCCCCCGTAGCTTCTCTGATAAAGAGGTTCACGGCAGAACTCTTCCCCTCTCTTTTCTCCTGCGTCAGCAGAGTCACTCTCTCCTCTTCATCAGAGCACCTCTTAACGATATCATCCGTTCGGTCTGTACTGGCACTTGAAACAACTATGATCTCTACCAGATCATAGTCTACGATCTCCTGCGAGGATATGGACCTCAAACAATTGAGGATGTTGTCTTCTTCGTTATGAGCACATACTCCCACCGACACTGTGGTCATGACGATCTTTCATTGTGTTAAGAATAGATAACTCATGTGGATTCTCAATCGGTTGGTATGCTGCAGCCCAGGATGTTCCAGCTGAGTGCTATTATGAACCCGAGCAGAGTGGAGAGCGCCTGCAGGAGAGTCAACTCCGCTGATATCGTATAGAAGACATAAAGTGTCAAGATGTACCCAATGAGGGATATAGAGACCAGTTTTGCCCCCTCAGCAAGGGTCTTAATCCTTCTATTATCGCTGATTGAAAATTCAGTAGCGATGGTTAGGTAAACCATGGCAAGTATGAATGAAAGGAAAGTGGATAGCGCGGTGGTGGTGGTCCAGTCCACGCCCGTGACCGAGAGGACGGCGAATGTAGCTGAAAGCCCCAGGATTATGGTGGCAGTAAATCTGCCCATCATGGTCAGCAGGAGAAAACTTGAAGCCGTCGCTAGTCCCTTGCCAGCCAGCCCACACTGCCTGAGGATGGAGAGTACCACTCTGGAATCGAGTTTGGACTCGCCGCCCATCCTCTCCCCGAATGCAAATTCGACTTCATCGATCCTGGCATCGCCGGGCATGAATTTTAGAAAGTCAAAGAGAACCTTGAACCCCCTTCTTTCGAACTCCGAACCGTGTTTATCGATAATACGCTTGAAGAGATCAGTCCTACCTCCAAAGAACCCGCTCATAGTGTCCTTCGATAAAGGCTTTCCCTTCAACCTCAGATAAATATTGGCCAATTTATGAGCTCCAACAGAAGATAACTTTCTTCCAATAGGCAGCTCGTTCCTCGTCTCCCTTACCCCTATCGTGAGATCATTTCCCTCTAGAAGTGAATCAATAATGTCTCCTACGGATTCAGGAGGATGTTGAAAATCAGAGTCCATCACCACGAAATAGTCGGTCTCCGTGCGCCGGATACCGTCCATGATACTCGCGGTCAGCCCTCTATCAAGTACATCCCTCTGGATCAATGAAACTCCTTCTTTGACCCTCACAAGACGCCTCACTTTGGAAACCGTACCGTCTGTTGAACCGTCGTCCACCACCAGAATCTCCGCTCCGGGATAAAGCTCGGTAATCCTGTCTATCATACGAGCTATTGTCGCCCCTTCGTTGAGAGTTGGGAGAATGACAGTGAACTCTTTTGACTCTGAATTACTGGAGGTCATACATCCCTGACGGAAGAGATTATTGGGCATATTTATCGTTTCCGGAATGTTGTTGAATTATGAAATTCAACTGCCCCTCGGAGGCCTCCTGTTGTAGCCATTGGATGTGTGGGTCTTGATCATGTCGGCAAGAATCCCTATGGCAAACAAGAGCATGCCTGATATAAATAGCAGAACGGCAAGAATCAATGTGGGCATTCTACTATTTACCGTCCCCTCAAGCATGTACATGACAAAAATATAGAGACTCAGCAGGAAACCTGAACTCATCAGGACCACACCAGGCAACCCGAAGAAGCCGAGAGGGTGATAATCCCTCAGAGTCCGCAGTATGATGGCCCAACCTCTGAACGCGAAGCTTATCGAGGAGCCGAACAGCCTGGATTCACCGTCATACCTCTTGTAGAAGTGAACGGGCACGCTCTTAATCCTCCAACCTTCCTTTGCCACCCGAATAATCATCTCCTGGGTGTAGGAGAATTTACTGTGTGGCAGAGCAGTCTCCAGTACCTCCCGGCGCATTGCTCTGAACCCTGTTTGTCCGTCCTTCACGTCCTCTTTGGTCAAGTACCGCAGTACCTTTGTGAAGGCCTTATTGCCAAATAGCTTGATTTTGGGCATGTCGTACATCAGATTATCTAACCTACTGCCCAGTACCATGTCCGCCTCATTATTCACTATTGGTTCTATGACCTTCGGGATTTCAGAAGGATCGTACTGACCATCTGAATCGAGTTGAACAATTATATCAAAATCCAGTTCCAAGGCTCTGAGGTAACCAGTTCTAATGGCAACCCCCAACCCTCTGTTCTTCTTATGGGATACCACCTCTGCCCCGGTAGATTCTGCGATTTCCTTCGTTGAATCTATGCTTCCATCATCAACGACAATTACGTGGTCAACAAGTTTCAGAGCGCCCTGAATAATATCCCCTATCTTTTCCTGTTCGTTGTACGCTGGGATGATTGCGAGGACTTCAGTCTGATCCATCTGCATTCCTTTCGCTCGGACTTGTCAATAATTCCCTCATCAATATAGATTTCCATTCAATTACGATTAATCACTTTCCTGAATTTCCGATTAGATTACTGCCTGTTGAGAGTCTAACATGTCTCATTTCTGACTATCTGGTAGAAATCGAATGCCCCTCTGAAATCTTCCATTTCGAGGTTGAAGGAACTCAATTCATTCTCAAAAATGGTGTAGTTAATAGCAGAATTCTGTTCGGGAACATCAGGCATGAAGAAGACTTGATAGTCCATCTCTATTAGTTCATTCGATATCCTCGCCACTTCGTGCTCTCTATTCTCGGGAGGCAAGAAGCCGGGATTTGCAGTGAGGATGTCTGGGAAGTAGACCTTGTCCCAGTACTGGCAGATTATTACTGTGTTTTCAGTTCCAACCCTTTCAATGGATATCTGGTTGTAGTGGTCATACCTACTCCTTGTGCTGCTAATGTTATCAATACTACTGACAACACCTAATCCTGGAAGGACCAAGGCCAGAATAATCAGGATCGACAGTATTCCGTGAAGGCCCCAAGCCTTCATTGCCAGATATACTGCGAAAGGAATCATCATCAAGTGTACTATTATCAGATATCTGATCACAGAGTGGTGTACGCTGTCGGGATTGGTCGCCGAGTTGATAACGAAGAAGTAACCAGTGAGGAGTATTATCAGCCCAGCAACCACCAACAGCAGTCTGACCCTGTCTCGCTTCCTCCGATCACTGAGTGAGTACCCGACCATCCCTCCAATCCCCAGTACAGAAGCCGGTAGTATAAATATGAAATAATCCAAATAATTATCCAGTATTCTATCCAGGCTTCTAACAGTGCCCGGTACAGCCTCGCCCCCTATATCGTATTTCAGATGAAATCCTGTAGTGAAGAAATCCCCATATGCGATCTGGTTAGAGAGCATGAAAACTAGGAGCATCAATATCCAGGGGAAGAAGACAACACCCCTCTTCTTCCACGAAACGTCTCTGTACAAGAGCACCACAATAACTATGGGTAGGATTATTGCGGCGTAGTAGGGCTTGATTAACATAGCAAATCCGAAAAACAGCAATGCAAGAGACATCCCCCGCAAATCAAAGTTCTCTCTGGATCTAAGAGAATAGTGAAGTCCTGCTAGCATGAGGAATACTCCAACCACGTCTTCAAAGAAGAACATCGAACTCCAGTACCAGAGCGAGGAGGCAACAATGGAGGCAGTGAGGGCGACTAATGCAATCTTCTGATTGAATTGCCTCCGTACGAATAAGTACAGGAAGAAAAGGCCAATGGAGGACAGTACAGGAACCGTTAACGCTGAGGCATTCTCTCCTAAGAACATCTGTATGGTTCCTGCCACTATGGGGAATCCTAAGAATTTCCCCGATGCTATAGATCCGCTTTCAGTGACCACCGTTCCTCGCGGCCTGAAGAATGTCTCGGAGATATCGGATAGATCGCTTTTATAGTTAAGGTCTGCACTATCTGCATAGAGTTGAGTGAAGTACTTGTTCACCACCTCATCGGGTGCCATGGGAAATGAGCTCCCGTCCTGGAGAGGATATGAATACAGGAATAGGGAAAGGAGACAAAGTGCTATTGCAAAATATGAGCTATACTTGAGCACTTCAGCAGCTCGAATTCTTCTCATTCAAAACCTCTCTGAATTCTGAAATATACCTGGGCACTATGTTACTCCAATCGAATCGTTCTCTGATCTCTTCTACCATGCGATTACGGTTGAATTTCTCATTTCCATTGAGAACTTCCATTACTGCCTCTGCGAATTCATCTTCGTCCAAGGGTTCAACCAGCTGCCCGGTCACCCCCTCCAGTACGGCCTCGGATATTCCGTCTAATCTGGATGCAATCACTGGCACACCAAAGAAAGGTCCTTCGAGGTTACACAGGCCAAACCCTTCCAGGTCCTCCTCTTTAGGAATGTTGGGAAACACCATTACTGAGGCCTTATTATACGCATCAACGAGCGTCTCATCATCCACTCTCCCAAGTATCTGTATCTTATTGTGATACAGAGATTCTTCCGATGCTCTCTGGATCTCATCCCGGTACTCTCCATCACCGATTACCACCAGGTTGACATCAGCCTTCGAAGCGATTAGAGGAAAAACGTCGGAGATAAACCAGTGAATCCCCTTTCTCCTGATTAAACGCCCGACAAACAGTATAATCGATCCGTTGGTCTCGTCCCCCGAAGCCTTCCGATCTACAACACTGCTTGACATCCCCCCCCAGGACTCACAGTCTATTCCATTGGGTATCACTGATGATCTATTCGCATCAACTCCCCTTTCAAGGCAGGCATTTCGAGTGGCGTTGCTAACACAAATCACTCGATCCGCCTCTGGAAGGAAGAATCGGATGATTGACTGGTAGAGGGGATTAGGATACACAATATCCAGGCCGTGGCCGTTCACCACTGTGGGGATATTGAATATTCTTCCCAAGGAGATTATCGGTGAAAGCAGGCCATCCTGCAAGAATATAAGGTCGTAATTGCCTGAAACCATCTTGACAGTTAACATAGAGTAGAGTATCGGCAAAGCCAGTATGCCCGAGATCCCACGAGGGGGCTTGAGCAAAACCACTTCCTGAGATTTTGAAAGATGATTGAATAAGTCAAATGCAACCTTTTCCATACCCCCCTTGCTTGGGGGGAATTTTCTAGTCACAAATAGGATCTTCATTGGTCTAACCTATGAGCCGTATGAGAAGCTAAACGACACAATATAATATTAATTGACCGCCATTGTTTTCAATGCCAAGTATATTACGGGAATCATCAGCTTTGAAGTCGAATACCCTGGACATTGAAAGGAGACAATATGAAGAACAGACGGTCCCCGGAAGTAGTCCTGTTGTTGGCTCTCGCAGTTATCATTGTAATCTCCTGCTTGATCAGGGTAGCCCCCTATCTTATCAATGGTTATTACTTTGAGGTGGGGTTTGACACTGGCATGTATGAGGATATTCTTACTAGGTTCGTTGAGGCCAATTCCTGGGACAAATTGCCTGCCTATCCCGCTATGCACAATCTTGAGGCATACACCATCGAACCCGGCTTCTTTATTACTGGCTCTTTCTTCACTCAGTTCTCCGGTGTCGAAATAAGGGAAGCGTTTAGGTACTTCTTTCCTATCCTCTTCGGCATTCAGATATTGCTGATTACCTTCGTACTGACCAGGTCGTATGCATCCAACTGGACGGCAGGTCTAATCGCAGTTGCTTTGGCAGCAGTTTCATATGTCCAGATAAATGCGGTTAATGAATCTTATTACAAGCAATTAGCTGGTACAATACTCTTCCTAGCAATAATATGGTTGTTAGAACGTAACTACAGAGCCGAGATTAGCAAAAGAGAATCTATTCTGATCGTGATTCTCGCAGGAAGCATCTTTGCATTTCATAGGGCAGTCTTTGCGGTTACTCTACTCCTTCTCTTTATACTATTCATCCTGAGGTTATTCCAGTCAAATCATCCCAGGAAAAAGGAACTCGGCTTTCTAATCCTCGGTTCGATCGCCGTTTCCTCCATCATATGGATACCCACCTTCTCGTTTCAACTGGACAGTTTGCTGAACATGATTTCGGCATCGGGCGATAGGATTGGCACTCTGGTTTCGGGCGGAGGTCAGTGGGTGCATGGCGGATCAATACCAGACCTCTTCTGGGACCAGCACATACTCGTTGCCTACTTCATCTACAATCCATTGACGGTATTACTAGCCGGAATAGGTGGCTATTTCGGATTCAGGGAAAAGCGAGGCCGTGTCATACCAGTAGCTACACTATTCTTGACCCTCTACGTGGGGTTGTGGCTCTTCTTCGGAAACCGGTTCCTGCTGAATCTGGATATCTTGATAGTCTGCCTGGCGGCGGCCGGATTCGTGTGGCTTGTCAAGACTATCAAGAACAGAACTGATAGAAGAGCAATCGTCTATGGATCGGTCGCTTTGGTATCTGTGGTGATCCTGGCAAACCCGATGGTCTCTATGCTTTTCTATCAGGCAGATAAGGAACCATACATTACGCAAAATATCGAAGGAGTGAAATGGATGCAAGAGAATATTGACAAGTCTTCAAGCGTAATCTTCGCCCCTGATTACTTATCTGCAGATCTGCTTCAGTTGGATTTCACAATGGCGATATGGGACTACGATCTTTCAGTCAATGATACCCACCCAAAGTTCACCAATGCAGAGTTCATTGTCGAAGCTCCTCAAAACAGATCCTATTTGAGCCATTTCTTAAACACGTATGAAAAATTCGATAGTAATGGTATATACGTTCTATGGGGAGAATGGGACCTCGATCGTCCCCTTGTTGCCAATGCTGAGAAAATCCCAGTGGATGACTACAAGAATAGTCCTTACTTTGAACTTGAATACAGCGGTCATGATGAGATTCTCTCCATCTACAGGTTCATAGGTATATAGGCAGCAGAGTCCATAGAGTTAATAATCAAATTGAGGATATCTACGGCAATGTCAGAGGTCACCGGGTGGAGGTTACTACCCTCCGGTCTTTCAAACATAATAATGGTTGCCACATTGACCATATATTCAATGGTCAGTATTATTTTCTGGCTGTGGTTCGACGGCTCCCAGTTCGAGCCCTTCATGTCACTGATAGTCCTTGTCATCCTTTTGCTTTTCATTCCTTTTTCGGCGAGGGAAATGAGAGGGAATAAGGAAGAGGTAGACCTGAAATTCGTCGTTCCGGTTGTAATTGCCACCGCAATAGTATCCATTCTACTCTTCAATTCGATAGTGAAAACTGATGGTCCAATTGGATCTATAGCCCTCACCGTCTTCTCTCTACTCATGTCGATTGTTGCTTTCCTGTCTGTATTACCCGAAACCTCTGGATAGTCGGTGGTATATTCCCTTGAGACTTTTCATCCATGATCTCAATACTGCCGGCTCAAATCTCATCAGCAATACTAAACCAATTGAACAAGCCAGAGCAACACTCGCCAAGGAAGTGAGGATGTCTACTGGAAAATCGAGTGCAGCGTTGATAATGAACACCACCAAAGTGATTAGTGCAATGGACAAAGCAATGCTCAAAGCGACCCTCTCAATGAAATCAATTGACCTGTCTTCAGATTGCAGGCTTTCACCATCTGGAAAGAATACGAAGCTCCATATGTATCCGGGAAGGAAAAAAACCAACACTGCTGAACCTACAACTATTAACAAGTCAATTATAGACACGAGTTAGAATATTTCTCTTAATACTTCTGGTTTTTGGACTTTAGGCCAGGCTCAAAGCTATTCCTCGGAATCAGAACATCTCCAGTGGCACTACATCTCCTGGATCAATACCCAGAGGGATACGTTCTTCAGGCGGTCATCGCACCTGTTAGATCATTCGAGGAATCATCGTTTTCGTACTCTGATAGAAAACGGTTTTCACCATTTCTTTTGAAATTCGTCTCATGCCCCAACTAGAACGAATCAGTCATTCGATGAGCTTCCTGATAAGCTGAACTCTTCTTATGATCATCTCCCTGGTAAGGTATCCAAAAGGCCCGTTCGAAAAACACCGATATTCCTGTTGAGAGCTTATAGCCTTCATAACCCCCCCCATTAAGATTCTACTCAGGATCCAGATCGGGTATTTCAGCGGATATCTTGAGAAGAATAGAACTTCATTCTCGAACGAGAAACTGCTGCCTGGGGAATCCGGATGGCAGACTTTGGCCTGTGGCTCATATACTATATCGTACCCCTTCTTGATCAACTTCCAGGCGATGTCTGTATCCTCTCTGTAACCTGCCAACTCAGTATCGAAACCCTGCAGGTCCATAAGAGCATCGCGCCGATAGAAGATGTTGCATCCCATGTATGACCATTGACATTTCCTGTATAACTCCCCGTAGGTATGGCCTTCAACGCCGACAACCTCTTCTTTCTCGAAATGAGGGACTGCGTTCTCAACCCAATCCGAATGGGGATAGCAATCATCATCGGTGAAACCAACCACTTCAGTGTTAGCTCTCTTCAATCCAAAGTTTCTTGCCTCAGATATATTCATCTCCGGTTTGTCTGCTACGATGATTTCAACAGGATAAGTCTGATTCTCTAGACACTCCACAGTGTCTATTGCCCTATCATAGGCGAATGTTGGGATGATAATTGTAACTCCAATCTCAGATTCCACAGATTTCGATACTCGATAAGGCTTATCAATATTTTGATAATAGAATTGAATCTGACTTTTTAGGGAATAAAGAGTCCTGACGTATGACTGTGCATTCTTCAAATTGACGTTTCATCATATTGAAAATCAGTATAAGCCTGAACACCGCTTACAATCATTGGGGGCAATAGACAACATTGGGTAGGCGATATTGAAGCTCTACTGATATTCATATAAATCGTCCTATTGTTAGCTCCCTCGGATTCCAGAACATAGGGTAATCGCAGACCGGGCGATCTTTGCAGATCTATAGGACAATTCCAATGGCTACTCAGTCCTCTATTTGTCCGATGAGGCCCGCTGCAGCAATACCAATGATTGCTACGCCAGCAATCAGGGCGATAATCCCTTCTGCCCCGAACACCTCTGCTCCGGGTAGATAGGTCTCAATGGTGAGTGTGTGGGCAGAGAACGATGGTATATAGACCATCAACTGGGTGGTGCTATTGTTCTGAACCACCATGTAGTTGGCCTCCTCGAGGGCAGTTCCGTTGCTGTACAGAACATCCAGGAGGTTGTAAGCTCTGCTTACATCCTTCCCATCAATCGAAACGGAGATCTTTCGATCATCAAGCTTGAGGGAATCGCTGTCCACATTTACGAGTACCACTTTGCCTTCATGCCCCTCGGAGCTGATATTGAATTCAAAGTTGTTTCTCTGCGCCTCCATCAGCTCGATCTGGAACTGGTGCTGATAACTCATAGTGTTGGCAATGGCGCTCCCGTTCCTCACCATGACCGATGCTTCACCCCCGATCCTGCCCTTCATGAAGGCTTCCATCAGCACCTGCTCATGGTGCATGTTGTGAGGTCCCATAGGTTTTGCCCTGAAGATGAGGGAACCGTTGTCCGAAGCGATATTCACCGTTATGGTCGAATCCTCTTGATCGATGTCCATGTGGCCGTCAGCGGTCATGAGCACTCCACGGAAACCTTCACTGAAGATCACGATCGACTCCGAATCCGCCCCAATAATCTTGCTGTAGTCTTCAGAGATCTTCATGCCTGCGGCAAGATCGAATGTCATCTCCATCGA
This sequence comes from uncultured Methanomassiliicoccales archaeon, assembly GCA_964580935.1. Classification (GTDB taxonomy): domain Archaea; phylum Thermoplasmatota; class Thermoplasmata; order Methanomassiliicoccales; family CAZOLG01; genus CAZOLG01. Next base: position 198,923 of record CAZOLG010000003.1, read on the forward strand.
ACCCTCGGTGGTGGCATGGAGCAAACCAACTGGATTGTCATGCACCATGATGCGCGTAGAGTCTCCACCTATCATAATTATCGAACCGTAGATATCGATTGTCTGAATGTCAGAGTCCTCGAACTGGATCGAATCGAAGATGTGAATCTCTCTGTTGCCGTCTTTCATCGTATAATCGTTGAACAGCCCCGAAGACTCATCGAACTGAAAGGATACAAAGTGTCCAGACGCCATGCCTGAGTGGAATGAGATATTGCCAAAGAGTCCACAGGCTACGCTCTCGTTGAACATGGCCTCCATCTCCTCACCGGCCATCTCCCAGGGCTTACCGTCAGAGACGTAATTCATGTGGTCTTGGGCATGGTCACCCCACTCGTCTTGATCCGGGCCCATGTGGTCATCCATGCCATAGGGTTGGAGGCCGGAGTCGGCTGATACTCCGGCTAGGAAAGGGATCAGTGCCCCGAGCAGAAGGAAAGTAATTATCAGTGGAGAGAGATACTTAGAACTCTTCATCGTTCATACGACCAACCGTCTTTCTTAAGCTATTTATGGTACAAGCCTCGAACAGACTCGTACATGGTTCGAACAACGATTCACAGCTTGTTCAAACAGGCCCCCCTCTATCCTCATGCGAAATGATTGGACAACCTTTTATTAATGCCTCAGTAATCTAACTCTGATGATCAATGACTCCGCTTGATCTCTTCCTCAGGATATGTTTCGCCGGCTTCTCTTTAATACTCCTATTCGTTTCCATATCAGCGTACAGGAGATACGGCGAAGGCCGGCTGGCGATAGTGGCCGGTGCGTTTTCACTCTTTTCACTGACTTCAATCCTGATACTGGTGTCCACTTTCATCGGCTGGGAAGCCTTCGATGTCAGTCCTTACCTGGTTGCATTGAATATCGGAATACTCCTCTGCCTCTATTTCGCCATCATAAAGAGATGAGGACATGGAAGACCCTCTCAACCTGGAGAACAGAAGAAAGATATACCGGTTCATTTCGGAGAAACCCGGCTCCTATCTCAGGGAGATGGAACGGGAGCTAGGTATGAAGCCCGGTCTGTTGTCATATCATCTCGACTACCTGGAAAAGAGGGAGCTGATAAGGAGTGAGGACGACGGGTACCGCAGGAGGTACTTCGTTTCCGAGGACTTCGGGCTCAGGGACAGGAAGATCGTGTCGTTGTTGAGGCAGGAGTCTCCCAGAAAGATCCTGTTGCACATTCTGGTAAACGGGGAATCGTCCTTTTCAGAGCTTAAGGAGGAGATGGGGGTAGCGAAGTCCACCCTCTCTTATCATCTCAAAAAGCTGACTAAAGTAGACATCATATTATCTAGTAAAATAGAGCGGGAGAAATATTATGATATTGATGAGAGGGAGAAGGTGGCGGATTTAATTATCTCTCTCAAAGACAGTCTTGAAGAAGACGCTGTTGACAGGTTCGCGGATATCTGGAGCAAGCTGGGAGATTAATCATCAATCAATAATTTCTTATTGTTTGAAAATGTTGGCTGATGATGACGAGATTCTTTGGGCTTCAATATGAATAGTAGAAAAATCGGCGTACTTGGCGGGGGACTCAGCGGACTGACTCTTGGCTACCTGTTAAAAGCGAGAGATGAGAATGTAATGATCTTGGAAAAAGAGAACGAAGTAGGGGGTCTTCTGAGAAGCATGGAAAGAGAAGGATACACCTTTGATACTGGCGGATCCCATATTATCTTTTCCAAGAACGATGATGTTCTTGACTTCATGTTAGATCTCCTTGGGATAATATAGTAAGAAATAGAAGAAAGACTAGAATTCTCTACAAAGACCGTTACATCAAGTATCCTTTCGAAAACAATCTATCTAACCTCCCCCTCCAAGATACTTATGAATGCCTTAGGGATTACATACGGTGTGCAATTTCTCGCGAAACCGGAGAAATAGATAGACCTTCTAATCTTAAAGAGTGGTTCATTTCCAATTTCGGCGAAGCCATGTCTGATAAATATTTCCTTCCATACAATAAGAAAATATGGAAATTTCCCACCGATAAGATGGGATTGGAGTGGGTTGAACGAATCCCTCAACCCCCTCTTGATGATGTAGTGAAATCTTCTCTCGGAATCGAAACTGAAGGATATACTCACCAATTGAATTTCTATTACCCCAGAGTCGGAGGAATTCAATCACTTTTGCACCCAATGGTAGAAGAACTGGAAAAGAACTTATGTCTTGGATGTGAAGTAATAGAAATTTCTGAAGAAGATGAATCATGGATTGTCAAGACTAAGAGAGGAGATGAATTATTCTTTGATGAATTGGTTTCAACAATACCATTGCCTACTTTGATTGAAATTTTGCACAAAACACCTCCCGAAATGGCAGACCATTCGGGCAATTTGAAATTCAACTCAGTTATAACCATAGGCCTAGGACTACCCCGCCCGAATATCAATGATTTTTCGTGGTTGTATATCCCTGATGACGAAATACTGCCTCATAGGGTGAGTTTCCCATCTAATTACAGTAATAGGACAAGCCCTCGCAACAGTTCCTCCATCCTTGCTGAAGTGACCTGCACTTACGATGATGATATATGGAACATGTCTGAAAGAAGACTGACAGAACAAGTCCTCTCTGATCTGGTCGATACTGGAATTATTGATATAAAGGAGGCAGAGGTATCGATTGTTACAAAGAATAAATTTGGATATGTTATAAATGATATCTCTAGGGAACATAAGGTCGAATCTATAAAAGAACATGTTGAAGACAGAGGGATACACTTGCTGGGTAGATTCTCAGAATTTGACTACCTCAATATGGATGCCTGCATATATAGGGCGATGATATGCGCGAGGGAGATATGACAGATATGATTCTATTTTCTGTTAGACACATCGAGAAGAGGTGAATGCCTATTAAAATAAATTATACGATGTATAGTATGGGACTGACGGGAGGAGTCCGAGTCATATTTGAAATCGCTAATCGATTGGCAGACAGGGGACATGAGGTCACAATCACTGCCCTTGGAGATAAGGAAGATCATGGTTGGATTGAACTAGAGCCTCAAGTCATCTATGCGAAAGGCAGAGGGTTGACCCGAGTTAAGAGAAGAATACTTCAATCTATTGGAAAACTCCTTGATTCTCCTAGCCTCTCTCTAGCTTCTAATGTTAGAAGTCTTTATGATTCAATGGATGAATGTGATATCAATGTAGCAACTTATTGTTTCACCACGTTCCCTGTTTACATGAGTGGCAAAGGTCATCCCTTCTATCATATGCAACATTATGAACCCCTCTTCTTTTCGGATCAATATAGGAAGAAAATGGCTGAAATCAGCTATTATTTGCCCCTTTCAAAGATTACCAATTCCACTTGGTTGAGAGAGAAAATGAATGAAATGTATGGAGAAAACCCTCCAGTGGTGAACCCAGCCATTGATCATGAGGTCTTCTATCCAAGAGGTATTGACAGAGAAGACGGTGCTTTGAGGGTTTTGGCCTTTGGAAAAGACAGAAGATGGAAGGGTTTTCCTGAAGCTCTTGAAGCTATGGAGATTGTGAAAGGCAAACGAGAAGATGTTGAATTTATTGCATTTGGTATGAGCAAACCGACATACCCCACTAAAATCGATTATACTTTTGTAAAGGCCCCCTCTGATGAGGAATTGGCTGAACTATATTCGTCCGCTGATGTGATGATTTGCCCTTCTTGGTATGAAAGCTTCCCGTTATTCCCTCTGGAAGGTATGGCCTGCGGAGCACCAGTGATTACTACTCCATATGGAACAGAAGACTATTCAGATCATGGGGAGAATTGTCTAGTAGTGCCCCCGAGGGATTCAGAGTCGCTGGCCTCTGCTATCCTTAGGCTTCTCGACAATGAAGATCTCAGAGAGAGATTTCGAAAGAAAGGTCCAGAAACAGCAAAACGATTCACATGGGAAAGAACAGTAGATAGTGTGGAAGAAATCTTTGAGAGGGAGTTAGAACGATAATAGTTGCTCATTGGTTTGCATCCTAATAGGTTCAAGATCTATTCCATAATGCTCCGGTCTGGTTACCATCAAATCTATCTGGAACTAATGACTCCGCCAGACTGAGGACTACTGTCTCCTAGCCATATGAGGAATCCGAATTTTGTGTTTTGAAAAACAGTGTGAAGAAATAGCAAGGTATAAGTACCAAACCCTCGATTAAAGTGGCCGATGAGGGAACCTGCCCTGACATGCATGTCATCGTCTCTTCTAGTCAGCGTGCAGGTTTTGGTGTGATCGGGAACACTCGTTTTTGGAGTGTTCCCCCAAGTATTTGTGAGGAATTAATATGAGAGGAGCTGAAATTCTTGTGAATGTTCTCCGGGACGAAGGGATAGATGTCATCTTTGGATATCCTGGAGGAGCGACGCTGCCGCTTTACGACTATCTCGCTGATTCAGACGTAAGGCACGTGCTGGTGAGGCACGAGCAGTGCGCAGCCCATATGGCCGACGGCTACGCTAGAGTACGAAGGGGGCCAGGAGTGTGCATGGCCACGTCCGGAGCCGGGGCCACGAACCTGGTGACGGGTATAGCCACGGCCTTCATGGACTCCTCTCCGGTTATCGCTCTTACAGGACAAGTGCCCACCCATATCATTGGGAATGACGCCTTCCAAGAGGCAGACATTTTCTCCCTGATGATGCCCATCACCAAGCACAACTTCAGGGTGATGGATCCTTCTCACTTGGAATCAGATCTCAGGAGTGCATTTAAGATAGCTATGAGTGGCCGGTACGCCCCCGTCCAGGTCGACCTGCCCAGAGACATACTGATGGCTGAGATCGAGGAGCTTCCTTCTCCTACCGATTTCGTGGACAACGGGACGAAGACCGATCTGAGTAAGCTGCCGGAGGCGGTCAAACTGCTTCAAGAGGCCAGTCGACCGCTCATTGTGGTGGGAGGCGGGGCTGTATGGTCTGGTTCCGGGCCGGAAGTAATGAAGTTAGCCAAGATGACCGCCGCGCCGGTGGTCACCACCCTGATGGGGAAGAGTGTGGTCCCTGAAAACCATCCACTGGTTCTGGGCATGGTGGGTATGCATGGAAAGAGGGTGGCCAACTACGCTCTCGAGGAGTCCGATTGCCTGCTGGCCGTGGGCACACGTTTCAGCGATCGCATGATCGGAGACCCACTCTCCTGTCAGAAGGATCTCATACATATTGACATCGACTTCGGCGAACTGGGGAAGAACGTACCAGCTACAGTGCCCCTCGCCGGGGACGCAAAGACTGTTCTACAGGCCATGATCTCAGCCATGGAGAGCAAAAGCCCCAACACTACATGGTCGGAGCGGATGGGCAGAATGAAAGCGAAATGTGATTGTGATTTCGACTTCGAAGATTCACCGATCAAGCCACAGAAGGTTATATACGAACTTAACAAACATCTGCCGGAGGACGCTATCATCACCACTGAGGTAGGTCAATGCCAGATGTGGGCCGCCCATTTCCTGGAGTGCAACGGCGATAGGAAGTTTATCACTCCGGGGGGCCTGGGCACCATGGGTTTTGGCCTGCCAGCCTCAATGGGGGCCAAGGTGGCCGCCCCCGAAAGGACCGTTGTGGATGTCGCCGGAGACGGCAGTCTTATGATGGTCTGTCAGGAGCTGGCGACCGCTGTAGAGGAGGACATCCCGGTGTTCATTTGCCTGCTCAACAACGGGCGTCTGGGCATGATCAAGCAGTTGCAGAACCAGTTCTACGGAGGAAAACTGGTTTCGGAGCGGTTGGGGACACATCCTGACTTTGTCAAACTGATAGAGGCCTTCGGAGGCAGGGGGGCTACGGTCACCGATCACAGGGACCTCCCTTCGGTCATCGAGGAGGGCATCAACTCCGATGTGATCTTCCTGGCCGATATTCACGTGGATCAGGAAGAGGAAATATTCCCCATGACCATGAGGACTGAGGAGGAGACGAGGGTCATTCAGGGCAACTGTGCCTGGGAAGGAGTGTGCTGACATGGAAGTAATATCTTTGATGGTGAACAACCGATTTGGAGTGATGCAAAGAGTTATGGGTGAATTCACCCGCAAGAAGATCAACGTGGAGACGATCGTAGTTGGCCAGTGCGAACTCGAGGGCAAGGCCAGGATTGTCATGACGGTCAAGGAAAAGAGACAGGCCGACCAGGCCGTGGAGCGGTTGGAACGTCTGCACGACGTCCTTGAAGTTCAGATCGTGGAACCCGCTAATCACGAGGCCTATGCTCTGGTGAAGAACTCCAAGGGGAAGGCCCGTTTGATAGGAGACATTGACGAGGTCGAAGAGCTGATCGAGACCGCCGATTCCGATACCTATGTGATGACTGTCAACGCCCTCTGATCGCTTGGAACACAGGTTGACCAGAATTTAAGAGCTAGTAATTCATTACCTCCTTGCTAGTGAGGGAAACAGATGGAGTTCACAGATAGAATTTGGATGGACGGCCAGTTTGTTGATTGGGAAGATGCGAATATTCATATCATGTCCCATGTCATCCACTACGGAGGAGGCGTTTTTGAGGGCATCAGGGTCTACGATACTGATAACGGCAGGGCCATTTTCCGCCTTCGGGATCACATGAAGAGGTTCCTCAATTCTGCCAAGATCATCTCTCTCGACGTTCAGTACTCGTTGGACGAGCTGTGTATGGCCGTCAAGGAGACGGTCAGGATGAACGGACCAAAGGCCGATTATATCAGGCCGCTCGCCTACTACGGCACAGGAGCCATAGGCCTGAACCCGAACAGCACCCCGACCAGGGTGGCCATAGCCTGCGTCCATATGGGGGCTTACCTGGGAGAGGAGCAGCAGGCCAAGGGCGCTCACCTGATCACCTCTTCCTGGGAGAAGCCTTCCAACAGGGCCCAGGCCACCAACGCCAAGGTGTGCGGTTATTACATACACTCCGTGATCTCCAGGCTGGAGGCGGTGCACAAGGGTGCGGACGAGGCGCTTATGCTGAACTCTGACGGGAACGTCGCCGAGGGCACGGGAGAGAACGTCTTCATGGTAAAGGACGGCACCGTATACACCACACCTCTGGCCTCGGGGATACTGGAAGGGATCACCCGTAATTCGGTCATCGAGATCGCCAGAGACCTGGGATACGTGGTGGAAGAGAGGGACATCACCAGGCCCGAGCTCTATTTGGCCGACGAGGTCTTCATGACCGGCACCGCGGCCGAGGTGTTGCCCGTAGGATCTCTAGATAATCAGACCATAGGAGGGGGCCATGCGGGTCCGATCACCCGGGAGATCCAGTCCTCTTTCTCCAAAGTGGCCAGGGGCGAGAAGGACGAGTATCTCGACTGGCTTGACTTCATCAACTGAGCTGCGCTTCTTCATTCAAGGATCGGATGGGCCAAATAGGCCAACCGATCAAATCCTTTTGGTTTCCAGTAGAAGAGAACCCATCTCCATGTCTGTCCCATTTCCCGTGGTGGGATGGAAAGGAATCAAGTACGAGGTGCTCCAATCACAGGTCTAGTGATCATAATGGGAAATACTGATGAAAATCTTGGAGAGGCGTTCAGTGGTGAGTCGCAGGCCAACAGGAAGTACCTCTTCTTCGCCGATAAGGCTGAGGAGGAGGGTCATCTCCAGATAGCCAGGTTGTTCCGGGGTGCGGCCGAGTCCGAGACCGTGCACGCCCGCTGTCATTTTCAGACAATGGGCAAGGTGAAGAGCACTGAGGATAATCTAGAAGCCGCTATCGCGGGGGAGAACTACGAGCACGCTGAGATGTACCCCGGCTTCATCGATGATGCCAAGGCGGAAGGGGAGAAGGAGGCAAAGCTCTGCTTTTCTTATGCCAAGGCCGTGGAGAAGAAGCACGAAAAAATGTTCAATGAGCTACTCGAATCGGTGAGGTCTGGAGGGTCATTAGAGGAGGAAAAGGTCTTCGTCTGCAGCGTGTGTGGCAATCTTGAGACAGGGGAGGCACCGGACACCTGTCCCATCTGTGGAAATCCCAAGAAAGTATTCAACGAAATCGACTGATGGCGCCCGATCCACCGGTCCATTGGACACTCATATCTTGGGATTGAGAGCGACGGGAGCCACTGCGCTTCCCGCTCTGGCTCAAGAAGGTGCAGCAGGAAGGTAACAAACCTTTTATATTGTTATTACTTTCCTCGCGATGCTCTTCAAACCGATGAATGATGAAGATGTCAATAACATCGGAAGGAGGTAAGAAGAATGGCAAGTCCAATATACGTTCGTTTTGAGATGTCAAAAGATCAGAAGCATGATGTTTACGAGATGGTAGAAGCGGCCAGAGATACTGGGAAGGTGAGGATGGGGACCAACGAGGTCACCAAGCTCGTGGAGAGAGGTGATGCCACCTTTGTGGTCATGGCTGAGGATGTGGATCCCCCAGAGATCCTGGCTCATATGCCCCTTCTCTGCGAGGAGAGGGAGGTACCCTATGCTTACGTCCCGAGCAAGGCAGAGCTGGGAAACGCTTCAGGCCTTGAGAAGCCCACCGCCTCGGTGGCAATAGTTGACATCGGTAAGGGGAAGTCAACTATGGAAAAGATCATGGCGGAGATTGAAGAGTTGAAAGAGTAGGTGTAGAAATGGCTGAAGATAATAGCATTCCTTCGGAGGTAGTAGAAGTCATAGGTCGAACCGGGATGACCGGTGAGGCCACCCAGGTCAAGGTCCGAGTACTCGAAGGAAGGGACAAGGGCAGAATTATCACTCGCAATATCATGGGTCCTGTCCGAGAGGGGGATATCCTGATGCTCAGGGAGACCTCGAGAGAAGCCCGAAAGCTCACTATTCGGTAACGGGAGGTCAACATATGGTGGAGCGAAAGATCTGCAGTTTCTGCGGGAAGGAGATAGAACCTGGTACGGGCAGGATGCATATTATGAAAGATGGCAAGATCTTCCAGTTCTGTAGCAGCAAGTGCTACAAGAACCTGATCGAGCTGAAGAGGATTCCGAGAAGGACTGAATGGACACAGCAGTACTTCAGGGAGAAAGAAACTCGAGTTCAGGCTTCTCACACAGCCCAGAAGGTGTCCAAAGAGGCGGGTGAGGAAGAGCCCCCTTCCAATGAGCAGTGATATCGAGGCGATCCTTCATGATGGAAAAGACATTCGTGATGCTGAAGCCCGATGCAGTGCAGAGGGGATTGATGGGGGATATCATCGGGAGGCTGGAGGATAAAGGTTTCAAGCCCCTGGCCATGAAGTTCATGCAGATACCCAAGGAGCTGGCACAGCGCCACTACGCTGAACACAAGGATAAGAGTTTCTTCGAGTCTCTAATCGAATACATCACCTCCGGCCCTGTGCTGTGCATGGTCTGGGAGGGCGATAATATCATATCGGTGCTCAGGACGATGATGGGGGTCACCAACCCCCAGGACGCGGCTCCAGGAACGATCAGGGGGGACCTGGGCCAGCAGACCGGCAGGAACTTGATCCACGGCTCCGATTCTTCGGAGGCGGCCAGAAGGGAGATAGAACTCTTCTTCAACGACTACGAGATCCAGTCCTACGAGAGGAGCCAGAGAGAGTGGCTTTTCGAATAGCTGTCTCTGTCGGTGACCCCCTTCCCTTCACGGAATTATGTTCTGGACCAACTGAAGGTTGAGAAAGATACAAATACAAAACTCCTCATCGAATTTCTGATGCCAATCAGACAGCCCATAGTCAGCGTGTTGGGCCACGTGGACCACGGTAAGACATTGCTGCTGGACCACATCCGGGGTACCACTGTAGCCTCCAGGGAAGCGGGTCTGATCACCCAGCATATCGGTGCTACTGAGATCCCTATCGACCATATATTGGGCATATGCTCTTCCCTGATGAAAGACAAGAAGTTCAATGTCCCCGGACTGCTCTTCATCGATACCCCCGGTCACCATTCTTTTACCACCTTGCGTGCCAGAGGTGGTTCTCTGGCCGATCTGGCTGTTCTGGTGGTTGACGTCACAGAGGGGATCAAACCCCAGACGCTCGAGTCCATCAGCATATTGAAGAGATTCAAGACACCATTCATCATAGCTTTCAACAAACTTGACCTTCTCCACGGATGGAGGTCCGCCCCTGAAAAACCGTTTGTGATCTCGGTGAGAGAACAGAACGAATCGGTGGTGGATGAGCTGAACGACAGATTGTACGAATTGATAGGCAATCTGTATGATGAAGGCATATCTGCCAACCGATACGATAAGATAGACAACTTCACCAAGAACGTGGCCATCGTCCCCCTGAGTGCCAAGACGGGGGAAGGGATCCCCGACCTGCTCATGATGCTCGTTGGGCTGGCACAACGATTCCTCCAGGAAGACCTAACCACTGAGGAGGGCCCTGCCAGGGGCACAATTCTGGAGATCAAAGAGGAACGAGGTCTGGGTCCCACTCTGGATGTTATCATCTATTCTGGTACCCTCACCAAGGGGGACACCGTGGTATTGGGTACCAAGAAATACCCCATCGTGACCAGGGTGAAGGCCATACTGAAGCCCAAACCGCTGGATGAGATAAGGGATCCCAGCGACAGGTTCGAATCACTGAAATCGGTCTCGGCTGCCGCGGGCATAAAGGTGGCATGTCAGGACGTCGAGGGCGCCCTGGCCGGCGGTCCACTGATGGTGGTGGACGAAGATAGAGATGAAATACTCAAGGAGATCGCGCAGGAGACAGAGGTGGAGATCAATGTTCAGGACGAGGGAGTGATGATCAAGGCCGATGCCATAGGCTCACTGGAGGCCCTTGCATTCGAGGCCGAGGATGCGGGCATCCCAATCAGGAAATACGAAATCGGGGACATATCCAGGCGGGATATTATGGAGGTCTCCGCTTATCGGGATAAGCTCCACCGCACAATACTGGGGTTCAACGTGGGCATTCTGCCCGATGCGAAGGAAGTACTGCACGGGTCTGATGTGGAGGTGTTCCAGAACGACGTGGTATACAGACTCATGGAGGACTACGAGGAATGGGTGGAGGAGCAGAGGATAAAGGACGTGGAGGGCAAGAGGGACGAGTTCGCCTTCCCGGGCAAGATCAAGGTTCTGCCCGGCTGCGTGTTCAGGGTGAGTAAGCCCGCGATAGTGGGCGTCAGAGTCCTGAGCGGCAGAATCAGGACCGGCCAGGTATTGATCAACAGAGAGAACAGGGAGATAGGTAGGATCAGGAGCATCCGCTCTGGAGAAGAATCACTGCAGGAGGCGAAGCAGGGAGAGGAGATCGCCATCGCTCTCGACGGTGTAACGGTGGGGAGACAGATTGACGTGGAGGACATACTGTACGTCGATATCAGAGGGTCCAAAGTGAAGGAAATCGAAGAGGCCGATCTGACCGAAGACGAGAATATGGCGCTCGAAGAGGTCAAGAACATCAAGAGGGAAGAAGAGCCCTTCTGGGGCATGTGAGACAACTCACTGCTTTCCTGCCGCCTCTGTCAGTCTTGTAACATTACTTTTGGTGAAGAAACCATCGAAGTCCCCGTAGCGATGAATATACTCGTTCACCAGCAGCGTGTCCTCAAACGGTGTGGTAAAAGTTTGTTTCAACCCATCCTCTTCTGATCCCACTAATTCTACCAGAAAATTCTGACCTATGTCCTTCAATGCTTCGAACGTGTTCTCGATGTTCTCGGTATGGAAAGCCATATGATGGACTCTCGTCCCATAGTTGTGGGTGAACTTCTCCGTAGGGCCGCTCTCCTCTGGATCAATGTAATCGGAGATACCAGAGGTGAAGACCATGGCAAAGTCCTTATCGGAAAGCCTCACCGCGCTAGTGATGGAATTGAAGCTCTCGACGTATATCGCAAAATCGAAATGATAGTTTGTAAGATAAATGAATTCCAGAATGCTCTTCTCTCTATCGGCCGCTCGGACTCTGGTGGCTGCGTGGTCCAGGTACCTGACGTTGTTTGTGAAATCTTGTTTGTTAACCTCGACCCCTTCATCAAAGCTCTCATCTCCTGAACCGTAGCTCCTATCCCCTCCTCTCCACTCTACAAAACCGAGTGAATTACCAGTATAGACAGAGGGGATGGTCTGCACGAAAGAGTAGTCCTCGGTGTGAACCACCCCATCAGTGAGGAATTCAACCCCCCTCTCCCGTTGAATATCATAATACCCCTCTACATCATCCGTTCTGAACACTAGTGTTTCAAGTCGGGTATTGGGCAGATGGGAAGTCTTCGGTTTGAGGTTCAATGATTTGAAAGGATTTCCTACCTTCTTGCGACACCTGATCATGATGTCGGGCCCCGTACCGCTCAGTACGCAGGTATCATAACTGTCATTGGTGAAACAGCTTCTGATCCTCATACCAGTTGTCCTCAGTAGATCTCTCAATGCGTTCTGAAGCCTATTCCTTTCCACATTAATAATCACGAATTCAAGCCCCCCCACCAGTCCCTCTAGTCCTGCCTCCTCCCTCTCTTCCAAGATCGATTGACTCCTCTCTCTCAGGAATTTCTCTGATTTTGAATAATCATGTACATGAGGTTCCCCAGAACCGCATCTTGGACATCTTCCATTGTCTGATTCTTCGAATACCTGCCTGCATCGGGAACAGATCAGTGTTACCATGGTCCATTATTTGTAGGAAGGGGTTTGAATAGTTATCCTTGAAGCCCTGAGGCGGATCGGAATCTCTGAGAACCTCATCTCAATTTGGATTCCTGCAGTTCGAGCAGCTGGGACACCAACGGATCAGAGATATCAAACGAGTCGCCATCTCCGAAGAAGACCAGGGCCACAATCACGTTATTCTCCCTAAATCCTACGATACCACTGTCGTTGTGATCGCCTGTAATGTAGTAGAAACCCTCGTCTCCAATCTCGCACTCGATAGTTTCCCCGTAGTTGGAATGCGCCTCTCTAGCAGAGTCAAAACCCTCAGTGGCATTCTCGGTCGAGTTGAATACGGATAAGACTATCTGTGCCCTCAGGTCCCTCTCGTACTGCTCTATGGGGTACCCCGGGTAGTGGGTAAGATTCACGCCCGCCCTGTCCTTGATCCATGAGATATTCTCAATGGGCATGGACTCTACCGTCCACCATGATGTCCAGTTGTTCTCGAAATCATCTTCGGTCGGAATGAGCTGGTCAGCAGGTTCGTCAATCACCTGCTGACCAAGGCAACCGGCCAAGGACGCGACTACGAGAAAGGATATCAGAAGCCCCACCGAGATTCTCCTCATCTCTCCTACCACCTAATATTAGGGAGGCGCATATATATATTATCTATCAAGAATTTAAAGAGAAAAGAAAACGGAAGATGTTTGTGAAATCGTTTTACCTAATCATGGTGCTGGTGTAGACGTTAGCTTCTATGTGATGTGGCTTCCTCTCTTCCTTGTCCTTTGACCTCTTTCTCAGTATCATGTGTAGAGCATTCTTTGATCACTCTACTTGGATTAGTTGGGCACTTGTGAACAACTCCTGGTCACTTGCCCTAATGCCAACTTTTTTAGGAGTTTCTTGTAATGCCAAAGGATGGTGGTAAGATTAGAGTGAGATGGCTGGGTAACTCCTGCGTGGAGATATTCGGAGATCGACACATCCTGATCGATCCCAATGCGGTGGTAGACTGGGAAGAAGAGCCGGACATAGTACTCGTTACTCACGAGCATGGGGACCATTTCGCTAGACAAGATTATGAGAAGTTCAAGGACGCCGGTATGTACGCTCCAGCCCCCACCCTGGAGAAGCTCGGTGTTGAGGGTCAGGCAGTCAGTGCCGGGGACAGCATTGGTGAGATCCAGGTGCTTGAGAGCCACTGCTGGAAGGCCGATAAGTCCGTGAGCTACTTCTATCGGGGCGTACTGCACTCCGGGGACACCGCCCAGTTCCCCTCTCCCGAGCAAGACATCGAGTTACTCTTTTCCGCCTGTTTCCCTGATCTCTATGATGACTACGTGACCGAATTCAATCGACTGGAGCCGGATATGGTGGTACCATTCCACTACGATCCGCGGAATGGGGCTGAAGACGCCTCAGGCCTGAAGAAAAGATTGGGCGAGGAGGGAATTGCCAGTAGAGTGCTGATGGCTGGGGAGAGCGTGTACTTGTGATGACTGGTAGCTTGAAAGATGGCCTCAGGTGACTTACGATTGGTTCTGAGGTAATAGTCATAGCCCCTTACCAAAACTTATTTAATAAAAAAAGAAGTAGGGGCATACCTGAAGGTGTTTGTAATGGTAGAATTTAAAGCTGTCATCAATAACACGAAGAACGGACATTCGTATCAGGTGACGGTTGATGGACATCACGCTAATTCACTAATCGGAAAGAAAGTAGGTGAAGAGGTGGACGGAATATTTGTCGGACTTCCAGGCTACAAGCTCAAGATAACTGGGGGAAGTGACAAGGACGGCTTCCCTATGAGGGGAGATTTGCCAGGACCTGGGAGGAGAAAGATCCTTCTTTCAGGTAGCACGGGATTCAAGCCCAATAGGGATGGACAAAGGAAGAGGAAGACGGTGAGAGGCAACACCGTTTCCCCAGACACTTCTCAGCTCAACTTGAAGGTAATCGGAACCGGTTCTAAGCCAATAGAAGAACTATTGAAGGAAGAGGAAAGCGAATGAAGTCACCGCAACAGCCTTCCGTGAATATCGGGATGATCGGACACGTGGATCACGGGAAGACCACGTTGACTAAAGCATTGAGCGGTCAATGGACTGACCGTCATTCCGAGGAAGTCCGTCGTGGTATTTCCATCCGATTGGGATACGCCGATACCACTTTCTATAAATGTACTGAGTGCGAGGAGCCGAAGGCGTTCACCACCGACCCGGAGTGCAAGGAGTGCGGTGGAGAGGCCGAGTTCCTGAGGTCCATTTCTTTCGTAGACTCCCCGGGCCATGAGACACTGATGGCCACCATGCTATCTGGCGCGGCCATGATGCAGGGCGCACTCCTGCTCATAGCGGCCAATGAGCCCTGTCCACAGCCGCAGACCAAGGAACACCTGATGGCGCTCTCCATCATCGGTGTGGAGAACATAATCATCGTTCAGAATAAGGTGGACATAGTCACTGGGGAGGAAGCTAGAGAGAACTACCAGGAGATCAAGGAGTTCGTGAAGGGCACCATTGCTGAAGATGCCCCTATCATTCCTGTCTCTGCCCACCATGATGTCAATATCGATAAACTGATACAGACCATAGAGGAGTACATACCCACTCCTGAGTACGACGAGAGCAAACCGGTCAGGATGTACGCCGCCCGTTCCTTTGATATCAACACTCCCGGATCTTCGCCTGAGGAACTGAAAGGCGGGGTGATCGGCGGTTCGTTGATCCAGGGCAAACTCGAGATCGGAGACGAGGTACAGATCAATCCGGGCAGGAAGGTGGATTTTGCAGGCAAGATCAGCTGGGAGGATATCACCACTTCTGTGGTATCGCTTCATGCCGGCGCTACGCCTTTGGAACAGGCCAGCCCCGGCGGGTTGATCGCCATAGGCACCAGGCTGGATCCATCAATGACCAAGTCTGACGGCCTCACCGGAAGGGTGGTGGGAAAACCGGGCACCCTGCCTCCTGTGATACACGAGTTCACCATGTCCACTCACCTGCTGGACAAGGTGGTGGGGGCCACAGAGGAGATCCCGGTGGAGAACATCAAGACCAATGAGCCGTTGATGCTGAGCATCGGTACTTCCATCACCGTGGGCATCGTTACCAGTGCAAGGGAGGATGAATCAGAGGTGGCCCTCAAGATCCCAGTCTGCGCCGAAAAGGACCAGAGGGTGGCTATCTCGCGCAAGGTACTCGGTAAGTGGAGATTGATCGGATACGGGATCATCCGGGCTTGAGATATGCAGACCGTGGTACTGGACACGAACGCGTTGCTGATGCCATTTCAGTTTTCAATCAACCTAGATTCAGAACTCGACAGACTGTTGGGGGAGTCCAGGATGGTCGTTCCCCGCCCGGTAATCGGCGAGCTGAAGAGGTCGGGTTCCAAGTTCTCCAGATCGGCCCTGGCCCTGGCCAGGAAGTACGAGGTAGTGGATACGGAGGAGATAGGGGACGAGGCCATCACGGAAGTGGCCCTCAGACTGTCCGCACACGTGGTCACAAATGACCGAGAACTGATCTCCGAGCTGAAGGAGAAGGGTGTGAAGACTATATCACTGAGATCGGGTACGTACCTCGACTGGAGCAGATAACTCTAGACCAGAGGCCTGGGTGAGTCTTCCTCGCCCCCGCTCTTTGCACTCTCCTTCCCTCTGCTCTCTATCTCTCTCATCCTCATCTGGAGAATATCCTTTCCCAATTCGCTGGCAGCGTATACTGGAATCTTGCTACCCACCTTAGCCTTCGCTTGCTGGTCTCCTATCCCCCTGATCGGCAAAGAGGCACAGGCGGTCACGATGTCCGAATTATCGAACAGGGTCATGGCCCCCTCATGATCCACTCCAGTCAGGTGAACAGCGAAGATTACCGCCGACCCCCTGAAATGTTCTCTGATTCTTCGAGCCTCCTCTGGATCAGCCACGGTGACACCCACCTTCTCGTAGCCCAGCGCTACCGCCATTTCAACTCCTCTGAACTGATCTATCGACGCGGTGTCCGGATCGAGCACGTGGCCTCTGCCGATCCCCTCTAAGACCTGGGCGATGGGCGAGGTCATTATCACTCCTGAAAGCCTGCCACCGATGCCCTGGATTAATTCCGGGTCGGTGATGACCACCGTCCCCGCCCCATCACAGACAGTGACCGCGCTGTGAATGATCCCCTCTCTTATCGACATGGCCATCAACTCTGAGATCCCAAAACTGAGGAAGTCACGCATCCTCAGCTGCCTTCTGGGAGTACACATCCCGAAATCCCTGATTCTGTACTCGATGTTCTCTCTGACCGCCTCGGAGGAAATCTCGTGTATGTCCCTGTACTTGCTGAACAGGGGACAGTACTCGATCAGGGGCCTCCCCAATTCGGTCACCTCTCCCCCCTCCACGATCACTCTGGTCTTGCCCATGGCCTCTATGATGTGTCTATCCTTTCTTCGATCGCTCAAGTTAACACTTCCGGGGTGCTGATGCAGAACCATGTTGCTCACCCAATATATCAGTTTATTGTAAAGGGATCTGGGAGGTTCTCAAACAAAAGTTCGCCGATCATATCTACTCTGAAGCTGACCTACCGAAGATTTTAATCTATATGACTCGATTACCAGTAGGCTGGTAATGATGGCCTGGTTTACCAATCAGATTGTTGGGACCGCGGGGATATGACATGAATGAAAAATATATAACCGCTCTGAGGAAGATCGCTCTAATGGGCGGGATGAACGATTACATCGCTATTTCATCAAGGGAACTGGGCGACGAGCTAGATATGAGCCAGCAGTCAGCCTCCAAGAGGATACTGGAGCTCCTGGATAAAGATCTGATTAATAGGGATCTGGGTGCCAGGAAGCAGCGCATTAAGCTCACTGAAGAGGGCATCGACGTCCTCAGAGAAGAGTACATGGAATATCAGAAGATATTCGAGCTCAAAGGAAATCTGGTGATCCATGGCACCATCACCACGGGTATGGGTGAGGGGCGGTATTACGTCAATCAACCATCGTACAAGGAGCAGTTCACCGAGAAGCTGGATTTCAAGCCGTACGAGGGTACGCTGAATGTCAGGGTGGACCCGAATGACATCTCCAAGATCGATATTCTGAGGAAGAGCGATGGGGTGATCATCGAGGGGTTCGAGAAGAACGGAAGGACGTTCGGTGATGTGAAGGCCTTCCCGGCCACCATCCATAACATCGAATGCGCGGTGATCATACCCTCCCGGTCTCATTACTCCGACGTGATAGAAATACTGTGCCAGTACCACCTCAGGAGGACGCTGGGTATCAGAGATGGCGACGAAGTAGAAGTCATCGTCTCCATGGAGTGATCAGAGGCCGGTTGCGTACTCAAGCACCGATTCGAAGATGACCCTCCCGTCACCCTCGCTGTCAGGCCCCCTCTCGTCCCTGGTCCAGTCGGGATGAGTGTTCCTGAAGAATACCCTTTCCGGGTGGGGCATCAGACCCATCACGTTGCCGGCGGGGTTGCATATGCCGGCGATGTTGTCCAGTGAGCCGTTGGGGTTCCAGGGGTATCCGGCGTACTCCCCTCCTGGGTCCACGTACTTGAATACAATCTGATTGTTTTCTTCCAGCCTCTGGATGAACTCTATTTCCTCTCCACTGGGAAACTTGAGATTCCCCTCAGCGTGGGCACTGGGGAAGAGTACCACTTCTCCAGAATCCAGGCCGTGAGTGAAGACGCAGTCCCCGTCGTTTTCATGTTTGAGCAGTGTAGGAAAACACTCGAACCTGCCAGAGCCGTTGGTGGCCAGAGCTGCCTGAGGCTCCCCAGTCATCACCTCTTCGAAGCCGGGCAGCAAACCCATCTCCACCAGGATCTGGAACCCGTTGCATATGCCCAGCACGGGCTTCTCTTCAAGCACGAACCGCTTGAGATCTTCCTTCAACCTGCTCTTGATCCTGGAGGCGAATATGGCCCCCGCTCTTACGTAGTCGCCTGATGAAAACCCGCCGGGTAGCACCAGTATCTGAAAGTCCTGGAGATCTCTTCTCTTCTGGTCGGTGGACCCACCTATCAACTGCTTGAGATGTACCTTCTCTGGATCGGCGCCCAGGTGCTTGAAGGCCCGGAAAGTCTCCTCCTCGCAGTTCGTACCCTCGATCCTGAGCACACAGATCTTGACTTCTTCTACCTTCATCTTATCACCTAGCCGAGTGCGCTCCAGAGGGGCGTCGACCACGCCTCCCTGACTTCCTCCAGGCTGAGATCGATCAGGTCGTTTATAACCACTCTGTCTCCCCCCGTTTCCCCCATCTTCATGTGGGGTACGGTAACAGACTCGTTCCATTCGTCCTCTCTGTCTCCAGCAATTTCAACGAGCCAACGAGTGTTAGACTCCGAGAACAGTTCCACCCAGGGCTCGCTGCCGCCCATGGACGACAGTCCCCCTTCGAAACCGAGGTCTCCTCCGATGCACATCTCGGCCAGGGCTACACCGAGACCGCCGTCCGAACAGTCGTGACAGCTGTTGACCAGCCCCCGTCGAATCGCGTTCAGCAGCTCGTCTCTGCAAATGGGGAGGGAGCCCTTGTCCACCGAGGGCACTTCGCCCCCCCGTCCCCCGTAATTCCGGTATAGGGCCGATCCCCCCATCTCCCTTCTGGTCACTCCCACCAGATAGAGAGGATTCCCCTCCGCCTTCAGATCCATGGTAACGCACTTCCTGATGTCATGTACCAGCCCCACGCCCATCACCGTGGGAGTAGGGGTTACCGACTGCTGTGGCGTTTCGTTGTAGAAGCTGACGTTGCCCGAGGGCAGAGGCAGGTTCATCGCCCTCGCTATCTCTCCTATGCCCCTCACTGCCTCTTTGAATTCACCCAGCCTGTCCGGTTTCTCGGGGTTCCCGAAGTTCAGACAATCGGTCAGAGAGTGGGGAAGTGCTCCCACCGATACCAGGTTCCTGCAGACCTCGTCCACCGCAGACTGGCCCCCTCTGAAGGGATCGAGTCTTGTGAACCAGGGGTTGACCCCAATGGTCACCGCCAATCCCTTATAGGAGTCTTCGAGGGGTTTGATAACTGAGGCGTCCCCGTGGCTCCTGCAGCCGAGTTTCCCCTGCAGGGGTTTGATCACTGTGGACGCCCTCACCTCCTGATCGTACTGTCTTATGACCCAGTCCTTGGATGCAATATTGTAATCCGAAAGTAGTGTGAGTAAAATCTCGTTCAAGTCGTCTGGTAGTTCTGGAGGTGTCTCTTCCATCTCCAGGGAAGGACGCTTAACCACACAGGGCCGACAGTATTCTGGACCCTGAGTAAGGAACTCGATGGACAGTTCGAAGACCTGCTCCCCGTCGTACTCAAGCCTCACTATTTCCTCCTTCATTGCACTGCCCACCACTGTGGCCGGCACGTCCCAGAGGTCGAACACCTCCATTATCTCTTCCAGATCCTCCTCAGGAGCGGAGAGCATCATCCGTTCCTGGGACTCGGAGACCCAAATCTCCCATGGGGCGAGTCCCTCCTCCTTCAGGGGCACCTTGCTCAGGTCAACGGTGGCTCCGTAACCACCCTCCAAGGCCATCTCTCCCACCACGCAGGAGAGGCCGCCCCCGCCCAGGTCTTTCATACCGCTGATCAACCCTCTCTTGTTAACCTCAAGGCAGGCGTGAATCAGTGGCTCCTTCATGATAGGGTCTCCCAGCTGTACCGCCCCTATGTGCTCCTCTTCAGAACTATCGTCCAGTTGGGCAGAGGCGAAGGTCACCCCGTGTATCCCGTCTCTTCCCGTCTTTCCTCCGACAAGGATCAGCAGGTCGTCGTCCGCGCCCACCGCATTCTTCACCAGTTCCTCCTTGGGAACGATGCCCATGCACCCAACATTGACCAGACAATTCCCTATGTAGCCACGGTCGAAGAACACACCTCCGCACACCGTGGGTATGCCCACCCGATTACCGTAGTCTCTTATGCCCGACACCACGCCCTCCATCAGGTACCTGGGGTGCTTCACTCCCGGTGGAAGTTTCTCTTGAAAGTCGAGCGGGCCGAAGAAGAGGGGGTCTATCAGTGCCACGGGTTGGGCACCCATGCACAGGACGTCTCTCAGGATGCCCCCGATCCCGGTGGCCGCTCCGCCGTAGGGCTCGATGGCAGAGGGATGGTTGTGACTCTCTATCCTTAGCGCGTATCCATGGTCCTTGTCAAAGGACATCACCCCGGCGTCTCCTTTGGCCAATACATCGGGATGATCGATATCGAACAGGTGCTCCTTGAGATAGACCTTCGAGCTCTTGTAACAGCAGTGTTCACTCCACGCCTGGGCTATGGACTGAAGCTCCACATCTGTGGGATTTCTGCCCTTCTCCCTGAAGTGTATCCTGATCATGAGCATCTCTTCTCTACTCAGATTCAGCCCCATCTTCTCCACGATGTCCATCATATCGTCCGTATCTGAAGAGAAGAGGTTCACTTCGTACAGTTCGAAAGGAACATCGATTTTCTTGAGCAGCTCAGCGGTCATCGGTACCCTCACTTCAACTCGATGCTGTAGTCCTGTATGACCGGGTTTGCCAGCAGCTTCCTGCACATCTCCTCTGCTTCCTTCAGGGCTCCCTCTCCCTCGGCCGCCATGTCCACCTCGAACAGCTTCATGGATCTCACTTCATTGATACCCTCAAAACCGAGCAGCTCCAGGGCCTTCTTGGTGTTCTGGCCTTCTGGGTCGGCGACGCCCTCCTTCAATTCAATAGTGATCCGCGTGATTACCATTAGAGCACCAGCTCGGTAATCTTCTGACCACTACTTAATTCTGTTCTTATAACACGCCGGCACCGATCAGGAATTGTATGGTGCCTGTATAGATGAAGTGTATTCCCACCGCGGCCAGCAGTATGCCCATGATGCGGGTGAAGGCCATGGTCCCGCTCTTGCCCATGAGCCTACTGATTGTGGAGGAGTTCATCAGCAGGATGTAGGTGATCACCGCCACCAGGGGCACAATCATGAACACTGAAATGAGATCGAATAGTGAACCGCTTGAGATGGTCTCCGAGACCAGGATCATCACCGTGGTGATGGCGCCCGGTCCAACATGCAGTGGAATTCCCAGTGGAACTATGCCCAGTTGCTCCAGGGAGGGTTCTTCCCGCTCCTCCTTAGATATCTTTGTTCTGGACCACTCGCCCTGTACCATGGAAAAGGAGATGTAGAAGAGCAGTACGCCGCCCGCCACTTTGAATGTGTGGATGGTGATACCGTATATGGAAAAGATCCAGTTACCCAGCAATCCAAAAGTCAGCAGGGTAACCACCATCACCATGAATATGTTGAGCACCACCCTCTTTTTCAAGTCCTTTGTGAAGTCCCCGGTGATCTCTTCGATGATGGGCACATTAGCAATCGGATTGATGATGGCGAAAAGAGTGGCGAAGGCACCGATTGCAAAGTCCAGTCCCATAGATTCACCTCGAGTCCTGCGTTCATATTTAAAGATTTTGAATGCCATCCATGCCACTACCCTCCTTCGACATGCCTGGCGAAAACCATGTATCCCGTGTGGCCCAAGTTATCAAACGAGGGCCTGATGCCTCCAGAATGCACCTTCATACCCCTCTGTATGTTCTCCAAGGCGTACACTTCTACGAAGTTCCGGGCCCTCAGGCCATTCACGGTCCTTTCCACCTGGTTTGTGTTCGGAACGTAAGCGCAGAAGCGCCCGCCTGACCTGAGCAGTCTTACCACATTGTCCAGCGCATCCCATGGGTTAGGTATGTCCAGTATGACTGCATCTCCCTCTTCGTCCAGAGATATCTGGGTTATATCCCCTTTCTTCGGTAGCCATCTGTGGAGTCTTCCCGCTCTTTCGATATTCTTTCTTGCCGTCTCAGCGAAGTCATCTCGTATTTCCACTGAGATCACTCTGCCTTCTGGCGCCACCGCTCCCAGAAGTGCCAGGGTCAGCGAACCCGAACCCAAACCCCCCTCTATGACTGTGTCTCCACTCTTCAGATCGGTGCGAAATATGATGGTCTCCACATCCTTCTCTGTGATGATCTGAGCCCCCCTCTCGATCGCTCCCATCAGCTCGCCGGTTCCAGGACTCAGTGCCCAGAAGTCTCTACCCGCTATGTTGATCCGAGAACCGCTCTTCTTGCCCACGACCCTTCCGCCGTTAACCACACCGAGGCCATGGATCTCCATCATGCCATCTTCCAGTACCATCCAGTACCTCTTCCCGTTGGAGTCCAGTAGATAGATGTATTCCCCTTCACTCAGCATCGAATGCCTATGGTAGGCAAAGGAAAAAAGGATTGCGAATAGAGGTCTACTCCTTGATTCTCTTCCCGCAGTGGGGGCACTCCCAGTTGTGGGAGGAGATCGCGGCCCCACAGTGGGGGCACCTGGGTATCCCCTCTATCTGGTCGACGTTAACCTTTGAATCAGCCTCCTCTGCCTCCTCATTCTTCTCCTCCCACTTATCTTTCTCGTAGTAATGGTCTTTGAACTTGTATTGGGGATTCTCGTATTCAGGGCGGGGAGGATACTGGTATGGGTATCTGCGCTCCATCTTGATTCGCGCTAGGTATATACCCAACCCTACCACACTTAGAAGGAGGCCCAGAAGCAGCCAATAGGATTCAAACCTCTTATTGGCCTTCATGTCCAGGTACATCCAGACGGCGATGATAGCTCCGGCGAGGAACCAGGCTAAAATAAGAATGATTATTTCGATTCCCATCCCATCACTGTTCCCAACACCATGTAGGGGTTATATAAAAATATAGTTTGTAGAATCCCTGGCTGAACTGAAAGGTGCCTTCTTAGACGTATCCTCTCAGGGTCGTTTCCTATCAGTAGAACTCCGCACAGTTTGCTGATAATGGTAGTTTGCACATCAGCCATTATAATTCTTCAAACGGAGCGTTGAAATATGCCACCGATTCAACCGGACTGTAGGTCAATGAAACGGTAGATGATGGAGCGGGCAATTCTGTCGGCCTGAGCTTTAGCATCGCTGTGGCCACTGATGGTAAAGTCTAGATATCGTACTATGATATGACCAGCGGTGATGTGAAGGTGACGGTGGGTGATTCGGGCTCATGGAGTATCACTCATATAGATAATGGAACTTCACTGCCGGGTCACATCCATCAGACTGCCCTGGCAATACACAACGACACCGTCCATCTGGTGTATACCACCTACGACGGCCCTGATGGATGGTTGATACATGCCTGGGATGATGGTGCAGGATGGTCGATAGAGAACGTCCTCGACAACGGAATGCCGGTGATGGTGTGGAATTCAACCTTCAACACTACAAGCGGCAAGCAGGTGTGCCAGACCTCACCCCTCCCGCACTGACCGTCGTGTCTCCGGAAGACGCTTCCAGGCTGCCCACTTCTACCTTCCAGATCGTGTGGAGCGTGGAGGACGCAGCATCCGGAGTCAATAAGACCTGGGTCAGTGTGAATAGCGGTCCGTGGATGGAGACCTCCTTGACGTTTACCGTGGAAGACATGCCCAACGGTGGTATGGAGTTCGCAGTTAAGGCTTCAGACGAGGCAGGAAGTGAAGCAGTGATCGAGGGGGGGGGTGTTCATCACGGTGCCACCGACGGTCACAGACTACTCCCCCACTGGCACCGAATTGGAGATGGTGAACTCGATATATGTGTCCTTTTCCACACTAATGAACAACGATTCTGTGGACATATCCGTACCAGGGTACTCGGGAACTATAGCATGGAGCGCAGAAGGGGCCACCTTGATGCTTGACGACTACCTGGCCGTTTCCACCGAATACATGGTGACCATTACCGGAGAGGATGAGGTGGGAGTAGAGATGGAACCCTTCAGCTGGACGTTCACCACCGCAGACCATATAGTGGTGGAGTGCGTCATCGTCGACTCCGACGGCAACCCCGTTCCGGTTGCAGAGGTGACCGTGAACGGACAGAATGTTTCCACCGATGAGAAGGGGCGCTACGTGCTGAGGTTGATCCCCGGAACACACTCGTTGAACCTCGAGGCCGGTGAATACTGGGGAACAACGGTGGATGTCGACATCGGTGGTGAAGGATACCAGGAACTAGCACCGATCACCATGGACGAAATGAATCTAACAGGTATCGTCCTGGTGTTCGCCACCTTCTTCTTCACCCTCGGACTGGCGATGAGAACCACACTCAAGAGGTGAACCTTCGGAAGGCACAAAACCCCTTGTCCTTTTCTATTCACTTCAGGAGTCTCGTTGAAATACCACCACTCTCTTCTAGTCTAGAAATGAGATGACACTGGAAGAGCGGAAGGAAGTAATTGCCCGACTGATGAGCATCCCCCGTATGACAGAGAAGGCGGGCGAAGGCCTCTACTTGCTGAGCATAACCTCCGGGGAGGAGCTGAAAGACAGAGACCCTGTGGAACTGTACGAAGAGTTGAGGAACAGGGATGATTTCTACGCTGAACCCTGCCTCCTGAACACATTGAGAATAGTCATTAGGATGGTCCAGTAGAGGTTCACATCGCAGTATCTGGAAGCCTCTACATCGCTTTCCATTGACAAGCCTCCGACAAACCTCCAGGGGCGGCTGGACTCCAGTACTCCAGGGCCAGTTGATGAACCGAATCTTCTGATTCTACTGGGTCACTTGGCAACAGCGATACCCTTCATGTAGTGACACTGGATCGACACTCCAGGAACCATCTTCTTGCTATATCGTCCATATCTTCCCGTAGTAGTCCCCCAAAAGGTCTTCCAGCCCCTCTCTACATCTCCTGACTGCCAGAGGCAGGTGGTCCAGTATATCCTGAGCAGTCATTCCATCTTCCCCCTTATCTTCAGCGGCTAGATCTCCGGAGAGTCCATGGACGAATACACCCATCTGTACTGAAGTCTCCAGATCCAGGCCCAGACCGTACATCGCAGCCACCGTCCCGGTGAGTACGTCACCGCTACCCGCTGTGGCCATGCCCGGATTCCCGCTCATATTAACGAAGACTCTCCCGTCCGGGTGACCGACAAGAGAGTGGGCCTCCTTCAGCACAATTGTGGAGCCCAGATCTTCAGTTAGATCTCTAAGAATGCCTATCCTGTCCTCCATGATGTCTGTTTTCTCTTTACCACTGATCCTGGTCATTTCTCCGGGGTGAGGAGTGATGACCGTGGGAGCCTCTCTGTCTCTGATCGTCTGAAGATCTTTGGAGATGGCGGTGATGCCGTCCCCATCGATCAACAACGGCCTGTCGATCCTTGCGGCTAACTCTCTGGCCAGCTTCTGGCTCTCCTCATTCAGAGACAGTCCGGGCCCCAGCACCACCATGTCCATCGCCTCTGAAACCTCCAGCAGGTGGTCGAGATTGCTGAAAGAAATGCTACCCCCTCCCGTCTCCTCCATGGGGAGGAAGACGATCTCGCTACCCTTGTTGGCCAGGAAAGAGGAGATAGAGGCTGGAGTTGCCAGTCTCGAATAACCTCCGCCCGCCTTCAGGAAGGAGAGTGCCGAAAAATAGGGTGCACCCAGGTAGCTGGCCGCCCCGGCTATGAACAACACTTCGCCGAAGGTTCCCTTGTGGCCCGCTTCGTCCCTCTTCGGGAGCTGGACCGGCTGGCTTACTTCTACTGCTATCCGGTCATACATCGATGGTGGAAATGAGATATGTGTGACATACAGCTTGCCTCCCCGCTCGAATCCAGGGTACAGTATGTTGCCCTGCTTGGGCAGGCCGAAGGTAACTGTGCAGTGGGCGTCGATCGCAGTACCCATCACCTGTCCACTGTTACCGTTGATGCCGGAGGGGATGTCCACACTGAACACCGGCTTTCCGCTCCTGTTAATCAGTTTGATGGCCTCCTCGTACGTGCCTCTCACTTCTCCTGAAATACCGGTTCCCAGCAATGCGTCCACTATCACGTCACATTCCTCCAGACACTCCAGGAGTACCCTGTCGTCCTCGAAGGGTGTCACTTCAACAGGTAGGCTCTTCACGATATCGAAGTTCGTACTGGCAATACCACCGAACTTCTCCGGTTCACTCATCAGAATAATACGGGGCTCTCCTCCGTTAGAGTGCAGCTTTCTGGCTACCACCAGCCCATCGCCTCCGTTGTTACCCGAGCCACAGAATATTAGGAATTTCTTTCCGGTCACGCCCACCTCTCTCATTATGACATCGCTGACCGCACCGCCCGCGTTTTCCATCAGAAGTATACCCTCGATACCGAATTCCTCGATCGCCCTCTTATCGAGACCATGCATCTCCTCCACAGAGCTGATTTTCATAGTCACCCTCCAGTACTCAATATTCATTCCGGCCTAATAAACAAATTGTTGGTGGCTAGCGCTTCGGTACCAGTCAGCGTAGCCGTACAAGGCCAGCCCCCGTTCCAGACTGTATGCGCCCTCAGAGGCCTCGGAAAGAATTTTTATACCCTTAAGGTATTGAGCGCCACGATGGATTCCAAGTTCCCCAAGGCTGTGAAGATGTTCCTCTCCATAGCCCTGTTGGTCGCAGGATTCGCCATGTACTGGATATGGGGACTGCTGTACGGTAGCTGGAATTTCTTTGAAAAGGATTACATCGGTGTCTATTCTATCGTGGTGGTCCTGATAGGGTTCGGATTAATCGGACTGCTCCTCACCTTCAGAGAACACCCTGGCTGATCACATGGCCCGGGCGGCGTAGATCGCCTTCTCCGTCTCCGCGCCGCACACTACACATTCCCCTTTGAATTCTTCCTGCTCGTAGCGAGTGCCAAGTATGCTGATGCCGCCCCGCTCTTCTATTTCCTTGCCACATTCCTTGGCCCCGCACCACCCCATCTTCAATATCTTCTCCGGTACATCTTCCAGGTCTTCTATGGTGACTATGGCCTCTTCCAGCTCTTCTCTGGTTCGTCCCCGGAGCTCCTCTGCAATCCGGTCCAGGATTTGGGGTACCTCGGTGACCAGGTCTTCTCTATCGAACACTTCCCTCTCCATCAGGTCTCTTCTCGCATAGGTGACCACACCGTTCTCCATGTCCCTGGGCCCCAGCTCCAGCCTGAGGGGGACACCCTTGATCTCCCAGTCATAGAACTTGCTCCCCGGCCTGTCGTCCCTTTCATCCATGTGCACCCTGATGCCCGCCTCTTTTAGCTCCTCGAATATCTTCTCGCAGGCGGCGTTGATCTCCTCTCCCTTGTTTTTAGCCAGGATGGGCACGATGACCACCTGGTAGGGGGCCACTTCCGGAGGCATGATCAGCCCCACATCATCACCGTGCACGCCGACCAGGGCACCGACCAGCCTCTCACTCATTCCGAAGGTTGTCTGATGGACGTACTTCATATCCCCTTCTGGATCCTCGTACTGAATCCCGAACGGTCGGGAGAAGTTCTCTCTGTAGTGGTGGATGCTACCCAGCTGCAGTGTCCTTCCATGGGGCAGTATGGTATCGATTCCTACCGTGTAGTAGGCGCCGGGGAACTTGTCCCACTCCGTTCTTTTCAGCAGCAGATAGGAGAGGCACAGCCTGTCCATGATGCGCTCCAGGATCTCAAAATCCTCTTCCACCTGTCTCTGTGCATCTCCCTCGTCCACGTGGCAGGTGTGTGACTCGAAGAAATGGATCTCCCTGACCCTGATGAACGATTTGGTCTGCTTGGTCTCGTATCTGAAGGTGTTGACGATCTGGAAGGTCTTGAGCGGCAGATCGGTGTGAGACCTGACCCACAGTGCGAACATCGGGTACATGGCAGTCTCGCTGGTTGGCCTCAGCACAAGCCTAACATCGAGAGGATTCAGGCCAGCGTGAGTCACCCAGTATACTTCTTCGTCGAACCCCTTGATGTGCTCTTTCTCCTTCTCGAACTCTGTCTCGGGTATAAGAAGCGGAAAATTAACTTCTTCATGTTCCGTTCTCTCCATCTCATCCCGGATGAAGGTATCGATCTGTCTCATGATATTCCATCCGTACGGAGTCCAGACATTCATTCCCTTGACCGGGTAACGCTTGTCTGTAAGATGAGCCCGCTTCACTACTTCGTTATACCATTCGGCAAAGTCCTCGTCTTTCTTCATAGCTGTACACCTTCAGAGGGGATTGCGATAACATCCCATCTAAGTATAAATATTTCCTGCCCTAGTCAGCCCCTGTGATGACCTCTGCTATCTGGGGTGCCACCGAGATCTTGGATACTCTGCCTTCCAGGGTGTTGGTGGAGACCACATCGTCGCACTCTTCCATCAGCCTCTCCAGAGCACCCTCGGCGAATAGGCCGTGAGTGCATGCGGCCACCACCCTCCTTGCTCCCCCTTTCTTGAGCTCTTCGTTGGCGGCACTTATCGTACCCCCGGTGGAGATGATGTCGTCCACTATCAACACGTTATCCCCCTCTACTTCCAGGTCCTTGGGAGACATCTTCACGTTCTTGCCATTGACCCTGGTCTTCACCAGGTAGTCCCAGTTGGCACCCATCATGGAGGCCACCTTTCTTGCCCTGTCAGCGGCCCCTTCATCAGGTGCCAGCACGGTATCGATTTTCTTGTCCCTGAAGAAAGCACCGATGCTCGGGGCGGCCTCGACATTCGTCCCTTCTGCTTCATCGAACCATCTGAGGATGTCAGGGGTGTGTATGTCGACGGTGATCACGCGGTCAGAGAACAGCTGTATGTGCCTGGCCATGGCCCGGGCACTGTTGGCCTCGCCAGGTTCGAACCTCCTGTCCTGTCGTGCATATCCATAGTAAGGCACGACTGTGGTAAGCGTATCGGCGCCCAGCCCCTCGACAGCCTCCTGAAGTAGGAACAGTTCTACCATGGCCTGATCAGGGTAGGAGTTCTGTACCAGCACCACGTCATCGTCTATCTCTTCCCTGCGGACCCTCACGTAGCACTCGCCGTCCGGAAACCTCCTGACATCCGCCTGTATGTATTCGGCACCCAACCGAGAAGCCAGATGTTCGGCCAGGCCCTTTGAAGAAGATCCCCCTATTACGATCATCCTCGGTTAATATGATTCGTACATTTTATACCTAATGAACGATAGGGGATGATATCGTGGAAGGTCTCAACCAAGTTCTCCATATATTCGCAGTATGGCCGCATAAATCCGCCTGGCATGGGCTGGAGGCCAGTATGTTCTCATTCGGAAAAGCTTTTATCATCTCCACATAATATACGGGTGGATGGGATGCAAATGGAATCAGAGGTTGCAGTGGATTTGCCCCACAGCGAGAAATCCCCTCAGAAGGGGGAAGACAGTCAGGATTGTGTGGGCATAATCTATGGCAACGTGGGAACTACTTCATTCAGGTTCAGAGTCAACGGAAGATTGGAGAGGATGGAATACGTCCAGACCGAGCACGACAACGTGGGGTGGGTGCTGGGCCAGGTGATGAGTATTGAGAGAAGGACCAACCTTTCTTTAGACAAAGCTCAGAAGATATCAGATGGAGAGGAATTCGACATTCAGGAGAAGGTGAGGGCTGAAGTGGAGGTAATCGGATACAGGGACGACCGCAACCTGCTTCAGGTGCCCCGCACCCCGTTCAGGGCCGGAAGTAAGGTCTACAGGGGTTCGGACAGTTTGATCATGGACGTGGTGGGGCTGAGAGACGGCACGGACACCGGCGCCTACCTGGGCCTGCTGATGGGCCATGATATCAAGGTGGAGATGGACATCAACGCCATGGTCCAGAAGCATGTTAGTATTCTGGCCAAGACCGGTGGAGGAAAGAGCTTCCTGTGCGGGACGCTGATCGAGGAGCTGATGAAGCACGACGTGACTGTGCTGGTCATCGACCCTCACGGCGAGTACAACTCCATGAAGGAGAAGGCCAAGCCGATGGAGAGTAAGCGGGACTTCGGCGTTACCCCCAGAGGATATTCAGACAAGATCATCGAATTCGCCACCGATACCACTGTGAATAAGAAGGCGAAGCCGTTGACTTTTACACTGGCCAACCTGGAGGCCAGGGAGCTGCTGGGACTCACCAACATCAATAACGTCCGTTCATACATCAGTGGCCTCAGGAAAGCAATTGACATGCTGAAGAGCGCCAAGAAGGACTATTCTATCGACGACATCGTCCGGGTACTTGACGCTGAAGAGGAGAACAAGTATTCCACGCTGATCGATGAGCTGGAGTATCTCAATGAGATAGACATCTTCGCCGATAAGGGCACCAGGATCGATGAGCTGATAGTGAAAGGAAAGACCACCGTCATCAACCTGAAGGGGACGCCTCCTGACATCCAGGAGCTGATCGTGAACAGGATCTGCACCGCGCTGTTCGAACTGCGCAAGATCGATGAGATACCCCCCCTCATGCTGGTGGTGGAAGAGGCCCACAACTACTGCCCCCAGCAGGGGAAGGTGGCCTCCAGCAAGGTCTTCAGGTCGATCGCCTCCGAGGGCAGGAAGTTCGGACTGGGGATGACCATCATCACTCAAAGACCGGCCAAGGTGGACAAGAACGTGCTCAGCCAGTGTAACACTCAGATGATTCTGAAGGTGACCAACCCCAACGACTTGAGGGCCATCACCTCATCGGTGGAGGGACTCAGATCGGGCATGTCCGATGAGATACAGAGGCTGCCCATAGGCGTGGCTCTGGTGATGGGAGGTAATATTCAGATGCCCCTGTTGGTGGAGGTCAGGCCCAGAGAGAGCAAGCACGGTGGGGAGAGCGTGGAAATCGTGAACTCGAAGAGGGTGTGAGATGGAAACAGAGATCTCCAGGGAGAAGATAGAGAAGTATCTGGAGATCACCCGTCGGGCACTGGATAAGGTCCGGGTCTGTCCCCCTGCCCGCTCTTTCGGCCGCAGGATGTCAGAGGACTTCCTGAACATGGCCAATTCGTACTACGAGGACGCCGTGCATTTCAAAGAGGAGGGCGATTTCGTCAACGCCTTTGCCTGCGTCAACTACGCACATGGCTGGCTGGACTGTGGAGCCAGGATCGGGATATTCGATGTTGGAGGGGACGACAGTCTGTTCACTCTGTATGAGTGACCGTCACGGGAACACACTCACCTGTCCGGTTCCATCAATCTGGGTCCCTTGATATCGGTGGTCACGCGGTAGGTGGTGCCCAGTCTCTGAAGTATGGTCTCCTGAGCATCCAGGTCTCCGGTGGAGAACACAGAATTACCGATCATCACCATGCTCGCCGCTCCAGTCCCATCGAGCTGTTCGATGCACTCCTCAACACGGGGAGTGACCAGGCCGGTCTGGAAGGCAAACTCGCGACTCAATCTGAACAGATTTTCTACGGAGGGGTCTGCGACCATCTTCCGGACACACCTGCCCCCCGCGCGATTGATCCTCTCTACGACCCCCCCATCTGACAGCACGTCTGATGTCAGTATGCCCCTGTCCAGAGTGCATATCATCAGCTCCGGCTCCCCGGGGACCGTCCTCACCTCTCCCCGGGGGGGCAGTCCCGCCTTCACCCGGAAAGTAACCCCCCCTGCACTCAGGGCCGCCACGTCCCCCAGTCCGCCCTTGTTGACGATCTCGGAGCGGTGAGCGGCCTGGAAGGCCTTCTGCCGAGGAATACTCAGCAGTTCAGCGGTGGCCAGTGAGGCCGAGAGGGCTCCGGCCGCGCTCATCCCAAACCCCTGTGCCGTGGGAAGCTGGAGCTCGGTCTTCACATGAACTTGAAGGTCCTCATCCTCTACGAGGTACTTCAACGCTCCAGCGGTCACCGGCGCTCGGTCCTCCTTGCCATTGATGGTCACCCTGATCTCCCTGTCACCCTTCTCCAGCTCCACCGAGCTCGTGGCTCCTCTTGAGATGCAGATACCAGCCCCTCGTGAACCCATCTGGAGCAGGTCCCGGTGTTCACATATCTGGAAGAATCCTGTTATGTGGGCAGGACAGAAGGCAGTGGCTCTCATTCCATGACCTTTCGGATCTCGTTCAGTATATCGTCTGCCACTTCGCCCTTGGTGCCCGAAAATCTCGCAATGGTTCGCCTTGTCAACAACAGAACGTCAGTCTTCCCGGTCTTCACATTCCTGAGGTCATTGGCAACGATCGCGTCCAGATTGTCCCTTTCCAGCCTCCTTCGGGCCCTGTTTTCCAACTCCTCCTCGCCCAGGCCGTGTTCAGCCTTGAACCCCACCAGTGTGCAATCCTTCTTTCTAAGCACGGGCAGCAATTTGGGGAGGGGTCGGAGGGTGAGCAATATCTCTCCCTCATCGGAGGGGACCTTGCCCCCCCTTTTCTCAGGGGCGTAATCAGAAAGGGCAGCGGGCACCAGTATCAGGTCGTGGTCCGCTGCCTCTGCCATCTCAGTCAGTTCCTCCAGGGTGGTGTAATCTTTGACTTCAATGTAAGAGGGGATGTCCGTAGAATTACGACCCATCCAGAGCTCTATATCGCCCCCCTTGAAAAACGCTCTTTCGGCCAATCTGACCGCCGTCTCGCCGGTACCCCTGTTGGTGATCACCCTCATGTCGTCAATTGCCTCTTCAGATGACCCTCCGATGACCAGTACCTTCCTGCCTCGAAAGCTCCTGTCTCCCAGGGCGCGTATTGTCCTGGCTACTATCTCACCCACTTCGGCCATCCTGGCCTTACCTTCTGCCATGTAGGGCCCGATCAGCCCCACGCCCATCCCCCTCAACTTCTCAACGTTATCTTTTACCGCTGGATGGGAGTACATGGAGGCGTGCATTGCAGGTACCATCAATATGGGTACACCGGAACCCATGGCCACTGTGGCCGTGGTGGTGACCGGGGTATCAGCAATACCCAACGCCACCTTGGAGATAGTGTTCGCCGTGCAGGGGGCGACCAGCATCAAGTCCACCCTCTCACCGTGGTCTCCACAGAGTCCCACGTGCTCCACCTGCCCCCTGATATCGGTGATCGGCGGTCTACCTGTGGCGAATTCGAGTGTGTCTGGGGTCACTATCTTCTCTGCCTCCGGGGTCAGCACCGCCGTGATGTCGGCGCCATGGCGGATCAGTTCCCTCGACAGCTCAAAGCACCTCACGGCCGCGATGCTCCCGGTGATACCGAGCACTATCCGCTTGCCCTCCAGTACTGAGTCCCTTTCTGATCTGATACTCTCTGCCGGATGCATCGCCACACAATTCCTTCAGAATAACTTAAGTCTTCCTGAGGACAAATGACATTACTTCGTTTACCACCGATTCCAGTGACTGGGTAGCGTCGATCACCACGAAGTCGGGGTCCTCATCGGCCAGCATGTCATAGATTTCCGCTACCTCCACCAGGAACTCCAGTCGTTCGAATCTGGTGAGAGACCTCCTGTTATTGATCCTCTCCAACGCCTCTTCAGGAGATATTCTCAACAGAAAGGTGAGATCGGGAGCGATCGTGGTGGGGGCGCTGACCGATTTCAACCATTCAAGCGCTTCATCCCCCTCCTGTTCTCGTAGCATCGCTCCCTGATAGGCCAGAGTGGAGGCGTTGTATCTATCACACACCACCACCATGTCCTCAGATAACCATCCTTTGATCCTTCTGGTGTGTTCAGCCCGGTCGGCCAGGAAGAGTAAAGCCTCGCTCAGGGCGCTCACCCTGGTCTCATTGCCCCTTCTGACACAATCCCCCATCCAGGTGCTGGTGGGTTCCGCGGTCTGCACCACCCGGGGACCCACTTCCTGCTCAATCCTCTCTGAAACCTCTCTGGCCACCGTGGTCTTTCCTGAACCATCGATACCTTCAAACACGAAGAAACGGCCCGAGGAGGTGGCGACAGCACTGTCGGAACTGATATCGCTCTCTTCCCGGGCGAGGAGATCGAGGTCTGAGGTCATGTTAACTGAATCAGATTCCTCACTTAAGGAAGTTCTTATCTTCGGACACTAGTCCTCTCCCAGCTGTTGAATCATCTTGAGGACAGCTTCGGAGACGGGGCTGTTCACTCCGTGTTCCTCCCCCTTCCTCACGATGGGCCCCAGGAGAGCGTCCACCTCCAGCTTCTTCCCCGATAACAGATCGTTCAACATTGACGAGCGGGAATCACTCAGTGACTCCGCCAGATCAACGGCCCTATCTATCGAATCTTCCGGAAGATCCAGTCCTTCTCCTTGAGCAACGGCCATCCCTTCATTCATGATGGACAGGGCAACATCAAGTGCCCCCTGGCAGGCCACGACCTCACCGAAGGTAGACCTGGTGAGGGTGGTCACCGAGTTGAACGCGGCGTTGAAGATCAGCTTCTCCCACTTCTCTTGGAGTATGTCTTCGGACAGAGAGCACTCGACCCCTGCCCTCTTGAACACCTCGTGCATCTCCCCACTTCTATCCCCCTCATAGTCTCCTATAGAGATCGTGCCCACCGACCTGTGTTCAATGACCCCCGGTTCCAGGATCCCTGCACCTATGAACGCCACACCGCCCATTATTCTCTCCTTGCCGAACTCTTCGGCCAGTATCTCATCGTTCTCCACACCATTCTGCAGGCTTAGTATGACAGTTTCAGGCCCCACATTCTCTCTGATCGCTCTGATGCCCCCTTCCGTATCGTAGGACTTCACGGTGAACAGTATCAAATCGAAATCTCCCAGGCCGGATGGATCGTCGGTCGCCTCGGGGTAGACAACGAAATCTCCCTTGTAGCTGAGCACCCTCAATCCGTCATTCTTCATCGCTTCCAGGTGCTCCCCCCTGGTTACCATGGTCACCTCTTCGCCTCCCCTCTGAAGCAGGGCGCCGAAATAACCGCCCACGCCCCCTGCTCCCATAACCAACACTCTCATAGCCATTGTGTCATCTCCCGGATCAGGGCATCTTGTGTCAAAAGGTATCTACTAACTAATACTTTCCAGCCTCCACTCTTCGAAATCTTTTTCTATCCATGCATAGATGAAAACTACGGGAGGAGATCTTATGGAAATTACTGACGTCAGTGTGATCACCCTGGGGGAGGAACTCCCCGCACCGAGCGGGCTGTCCAGGGACAGAGAAATCGGATTCAGGGGAGCGGCCCTGGTGGTTATCGATACCGATGAAGGGATACGGGGGGTCGGTGAGGGATACGGGCCCGAGTATTTCATCATCGACACAATCGTGAAAAGGAAGTTCAGGCCCTGGTTGATGGGGGAGGACCCACTGGACATCGAGAGGCTGTGGAAGAAGATGCTCATGGAACCCGTCTACTGGGACCAGAAAGGACAGGGCGTCTCTGCTGCCAGCGGAGTGGACATGGCCCTATGGGACATAGTTGGGAAGTACTTCGGGTGTCCCACCTACAAACTCCTGGGAGGAGACGTGACAGAGGACGGGAGGTTGCAGGCCTACGCCAGCGACCTGTTCTGGGATACGCCGGAGAACATGGCAGAGAGTGCCAGAGAGCATGTCAAAAGGGGCTTCCCCGCGGTCAAGACCCACCTAGGACGCGGTCTGGAAGAAGATGAGAAGAGGGTGCTGGCCATCCAGGAGGCGATTGGTGACGCGGACCTGATGGTGGATATTAACTGCGGTTACGATCGAGTGGAGGCCCTGAAAGTGGGCAAGATGTTGCAGGACAGGGGCGTGTACTGGTACGAGGAGCCTCTGTCTCCTTACGACGTGGACGGTTACTCTTACCTGAAGAGCAAGCTGGACATACCCATCGCTACCGGGGAGAACGAGTACACCAAGTGGGGGTTCAAGGAGCTGTTCCTGAAGAACGGTGTCGATTACGCCATGCCGGATGTTATGAGGTGTGGAGGTATCACCGAGACGAAGAAGATATGTGCGCTGGCTGAGGCGTTCGACACCATAGTAACTCCCCATTCGTACACCACGGGGGTCGGACTGGCGGCCACCATGCACCTGATGGCATGTTCTCCCATCTGCGAGTGGCTGGAACTGGACGTAACACCGTACTCCCTGTACGACGTGTTCTTCAAGAAACCTCTGGATATCGATGATGGAGGAAGAGTGAAGGTACCGGAGGAGCCCGGACTGGGGGTCCATATACCGGACGATGTCTTGGAGGAGTACTCCGTAGACTGAACCCGTCGACTGAGCTGTTCGGCCTCCTTGCTAATCCTCCTCTGTGGGCTTGAGGCTACAGGTAAGGGACTGGCACTGCTGGCAGTCGACCTCATCGGCCATCTCTCTAGCTCTGGCCAGCGCTTCTCCGCCCTCCCTTTTCACAGTCCTCCAGCTCAGGTAAGCCTTTCTGGCTGCGTACACCTCGTCCACCCGGCTGGAGGAAGTGGACTCTGGAGCTGACCTGATCGCCTCCGGGTCTTCGTTTGCAATGCATATCATGGCCCTTGCGTACTGATCCAGGGTTTCTCTGTTCTCCGTCTCAGTCGGCTCAATCATCAGTGCCTCCTCCACCAGTGAGGGGAAGTAGATGGTGGGAGCGTGCATGCCGTAGTCCAGTATCGCCTTTCCCACGTCCAGTGCCCTGACCCCCTTTTCTTTCAGGCCCTTGGCACTGGCCACGAACTCGTGCTTCTTGAGGTCTTTGAATGGTACATCGTATTCCTGTTTCAACTTCTCTTTAAGGTAGTTGGAGTTCAGCACCGCTCTCTCGGTCACCTTTTTCAGACCGTTTCCTCCCTTCCTGAGGATGTACGCGTAGGCTCTGACCAACACGGCGAAGTTACCGTAGAACGACCGCACCTTACCGATGCTCAGCGGACGATCATAGTCCAGGGAGTACTGTCCGTTGTGCTCCACGATCCTTGGGATGGGCAAGAAGGGAGTCAGCTCTTCAGCCACACCCACTGGCCCAGCTCCCGGCCCGCCGCCACCGTGGGGAGTGGCAAACGTCTTGTGTAGGTTGAAGTGCATGATATCGAAATCCATCATGCCCGGATTAGTATAACCCATGACGGCGTTCAGGTTGGCCCCATCGTAGTAGAGCAGCGCTCCGTAGTCATGCACGATGTCCGCCATCTCTATCACCTCGTGTTCGAAGATCCCCAGCGTGTTGGGGTTGGTGATCATGAATGCGGCGGTATCCTCGGAGATCGCGCTCTCCAGCGCATCCAGGTCCACACATCCATCGTCTGTGGAAGGGATCTCTATCACTTCGAATCCGGCCATAGCCGCGCTGGCCGGGTTGGTGCCGTGGGCGGTATCAGGTATGATCACTTCATCCCTGCTCCCTTCGTTATGGGTGTGGTACGCCTTGGCGAGCAACATTCCGGTGAACTCGCCGTGGGCCCCGGCGGCGGGCTGAAGGCTTACTGCGTCCATCCCACCGATCTCCGCAAGAGACTCCTGCAGCCCGTACATCAGCCTCAGGGCTCCCTGCAGGGTCTCCTCCGGCTGATAGGGATGCAAGTCCGTCACCTGTGTTAAAGAGGCCAACCGGTCAGCGTACTTCGGGTTGTACTTCATGGTACACGACCCCAGAGGATAGAATCCGTTGTCCACCCCGAAGTTCATCTGAGAGAGGTTGGTATAGTGCTTGACCACCTCCCTCTCGGGCACGTTGGGCAGCTCCAGCTCCTCCCGCCTCATCTCCTCAGGCACCGGGCTCTCCTCTTCGGCGGGCAGCGAGAAGTCGGTCCCCCCGCCACGCTCCAGGATCAGCTTTCTGTCATATCTTGCCTGTCTGTACATCACACCACCTCCCTCAGGCCAGTGAGAAACCTATCGTGGTCGCTTTCTGAATGCAGCTCTGTGGTGGCAACCAGCACGTGTTGATTCATCTGTGGGATGTTTCTGTCGAGACTAACTCCGCCCATGATGTTACGTTTCAGCAACGAACGATTCCATTCTTCAGGAGGCACGGGCGTCTCCACCACAAACTCGTTGAAATGTGGGGAATCAATGAAGGGGACTGAATGATCATCGAGGCCGTCAATCTTCTCCATAAGCGATCTGGCTTTGGAGATGTTGTGGCGGGCCAGTGATTGTAGTCCCTCTCCACCGAGCACGGAGAGGTAGATGGCGGCGGTCACCGCCATCAGCGCCTCGTTGGTGCAAATATTGGAGGTGGCCTTGCTCCTCCGTATATGCTGCTCTCTCGTCTGCAGGGTCATGCAGAACGCTCTACCGCCCCCCTCGTCCTTGGTGAGCCCGATGATACGTCCGGGCATCATCCTGACGTATTCCTTCTTGGCAGCGAATATGCCCAGCAAGGGCCCTCCGAAGTTCATCGGCGCTCCCAGCACCTGACCTTCACCGATCACTATATCGGCACCGTACTCCGCCGGCGGGGTGAGAACACCCAGTGAAAGAGGGTTTGCTCCCACTACCAACAGAGACTCCTCATAGCGCCCTTTGATCTGCTTCACCTGGGAGTCGATCACACCGAAGAAGTTGGGCACTTCGAAGTAGATGCCCCCCACTCCCTCGTCCATCTTGGAGTCCAAGTCCTCCAGATCCGCTCTGCCGTCCTCCCCGAAAGAGTACTCCACCAGCTCCATTTCCGGTCCCCGTATGTAGTTGCGCAGTGCGCTCTTCTTCTCCCAGTTGATAGCTTCGGGAATCATGATCTTGTCCCTCCCGTTGATACGGTGGCACATGGTGGCCGCCTCACCAAGAGCACTGGCACCGTCGTAGTTGGACGAGTTCACAGCCTCCAGGCCGGTTAGCTCAGCGATCAAGCTCTGGTATTCAAACAGAGCCTGCAGCATACCCTGACTGATCTCAGCCTGGTAGGGGGTGTATGAAGTCAAGAATTCAGAACGGGAAGCGATTTGGGAGACGACCGAGGGTATGAAGTGATTGTATACCCCGCCTCCAAGGAATGAAGTGTAATCCTCAGGGTCGGACCCTGCGTTGAGAATGGAGCGGACTTCTTCGATGACCTCCATCTCGGACATGCCTTCGGGCAGGTCAATACCATCAACTCTGATGCCCGCTGGCAGATCCGAGAAAAGTTCCTCGATATCGTCGAAGCCGATCGATTCCAGCATCTCCTCTGTATGGTCATGCATCATGTTATGAATTATACGGAGGAGGTCAATATTATCTTTTTGAACTCAATATCTCCGCGCCTCAGCCTGCAACCGTGAGATGAACGGTATCAACCCCTCCACATCCTTTATCTCCTTCTTGCTCAGTCTGGCCAGACGCGTCCTGATCGAGTGATCAAAGGAAACCTCGTTGGCCTTCAGGGCATCCTTCAACAGACGGCAGAGCTGTCCCCCCGTACGGTCCCAATCGGTAAGGATTATCGCCTCTTTCTCATCCCGGGCGAGCTCTTCAGCCAACTGGAATATGCTCTTCCCGCTCTGTACCTGCCGTAGATCGCCATCGATCCCCAGGGCGTTCAGAGCCTCCACATCCTTCTGCCCTTCGACAAGTATGGCCACATCTTCCTCTCTGAATTTCAGCTCGTCAAGCATTTTGTTGATTTCCTCCAAAGTGTCGGCTGGGTTTCTCATAATAATGCCTCCAATCTCTCCGCCACCTGCTCCGTAACCATGTCCACAAAGACGGTTTTGGACCGACCAGTGTGTCCACGGGTGATGATAACATCGCTTCCCAAAAACTCGGAGAGCACTCTGCACAATTCCTCGTTAGCTTCACCCTTCCTGGGCGCCGCGCTAACCCTCACCACAAGACAATCTCTCCAGGGATTGATGCCCTCTACTGAAGATTCGGATGCGTTGGGGGTCACTCTCACCATGATCTCCGTTCCCCCTTCCTTTTCTCTCAAAACGGCTTCGGGGTCCACGACCATACGATTGGCGGGGACATTAAAATATTATCGTCCGAGGTTGTCAACAAGATCCCCTTTTTCAGAATAATCTTATACCCTCAACTTGTTGTATTGAACAATGGGACCGCCGTACGAACCTTTGACATTCAGAGACATAACCGAGGTCTATAGGAGAGAGAAGCGATCCAGAGATATTACTGACATCCGCTCCGATTTCTATTCTGCGGTGGAGAAGTTCATACAGAGGAGTATCAAGGAGAACGAGGAGGAGATGACTGAAGACCCCTTCTCTCTCAAGGCCCTGAGCATCAGCGATACCATCAAGAAAGCTTCTGCCAAAACGGTTCAGATCTTCGAGATCAGGGCGGAGAAGATACTGCTGATGGCCCTACGGGCCTCGAGCGGATCCAATGTGGACACCGGCAAGCTGACCAAGAGGGAGAAGAACCTGTTCAATGAGGTGTTCTCCGCTCTCTCCGCTACACGGTCAAACCTCATCTCTCAGGACAACTTCGCTCCCAAGTTGAAGGTGGAGCCCTCTCCACCGCCCGAATCGGTGGATGGTGAGGAAGAAATGGAGGTCGAGTCTGAACGGCCACTACTTCCCCAAGATGAGCTAGAGGGAGATGACGAGGAAGAACCTCATGGGGGAAGTGAAGAGGAGATTGAGGAGTCTCCAGAAGAATGGCAAAAGGAGTCCGCTGAGGACCCTGAAGAGAGGACGGAGGAGACCCCCGACCTCTCCGCTATGGAACCCATCTCCAACGGTTCGTTGATCGTGGTCAGGATGTTGGAAGACGTCCCCCCTTTCGCCGGACCAGAGAGAGACTACAGGCTGATGGAGCAGGATGTGGTGGCTCTGCCCACTGTAATAGGAAAGGCCCTGGTATCTAAGGGGATGGCCGAAGAGGTCAAAACGATGTCTCTGCCTGGTGCCGGCCAATAATCACTTGATGGGTATCACTTGGGGCTCGCCCGGATTCTCCAGGCACAGCAGGTTTTCTGTTGTACATGATAGATATCTAGCTACTGTTCTTCTGGCCACCTGAGGGGTGTTATTGTTCCTGCTCAGGTGGCTCAGGAACACCCTTCGTCCCTTCCTCTCCGTGGCCTTGAGCGCCCGTCCACAGTCGGAATTTGACAGATGACCCTCCTCGCCACGTATGATCCTCTTGAGAAATGGTGGATAGGGCCCGTTCATCAGCATCTCCACATCGTGATTGGCCTCGATCATCACCAGGTCTGCTCTCTCCATCTCGGACAGGATGGTCGGGTTGACCGTTCCCAGGTCGCTGGCGACCAGGCAGGAACGGCCAGAAAGGGCGAGAGAAAAGGCGTTAGGTTCGGCCGCATTGTGAGATACTGGAAGGGGAAGCACGGTGAACGGTCCGAATGGGAACGGCTTACCGGTGTGGAAAACCTCTCTGTTCACACCGGAGCCCAAATTCGCGCCTTCCAGAGTATTCCTATTACCGCAGACAGGGATCCCGTAACGGCGGGCGAGTATCCCCGCGGCGCGCACATGATCCGAGTGCTCGTGGGTGAGCAGTATGGCCGACACGTCGTCAGGGGCAAGACCAGTTCTGTTCAGCAGCCCCTCAATCTTTCTGCCGCTGAGCCCCGCATCGATCATCAAGGCGGTGCCGTTGCTCTTGACAACAGAGCAATTACCATCACTCCCACTTGCTAGAACATGCAATTCGAAATCTGTCGTCAACGGTGCACCCTCTTTTCTATCTGCAAGCATATAGAATAGGTTAGCTATGTAAGTTCTGGGAAGGATATGATAATTCATACTTGAAGTGATGATCGCTCAACTCTGCAGAGGGTTAGGACAGAGTGATAAGGTAGGCCCCTGCTTCGTTATACGAGAACTACCACGGAGGGTGACTACAGCAGGTTCTCACCTGATCAAGGCCGATGATGATCCAGATAATGAGGAGAAGACAGTCCGAGCTACGGACCTATTGTTGAGTTGTTACCTCTTGGAATCGCCGGATTCTGCCTCTCACCCGCATCTCTCTTTTGACGGGAATGCTTCCCAGAATCTCCATCTTTCAATATCTTATTGGAAGAGATATCCAAGCTAGTCCAGCCCGTTAAATACGTCATGGGATAATGAAATAACCATGTTCGACCTCATCGAGGACGAGTCCTTGAGAGAGAAACGCCATATCTTCAAGGATCGGCGGGAAGCCGGCATTAGGCTGGCCGATCTCCTCGAGCATGAGCTCTCCCCTGACCCCCTGATAATGGCAATACCCTCAGGTGGAATCCCAGTTGCAGGAGAGGTCTCCAGGAGTCTAAATCTTCAATTAGACGTTGTTATCGTGCGCAAGATACAGTTCCCTTACAACCCCGAAGCGGGCTTCGGGGCGGTGACCCCCGACGGGAGTGCGGTTTACAAGGAAGGGCTGGTTTCGAGAATGGGTCTCACCGATGAGCAGGTAGAGAAACAGAGGGAGATATCCTATGAAAGCGTCCTGGCCAGGAACGCTGATTTCAGGGAGGGCAGGGGCTACTCGGATATTGAAGGTAGGAATATTCTGCTGGTTGATGACGGGCTGGCTTCCGGTTCCACCATGGCAGCCGCTTCTAGTTTCGTCAAACAGAAAGGTGCGAAGAAGATCATAGTCGCCGTCCCCACTGCTTCCCCAGAAGCCATT
Organism: uncultured Methanomassiliicoccales archaeon; assembly: GCA_964580935.1. GTDB lineage: Archaea > Thermoplasmatota > Thermoplasmata > Methanomassiliicoccales > CAZOLG01 > CAZOLG01. Next base: position 241,721 of record CAZOLG010000003.1, read on the forward strand.
GATTACCTGAGCGATAGAGTGGACAGGATATTCTGCCTCAATGTCAGGTCCAGTCCGGTCTTTGCGGTGGCAGACGCCTACCGGCAGTGGAGGGATCTGACCGAGGAAGAGGCTCTTGAATTGTTCAAGGAATACCGGGAGTGAGTTGTCCCCTATCGGGATCCCTTGCTTTCCCCTTGAGTTACTTGAATCAGATCTACTTAGCACTATTGTGTTACTCTGGATTCTGGACTTGCGATATCTTTATTTAGACCAATCTTATATTGCCGCAGCAGGGCCCGTAGCTCAGCTAGGTAGAGCAATCGGCTCTTAACCGATGGGTCGAGGGTTCGAAAGGTTTGGAAAAACCCGAATATCCCTCCGGGCCCGCCTTTTTCGTTACCGCCACTGAACAGTTAGTTCGATTGAGGATATTGTCCTGCAAACCATTTTATGACATAATCTTCTTTCGAATATCCTAGAAGTTGGTCCAGTGGGAATGAAATGAAAGTCCTTTTCGTTGATGATGAGCCCGAGATCCTTGAGTTATCTAAGATCTATCTGGAGAGGGAGGATGAAGGTATCACCGTTCGGACCGCTGTTTCTGTGGAGGAAGGGCTGGACCTCGTGGAAGAGGAGGAGTTTGACTGCATTGTTTCCGATTACCAGATGCCAGAGACCGATGGCCTGGAATTTCTGAAGATCGTTAGGGAAAAGAAGACCATCGACATACCTTTTATAATATTCACTGGCAAGGGGAGAGAAGAGGCGGCTATCGATGCCCTCAATCTGGGGGCCGATCGCTATCTGCAGAAGGGCGGAGATCCCCGATCTCAGTATGGTGTACTCGCCCAGGCCATCGGCCAGGAGGTGAAACATAAGAACATGCTCATGGAGAAAGCAAGGGTTGAAGCCGAACTCTCTTCTCTGATGAAAGGGGCCAAGGACCCTATCTTTATTGTTGACAGAGATTGTCGATTCCGGTTTGCTAACGCTGCTGAGTTAGACAGTCACGGTATGACGGCTGAGGAGATGATTGGTACCAAGTTCCATGATATTCACTCCAAGGCTGACAGTGAAGAATTAGAGGAGATAGTGAAGAAGATCATGGAGACGGGTGAACCAGAGCAGCATGAAGTTAAACATGGGTACTGGGGGAGATATTTCATAAGGACCTTCTCCCCGATTAGAAACCCACGGACTGGGAAAATCGATAAGGTCTCAGTCATCTCCAGTGACATCACCGGGCGAAAGGAGATAGAAGAGGAACTGAGGAGAAGTGAGAAGAGGTACAGAGATCTATTTGAGAGTGTGAATATCGGCATCGTTGTTCATGACCCGGGCGGGGGGATAGTATCCGTTAATCCCTATGCTGAACAGACTTTCGGTATTGGGGAACGGGAATTGAAGGAGAAGGATATCGAGTTCTGGAAGGGAAAGCTTTTCAGGGTGGACGGAGAACCGATGGAACTCGAAAAGTTCCCCATTACCGATATCATTGAATCTAAGGAAGTCGAAGGGGGGAGAGTAGTCGGTCTATCCATGTCGGAAGGTGAAAAGGTCCGCTGGTATATGGTCAGTGGAACTCCTCAGATCGATGAAGAAGGTAATCTGGAGAAGATTATAACCTCGTTCAAGGAAATCACGAAGCAGAAAGAGACCGAAGAAGATTTGCGCCATTACAAGTACGCGGTCGATGAATCTGACGATCTGGTGGCTGCCATTGATGAGAACTACATTTACCAGTTTGTGAACAGGCACTTCCTTGAATACCACCAGGTGAGCGAACAAGAGGTGGTGGGTCGGTCTGTAGCTGAGGTGGTGGGGAAAGAAATTTTCGAAGAGAAGATCAGATCTCATGTTGATCGTTGCCTGGATGGTAAGAGAGTCCAGTATGAAATGAAGCGCACCTATCCATCCTTAGGGGAAAGGCATCTCGATGTAAGGTACTTCCCCATCGAGGATGGAGGCAAGGACTCCCCGAAGGTGGTGGCCGATATCGTTGACATCACTGAGCTCAAGGAGAGAGAGGAAGAATTGAAGTTCCAGGCAAGTCTGCTGGACCAGGCACAGAATGCCATCATCGCCACCGATGTCCAGGGAAAGGTCATCTACTGGAATGATCGAGCTGAGGAGTTCTATGGATGGAAGGCGGAAGAAGCCGTCGGTAAGGAGATCATCGAGGTCACCCCCGCTTTGGCCTCCAAGGAGTTGGCGGCTGAGATCATGCAGAAATTGAAGCAGGGTGAAAAGTGGTCCGGGGAATTCCTACTGCAGCGAAAAGATGGTACGGAGTTTCCTGCCATTGTGACTGATGCCCCCATCTATGATGAAAATGGAGAGATGATGGGTATCGTGGGCATATCCACCGATATTTCCGAGCGGAAGGATGCCGAGGAGCGAGCTGAGTTCTTACAGTCCCTGCTCAGGCATGACCTTAGAAACAAGATCCAGATATCCAGCGGGTACGTTGATCTATTGAAGGGTACCGACCTCTCAGATAAGCAGGAAGCACTGTTGGAAAAGGACTGGAAGGCCAAGCACGACGCCATAGAACTGATCGAGAAGGTAAGCAAGTTGCACAAGGTTGGCAAAGACGAAGTGGCGGAAGCCGAGCTTGCCCCCTTCATCCGTTCAGCAGTATCCAAGTGCCAGCATATGGCCTCGGAGAGACCCCTCGAAATCGAGTTCGAGGAGTTTGAATGCAAAGTGAGGGCAGGCCCGCTACTGGAGGAACTGTTCACCAATCTGATCATGAACTCCGTCATTCACTCTGAAGGCAGCAATATCCGGATAGACATCACAGATCTCGGGAAAGAAAAAATAGTGCTATCGGTGGAGGACGATGGAAAAGGTATCCCTGAGGAGATCAGAGATAGCGTATTCGAACGAGGATTTAAGAAAGGTGTGACCGGTGGTTCAGGTCTGGGGTTATTCCTGGTCAAAGAGATAGCGGAGAGTTATGGGGGAGGCGTGGAGATAAAGGACTCCGACCTGGGCGGGGCGAGGGTCGATGTGATTCTGGAAAGGGCGTGACAAACCATTTTTCTCTGGCCTCCTCATGGCCTATAGACCTCCCTTGCAGTGTACTAAGGGATCTGTTACTCCACATCCGAAAGAAAGCTTTATACACCGAGTAGTGTTTCAATGCCCCGACCAGAGTGTTTCAAATGTTGTACATCTACTTTGTAGGCCCTGCGGGCAGTGGTAAGAGTACCTTGGTATACGCTTTCCAGCAGTGGATGAACAGGAACGGCTTGGACACCATTACGGTGAACCTGGATCCCGGAGCGGAGACGGTCCCCTATGCTCCTGATGTGGATATAAGGGACTGGATCAGCCTGGATGAGGTCATGAAGGAGCACCAGCTGGGGCCGAATGGGGCTCAGGTCGTGTGTTCCGATCTGATGGCTCTCAACTCCGAGGAGTGGATACCAGTGGTCAAGGAGTTCAAGACCAATTATGTGCTCATCGACACTCCCGGCCAGATGGAGCTGTTCGCCTTCCGTCAGTCGAGCAAGGTGATCACCGAATCACTGGGTCCTGACCAGTCGTTCATCGTTTTCCTCTCTGACCCTCAGTTGGCCAAGACCCCCAATGGATTCGTTTCTTCCATGGTACTGTGCGCTCTCACCCACTTCCGCTTCTCGATACCCATACTCAACATCCTGTCCAAGTCCGACCTATTAACCGAGTCGGAACTGGACACCGTCATGGAGTGGTCCGACGACCCTTACGGTCTGCAAGAATCACTTACCGGGGGACAGATGCCCCCTCAGGCTATGTTGAATGTGGAATTTTTCAAAGCTATGGAGAACCTGGGTATGTTCACCGATATCGCTCCCGTCTCCTCAGAATCGTTCGAGGGTATGGAAGACATATACAACACCATACAGCAGGCATACATGGGCGGTGAAGACCTCTCTCCCGATTGACGCCTCAATCCTCATTTGTAGACGGCATAGTATTATCCGGGGGTACGGACATTGAAAGGTTATGGGCCGTCGCGTACTCACCTGCCCCCACTGTGGGTCCCCCGACCTCTATTATGAAGCGGGATTAATCACCGGTTACAAGTACCACTGCAAGAACTGTGACTACATAGGCCCGTTGGTTTTTGAAAAAGAAATAGAGTTCGATGAATCAGGCGAACATGACTCCTGATTGCATCATATTGCCCTCTTCGTCCGCCAGGACCTTGTAGATGGCCTTCTCGAAATCGGAGGAGGTGGCCTGGTCTCTGTCGTCTCTGATAGCGAACATACCGGCCTCTGTGCAGATGGCCTTGATGTCAGCTCCGGTAGCCCCATCCGTCTTCAGAGCGAGGTCATCTATACTGACCTCCTCGTTAATGTTCATGGGCCTCATATGTATCTCGAAGATTTCCTTTCTAGATTCCAGATCGGGTATGGGAATTCTGATCACTCTATCGAACCTGCCCGGCCGCAGGAGTGCCTCATCCAGTATGTCCGGTCTATTTGTGGCCCCTATGATCCTCACATCACCGATGGGATTGAATCCATCCAGTTCCGAAAGGAGCTGCATGAGAGTCCTCTGGACCTCGCGGTCACCGGATGTGGCGACTTCCAACCGTTTCGCTCCTATCGAATCCAGCTCATCGATGAACACGATGCTCGGTGCTTTCTCTCTGGCCAGCTCGAAAAGTTCTCTGACCAGCCTGGCCCCTTCACCGATGTACTTCTGCACCAGCTCTGAGCCCACGAACCTGATGAATGTGGCCTCGGTCTGATGGGCGACCGCCTTGGCCAGTAAGGTCTTGCCAGTTCCAGGTGGACCCTTGAGCAGCACACCTTTGGGCGGTTCGATACCCATCCTCCTGTACATATCTGGTTTGAGGAGAGGGTCCTCTACCGCCTCTTTGACCTCCACGATCTGGTCTCTCAGTCCTCCCACGTCATCGTAAGTAACCGCCGGCTTCTCGATGATCTCTGCCCCCACAACCACCGGGTCGAGTGACGGTGGCAGCACATCCATAATGGCCAGCGTCTGTTTGTTTAGAGACACCCTTGAGCCCACGCAGATGTCCTCATCGGGAACGTATTCTGAAGCTCCCACCATGAAGTCTGGTCCGGTGGAGCTCTTCACAATGACCCTTCCGTCTGAAAGAATATCTTTCACTGTGCCTATGATCAAAGGAGGGGACTTGAGCCTTTCCATCTCTGACCTCAATCTCTTGAGATCCTTCTGCAATCTGAATAATTCGCTCTCCACGTAGCGCTTCTCGCCCTCTACCCTTCGAATCTCCTCAAGCAATTCACTGTTCCTACTCTCCAGTGTCTGTATCTTGTCCTTCATCTCGGAGACGAATTCTTCTGCTTGAGAGTTGCTCATTCTGGCACCTTGAAACTGGTCATTTCGGCTAATGTCGGGGTGTGCTATATGAGTCTTTCGAAGTCACTATAGCCCAGAGACACTCAGGAATTGACTGTCTGTCCCTCACCACCACATAGAGAGAACATGCAATATCAATCCTTCTAATCCGAGAAGGAGTAAAGAATATTGGGCACCATCTCTAGAGCGTTCAGCATAGCGATACTTCCTGTTTTCCGTATGGACGCCTACTTTATAATCCCTCTTGAAATCTTCCCCGCCGAATTTACACTCTACTTGTGGAAACATTGACCGTTCCGTCTATCACAGTCATTCTTAAATTGTGGTGTTGTATTGTAGGATTGATAGCAAATGATCTGCGAACTGTGCGGCAAAGAGAGCGATAAACTTCGCAAGGTGGTGATCGAAGGTAGCAGATTGCAGGTATGCTCCCAATGCGCCAAATTCGGTGACGTAGACCAGCAGGATTCAGAGAAGTCCACCACCAAGTCCGAGATCGAGAAGAGGCTCAAGAGGAGGGAGCGACGGATGAAATCAAGAGACGTGTACGATGAGGAGACCGTCGATCTCGCTCCCGACTATCCAGAACGGATAAGGAAGGCTAGGAATGAGAGGGAATGGAACCAGGAGGAACTGGCCGCAAAGATCAACGAGAAGAAGAGTGTTATCAACAAACTCGAGTCTGGAGATTTCAGGCCCGACGACGCACTGGTCAAGAAACTGGAGAGAGAACTGGGAATCAAACTGATGGAAAAGGTGCCTGTGATCAAACCTGAGAAAAAGGCGACCTCCTCCAGGGGCCTTACACTTGGCGACCTCATGAATCTGGAGGAAAAGTAGGCTAATTCCCGATGATATACTGATCAACTTCTTCTATCAAATCGTCAATTTCTAACCTGAAGTCGCGGGCGACTACAAGCCCTGCCACCTCGACGTTGACTCCCAGGCGTTCCTGCGTCCTGTTGATTCTGGCCACCACTTCTCTCTTCGCCAGTCCGGAAGAACTCGAGATCCTGTCCAGGATCTGGGAGAACAGTGAAACATCTTCCAGCGGCTCATCTAGTATATCCTTATCGGGTTTGAAATCCATCGAAGTATCCACCTTCCTGTAATCGAAACTGGGCTTCACGAAACCGTTTGTCTTCTCCAAGAGGTTCTTTTTGAGCCCCAATTCAAGCAGTTTCTGGGCCTCTTTGGGCGTAAACCACCTGAAATCGATGGAAGCTGAGAAGACGAACTCCTTCTCCGACAGAAGGTTCTTCCCCTTCCTCTTGTAGAGTTGGGCCAGACATTTTCTCAACGAACTCATCCGATCTCACTCACGTTCCACCAATGCCACTCCAAGATATGAATCTGATGGCGGCTGATAACCGACCTCTGTCGAAACCCAAGATCACAGAGATCGATCTCATACCTCGTCTGTGGTGGTGGCCACGTTTCCACCCAGTTCTTTTACCCTACTGACCAGAAAATCAGCCACCTCTTCATATATTCTGGAGAAGATAAAGTATTCCTGTTCCGTCACCTTCTTCTTACCCCCCAGGAATGTCTCCTTGTGCCTGGTATATCTCAGTTTGATGGTGATCCAGAAGGGTGAGACTTCTTCCTTAAGATCGGTGATCTTCTCCAGCGGAATAGTGAAGATATCCCGCTCACCAGAGGCCATCAACTTCTCGATCTTATCAAGCCGCTTCTCACACTTCTTGAGTTCACGCCTGAGCTTCATCTTCTCCCTGCCATCATCAGTGTTCTCTAACTCCTCAGACAGCGAGTGCATGGTATCAAGGGCCTTGTTCTCCATGCTCTGGTAGGATCTCCTCCCGGAGATTATGAAGTTGTCACTGAATACCATCCCAAACTCGTGCTTATGGTATTCCCATCCGGATATGATCACCGCACTGTAGGGGGGCCAGGAGAATTCTTTGAATGCTGGCCAGGGTACCACCCCTTTGATCTCTTCACCAGTCTTCTCTCCAAAATCGTTCCTGTACAGATCCTCTAGTTTCTCGAGTTCCTGGGAACAGACGGTGCAGACAGCGAAATCGGACAGTTTGATCTTCTTACCTCTGACCACGTCCCCCTCTACCTTCTTACAGAGATTGCAGGTGTCCATACATCTTTCTCCTGTTGTTTTCCCTAACCAGGACTACAGATTTAATAATTTGCTCATTGATACGCTGCCGTGATCATTGAGAGCGCTCTGAGTCGAGATTCCCAAAACACTTTCGAAAATCACCCATAGGATTAATATTGACCCCTCGTATGTTCCGCTGCTCAATCTCTCCCCTTCTCCAATTCTGGACCTTTCTTCACCGTAAACTTATATATAGAAGAACTATCATTTTACCTCGCTAGCTAGATTTGCTAGGTAATGATTAAGTCAAAATATCAATAAGGAGGCAAGAAAAAATGGGAATGGGAAACACCCCAATACTGATATTGAGAGAAGGCACCCGGAGAGACAGAGGTAAGGATGCCCAATTAAACAATATCTCAGCTGCACGCACCATAGCGGAGGCTGTAAAGAGCACGCTGGGTCCCCGAGGAATGGACAAGATGTTGGTCGATTCCATGGGGGATGTGGTCATCACAAACGACGGAGTGACCATCCTGAAAGAGATCGATGTACAGCATCCCGCGGCCAAGATGCTAGTGGAGGTGGCCAAGACTCAGGATGATGAATGCGGAGACGGTACCACCACTGCAGTAATCCTTGCCGGAGAACTGCTGAAGAAGGCGGTGGACATGGTCGATGCCAACGTGCATCCGACGACGATTACGGAAGGTTACAGGATGGCGGCCGATAAGGCTCAGCAGATTCTGAAGGATATCGGGATGGACGTCAGCGTTGATGACAGAGAGAAGCTGAAGAACATCGCTATGACCTCCATGATCAGCAAGGCCGTTTCTTCTTCCAGGGAGCTGATGGCCGACTTGACCGTGGACGCGATCACAGCCATCGCCGAGGAAGGGGACGGTTTGAAGATCGACCTGGATAACGTTCAGATAGTCAAGAAGCAGGGCGGCTCTATGGACGATACGGAGCTCATACAGGGAATTATAGTGGACAAAGAGCCGGTACACTCGGCCATGCCCAAGACGGTCAAGGACGCCAGGATCGCCCTGTTGGACGCCCCGCTGGAAGTCCAGAAGACAGAGGTGGACGCCGAGATCGAGATCACTGATCCATCGCAGCTTCAGGCATTCCTGGATGAAGAGGAGAAGATGCTCAGGGATATGGTGAAACATATCAAGGGTGTGGGCGCCAACGTGGTCATGTGTCAGAAAGGCATAGACGACCTGGCTCAACACTTCCTGGCCAAGGAGAACATCTTCGCCCTGAGGAGGGTCAAGAAGTCGGACATGAAGAAGCTCTCCAAGGCTACGAAGGGATCGATAGTCAACAAGCTCAACGAACTCGAAGAGGAGGACCTGGGGAGAGCTGATAACCTCGAAGTGAAGAGGATCCAGGAACAGGAGATGACGTTCGTCACTGGATGCGACAATCCGAAGGCGGTTACCGTCCTGATTAGGGGTGGAACCGAGCACGTCGTCGACGAGATCGAGCGGTCTCTAAACGACGCCATGAGTGTGGTCAGAAACGCCATCGAAGATGGAATAATGGTCACTGGTGGAGGTTCTACCGCCATCGAGATGGCAATGAAGCTCAGGGACTACGCCGCTTCTGTGGGCGGCAGAGAGCAGATAGCGATCGATGCCTTCGCAAGTGCACTGGAAGTGGTGCCCACTTCCCTGGCAGAGAACGCAGGATTGGACCCTATTGACATCCTCATCGATCTCCGCAAGGCGCACAAGGCCGGAGACGTGAACGCCGGTATCAACGTCCACACGGGTAAGATCACCAGCATGCTGGAAGAGAACGTACTGGAGCCCTACAGGGTGGGTAAGCAGGCAGTGAACTCCGCGACCGATGCCGCGATCATGATCCTGAGGATCGATGATGTCATCGCCTCCAAGGGAAGCCGCGGTGGAGGAGGTGGACCTGGTCCTATGGATGATGAGGCGTTCGCAGAGGAGTAATCAAGACAGGGGGACACCCCCCTCTAAACCATTTATTCAGTTTTCAATATCATGTTCATTAACTTGAGGCGAGGTAACTATGAACGATTCATCAGTAAATAACTCCGCTCAGGGAGAAGCCACCGGGGAGGAGCAGTCCATCGAATCTCTGGAGGAAGAACTGGAGTCCCTTCAGACCGAGGTCTCCAGGCTGAAACAAGACCTTGATGAGAAGGAGTCCCTGAGTGAGAAATACTTGAACACGGCCAGGAGGATCCAGGCCGAGTTTGAGAATTACAAGAAGAGGATGAAGAAAGAGAAAGAGAGGATGGTCGAAAGGGCTAACCAGGAGATCATTAGCGATTTTCTTGACATCCTTGATGATTTTGAGCGCGCTCTGGAATCAGAGTGTAGCCAGGAGGAGTTCAGAGAAGGTATCCACGGGGTCAAGAGCAATCTGCAGAAGCTTCTGAAGTCGTATGGACTGAAGGAGATACCCTGTGATTGCAGGTTCAACCCCGAGTATCACGAGGCACTGTCCGTGGTCGAGGGAGAGAACGGACAGATATCCAAGGTTTTCCAGAGGGGATACTTCCTGGGAGACGACGTATTGAGATGTGCGAAAGTAGAAGTTGAGAGAAAGAGTAAAGGAGATGATCAAGATGGCAAAAACGATAGGAATCGATCTGGGAACGAGTAACTCTGCAGCAGCGGTGATGGAGGGAGGCAGTCCTTCCATAATACCCAGTGCAGAAGGTACGACCCTGGGAGGAAAAGCATTCCCATCATATGTCGCGTTTACCGAAGAAGGCGAGTTATTGGTCGGAGAGCCGGCCCGAAGGCAGGCGGTCACCAACCCTGAAGGTACAGTGTCCGGCATCAAGAGGAAGATGGGGACCGATTATGAAGTGGAGATGCACGGAGAGACATACACTCCACAGCAGATATCGGCCTACATTCTGCAGAAGATCAAGAGGGATGCTGAAGAGTACCTGGGAGAGAAAGTGAACAAGGCGGTGATCACCGTACCCGCTTATTTCAACGATAATCAGAGGCAGGCCACAAAGGACGCGGGGAAAATCGCCGGCCTGGAAGTGTTGAGGATTATCAACGAGCCCACAGCGGCCGCCCTGGCATTCGGAATCGACAAGTCGGAAGAGGAACAGACCATACTGATCTTCGACTTCGGTGCTGGTACGCTCGATGTGACCATCATGGAGTTCAGCGAGGGAGTGTTCGAAGTCATATCCACCAGCGGCAACACTGAGCTGGGTGGAAGGGACATGGACGAAGCTCTGATGGAGTACGTCACCGACGAATTTGAAGAGGATGCGGGCATCGACCTCACCGGAGACCGTATGACCGAATGGAGGGTAAGAGAGGCCTGCGAAAAGGCAAAGATCGAGCTATCGAGCACCAAGTCCACGGAGATCAACCTGCCATTCATAGCTCAGGATGATGAAGGTCCAAAACACCTCACCAAGACCATTAACAGGGCCAAACTTGAAAGCCTGGTGAAACCGGTGGTCGATCAGTGTAAAGGACCAGTCAGGAATGCGCTCAAGGACGCCGAGATGACCGCCGATGATGTAGACAATATCATCATGGTCGGCGGACCTACCAGGATGCCCATCGTTCAGGAGTTCCTGAAGAAAGAGGTGGGAAAGAAGATACAGAGAGGCATCGATCCCATGGAGTGTGTTTCGATGGGAGCGGCTATCCAGGCCGCAGTTCTGGAAGGAGAGGTTGATGATGTGTTGCTGCTCGACGTCACACCGCTCTCCTTGGGCATTGAGACCCTAGGAGGGGTGGCCACCAAGGTCATCGAGAGGAATACTACAATTCCCACCGAGAAGACGCAGATATTCTCCACAGCGGCCGATAACCAGACCTCAGTGGAGATACATGTGTTCCAGGGGGAGAGAGAAATGGCCAAGGACAATACCTCTCTGGGCAGGTTCCATCTTACGGGTATCCCTCCTGCGCCCAGAGGAGTGCCTCAGATCGAGGTGACATTCGACATCGACGCCAATGGGATTCTGAACGTATCGGCCAAGGACAAGGGCACTGGTAAAGAGCAGAACATTACCATAGAGGCCAGCAACAAGCTCTCTGAGGAAGAGATTGAAGAGATGGTCGAGGAGGCCGAGAAATTCGAAGAGGAAGACAAGAAGAAGAGGAAGAGGATAGAGACCATCAACAAGGCGGACTCGATGATATACACATCAGAGAACACTCTGAAGGAGCTCGGAGATAAGGTGTCCAAGAAAGAGAAGGAGAAGATAGAGGACGCTATCCAAGAGCTGAAGGATGCGATGGAGGAGGAAGACATACCCCTTATCGAGGAGAAGACCGATGCCCTGAGCGAGGCCATGTCCGAGGTCTCAACTCGGATATACCAGGATGCCGCCCAGCAGGCGCAGGCTGGTCAGCAGGCTGGGGCCGGCGGCAAGGCGCAGGAAGGTCAAGGATCTGAGGCCGATGAAGGAGAATACACGGACGCTGACTACACCATCGTGGATGAAGAATAGAAACTGGATGAAATCACATGGCCGATAAGGACTACTACGACATACTGGGAGTAGATAGAGACTCTTCCAAGTCTGAAATCAAGAAGGCTTATCGCCGGTTGGCCAGGAAATACCATCCCGATGTGACCGAGGACGATAACGAGGAAGCCGAGAAGAAGTTCAAGGAGATCTCCGAGGCCTACGAGGTCCTCGCCGACGACGAGAAGAGACAGAGATATGATAACTACGGTCATTCTGGCCTGAACGGCCAGTTCGGCGGGGGCGGTTTCGATTGGAACGACTTCAGCCACTTCTCCGATATCGAGGATATATTCTCCGAATTCGGGTTTGGAGGAGGTCAAAGTCGAGGATTCGGGGGCAGCATTTTCGATGCCCTGTTCAACCAGATGGGCGGTAGAGGGCGAAGCAGGGGCCCCCAGAAAGGACCTTCGCTGAGGTACGATGTGGAGATCGGCCTGGAGGATGCGGCCGAGGGTTTGACCAAGGAGCTGACACTCCCCAAATGGGTGGATTGTGATGAATGTGACGGCACCGGAGCGGAAAACGGGAAACTGATCACCTGCCCAAAATGCAACGGCCAGGGGCAGATAAGAACTACCCGCAGGGGAGGCATAGGCCAGATCGTTTCCATACAGGAATGTCCCAAGTGCAACGCCAGAGGCAAGATTCCTGAGACTCCCTGCGATGTCTGCGATGGAAAGGGCAGACAGCGGAAGAGGTCTACGATAAGCGTGGACATCCCCGCCGGTGTCGAATCGGGAACCAGGCTCAGGGTTCCCGGCGCAGGCCGGGAGGGTAGCAGGGGTGGACCGCCCGGTGATCTCTTCGTGGTGGTTCATGTGAAGGAACATGATCGCTTCAGACGCGATGGGCCAAACATCTGGTTGGAATGGCCAATCTCCTTCCCTCAGGCGGCCCTGGGTGATGAGATCAGAGTCCCTACTATCAACGGTAAGGCAAAACTCAACATTCCTCCTGGTACCCAGGGGGACACGGTTCTCCGGATGAAGGATAGCGGTCTGCCCCGGTTCAACGGCAGAGGAAAGGGCGATCAGTTCGTGAGGGTTCAGATCGAGGTGCCAGAAGAACTCTCCGAGGAACAGAGAGAACTGATCAGCCAGCTGGCGGAGCTGGACTCAGAACCCTCTGGGTCCAGCAAACAGGGGTTTTTTGATAGATTTAAAAAGAACAACTGATATACCGGGACCCCTGGAGGCCGTTGAGTGGGAGTCCTGGATAGACTAAAATCAAGTCTCGATTCTTACGACCAACGACTCTGGATACTCTTCATCTCTCAACTCATCGTGGCCATCGGGTTCTCTGTGGTCATGCCCTTCCTGGCCATCTACCTTCATGATAAACTGGGGGTGGCCATGTCGCTGGTAGGTATCGTGTTCCTTCTGGGAGCGATAATGGCCGCTATGGGCCAGCTGTTGGGAGGCACACTGGCCGACCGCTGGGGGAGGCGTAAGGTGATGCTGGTCTAAGTCTCTTCGAGAGGAGCCGCCTTCGTGCTGGTCAGCATCGCCATCGCTGGAGCACAGAGCTTCCTGTTGATCTCCATACTGGTCATCATCAGTTTTTTCCTGGGTTCGATGTTCGACCCTGCAGCTAACGCTATGATAGCGGATGTGGTGGAGAGGGGCAAGAGGCTGGAAGCGTTCGGTTTCAGAGTGGGTACCAATATAGGATGGGCCCTGGGGCCCATGCTGGGCGGTTTCCTGGCCGCTATCTCCTACCCCGCCCTATTCCTGCTCACTGCATTCACCAGTGCTGTATCGGCAGCCCTGATATTCTTTCTGATATCCGAATCACTGAAGAAGAAGGCGGTGGACACCGTCATCGGGAAGGGGTTTGCAAGCGTATTCAAGAACACCAACTTCGCCCTGCTCTGTATCACCACTTTCATACTCTTCATAGTCGTCTCCCAGATGTCTTCGACCCTGTCCGTGTTCGCCAATCATGCCATCGGCCTGATGGAGGTGGAGATCGGTTATCTCTACTCCATCAACGGGGCCATGGTGGCCATATCACAGGCCCCCCTCGCCAGGTTCCTTGGTAGGTACAAGATCTCCAAGGTGCTGACCGTAGGGCCATCATCTACACCATAGGATACTTCCTGGTGGGCCTGGCCCCCGCCTTCTTCTTCCTGGCGATATGCATGGCCATTATCGCCACCGGTGAACTGATCGTCTTCCCCTCCTCGATGAATCTGGTGGCTAACCTTTCTCCGGAAGCGGAGAGGGGCAGATACATGGGGACATTCGGACTCTTGCTGGCCTCCGGGTGGTCAATGGGCCCGTTCGTGGGGGGACTGTTGATAGATACCGTGATCGACGTCCCCGTCCTCATGTGGGGCGTGATCTCCGCGTTCGGCATAGTGGCCGCCGCGGGGTACGTTGTACTGGGAGGTAGAATCTCACCAGAGAATAATGTGGTGGAATAACACTCATGAAAATTGTTAATATCCTCTCCCCCCATCCTTCAAATGATGAAGATCATCGGGGTGATGACTGAGGACTTCAAGTTCTTCTACCAGATGGTGAGATTACTGAAAAAGAAAGATGAGCCCTTCATCTCTCTCGGGTTTGATGACATCATACCTGCCCCGGTGGATGTTATCATCACCACTCCTGAGGAAATGGAGAAAGTGGACCACCCTAATGTGGTGGCAAACGCCAGTCCAAAGGAGGCCCTGGACCTTGCTCTATGTAAAGTCAGGGGAGGAGAGCATTTCAAGAATCTGGTAGTGGGCATCGACCCGGGGAGCAGGACCGGCATCAGCATCATGGGCGATGGGAAATCACTGATCGCCAGGGTATACAGGTCTCCGGAGCGCCTTGCCCAGTCGTTGGAGAAGCTGCTAAATTCACTGGACTACGAACGGCTGGTGATCAAAATCGGCCACGGCGATCGTACCAACAGGGATCGAATAGTCGTGGCTCTGTGGGACCTGGGTGTGGACATCGAGATGGTGGACGAGACGAGCACTACTCGCAGGTCTCACACCCCTGATATCGATGCCGCCAGGAGCATCGCCCTCTCCAAGGGCGAGAGGATCTTGTCCCCTCCTGAGGTCGTGCCTACAAAGGGTGAAGTAAAGGACATCAAGAGGTTGAGCAGAATCGAGAGCCAGGGCAGGGCGACCATCTCTTCCCATCTGGCGGAGAGAGTGGCCAAAGGGGAGTTGACGCTGAAGGAAGCGATCAGGCGCCACAGCGAGAATCAGTGAATCTTCTCATAGGAAGGGACCTTGGCCAGTACCATCCCCTCGATAGTGAACGGGTCGATATTTCTTCCTACAGACACGGCCCTTTCCAGTTTGGTCTTATTGTCAGCGTAAATGGTACACAGGGGTTCGCCCTTGTCCACCCGGTTACCCTTCTTCTTGTGGATCACAATCCCCGCTCCCTTGTCCCCGGGCGCTCCTGCCTGCCTGGCGATCTTTACTATTCCCCTATTGTCTATACCGTTGACGTAACCACAAACCTTGGACTGCAGTTCCTCCCGGTAGTTCCCCACCTGTATGTCTTCTGAACAGATATCTGGATCCCCTCCCTGGGCCTCGATGATCTCTTTGAACTTATCCAACGCCTTTCCGGAATTGAGCAGCCCCATGGCTTTCTCCTCCCCGGGCACTATACCGCCCATCTCCAGCAACATCCCGGCCAGGCTGGTCGATTTGGAGATGACACTGTTGGGATGGTTCGCACCCTCGAGTATGCTCAGAGCCTCTCGGGCCTCCAGTGCGGGACCAACGGCTCTGCCCACCGGCTGTCCCCCATATGTGATTGCACACTCCACCTTCATGTCCAGCTCTTCGCCCAGGTCGATGAAGTCTCTGGCGTAAGCTCTCGCCTGCTGGTAGGTCTCCACTTTAGTGCCCTCGCCCATGGGGATGTCGATGACCAGGAAGTTCGCCCCCACCGCCTTCTTCTTGGACATCACCGACCCCAGCAGCTGAGCATGGGGATCCACCCCGAGAGCGTATTCGACCTTGATGATCATGTCGTCGGCCGGTGCGAGATTCATCGATCCTCCCCAGGCCATTGTTCCACCCACCTTCTCCGCAATCACCTTTAACTCCTTGGCGTCGAATGAGACGTTTGTCAATACTTCCACTATGTCTGCAGTCCCTCCAGCACTGCTTATTGCCCTGGAGGAGGTCTTGGGAATCAGCAGCCCGGCCGCTGCCACGATGGGCACCACAAGAAGAGTGATCTTATTCCCAGGGCAGCCGCCCACGCTGTGAAAGTCGAAGACCGATTCCCCCTCAAAATCGATTGTCTCCCCTGACTCGACCATGGCACGGATCAGTCCAGTGGTCTCTTCGACGTCCATACCGTTGATGAACAGTGATGTGATGTACGCGGACATCTCCACCTGGGAGAGTCTATTGTTCGATATGTCTGATATCAGGGCCCTGATCTCGTTCTCCATCAGCTTCTTGCCTTCCATCTTCTTCCTGATGTAAGAAACTGAATCTGGCTTGGCGGTATACACCACCTCTAGCTGGTCGTCGGCCTCTATCTCCAGCGCCCTGAAAGCGTTCTCCAGTATTCCGACTTCGCCCGGCTGCACGATGGTGTCGGTGGTCTGCACGATGGCGGTGACCTCTTTGCCCTTGAATTTGAGTTTGATTCTGTCCTGCTCGTTCACACCCAGTTCGAGACAATCATCGTCATGCAGAACCGCGGTATACTCTCCCGCATCCATATCGATGTACTTGGCCTTCATTTTCATGATTGACCCCACTTTTCGAGTGCCCTCGCAAGTTCTCCATGTTGTTCAGCGTACTCCTCGAGAGGGACCCCCTCCACTGCTGCATCCACTGCCTGCATCATGGCTGCGGCCCCGGCCCTTACTCCGTCGGGATGGCCGGCCACTCCCCCGCCGGCCTGAATCTGGATGTCTGTGCCCGCGGTGCTGATGAGCGCGGGCATCAGGCCAGGATGAAGTCCGCCTGAAGCCACAGGTATTACAGCTCTGAGGGGGCCGAAGGGGGATACGCAGGAGGACTGGTTTTTCAAGTCCCCCTCAGGATCGCCCTTCATCTTCCCCACCCCGAAAGTGCCCACGTGCAAAGCGTCCCCACCACACAACCTCACCAGTTTGGCTATCACCTGCATAGAGATCCCGTGCTTCTGGTTCCTGGTGATGGCCCCATGCATCGTTCTGTGTACATGGATGGGGACCTTTATTGAAGGGTCCTCTGCCAGTACCTGGACAGCCGCGAATCCAGATGTCAACACATCAACCATCAGCTCTCTGGCCCCCAGCTCCTGGGCCCGTTCTCCCAGCTCCAGGATCCTGTCTCCCCGGGATGAGATGTTGATCGCGTGTATCATTTTGTGACCGCCCTCCGAATCCACCCTGTCCAACGCTTCGGCAATGGCCACCACTCTGTCCTCCAGGGGACAGAAGTCCTGGTTCACGAGGGTCTCATCGTCCTTGGAGTTGGTCATGCCCCCCATGCCGGCCTGATAGACGTAGTCTGCCATCTTCTCCGGCGGGAGTCCGATCTTCGGTTTCACGATGGTGCCCACCAGAGGCTTCTCTCTCCTGTCCAGCATCCTCCTCATGCCTGAAATCCCGAATTTCGGGCCTTCGAACTGATTGATTATTGATTCGGGGAAGGAGACGTCCTCCAGCCTCACCCAGTCGAGGGCCTCCAGCCCGAATAGGTTCCCGGCGATCACACTCAGTATCTGGGGGACACCCCCCACTTCCAGGCTGAAATCCTCGACTGGGAAGGCCACCTCTATCTCTTTTCCGCTGATATCGATCACCTTCGCACTCAACCGCTGGAAGATGTCTTCACTCAGTGTGCCGATTTCAGTCCAGGTACCCGTAGACTGCTCGGTAGCGATGGCTGCTGCTACCTTCTCCATGGGTAGGTCGGTTTCTACTCTGTATTTGCAGACCACAAACCCTTCCCTGTCCAGTTCTTCTTCTAGATGCAGATATCGATCGGAATATTCCATTTACTTTCACCTCGATCTGTCAGGTTCAGGAAGCTCTTCAAACAGGAACTCCTGTCCCAACTCTTTAACAATTATTTCGTAAGCGGCATAGGGAGGTATTAGTCCCACCTCGGTGATGATGGAGTCGATGTACTTGGGAGGTGTGGCGTCAAAGACCGGGTTGAACACCTTCACATCCTCAGGAATCTCGCCGTCTTCCACCACCTCTTCTCTCCCCCTTTGCTCGATGTCCACCAGCTCCCCAGAGACCGTCCGTGGGGAGAACTTGTATGTTTCGGCGCACACCATGAACGGCGTCCTAGCCTCGTCGGCTATGAGCGCGACCTGGGAGGTGCCTATCTTGTTGATCACCACCCCGTCCGAGGTAACGGTATCCGCGCCCACGAGGACCAGGTCAATGTCCCTCATCGTCCATCTCACCGCACTGTCCATGATGAGCGTCGCCGGAATCCCTTCCTCCGACAGTTCGCGCACGGTGATGAACCCCTGTCTGTTGGGTCTGGATTCGGTGGCGAAAACCTCGACATCTTTACCATCGTTGAACGCCGTCCTGATGACTGATAGGACGGCACTGCTGTTGCAGTGAGTGAGTATCCGGTCTCCGTCCCTGATCCTATTTGAACCGATCTCGCCTATTCTGCCCAGAGCCTGATGGGAGCGAGTGATGAAGCGTTGAGAGTTTTCGGTCACCAACTCTCGCAATTCATCCAGGGTGGAAGCTTCGTTCAGTCCCTTGGTGGCGGACTGGAGACCATTCCACAGGGAGATGGCGGTGGGCCTGGAGGATAGAAGCCTCTCTTTGGCCTCCAGGATCCTCTCCCTCAGTGCTCCCACGTCCCCTCCCTGGTACTCGTTGACCAGGTCCTTGAGGGCACTCACTGCTGCCCGGGAGATCTTGGCAGCACCCCTGATCTCCATATTGCTAATGGCCCTAGCTGTGCTCTCTATGTCCATGTTCCCCTATCCCCATTCTTGCTCCCCTCAGATAAGCTTTTTCAGATGTCAGCGGGCCCGGACCCGATCAAGGCCTCTCTCCTTGAGCAATGGTGTCCAGGAAAGTCTGTTCGTCGATTACGCGGACACCTTTCCGCTGGGCCTCGTCCAGTTTCGATCCCGGGCTCTCGCCTTTGACCACGAAATCTGTGTTGCTGGACACACTGGAGGTCACTACGACTCCATATTCTTCCACCAGGTTCGAGGCCTCTGATCTTGTGTAACTCTCCAGAGATCCGGTGAATACCACTCTGACCCCCTCCAGCGGTCTCTCCTTCTCCCTTCTCCTCACCGGAAGACCGCGCTCTTCAAGACCTTCGATCAATTCGATATTCTTTGGGTCAGAGAAATAAGCCACTATCTTTTTGGCCATTATCGGACCGATACCATCTATCTCCATCAGTTCGCCCTCTGAGGCCTGCGATATCTCCTCCATAGATCCGAATTCTTTGGCCATGAGCGAGGCGTTGGTACTGCCCACATGGGGTATACCGAGCCCGTACAGTAGGTCCGAGAACTCCTTGTTCTTACTCTCCTGAATACTCTCAATCAGGTTCCGGGCCGACTTCTCCCCCACACCCTCGAACCCCGTCAGGTCTTCCGCCTTCAAAGTGTAAAGATCGGCAAGGTCTTCTATCAGTTCGTTCTTCACCAGCAGTTCGGCCATCGCCTCCCCCAGACCGTCGATGTCCATCGCATCTCTGGAGGCGAAGTGGGCGATGGACTCCCTTAGTTTGGCCGGGCAGCGGGGGTTCTCACACCTGACTAGTTTCTCCTCGATTTTGACATCCCCTCCGCATACTGGACACTCCTCGGGCGGCCTGACCTCTTTCTCATCACCCCCCCTCTTTTCCTTTATCACCTTGATGACCTGAGGTATGACCTCCCCAGACCGTTCTACCAGTACGTGATCGCCAATCCGGATGTCCTTCTTGCTCATCTCATCGAAGTTGTGAAGTGTGGACCTGGACACGGTGGCTCCGGAGAGCTCCACCGGCTCAAGTATGGCCACCGGTGTGATGGCCCCCGTCCTCCCCACCTGCAGTATGATATCCTTGATCTTGGTGCTGACCCTCTTGGCAGGGAATTTATAGGCCATGGCCCACCTGGGGTGTTTGGAAGTGCTGCCCAGTTCCTCCTGCTGGGAGAGCGAGTTGACCTTAATCACCATTCCATCGATCTCGTAGTTGAGTTCTTCTCTTCTATTGCCCCACTCCTCAAGGCGCTCTATGATCTGATCGATGTTCTTGTATGTCCTGACATACGGATTGATGCGGAATCCGGCCTTCTCCATCTCCTCCAGGCATTCTGTATGAGTCTCAAGCGAACCGTTCTCATAGTAGCTTAAAGTGTAAATGAAAATGTCCAGGGGCCGTTGCTTCACCACGTTTGGGTCGTACTGTCTGACGGACCCCGCCGCCGCATTCCGAGGGTTGGCGAAGGGGTTCTCCCCCGACCCCTGCCGCCTCTTGTTCATCTCCTTGAAACCATCGAGGGGCATATAGACCTCCCCCCGGACTTCCACATCGGAGAGTGAACTCTCTTCTCTGAGTCTCAATGGTATGCTGTGTATGGACCGCAGGTTGTTGGTGACGTCCTCACCCCTCTCTCCATCCCCTCTAGTGGTCCCTCTCTTGAGAATGCTGTTCTCGTAGAGTAGGGCCACCCCCAGGCCGTCTATCTTAGGCTCCAGGACGTACTCGACCTCCCCCACCTTTTCCCTGATCCTCCGGTCGAAATCGTGCAGTTCATCTGGAGAGTAGGTATTGTCCAGACTTAGCATGGCCACTTTATGGGTCACCGTGGGAAAACCTTCGACCGGCTCACCCGATACCCTCTGGGTAGGGGAATCCTCCCTGATCATTTTCGGGTACTCGTCTTCCAGTTTCTCCAATTCCTTGACCAGCATATCATATTCATAGTCGGAAATGACTGGGTCGTCTTCCACATAGTACCTGTAATCATGGAAATTGATCTCTTCAGCCAGTTCCTCCATCCTTTCCTTTACCTCTCCCTCTGAGAGCTGTTTGACCTCTTCCTGGGAAAGGAGTTCATACCCCATCACTGAATCCTTACTGTCATCATTCATCTCTCTATCCAATCCAGAACCTCCCTTGCAGAAAGCGTGTTCAGTACGTTCTCTGACTCCAGCCAGCCCCTTCGCGCCGTGGCCACCCCCCACCGGATGTGTTTCAACTGGGCCATGGAATGGGAGTCGGTCCCGATGGCCACCGCGGCTCCCCTGTCTTTGGCCATCTTGCAGTGGACATCATCGAGGTCCAGCCTCTCGGGCATCGCATTCAGCTCAAGGGCCACATCATGCTCCACCGCCCCCTCGATGATCCTATCCATGTCCACATCGTAGGGCTCCCTCTGCCCGATCAATCGGCCCGTGGGATGGGCCAGGATGTCCATGTAACCGCCCGACATGGCGGTCAGTATTCGTTCGGTCATCTCCCCCTTCTCCATATTAAAACGGGAGTGAACAGCCCCTATGACCAGTCCCAATTCTTCAAGAATATCATCTGGATAGTCAAGAGAACCATCGGGCATGATGTCCACCTCCGCACCCCTGATAATCTCAAAATCGTCCATACTGTCCGAGATTTCAGCCGCCTCCTCTACACTCTTCAAAATATCTTCCGGACTCAGCCCTCCGGCCACTCCCAGAGATTCTGAATGATCGACCACCCCCACGTACTCGTAGCCCATCTCCTTGCAGCCGCTTACGATCTCCTCCAGTGAGGACTCCCCATCGCTCATCCCGGAGTGTACATGGAAGTCGCCTCTTATCTCCCCCCCGGTGACCAGTTCGGGTAGATCTCCCTGGGCCGCCCCTTCCAGTTCTCCCCTGTTCTCCCTCAACTCAGGAGGCATATAGGCCAGGCCAAGGATATCGTAAATGTCCTTCTCTTCCCGTCCCCCCACCCTCTCATCGCTCTCTTTCTCAAATATGCCGTACTCGTTGACCTTATATCCCTTGTCGATAGCTATCTTCCTGAGCTCCACGTTGTGTTCCTTGGAGCCGGTGAAGTACTGAAGTGCCGCCCCGTAGGACTCCACCTCCACCACTCTGATGTCCACCTGCTCCCCGCCCTTCAATCTGACGCTGGACTTGGTGGATCCTCTGACGATAACATCGTCCACTTCCTCATACCCCACAAATACCTCCATGACCTCCTCGGGTTCACCACTGCCCACCAGGATGTCCACATCACCTATCGTCTCCTTCATTCTCCTCAGGCTGCCGGCTATGCTGACCTTCTGTATCCCATTGTCCTCTAGAAAACTGACATAGGAGCTGGCGATGGGATATGCTCGACCGAGCAACATCCTGCCCGTTCTACTCTCCACGATGGAGATGCCCTTCAAAATGTTATCTTCAGTCTTTTCCCCGAACCCCTTGAGCTCTCTAATTCTTCCTTCCCTGGCCGCAGCTTTGAGCTCTTCCAGAGAGGAAACGCTCAGCTCTTCATACAACTTCATCGTCGTTTTCGGCCCCAGGTCAGGAATATCCATTATCTGGAGCAGACCATGGGGAAACTCCTGCCGCAACTCCTCTAGATAGTTCAGCTTGCCCGTCTCGATGATCTCCGATATCTTGTCGGCGATCGCCTCCCCTATACCCTGAATGTCTTCCAGAGTACCCTCTTCGTAAACGTCCACGATCTCTCGGTCCAGGTCCTCAACTTTCCTGCCCGCGTTTCTGTAAGCCCTGATCCTGAATACAGAGTCGCCCTTCAACTCCAACAGGTCTGCTATCTCGAATAGCATCTTGGCGATCCTGGAATTGTTCATCCGATCTCCATCCGTACTGCGGTCCCATTTCCATATTGGAGGGCACTGATATAAAATGTCATCAACAGCTGTGAAGTCACTGTTGGAGGAAAACAGAAATTTATCGGGAGTATATTATAGGACAAGTTCAAATCCTATAGGTCAAACGGGGGATTCAATTGCCGACTGAAAATCTTTATGAAGTAGCCTGTCACCAATTAGAGACTGCAGCAAGCATAATCGGTCTGGATGAAGGAATGCTGGACCTGCTAAGGAAACCGGTCAGGGAATACACCGTCAACTTCCCGCTGGAGATGGATAACGGAGAGGTGAAGGTCTTCACCGGATACCGGGTGCAGCATAACAATGCCCGGGGGCCCACCAAGGGCGGGATCAGGTATTATCCCAAGGTGGACCTGAACGAGGTCCGGGCGCTGGCGATGTGGATGACTTGGAAGTGTACCATTGTGGACATCCCTTACGGGGGTGCCAAGGGAGCGGTGGTATGCAATCCCAAGGAGATGAGCGAGAACGAGCTGGAGGGTATGACACGGCGTTTTACCTCCGCCCTGTTCCCCGTAATCGGTCCTGATAGGGATATCCCCGCACCGGATGTCTATACCGATGCTCAGGTGATGGCCTGGATAATGGATACTTACAGCACTCTGTCGGGCTCACACCAGCCGGGCGTTGTGACCGGCAAACCAGTGGAGATCGGCGGATCTATCGGTCGTGAGGACGCCACTTCCAGAGGTCTGATGTACGTTTTGGATGAAGCGGCCAAAGTGCGAAACATCGATCTCGAGGGCGCCGAGGTCGTTATCCAGGGATACGGTAACGTGGGTTGGTTGACCGCCCATCTGTTGAATAGTGAACTGGGATGCAAGGTCATCGCTGTAAGTGACTCGTCGGGGGGCATATTGAACAGAAATGGATTGGATCCCATAGACGTTTACCAGTACAAGGGGCGGGCAGGAACGGTTGTGGGCTTTCCGGAGTCGGAGGTGATCACCAACGACGAGTTGTTGGAGACGGAATGTGACATATTGATCCCAGCAGCGCTGGAGGCACAGATCACAAAGGAGAATGCCCACAACATCTCGGCCAAGATGGTGGTGGAGGGCGCCAACGGGCCCACCACTCCGGAAGCGGACCGGGTACTCTTCGACAGGGATATCATGGTGGTTCCCGATGTCATCGCTAATGCAGGGGGAGTCACCGTCAGCTACTTCGAGTGGGTACAGAACAAACAGGGATATTACTGGAAAGGCCCCGAGATCAGATCGCGTTTGAGCGAGATCATGAGGGGTGCTTTCAAAGGGATATACGAGACGATAGACGGCCATCACATGAGCTTGAGGAACGCGGCCTACATCATGGCCATACGGAAACTGATCAACTCCATCAGCCTTCGGGGTATGTTCCCTCTGTAGGAGTGCGGGTCTCCCGACTGTTTCAATGTTAACCAGATATTTTGTTACCCAACAATAGTTAGGTTTACTTATTGCTGATGACTATTGCAATACAGGAGGCTTCCATTTGCGCATTGATCTGGGAGATCGATACAACGGCAATGATATCATCCGTACCGTAATCTACATATTGTCTAAGGAAGGGGGAGAGCTCGACTATCTGCCCATCCGAATCAGCTATTCTAATGCTCCCTCGCTCGACAAGAGAATATACAGGAACATCACCCTCAAGTTTGACCGGTCGGAGTTAGACATATTGAACGAAGAACAGGAACCTGAACTGAGGTCCGACAGGGAGTATGAACATCTGGAGGTACAGGTCAGGGGTGATGAGACCGATCACATTAACTCCTTTTTGGACAAATTCCGGGAATTGATCGGTACGGTGGGGGAGGAGGAATTCGAGGAGCTGAAGGGGGAGCAGACAGAGGAACGTGAGACCTACAGTGTACCCTCGCACACCGACTATGGGGGGAGATACAGGCTACTGGTAGTCTTCCAAGACCATTACGGCCAGAGGATACTGGATCATGTAAAGGAACAGGCACCGCCCCACTGGGAGGTGGAATCGCTGAATCTCCCCCCGGGCTTACCCCAGCTGATCGATGATCCCGCCCCCTACCTTCCAGAAGACTTCCCGGAGGTGGACGCTGTGCTGTTTCTTTCGGAGAGCCCCAACGCCCCTCAGCTGGCCGCAGATATCGTCAAGAGATGCAGGGCGAGAGGGCTGATCGCTCCCGTGGATAACGGAGAGTGGATGCCACCCGGTCAGATATACCAGCTGAAGAAGCGCCTGGACCAGTGGGGCGCAGAATACTCCTTCCCACGCCCCTTTTGTTCACTGGAGGAAGAGGACAAGCCCGCCGTAGATGAATTTGCAAGGGAGTTCGGCAGACCCTCAGTGGAGATCAGGACCGAGGACGAGGAGACGGTTACCGAAGTGATAGTCAGGAGAGGATCTCCCTGTGGGTGCACCGATTTCGTGGCCGATAATCTGGAGGGAGAGCCGCTGGAAGAGGCCGTAGAGAAAGCAGGACTCTACCACCATCACTATCCCTGCCTGGCCTCTATGGAGAGGGAGAAAGACCTGGACGATACGCTGATGCACGTTTCCGGATTCATCACCAAGAGTATGGTGGAGGAACAGATCAAGAAATACATCAAGAAGGAGGTCAGCTACATCGATCCCGAGCAGTTCAGGAGGTGAGACTGGTGGACCGGCCTGTTCTCCTGTGGGCAGGGTTGAACGAACAGTCATTGGCGATAATTCGTACGGGGGGATTCACCGATATAGCACATCATGGGCGGATCGAGGCCGCCATGCACCTCGTGATTGCCCGCTTTGTTACACCTCAATACGCTGAGTAACAGACTTCTTGTTCAATAGCATAACATATTGATCCAGAGGAGGTGACCGCCATGGACAGGCAGGTTCTATAAAACCCTCCTCAAGATGAATACGACCTGATCGTGCTTGTATTCCTATCCTTTCTAATCGCAGGCATAGGTTCCCTCCCTTTGATCCTTCGGGGAGAACCGATATGGTCCATAGTGACATGGGCGGTGTCCCTCTCCGTTCTTGCGACCGCTTATCGATGGTATGATGCAAAGAAGCTCAAGTTCGTCCATGCCGACGATAGAGGTGTCGGCCTTCAATTGAAGAGAGAGACCGATACCAGGAGATTGGATGGAACCAAATAGGGGGATATAGCCCGTCTATGGACCTGGAAACGGCAGATGGCTCATTTTCGTGTTTCCGCTCGTGTTCGAGAGGAAGGATGAAGAGGAGAAAGAGGGATGCTCTCACTTAGAGATGGTAGCAAGTATCGCTATCGTAGAAGGTCGTCGAGGCCCTGCTGTCAGGGTACTACGAAGTTACTGGAGGATGGCCCGGCTGAGCCGCAGATGGAACCGATATGCTGCAAAAAAGATTGATACTCTTCCCTCTTTCAAGCCCCCGGAAATATGGTCACACTATCTTCGGATGAATGGTGATATATCTATTTCTCGAAAGTCATAAATAACTACGCTCTGCTTATTGATTCATAAGGGGGACTTGAATTGGCTGATGAGAATACAGTATACATTGGAAAGAAGCCCACGATGAACTATGTACTGGCGGTGGTAACCCAATTCAACAGCGGGTCTGAAGAAGTGGTGATCAAAGCCAGAGGTCGAGCGATCAGCAAGGCTGTTGACGTGGCAGAAATCGTTAGAAACAGGTTCGTTCAGGAAGCCACTGTGCAGGATATTCAGACAAAGACAGAGAAGCTTTCTGGTGAAGACGGCAAGACTGCCAATGTTTCTTCCATGGAAATATTTATGACCAAGTAGAAGCGAAGCCTCCTATCAGATCCCGGGCCGGGGATCAATGCCGCCTATTATAGCTAATGCGATTCATCGGATGTTAGACTATGGGGAACTTACTTCTGACCGATTGAGGTCTTACAGGAAGTTACCGATCTCCTTCTCCAGGCGGTTAACGTTTCTATCATCTAACGTATCTGGGTCATAGAGCACCAGGAGAATGGATCGAGTGGGTATGAACCTATCCTTGAGGGTCTGAATGAAGCGGAGCACGGTGCTGAATTCATTGTGAGTCAACAGGTACTCAAGCCCTCCGATCATGACCACCGACTCTGGGTAGTTGTCCAGTGACCGGAGGACATAGGTGGTCAGCTGGTCCAGGTTGGTGGGGGATATGCATTTGAAATCGGTATCGCAAAAACTGCCGTTTCCGGAACGTGAGATCTCCGACTTTGTTAACCATACCAGGCCGTAGACACCATCGCATCTATTCTCCAGTTCTCTGGGATTGATTCTGTGAGCGCACAGTCCAGAGTAGCCCCTTGACGTGATGTTGTTGAACACCGAGAATTCCTCTGCATTTGCGGATTCTTTGAGAAGATAGGTGTTCCCTTCCGTGATCTCTGATTTGATCTTCTCCTCTTTCTTCTCCTCTTTCAGGCTGATTTTCAACTCCCTCTCGATCGTCCTCTGTTTCTCCCTTACCATATCGGGGATGTCCATCTTCTTGGTCTTGATCAGCATCTGGATCTCTCTTGTACCGTAGCCCTTCATGGCCAGGGACACCAACTCATCCCAGGCCTCTCTCAACCCCTCTTCGTACCCGGCTAGGTATCCCCTGGCGTGATCTTTCTTGTCTGTCAATGCATCCCTCTACTTCTCCAATTGGATGATTGAATAAAATTCTTTGTAGAGAAATTCGTAATTGGCTAAACCGATTACACCTTGCGGAGTACCACCTTGAACAGCCTTTTGGGGAGTCCCCCCTCTTCGAACTCTTCCAGAGTCAACAGTCTGAACCCCTCTGTGTACCTCTTCACTTTCTCTTCGGAGAAATAGTGGACCACGAAGTCGTTCATCTCCCACATATCCTCGCCCCGGTGTTCCCCCCGACCGTAATGGGGGTCATTCACATTCCTCACCGAGTAGATGCACAACCCTCCCGGTTTCAGTATCCTGTGCACCTCCTGGAAAATATACTCCAGCTCCGCCTCAGTTAATTCCATGGTGAAGAACATGTGAGAGTAACAAGCATCTACCGATTCATCGTCGATGGGTATACCCACCCGTATGTCGCCCACTTCAGTGTAAAGATCGTCCTCTATCTCAAGTTCTCTGGCCTTCTCTTCCAGGCCACAAAGTCCCGTTTCCGCGTAATCAAAACCCTTCACTTCGATACCATTCTTCAGAAAGAATATTGCATCTCGACCGTGTCCGCACCCCAGCTCTGCTATTGTGTTAGTACCCTCCCTCCTGAAAAGTTGGAGAGTATCTCTGGCCAGGGGGCTGGGCTCCTCCCCAAAGCGGTATCTGTCCTTGGAGTAGACTCCTTCCCAGTGAGATCGCTGATCCCTGCTGTCATCCATTATTATCGCCCCAGTGACTTGAATCCGGTGATGAGCAATTATGAATCGCTCATCTGCCCGTTTATCCAAAAGAATTAAGCACCCTATGGACTTTTTGGCACAACATGCGCTGCGCTGGGCCGTTCAAGGGTGCAAAAGCCACTCCAAAGAAGCTGGAGAAGGAGCTCTTGGAGAAATCAAGACGACTGGCCGATGATCCCTCTCTTCTCTTACCCGAACCACTGGACAGCAGCTGGAGGTGCAAGTTCGGAGGGTACCTCAGGAAGATGAAGAAGGTGGCAAGATACAGTGATGATCCGGACAGACTCAAGTCCATGGCATCTCGCGGCAAACAGCTAGTGAGAGCCTACGCAGCTACTCTGTCATTGGCCGCGGCGGGAGAGATACCATTTGTGGCGACCACCTCCCTTCCCCACGGCGAGGTCTCGTACGCCGTCAGGGGCAAGGTGGATAAGGAAAAGCTGGTGGGCGTTCAACATTTCGATGACCCCGACCTTAGACTGCTGGCCTATATGGATCTGGCCAAGAAGAAGAATTTCTATATTTACTCTGCCCCCAGTGGCCTCTATTGTTCCAAGAGGCCCAGCGCGCCCCAGGACTATGTGGAGGAGATGGTGAGACGCTCTCCGTATGAATTGGATTCGGAGGGGAAGTGCAGGCACGGAAACACAGGCAGCGGTCTGAGCCTCCTGTGGCAGTCGCCGGGCAAAGACCTCTTCGTCTGTTCTCAATGCCTCGAAGATGCCAGTCTGGCCAAACACCTGTCCAGCCGCATTGCGGCCAGAGATCCTCTGGACGATTTTCAAATCGATATCAAGCACGAGTTCGATTGTCGCGGGGAGTGCGATACCTGTCAGACCAGGGAAGCCTCCCGATTGTCTTCCAAGTTGATCGATGAGTATTTTGCTGGAAAGCTCAGCGATAAGGAGTTGTTCTCCCGGTACCTTGAGGACAAACTGCATAACCTTCGTCGGTCTGGGAAATTACTCTACGTCATAGGAAACCGATGTTTCGGTGAGGACAAAGAGGCACTGGTGAGACAGTTGAAGGGAGACGCACTGAGCAAAGACACCCTCTCCTGGCTACTGGATAGGAAAGACTTACCCATTATCAGTGATACGAACGACATCAACTCGATACTGGAAGAAATATGGGCGGACCACGGTTTTGAGATGCTCACCCACGTGGCCTCGAAATCGGTGGCCAAGGAGGTGATCAATGGAGATGACCTCACCCCATCCAGGAAGCTGGAGGAAGCCAAGAGAAGACTGGAGACCAGACAGATCAGGTCGGCACTCCCTGAATACTCATCGCTGGGCGAAATTGGGGAATTGGCCGATAAGCTGGCAAGAACATACAAGGTGGAGGGCAAGGAGGCCATGATCAGGATGATCGAGAACGAAAGCTGGAGGGGGTACCGTAACAGGTCGATTGCCTACGCTTTCCTCTCCGCCGTGCGCAAGGGAGAGGGTAAGTCCTGGCAATTCACACAGGAGGAAGAGGACTTCGGCGGGTACCTCTCGCAGTTCGCAGAAAAGGTCCTGGAATCGGATGGCGATGAGTACGATGATGCCCTCCGATTGCTGATCGAAGCCAGCGGTGCAGGGGAAGACATCGTAAGAAAGTAAGTCTATCTGAAGTAACAGAAGTCCACCACGGCGTGGGAGATGGCCGGGGCATAGGACTTTATCTCTTTGATATTCAGCACATCGTAGCCATTTTCAGCATACCTTTGAAGGTCGTTCATTATGGAATCCTCCAATGAATCACTGGGGAATGTATTATGGTAATGAATCACGCCTCCCGACTTCAACAGTTCAAGCGCCTTGGGAATGAACTGCTCAGTACTACCCACGTACCCCATGATCACCCTGTCCGCAAACCCCTCGCCCCCGAGGTCCCGGTTATCCCCCATGATGGGGGTGATCACATCATCTGCCCCATTGAGAGCAATATTCTCTTCCAGGTAATGGTAGGCCACCGGATTGAGCTCACAGGCCAGAATATTGTGGGGCCTTCCGTGGACTGCCAGGGGCAGGCTGAAATAACCGATGCCAGCGAACATATCCACGATGGTTTCACCAGCGCAATCCACCTCCGCCATCCTCACTCTCTCATCGATATTGCCCGATGAGAACATCACCTCTGAAACGTCCATCTTGTAGAGGACCCCGTTCTCTTTATGGATGGTCTCGGTGGACTCACCGAGCAGCACCTCCAGTTGGGGCCTCCGATATGTACCAGAGATAATGTCCACCTCTTCGCATACCGTCTCTGCGCCCAGGACTTCTGCGTACTTCCCGGCGATCACTTCCTTCGCGTCCTGCAGCATGTCAGGAATCCTCATCACCAGTACGTCTCCCAGCAACTCCCATTTGTGGGGTAGGTGTTTCTTCAGATGCTCGCTGATCTCGATCTCAGCCAGGATCCTGTCCATCGGGGACCTGTACGTGCAGCGTGAAGGCAATTCCCCGTCAGTGATCTCGAATCCGATCCGATCCGCCACCTGATCGCTCACACTCTCCTTAAGAGGTATCAGAACGTACTCCCCATCGTCGACTATCCTGAAGTCGTTCTCTATGAAGTCATTCAGAGAGAGCTCCCTTCTCACCCGTTCGCCCTTCTCTCTGGGAATCCTAGCCAGCTTCATTCTATCTTACCCTAAACACTTATCTCGGCCACAGGGAGCCCAGGATTTGGGGAGAGAACTTGAGGAGTGATGGGACGGCCTTCAGCACCGGCGGCACCATCACGCTGGGCCGATCGATATCTCCTTCCGTGAGCAGATCCTCCACCCCTTTCTTCTTGAAAATACCTCCCACCTCATTCAGCCTGCGATCATCAAGGTTGAGGAAAACCCTTCTGATCCTATAACCTCTCTTCAGCTCCTTCCCGATCTCATCCTTCCATCTGGATTCGTAGTTGGAGAGGGACGGCTCCGAGAAGTCCTGTTGTTCCAGAGCTTCGAGGGCTGTCTGGGCGGCGCACTCCGCAGCTGTGATACCAGTGTACAGTCCTCCCCCGCTGAGGGGTTTGGTCTGCCCTGCCGCATCACCCACCACCATCAGCCTCTCGCCGTAGGTACCAGGGAGCGTCCCTATGGGTATCACCCCGGCCCTGACGTTCAACCGTTCCTCTCCCTCCAGGCCCAGCCTCTTCAGCAGTGACTTCAAGAAATGATTCGGAGTGTGCCCCGCGTTGGTGCACAGCCCCACTCTGGTGAATTCTCCACAGGGGATCATCCATGCGAAGAATCCGGGGGCCACATCGCTTCCCAGGAAGACCCGTACCCGGTCCTGGTCGTCGGCCCGATGATCGAGGTCCGTCTGTATGCCGTGGATCTGCTCCCTGGGTTCACCGAGGCCCGATACCTGGGCCACCCTGGATTTATATCCGTCGGCCCCGATCAGACATCTAGCGTCGATTACCTCATCTCCCCGGGGTGTATTCACCGTGATAGATACTCTATCATCCTGCAATTCATGTGAAAGATACTTGTGTTGAAATAAGAACTCCACTCCGTTGTCCACAGCTCTGTCATAACAAATCAGATCGAACTGTTCCCTGTCTATGACCACTGCTTTGATGTCCTCGGACAATATGTTGAGCGATATCTCTCCCGGGAAGTGAATTTCAGCTCCCTTCAGCTTATTGAGGACGGTGGACCCCGCCCCCACCTTTTCAAGCACCCTGGGACTGACCAGTCCGGCACACTGCACCGGATGTCCCACCCTGTCGTGCTCCTCCAGGACCGTGACTTCAAAATCCGAATCGATACGGGCGGCCACCGCACTCCCTATGGGGCCGCCCCCCACTACCAGCACGTCCGTATCCATCTCTTGCTTCCAAGACTCCCTAGATATTAGTCATTTTGGTATGTCGCTCCTCCCCTGGGCCAGCATTCCCAGTGGTATTACTAGAATTATCACCAGTGTGCCTATGAGGGGGATGGAAGAGAGTCCCAGATCTGCTATGTAGGAGAAGGCGAGTGGGACGAGAGCAGGGACAAAGATCGCTCCAATCAATAAGATCCCTCTTGCCCGCTCCGTCGAGTATGCCACCACCGCCTTCTCCAGTCTTTCTGGCATATCCTCCAGCACCAGCCTGTCCATAGAGATAAGATGTCTGCCCACTACCAGAGCAATGATGCCGAAGAACAGTATCTCCCAGGCGTCCAGAACGGTGAGGCTGGCAGTGAGTGATGAGAGCACAATTACAATGACCAGTGTGCCAAACTCGAAGAGAACGTGGGCCCATCTCCTTCGAAAGAGAGGCAACAGAGAGAACGAGGCCTATTCCAACGCCTATCCGCGAATAGACCAGGTGCACCTTCGGCCTCGATCCCGGTCAGGGGATAGAGCACCATAGGAACCATGGCTAAACTGAGCACGAGTTCCATACTCAGACCTATTCCCTTTATCGACCAGTACCTCTCCTCACCCACTTCTCCACCCCCTTGAGGGAAGGTTCCAGCGGCATTCCGTGTTCCCAATCGATGACCGTGCTGTACTGACCGAGTTCCATGATCAGGTTCTCCCTCCTGAGACGGGCAATATCTGTGGCCATGGATGCCCATTCGGTCTGATGTATTCTCTCCCCCTCCCTCTCAAATGGCGGAGGGAGAAATGATCACCGCCTGATTGCTCCCTGCGCAGGAAGATGGCAGATTCGAGCACATCCTTGCCGCTCAACGGTGTGACGACGACGATCATCGATTCCATGGAGAAGAGATGACCACAAACGGGTCGGGCAGAGGGTGACCTCCCCCTTCCATGGTCACCTGTCTCTCCTGCATCGATTCGAACAGTGCAGCCCGGGTCTTTGGTGGTGCCCTGTTGATCTCATCTCCCAGCAGTTGTTGGTGAATATGGGCCCACTTTTGGACTCGAACTCCGCTGAGCTCTGGTTGAGTACATAGGTGCCTGTGATGTCAACGGGCAACAGATCGGGAGTGAACTGGACACGCCTGAATTCGCATCCACTGGCAGCAGCGAAACCCTTGGCTATCATCGTCTTCGCCAGTCCAGGGAAATCCTCGAACAGGATGCCCGTTGCACAGAATGCCAAGAAGCACTCTCTTCATCACCTCTCTCTTCCCCACTATAGCCCTTCCGACCTCATCCAGTATGTCCTCGCATATCTCATGAGTCCTCTCCACAATCATTCCATAGCCTCAATCGCTTCGATTAACCTCGCCAAGTGGCGCTTAAACGGGTCCCCCGCTTCTTCCTTGATCCTATCACTTCCAGACATGAATTCGTTCCTGTAGTCGGTGGTCAGCAGTGTCTTCAGTTCATCATTCTCTATCAGAGGGCGGAGTCCCTGTTTGTTCTGAAAAGTCGTCTCCAACTCTGGGGACCGCCGGTACCTGACTCTGATCCTGTCCTTGAGCGTCCTCTTCAAATCCTGATGACACAACATCTGGCTGTATCGATACCCCTCGGCCCCCCTCCTGAGCCTGATCGACATCTTCTCCAGCTCACTCTTTCCCACCTTGGATTCTCTCTCCTCACTCTCCTGCCTTCCTGTACTGGGAAAGGAGCGGAGGATGAACACCGGTGATACGATTATCAGGATAGTGAGGACCGTACCCCAGAACTCTTCTGGATCGGAGAACAGGTCCAGGTAGGCTGAGGAGAAAAACAGAAAGGTAAAGCCGATGGCCACGAACAGTATGATTCATAACATCAGTTTCTCTTGAGATCTAACGCCCTCTCCAGGCAGTGATCTCTTACCGTCCCTCTGCGTCTCAAGAGACCGCCCCCGCCCCACCGTTCTTTTTTGGTCACGGTGTTCCTGATACCTTCCAGATACCCCCTAGCCCCCTGATCCATGGGATCGCTTATCTCGTGTCAGGAGTACCTGGCCTCCTCAAAGAGCAGGGTAAGTTCGTTCAACTCTTCAGCTGGAATACCCAGCTCTGCGGTGCCCCGCCAAAATCGATACCCTCGGCGTCCTCCAGATGGTGAACATTCGATAATACGAGAACTAACGTAACAATGGCAATGATGGCCAGGAGAATCTTACTGAGGTCCTTCGACTGAAGCTCCCAGTTCACCCTATTTCCTGATTCCGAGAGGTATAATAAAATTCCTTATTTGGAGACTTTCTCCCAGTCGCTCAGGAATCGCTCTATGCCGTTATCGGTGAGTGGATGCTTGAACATCTTCTTGAGCACTGCATAGGGGATGGTGGATATGTGAGCACGCATCTTGGCTGCTTTCAACACGTGCTGGGGGTGTCTGATACTGGCAACAATCACCTCTGTGTCAAAATCGTAGTTGTCCAGTATATCCATTGTATCGGATACAACGTTCATCCCCTTGTGTCCTATATCGTCTAGTCTGCCCACGAAAGGAGATACGAATTTCGCCCCCGCCTTGGCTGCCAACAGGGCCTGGTTGGCCGAGAATATCAGCGTCATGTTCACATCGATCCCTTCCGAAGAGAGGATCTTGGTGGCCTTTACTCCATCCTCTGTCATGGGAACCTTTACATTAACGTTCTCATGGATCTGAGAGAGCTCTCTACCCTCCTCCACAATACCCCCGGTGTCCAGGCTGACCGCCTCGGCACTAATCGGTCCGTCGACGATGTCGCATATCTCTCTCACCAGCGTCTTGAAGTCGGTATTCTCTCTGGCGATCAGAGTGGGGTTGGTGGTCACCCCGTCCAGTACACCCCAGCTGTTTACCTCCCTTATCTGCTCGATATTGGCCGTATCGATAAATACCTTCACTTCATCTCCTCCTCATCACGTCTTGGACTGCCTCAAGGATGGATTCCACAGTGAGTCCATACTTCTGCATCAGCTCCTCACTATCCCCCGACTCTCCGAATCGATCGGGTATGCCCACTCTTTTCATGGGCACATTGCATCCTTCAACCAGTGTGGACGCTACCTGGCCGCCCAGACCGGTGAGGTAGTTGTGCTCTTCAGCCGTGACCACACCTCCCGTCTTCCTCGCCGTCCGTATCAGGGCCTCGTCGTCGAGCGGCTTGATTGTGCTCATATTGATCACCTCGGCGGAGATCGATTCCTTCTCCAGTTCCTCGGCGGCATCCAGGCACAGAGCTACCATCTGACCAGTGCCCACCAGCGAAATATCTTCTCCCTCTCTCATCTTGCTCGCCTTTCCCACCGAGAAAGGGGTATTTTCATCAGTCACAACCGGAAAATCCACCCTCCCCAGACGGACATAGCACGGCCCTTCCACTTCCATGACCGCCTTGACCGCCTTGTAGGTCTCGTGGATGTCAACGGGTACGACCACGGTCATGTTGGGCAGCGTGTTCATGAGCGCTATGTCTTCCGCTATCTGATGGGAGGCACCGTCCCCTCCCACCGTTATGCCCGCGTGGGTGGCAATGATATTGACATTGAAGTTTGGATAGGCTATTGACTGCCTAACCTGGTCCCAGCACCTCCCGGTGGCGAATATGGCGAACGTGGAGGCGATCACCGTCTTGCCACTGGCGGCAAGACCGGCCGCGGTACCCATCATGTTCTGCTCCGCTATGCCGCAATTGAAGAACCTGTCCGGGTATTCCTCCCCGAACTGATAGGTCTGAGTGGAGCTAGAAAGGTCGGCGTCGAGAACCACCAGGTCTTCCATTTCCTCCCCCAGTTCGAGAAGCGCTTCCGCGTACCCCTTTCTCTGGGCTGCGTACTCCCTCATTCAGACTCCTCCAGTTCCTTCAACCCCTTTTCCAATTCCTCTTCATCAGGTGCTTTGCCGTGGAAGTAAAGGGACCTCTCCATGAACGAGACCCCCTTACCCTTCACGGTGTGCGCAATGATCATCGTGGGCCTCCCTCCGGTTCGATCCGCTTCCTCACAGGCCGCCAGAATCTCTTCGAAGTCGTGGCCGTCGATCTCTACCGTGTACCATCCGAAAGACTTCCATTTCTCCATCAAAGGTTCGATAGACATCACCTCTTCTGTCGCCCCGTCTATCTGCAGATCGTTCCTATCTACGAATGCGGTGATGTTATCCAGCTCGTGGTGAGAAGCCAGCATCCCGGCTTCCCATATTTGACCGCTCTGCATCTCACCGTCTCCGCAGAGACAGAAGATGCGGTGTTCCTCGCCATCCCGTTTAGCAGCCAGGGCCATACCGTTGGACACGCTCAACCCCTGGCCCAGCGAGCCGGTGGACATCTCGACGCCAGGAGTCTTGTCCCTGGAAGGATGTCCCTGCAGTCTGCTGTTGAGCTTTCTCAGAGTCATCAGTTCATCAACAGGAAAATAGCCGCTCTCCGCCAGGCAGGCGTACAGAGCGGGGGCAGCATGTCCCTTGGAGAGTACCAGCCTATCTCTACCCTTCCACTCAGGGTCAGACGGCTTGTGGTTCATGACCTTGAAATAGAGAGCGGTCATAATGTCAGCATAAGACAATGATCCGCCCGGGTGGCCAGAACCCGCCTCGTGGATCATCCTTAATACATGCTCCCTGATCTTTCTGGCCATTCTTTTCAATTCTTCTAATTCTTCCGGATTATAACTATCCACAAACTCGCACCTCGTTGATTGGGGTGAAGGGGTGAAGGAAGTAATGCCCAAATGAATAAAAAGGTTTTGTAAATCTTAGGCAGCATTCTAGTAATGTGGCCTCATGGTTCTCTATTCTGGGACCGTGGAATGCATGGGGTCCGTGAACTTCGGAATTAATAGATAAACCGCCGGGAAATGGCCCAGTCATCTACTCAACACCTACTCGCTCTCTATTCTCGGAGCCAGTAGGTAGTCGACAGTACCGTTATCGTCCGAGATGGTGAATTCTATTTTTACAGGGTAGTCATTACCTATCCTGATCCTGACCACAGTGCCCGACGGTATAGCTTTGATCATGTTGGAGAAGTAGTCAAGAGGAAACAGGCTCTGCACTTTTGCATCACAGTCCAGAGAGACGAGTAGGTCCTTGGGAAGTCTCATGCTCACCGAATCGGTGTCTCCTTCGGAATACATCTCGAATTCGTCCTTGTTGGCCCTCAGCGAGATATGATCTGAGACACTCTCTGCAGCCCTGATACCCCTCTGCAGTTCCTCTGAGTCCACCTCTAACTCGGCGGGTAGGTCGAGATTGGGTACCTTCGGATCCGACATGCCTGTGGTATCCACAAGGTTCATCCTCCGAGAGACGTTGCCCACGTTGATGATCAGTCGGTTCCGGTCTCCCTCTTGCTCAATTTCAATGATATCTCCACTACGGGCCAATCTGAGGACCTCCTTTATCTTATCTAGATCTATCCCCAGTTCTGTTTCATCAGCCTCAAATTCTTCAAAAGCTTCCTTATTGACTTCTAGATCAACCATAGCAACATGGGCAGGATCAACAGCCTTCAAAGAAAATCCGTCCGGGTTGAGATTGAACTTGGCCTCATCGACGAGGGTGGAGACAACATCGACGATGCCTTTTAA
The DNA here is from genome assembly GCA_964580935.1 of uncultured Methanomassiliicoccales archaeon. Taxonomy (GTDB): domain Archaea; phylum Thermoplasmatota; class Thermoplasmata; order Methanomassiliicoccales; family CAZOLG01; genus CAZOLG01. Next base: position 279,143 of record CAZOLG010000003.1, read on the forward strand.
TGTCTCTGATTTAACCTTAGCACTAAACATTAGTCGCCCCTTTCCTCCATAATTGCATGACCGCTAATAAACCTTGCTTAAGAGTCAAACGAGACTCAGTATTCTCTCCAGGAGTGACTGCACTTCGTGCATCTGTATATCCTGGTTTCAGGTTCATCGGCTGCTCTGGTCTGCCTGAGGACCCAGAAAGCCTCATTATTTCCGCATTCGGGGCACCTGGCCTTGGTCTTCGGAAGTGTGGGACCGTCAGACTCTGAATCTATCACCACGGTCTCCTTCTCACGGGTCTCTATTGTGAATTTCTGGCTCTCGCCCTCATTCTTCATCTCGAATCCGCAGCGGCTACATTTGAAATTACCGTCTTTTGGAAAAGTTAAAGATCCACATTCTGAACAGAACATCTCTCCATCGCCTTGTCCTCGGTATTGGATAACTATATTTAAATCCTTCTGAAACAACAACCTTCTAAAACGACAATACCTGCGTCCTTGAGACCGCCACGGTATTCGTCCCCATCAGATGAATTCCCAGTCCCCTCTGGTCTCCTGCCTCTGGTTCCTTGATTGGCGCTCCCCACTCTCCCCACGCCTCGAGCTTGACTCATCTGAAGAGCCTCTCCCCAGGGAGGTCAACTTCCGAAGGATGGGGATCCCTTTGTCGGAATTGATCTTCTTATCCATCTTCTTCTGATTCTTCTCCATCAACTTGGCTTTCTTCTTCAGGAATTCCCTCTCTCTAGGGGTCATTTCAATGTCCATATCCTCTTCATGACGGGCGGCCCTGATCCGCTCCCTGGCCCTCTCCTCGTCATTAGAATACCCCTCCATGGCCTGCATCTCCTCGAAGGAAAGAGGCCCTCTCGTATTGCTCTTGGAGGGAAAGAATTGTTGAGACCAGGAGGGAACGTAGGAGGAGGCCTCTCGGGGGGAGGCGTTGCCTTCAACCACCACTGTAGTTTTTGGACCACCATATTTAGTAACAAATTCCATCTCCCTCCTGGTCTGGTCGGACAGAATCCCACCAATGTAAGCGAAGGCAACTGTGATGATGTAACTGTCAAGGCTGAGGGACGTGGTTGCCTGAAGGGCGTCGAGGAACGATTCAACGTACATTACGGTGAAATTGAAATAGGGCTCGATAAGGGGCAGATGAGCGGCGATGTAGCCCATTATGGCGCCGGGAGAAAGATCGATGCCGAATATGATTGTGGGTATGATCCCCATCTCTATTCCAGTCATGATCCCGAAGATGGCAATAACTGGGATCAGAGCTGCCAAGACCCCCTTCCAGGGCGTCCCCGCTCTTCTCCCTCCGACATAACCGGCAATCATCTGTCCAAAGATAGGTAGCCACCACAGTAAAACGGAAAGGAAAAATGTATATTTGACAGCACTCCAGAAGCTGTAGGCTACCTTGGCGTTCTTGAATTCCTTCCCCTCTTCATCTTTGTAAACATCGGGAAGTCTGAACACCCCTCTCTGGACCAGCGAGTCGGTTGACTGGTCGTCGCTCTGTTTCTTTCTAAAGATCACGCCCATCCCTTCAGTCGGACGAATCGTCCGACACTAAATCTAATGATAATTATACTATAAATATGTTTGCGGATTATTTGCGCTGATTAAGTGCCATTGGCCTAGGGCCGCAGGGAGTAGGTCCCTGGGAAATGATACAGCCAGAATTGGCCACATCTCTTCAAAAAAGTCTATATGAGGCAATATCAGCTATTCGTCTGACGGATTTACCACCTCGAACCCCTGTCACTTGGGAAGGTAGTAATGAAGGCCGAATTCCCTCAGGGCCTTTCTCGTATTCTCTGACGTTACTCTCCTCGAAGATGTCTGATATTCGAGTATTTCATCCATAGAATAATCAAGGTACTCTGCCAGCTTCTTCAGCCTCTTCCTGGGGAAAGACTGCTTACCAAGCAGTATGCGCCTGATACTCCATCCTGGGTGTATCTTGGAACGGTACCCCAGGATCCTTCCCAGTTTGTTAACGCTCCCCGCCTTCTCTATACCCTTCTTGATGATACTCACTCTGAATTCGGAATCCAGCCAGATTCTGCTAGCACCACCTCTATTCTTCTGCCATGGAAACTTACCATCGGAGGCATACTCAGACATGCATTAGAATGATTGGCCCGATGGGCTTAAATTCTTTTTGTTTCACCTTATCCTGATAGAATCGATATTTATCTCCTAAATCGAAATCTTGAAGAGGCTGATCGGCCGTTCAATTTATCTGCATTGACCCTCTCCGTATCCACTCTTTTTATCTCTGAGCGAACATCTGGAAAGGGCCTCGATCCCAAAACGAACGTGACCATAAAGAGTATATATCGAGTGCAGATTAGCCCATAGATATGGGAGTGTTCAGAGATTCCCTTTCCCTGGAAACGACCAGGGAGAGAGATATTGTCAATATCACTGGTCAGCTGGGAGAGATATTGTCATCTTCCGGATTATCTCAGGGCACACTCTGTGTTTTCAACCCCGGTTCCACGGGCGCTATAACCACTATCGAATACGAATCGGGACTGGTGCAGGACATGCAGAGGGCCCTGGAGAGGATGTTTCCTAAAGAGATTGACTACGAACACCATAAACGGTGGGCGGACGGAAATGGACATTCCCATATCAGAGCTTCATTTCTCGGCCCTTCGATTTCCATCCCCTTCAGCAATGGTAAACTTGACCTCGGAACCTGGCAGCAGGTCGTTTTCCTGGAAATGGATGTCAAACCGAGGAATAGAAGATTAATAGTTCAGCTACATGGAGAATAATTGGAGAATAATCTTACAACAGGTGTTACTTATGAAAATTAAATTCTTGGGTGGAGCGGATATAGTCGGTAGAATGGGCATGCTCATGGAGCATAAAGGGGCCAACCTCATTTTCGAATACGGTATGAAACCATCCGATCCGCCTTCATACCCCATGCCCAGCCCGCCGGTTGAATACGCTTTCCTCACCCACTGCCACCTGGACCACAGCGGCATGATTCCCTGGCTGTGTGGAAGATATGATACTAGCGTTATCGCCACCCCCTCCACCATTTCAGTCTCCAACTTGTTACTGAAGGACAGCCTCAAGGTGGCAGATCTGGAAGGCTATCCCAAGCCATTCGAACACATGGATATCAAGACCGCCATGAGGAATTTCATACCCATGGATTTCGGAGACACCATGGATCTCGCCGGCTTCGAGATTGAACTGCACAGTGCGGGGCACATACCCGGAGCTACGATGTATGAACTGAGGGGTGAAGAGACCACCCTCTATTCTGGAGATATACACACCTCCAATACCAGGTTGGTGTGGGGAGTACACCCTGTCAAGTGTGATAACTTGATCGTGGAAGCCACCTATGCCGGAAGATATCATACCGACAGGGAGGGTAGTGAGCAAGAGTTCGTGCGGAGGGTCAAGGAGGTCGTGGAACGGGGAGGAAAGGTCGTGGCGGCCAGCTTCGCCGTGGGCAGGACTCAGGAGATCATGATGATCCTGAAGAACCTGAACTACGATATGTACGTGGATGGGATGGGGCGCACCGTTAACCGCCTCTATCTGGATCACCCCAAGTACCTCAGATCTAAGAAGAGCCTGAAGAAAGCAAGGGCAAAGTTCAAAGAGGTGAGGTCGCCCGCCGGAAGGAGGAGGGCTATGAAGGGAGAGGTCATCGTTACCACCAGCGGTATGATCGAAGGTGGTCCTGTGATGTCGTACCTGGAGGCCATCAAGGACGATCCCAAGAGTGCGCTGTTCCTCACCGGATATCAGGTCCAGGGGACAAACGGCAGAAAGCTCATGGATGAGGGCGTGGTGGACATAGACGGTGTGGAGGAAAAACTCAGCTGTGAAGTCCAGAAATTCGATTTCTCGGCCCATGCCGATCACGGGCAGTTGCTGGAATTCATACACGCCTGTGACCCTGAGAAGGTGGTGCTGTGCCACAGCGATCACCGTGAGATACTGGCCTCCGATATCAAGAACGATTACCAGGTCTTCCTGCCCGGGGTGGGTGAGGAAATAGAGCTCTGATCGAGCACGAAAAGATTCATATTTTCTCACCAGTATGGCCAGTTGAATGTATGATATTCAAGAATATCTAGAGGAAGATATCGGGTACGGAGACATCACCTCCGACTTTCTGATACGGAACGAATGGGGGACGGCCCACATTCAAGCCAACCAGGACTGTGTCCTCGCCGGCCTGGAAGAAGCCATGGCCGTATTCACCGATATGGGAGTGGAGACATTTCCCCTGGCAGAGGACGGTTCATCGGTGTCCGAAGGAGAGACCATTCTCCATATGGAAGGCCCTCTGAGAGGGATACTCCTCGGGGAACGCCTGGCACTCAATTTCTTGATGAGGATGAGCGGGATAGCTACCGCTACAAGACAGGTGACTGACAGGATGGAGAATATCAACCGGTCGGTCCGGGTGGCAGCCACCAGAAAGACCACCCCCGGTTTCAGAAAGTTCGAGAAGAAGGCAGTGATCCTGGGCGGAGGAGACCCACACAGGTTCAAACTGGATGATATGATGCTGATCAAGGATAATCATCTGAGGGTGGTGGGCAGCATCGGTGAGGCCATATCCATGGCCAGGGAAGCCACCTTCACCAAGAAGATCGATGTCGAGGTGGAGACCCTGGAACAGGCCATAGAGGCCGCCGAGGAATCGGCGGATATCGTTATGCTGGACAATATGACCCCCCAGCAGGTGGAAGAGGCCTATTCCGCTATCAAGGATATTGACTCTCGGATCATAGTGGAAGTATCTGGAGGTATCACTCCTGACAATGTGGAGGCTTACGCCCCGTTCGCGGACATCATCTCCATGGGCTGGTTAACCCATTCTGTAGAGGCAATGCACTACAGCTTGAACATCGTGGAGGTTGAGGAGTCAGAGGCTCATTGAGTGAATTTCGTCCTGTGTTTGTCCAGCCCGATCTCTTCCTCTTGAGCTCCGAGGGCCAGCGCCAGCAGTTCAGAGATAAACATCACCGGAACTTCACTCTCTCTTTTCAGATCGAATTGGGTGAAGCAGAAGGGGCATGGGGTTAGAATATGTTGAGCACCGGCCTTCTGGAACTCACGCACCGTCTCCTTCAGGATGTCTGAAGACAACTCGTCATCCACTCCTGTGAGCCCGCCCCCGCAACACGGTGGCCAATCGGGCGAGTGGACCACTTCCGCCCCCGACCAACTGGCCAGCCTGTTCAACAGCTGTGGAGAAAAAGGAAAGTCAGTTTTCATCACCTCACTCGGTCTCAGCAGGTGGCAACCAGGATGGACGGCGAATTTCAAATGGTCCTGCGGGCTCACCACCCTGGATTTGATATCGTCTTCTCTCCGCTGCAACAGTTCCACCAGGTGAATCACTTCTACTTCGCCGCGGTATTCCCTCCCCACCTTGGCAAGTACTTCATTAACCCGCTCCCTGGCATCCCGCCGTTCAAGCACGTGGGCCGCCTCCTTTAGGGACATGAAGCAGCCATTGCACAGCGTGAGCAAGTCCCTGCCCCACTCCTCGGCTATGGACAGCATCCTGGCGCTCACTGCCAGCCATGTGTCCACGGCCATGGACCTCAGTCCGATGGGTTCGATACAGCAGGTGGCCCCCGGCAGCAGTTCGTAATCGACTTCCATTTCATCGAGGACCATCCTCGAGGACTTCTCCAGGTAAGGCAGCCTGGTGGGGATGAGGCACCCCCTGAAAAGAGAATATCTCTCACTCAATATCGATTTCCCCCATCCTGGTGTGTTCTATGATGGTCTTGAGTTCCTGTAGAGTCGACTCCCCTACGCCGAGCTCTTCCAACTCTAGATCGTCTCTGAACTTCCTGGTGAGGCCGGTTATTGGGAAGGCCAGCCCGGTCTCAATGAGCATTTTCGCTTCAGAGTTGTAGTGGTCTGGCACATTTCCTTCCAGCACCGCTCTGTTCCTCAGAACAGTAATCAAGTGTGCGGGATCCACGCCCAGCTGACACCTCTCGGTGCAGCTGTTACACATGGTACACTTCCAGATCGAGTCATCACTCCCGATATCCAGGGCTCCCAGAAATGCCCTTTCCACCACCTCCTGAGTTCTGATTCCTCCATGTCTGTAAGAGGGGCATATGGAGGAACACTGTCCACACTGGTGGCAGAGCTCCAGGTGTGCTTGATCATCGGTGAGCGAGGCAGAAACTGAAAGCGCCAGATCGAACCTTTTCACGATTGGAGAAGATACCTGCCGCCCCTTATACTACTTTCCCCCCCGCACCATGACTGGGCTGGAGGATAACAGTCATATGTCTCAATGCACATCTAACCCCGATGGACATCGAAAGAGAGAAGTGCCGCTTCTGTGGGAGACAGGCGAAACATTTCGCATTCGCCACATTCGTGTGCGATAGGGAAGAGTGTATGGAGAAGGCCAGGATCGAACGCGGGGGGCCCGGAGGCCACATGAAGCGGAAGGCGGAGGGCAAGAGCATCATACTCATAGATGAAGATGAGGAATGAGCCTGTTCGGCAAATGTTCCGCGGTAGGCAAATTCTGTGGTAGATACTATTGGCAAAATCCAATCCATTAACTCATTCTAGATGTTGCAGCGCGAAGGTGAGCAGGTCCTGTATCTCAATCGTCTTGCGATCTTCCAAACTATTGTATTGTGCGCAGGAGAGATGAATCAGGCACTTGGGACAGGCAGTGACCAACAGGTTGGCACCTGTCTCCTTGGCCTCCTCCAGCCTCCTCATCTGCCATCCTTTTGTGTAAGAATCACAGTTCACCCAGCAGGAGTGTCCACAACAGGCACTCATCTCTCTGGACCTGGGCATTTCTGACAGTCTGCCGGCAGCCCTCAGAACGGCCCGGGGGGACTCCAGTATTCTGGAGTATCTGCTCAACCTGCATGGGTCCTGGTAGGTGATGTGTATGCCGGCTGACTCGAATCCGATTTCTTTCCTCTTCAGTGAATCGCTGATAACCTCGGTAATATGACGGACCTCGAAGTCTAGAGTTCCCAGTGCTTGAGGGTAGAGATGTGTGAATGTGGCGTGACCCTCCGGACAGAGGGTGATCACCTCTTCTATCTCCTGCTCCTGAATCCTGTTCACGTTCCATCGGGCCAGCTCCCGGAAGCTCTCATCCTCTCCCAGCCAGTACGCGTCATGCCCGCAGCACTTCTCTTCCGTCAGAGCGGGCGTGATACCCGCCGCGTTGAGTAGCCTGACTCCCGCTCTCGGTATGTCCAGCAGGTCCTCCCTCAAATGCTCGAACACCACATCGAAGTAAGGTAAGCAGCCCACGAACAGCAGGGTAGATGACCGCTCGTCGATCTCACAATCCGGTGTCAACCAGTTGTGTGGCCTGGGACTGATCGTCCTCTGTGACTGAAGGTCTCTGAGCACCTGGATGGTCCCCCCATGGGTGATCTCAGGGGCAACGGACTCCCTGATCGAGGTCCGGGCGTCTCTGACGAACCCATGGAAATCCACCCCCTTATCGCATATCTCGGTGCAGATGCCGCACGCGGTGCAGCTCCACAGGTCGCCATCCGGAGGTATGCCACCTCTGGACACGTACTTCTCCACCACGGTCCTGGGTGAGAAGTCACCTCCCCTGTGGGAAGCGGGACAGGCCCACGTGCACTGCCCGCATCCTATGCACCGATGGACCCCTTTCTCACGGGCCAGTTTATCAAGATTCATCAACACCCTCCACAGGCCCCAGCGATCTGATAGACTCCACAAAGTCGTTGACCGTTTCTGCAAAACGAGCACCTTCAGAGGCTGAAATCCATTCTAAAAGTAGGCGGTCTGTATCAATACCCAGCAGGTCCATCAACCTCTTCACCTTCCTGATCCTCTTCTCTGCCTCTTCGTTTCCCTTCTGGTAATGGCAGTCTCCTGGATGACAGCCGAGGACCATCACCCCGTCTGCACCCCTCTCCAGAGCTCTCAGTATGAGGGAAGGTTCCACGCGGCCGGAACACATGACCCTGATGATCCTGATGTGAGTAGAATACTGCTTTCTGGATATCCCCGCCAGGTCCGCCCCCGCATAGGCGCACCAGTTACAGCAGAAGGCCACTACGCTGGGTTGCCAGGTCATTCAGGCACCTCCCAGTAGAGCGTCGATCTCCTCTTCCAGCTGTTCAAGTGTGAATCCATTCGCGGTAATCGCGTTGGAGGGACAGCCGACTGCACAGGTACCGCACCCTTTGCACAGCAGTGAATCTATGTGGGACACCCGACGCCCCTCAGTTTCCTCCAGTACAGCTGCCCCGTAACTGCAGATCGATTCACATTCTCCACAACCTCTACATTTCGTCTCATCCACCTCACATATGAACGGGGAGCTGACGAGTTCCCTCTGAGAGAATAGACCGGTCACTTTAGCCGCCACCGCGCCGCCCTGGACCATGGCCTCTTCCATGTCCTTTGGATACTGTGCGCTGCCAGCCAGATAGACGCCGTCCACTGAGAATTCTACGGGGGCCAGCTTTGGGTGCCTCTCCATGAAAAAACCCCCTTCGGTGAGCGGTACCTTGAGCATCTTGCTCATCTCCTCATTGGAAGCGCCAGGAACCATTCCTGTGGCCATCACCACCATGTCAGTTTTCAGCCTTAACAGACCATCAGTTTTACTGTTGACAAGCAGGAATCCGTCTCTTAGGTGAGGGGCTTCCGCCACCGGATAGAACACGACGCCTTTACGCCCGGCCTTCTTGTACAATTCCTCCGCCCCTCTTTTGAAACTCATCATATCGGTGTAGAAAACGCTCACTTCCTTGCCCATCTCCCGCAGGCGGACAGCCTGTTCAAGCGTCTTCGTGCAGCAGAACCTGGAACATCCATATCGATCGTTTCTAACCCCCACGCACTGAACGAACGAGACCTTTTCTGGCACTTCTCCGCCTCTCTCAATCCTCTCCTCCAGTTCTGAACTGCTGATCAATAACCCATCCGAATCTGAAGCGCAGTAATCTGAAATCTCATAGTCGGCCTCCCGACCTCCCGTCGCCACCACTATGGCTCCCACAGCGAACTCACCGCCGTCGGAAATTGATACCCCGAAGTTGCCCACCGACCCCTCAATTCCCTTTATCTCGGTACCTGTAGAAATCTGGATGTTGTTCATCCCTTCGACTTCATCTTTGAGCCGATCGTACTGCTCTCCAGAGCTATCAAGCTCCGAGGTGCCCCCGATCTTCTCTTCCTTCTCCACCAGGTATACATCGTAACCATGGGTGGCGATATCTATGGCTGCGGTGAGTCCCGCCGGACCTCCACCGATGACCAGAGCTCGTCTCTCAATCTGGGACCTAATCGGCTCCAGCGGGCGGAGCATGGCCGCTTTGGCCACCCCCATCCTCACCAGATCGATCGTTTTTCGGGTTGCCTCTTCCTTCTGGTCTTTATGAACCCACGAACACTGGTCCCTGATATTCACCATCTCCAGCAGGAAAGGGTTGACTCCTGCGCTCTCCACCGCATTTCTGAACACCTGCTCGTGAGTTCTCGGTGAGCAGGAAGCCACCACCACTCGATTCAACTCCTCCTCCTCTATCTTCTGAGATATTCTGTCCAATGACGACTCGGAGCAGGAGAACAGGTTGGTCTCGGCGTAGGTAACCCCAGGCATATTCTTAGACGCACTCACCACTCCTTCCACATCGATCACGGAAGCGATGTTGGTGCCACACTTGCAGACAAAGACTCCTATTCTAGGGGCCCCACCCCCCTCTGAGGGCACCCTCTTCTCCTTTCTAGTCTTCCTCTCGGAGATCAGAGAGATGGCCTCTGAAGCGGCCGAGGACCCTTCACAGACGCTGTCAGGTATATCCTTGGGACCTGAACAACAGCCGGCCAGGAAGACACCGTCTCTTGTGGTATGCAACACCCCTCCCGTGGAACGGAAGAACCCGTCAGCGCCCAGTTCGATGCCCAGTCGCTGCGCCAGTTCCTGGGTGCCCTCCGAGGGCACTGCGGCCATTGCCAGGACGACCATCTCCTCTTCGAGCCTCCTCACCTGCCCGCAGTCCACGTCCTCCACTCTCACTTCCAGATTTTCTCCAGAGAGCACTATCTTGGCCACCTTACCCCTGATAAGGGCCACTCCCTCTTCCACGGCCTGCTGCCGGTAGTCGTCGAACCCCTTTCCAAAAGTCCTGAGGTCGATGTAGCAGACGGTAACATCTCCAAGCCGCTCCTCGTGCTCCATGGCCACCAGCGCCTCTTTAAGAGAGCTCATGCAGCAGAACCTGGAACAGTGTTCGCAGTAACGGGAGTCCCTGGAGCCCACGCACTGGACGAAGAGGATGCTCTCCGGCACCTCCCCGTTGTCCCGCCTTCTGAGCCTGCCCTCAGTGGGACCGGAAGGGCTAAGGATCCTCTCCAGCTGGATCGCGGTGATAACGTTCGGAGATTCGTAACAGTACTGGGTGAAAACCGACGGGTCCATCTGATCGAACCCTGTGGCCACGATGACAGCCCCCACCTCCAGTACCTCATCTTCACTCTCCATACTGTAATTGATGGCATCGACGGGGCAGATATCGTCGCATACACCGCACTTCCCCTTGGTGAGCATCAGGCAGTGTCTTCTATCGATAGAATATCTCAATGGTACCGCCTGATCGAAAGGAACATCGATGGCCTTTCTTGACCCCAGACCGAGATCGAATTCGTTGTCCACTTCCACGGGACATTTATCGCTGCAACTGCCACACCCGATACATTCCTCACTAACGTACCTTGGATGATGTCTCACCGTCAATCTGAATTCCGGGCACTCACCCTCCAGCTCTATCACTTCGGACAGGGTCATAAGGTGGATCATGGGGTGTCTCGAAGCCTCCACCAGCTTGGGAGAAAGTATGCAGGTGGAACAGTCGTTTGTGGGAAACGTCTTGTCCAGCTGGGCCATGTGCCCTCCTAGACTGGGAGAGCGCTCGATCAGGAACACCTCCACCCCGGCATTGGCAAGGTCCAGTGAGGCCTGTACCCCTGATATCCCCCCTCCGATCACTGCCACTGCAGACGACATGTTAATATTCCTGCTCCGAGGCCTGATCACTCGCCGGCCTGATTTTTCGTTCCTAGGCGGTACTAGAGATAAATATTTGTTCTCTAACAACGCCCCAAGCTGAAGGATTCTTACAGACTGGTCGATGCTAGATCGGCTGAGAGGTAATCCAGAAGTTCAGGAATCTAGATATGGGAGTCTTATCCATTCAAAAACTAAGAATCTTCAGGATGGTAAAACTAGCTGCTTTCTGGGACAACTTTGAAATGCCATCGAGCATTATGGTAACCAGATGAGAATAACTGGCTTTGTCAAGAACTCCTTGATCGATTGGGACGGTTACGTCTGTTCGGTGGCCTTCTTGCCGGGATGTAACTTCCGGTGCCCGTTCTGTCAGAACCCTGAGCTGGCTCTCAACAAGGATACCCTTTCCGAGGTACCCCTGCCCAGGATAAGGGAGTATCTGGAAGAGCACTCGGATTTCCTGGATGGGGTGGTCATCACTGGGGGAGAGCCCACCATCCATGAGGACCTCCCGGATCTGATCAGAGAGTTCAAGGACATGGGCCTGATGGTCAAGCTGGATACCAACGGTTCACGCCCCGCGCTTGTCGAGGATCTCATCGGCGCTGATCTTCTGGATTTCGTGTCCATGGACATCAAGGCCCCACTGGACTCCAGGTACAATGAGGCCAGCGGTACTGAGGTCGATCTAGACAAGGTGAAGCAGTCGATCTCCTCCCTTATGGAGGATCCGGTCGATTATGAATTCAGGACCACGGTGGTTCCGGTACTGCTGGATAAGGGTGATATAGAGGATATCGCTGCCTACATAGGCGGGGCCCGCAGATATATACTCCAGCAGTTCCGACCCAAGGTCACCCTGGACGACAACTACTCCGTGCTCGATCCCTATTCAGAATCCGAACTCAGGGAGATGGCGGAAATCGCCAAGGAGTACGTGAGAAAAGTCCTGATCAGAGGGGAAATGTAGTTTTTCAGCATTCAGGGTATCAACTTCAGTAGCTTCACCATCTATCATAAATACAATATCTTTTTGTATGCTCCCTAGAGTATTGATAACAATATCGGTCAGCTCGTGGCGGATATGAGTGGGAAACGGAATGAGTGGGAACATGATCAAGACATATGTAGAAGGGTTCGACGGCATTCTTGATGGAGGAATCCCGGAGGGCCATGTGGTGCTGGTGTCCGGTGAGCCCGGCGTGATGAAGTCCTCCATGACTTACTACATGCTGTACCATCAGACCCTGAATACCGGGAAGACGGCTGTCTATATCACCCTTGAGCAATCGAGAGAGAGCATCCTCAACCAGATGGAGAGGATGGGACTGAAGACCGAGCCGGTGTCGGGTGACCTGCACGTGTTGAATCTGTCTTCCATCAGTGCCAGGTTGAAGGGGATATCCGCAGGGGATGCCTGGATGCAGGTGTTCAAGTCGTACGTTTCCCGTCTTAAGGACAGACTAGATTTCTCATTGCTGGCCATCGATTCCCTGGAGGTGCTGGAGACGCTGGCTCGTGTGGGCAACAGGAGGACGGAGCTGTTCTACATATTCGAGTGGCTGAGGGACCTGGAGGCCACGATTTTCCTCATATCCGAAGCTTCACCCGAGCATCTCTCGAAGGGCACATTCGAGGAAGGTTACCTCTCGGACGGAATTATCTCCTTGAAGTTCCAGGTGGTGAGAGATTTCGAGACTCAGAGGAGGATCAGGTGTGTAAAGATGAGAGAGGTAGCGCACGATCCTTCCTATCACTCTTTGTACTTCAACAACGGCAAATTCGAAGTGACCAAGGCGATCAGTGAGTAAATGGTGGGAAGATGAGGAGCAGATTTGAGTGTCCCAGGTGTGGAGCAGGTATCAAGCCCGATGACGTTCAGTGTGGGAGATGTGGAGCCCGTCTGAAGGAAGAACCCGCTGAGGAAGAAGCGACCCCTTACACCACCCTCAGCACCACGATGGATGGAGTCATCCGCAATTTCGATACCAAGATCGATATGAAGAAAGCAGAGTCACCCCGGGTGGATAGGGTGATGAAGCGCCTGGAGAAGAAGAGGCGCAGGCTGGATAGTCGGGAGAAGGAGCTCAAGGAAAGGGAACAGCGCCTGCAGACCTCTCTTTCTCAGATGGAGAGCGATGCCCAGGCGCTGGAGAAGTCCGTTCAGGACATTGAGAAGCGGCAGGAGAGTCTGCAGGAAAGGGAAACAATCCTGCAGGAGAACGAAGAGAGACTGGCAACCCTGGCCCAGAGGCTGGAGGAATGGGAACAGCTGTTGGAACAGCACGGCTCCCTGGATGATCAGAAACTATCTCGCCGTCTGGACAAGCTCCATCAGTTGCAGACTGAACTCCAGGAGTCCCTGTCCGAGAACAGGAAGATCATTGACGAAGAGAGTGAGGAGACTAGACAAGCGGTCTCTGGTGTAGAGGAGGAGCGTACCATGGAAGAATCGGAGGTATTCGAGGAAGAGGTGCAGAAGATATTCGACGAACTGGATACTCAGATAGGGGCCGGATTTCAGGGAGAGACCGCGGGAGAGAAGATCTCCACGCATATTGATCAGTTTGACCAGACACTCGATGGTGGGATACCTGCCGGGCATGTCGTACTCATCAACGGACCCGCCGGAGCCATGAAATCTTCTTTGGCCTATTACATCCTTCATCACTCCGCAGTCTCCAACGGCCGATCCAGCCTGTATATCTCTCTGGAGCAGAGGGAGCAGTCTCTGGTGAGCCAGATGGAAAAGCTCGACATGGCCCGAGAGGAATCAGAGGCCGATTTGAGAGTGGTCGATATGCAGGACTTGAGGAAGATGGAAGGCCTGGAAGGGGACTGGAGGACTCTCCTTCGTGAGTACGTGAAGGAAGCTTTGCAGAAAGAGGACATCGAAATGATGGTCCTGGATTCCCTGGAATCGTTCAAGGCTATGACCGAGTACGAGTTTACCCGTGAATCTCTGAATGACTTGTTCCAGTGGTTCAGAGATTTGAATATCACCGTCTTCCTGATCTCCGAACTGCCCACCGATGAGCTGGTGGAGAGCAGGGAGGGAGAGCTCTACCTGGCCGATGGAGCCATAGAGCTGTCAATGAGGCAGATGGACGAGGTGCGGGTCAGCAGGTGGATCAGATGCATGAAGATGAGGGAGGCGGACATAGACAGCAGGTACTTCGCACTGAGGTACAGCAGAGGAAGCTTCAACCTCCAGACCCCGATGTTCAGGTGAACAGGCTGTTATATTTTCATCCCGTACTGAAGAAAGAATTAAGTAGACAGATATTGCTTTATACTCCCCCAGGAGGATGATGGATCTGCAGATTGAGCGTGTGAGAACATATATCCAGAATTTTGACGAGAATCTGCAGGGCGGAATCCCGAAGGGACAGGTCGTTCTAATCACCGGGACTCCTGGTACCATGAAATCATCCCTGGCATACAGCATCCTTTACCAGAACGCCCTGAACGAGGGCGTGTCGAGCGTCTACATGACCCTCGAGCAGTCGAGAGAGAACCTGGAACAGCAGATGCGGAGCATGGGGATGGACGACGACCGGTCGAAGAAATACCTGGAGATTCTGGACCTGGGCCTGATCAGGAAGAGCCTCACCCAGCTCAGCGCCAAAGGGACATGGATGCAGGTATTCAAGATGTATGCGGACAACCTGCAGAAGAGCCTGGGGTACGAGCTGCTGGTCGTCGACTCTTTAGACGTACTGGAGATGGCCTCCCAGATGAACGAGAACCGGAGGACAGAGCTGTTCTACCTCTTCGAGTGGCTGAGGAACCTCGGAGTGACCTCATTCCTGGTCAGCGAGACGCCCCCGGAGAAGATGATGGAGCAGAAGTACGATGAGGGGTACCTGGCAGACGGCGTGATCAGTCTGAAGCTGCAGGAGATAGGGGAGACCGACATCCAGAGGAGGATCAGGGCGGTCAAGCTCCGCAGCACGAACCACAAGACCGGCTACTTCTCATTACTGTTCAGCGAGGGCATGTTCAGGGCCACGCAGGTGATCACAGAGTGATCTCGCAACAATATTCTCTTCCGTCGATTCCACCTTATTCATTCATCGGGCTTTGCCGGTAGTGGTTTAGGCCTTCTGAAATGCAGTATTGCTGAACCCACAAAGCAGAGTGCGGATACGGCGAGCATAGACCGCCCTTCGTAGATGGAAGACAGCGGGCCGCCCACTATAGAGAAAATGGTTAGGACAATGCCGAGCATTAGCAGTACCAGTGGACTCCATTTTAAAACGGTATCTGCCAATTTTCCCATATCCACGGTCCACAGGGAGTTAATCCATTTCCATCTGTTCCTGAACAGCGCGATGAGAATTGCCCCAGATATGATCAGGAATAGCCACTCCGAAGGAGATGCCAGCTCTGACAGAAGGCTCTGTTCAAAGAAGTCCGGGTAGTGATGGAACTCGTATGGGCCTAGAAAAGGATACAGCCAGTTCCTCGGCTCGTTCCACATCTGATCCATTATTTGATGTAGAAGAACACCGAAGCCCAGTCCCATGGTAATTGTACCATACCTGCTGTACTTACTCCTTATCAGAGCTAGCGATAAGATGAAGATGAACAGTACGGCCAGTATCCCATGGAAGTATATCCTGCCGTAGTTGACGCTGCCGCTGAGAACCAGGAAGCCCAGCGGTTTGTCGATGAGGTCCGGCAGTAGACCTCCCAGAGCGGTGGCCACAATGATCTTCTCCTCATCGAACTCGTTGTAGAGGTATATGGCCATGAGCTTTGAAGCAAATAGATGGCTAATCAGTAGCACCTGAAATCCCTCTTAGTTTTTCGAATCAAGTTCTTAAGATTGCACGTTTGCTGTTACCAACCGCTTTCTAATACCTTCGACCTATATTCAGTTGATCTCCGCCCTTAGCATGCCCAGCATAACCGTCAAAGATTAATAAGTGATTCTTACTCTTGACATAGCGAAGGGCTCATGGTCTAGTGGTTATGACGTCGCCTTCACAAGTCATGCATCGACTGAAAACGGCGAAGTTCCCCGGTTCGAATCCGGGTGGGCCCACCACCTACAGCGTTCGAATACCCCGGGGTTTATAAAGGGAAAAATTTTTTCAAAATCCTACGTTCCTTCAAATAATTCGGGCTGTAATGTTGAAAATCTCAAGATAATTATCCCCTCCGATTACTTCCTATCTCCAAATCCTTCTTCGAATAATCGCACGATAGTACCTAATATGAAATTTTATACGCAGTTCACAAGGCTAGAGGAAAGTGAGGTATATCACAGAATGACAATTCGTGTTTCATTATCCGATTTGTTTGACACCTATTAAGGAGCGAGAAGAGCGCCGAGGGGAATTTAGCTCAGATCTACTGGTAAACCCCAACGATACGCAAAAATCTATCTGATGAACGCCGAGTGATTTCAGATAAAGCATCATCAGAGGGTCTCTTCTAAGGCCAACTTAAGATCGGTTGCTAGTTCCTTGAATCGATCTTCCAATTCCATTCCTATCCGCCTACTCTCCCTCTCCAGTTCCTCGTTTAGGCGACTGAAAGCATCACGTCTGCTTTCAGACTCGGCAGCTATCTTCTCGATATCAACTTCCACGCTCAGTTCAATTTTCCGTTTCACTATCCCCTCCCCCCATCTCAATACCCCTACAGGTATTGGTCCTTTGCTCTCTTCTCTTTTTTCAGTACATCAATATCAACCAGCTTAATCTCAATACCCCTACAGGTACTGGTCTTTTGCTCTCACCGGTACCTAAGGGAGTTTCTCTCATGATCAGAAATCGCCTAGGGGAGATCTTATTCCAGATTCAGTGGTAAACCTTCCACCTCATCGCATAACCAGAATGCTTCTCTTCGTTCAATATAGACATACAATTCAATTATCATAAAATCTTGTGAACAATTCTTCTGACAACCACCCACATAAGATATTTCGATTAATAGGAGTTAATTGGTAGGAGATTATTGCTTAGCACTAAGATCAGATTGTTCAATATCTTAAAATAGAGTAATCAGAAAATGCTATTATAAGAGGTAATTGCGAAAATGAGTATCTACATAGACTCAATAGAGAAATTATGCAAGGAGTTTAGGCAGAACCCTGCGAACTTTGTGACCGAATCAGACCTGAAAGTTAGGTTGGTAGGAATTCTCAGAGATATGCTTAGGAATGAAACTTGCATTATTAAGAATCATAAAATAGGTAAAATTCCTGATTCTTATAAAAAAGAATATTATAAAGAAATCCAAAATAAACTGGCAAACTGTTCTATTGATAGGGTGCATACTGAAGTTAGTGTCAGAAAGGGAAAAAGATTCGACGTCGCGGTATTTACGCCGAGAATAGGCAGAGTCCTTATGAAAGGCTCTGACTTAACTGGAGGTTGTAAGAGATTTAATGAGTCCGATTTAGAGGCGGTTTTTGAGTTAAAATTTGTTAAGAATAGTTATTGTGTCCCAAAGATGAAGAATGGCGAGAAAGCGAACTGATCGAAAAGCTCATTGAGGATTGCCTGGTTTGGTGTGACAGTTACGAATTTGATAGACTAACAAAGTCTGAAGTTGATGTGTTCTTACACGAACAAAATGAGCGAGTTTCTAATAAGGCTAGAGATATTATCTGGAAGAAAGTGAATTTTAAACTAAAGGTGCAAGGTTGAGAATTATTCCCAGGAACAGACTTCCGAACGATCTACAGGAGAGCGGTTGTCCCGCCGTCAGATGCATTGAGAACGTTCTTGTAGCCGTCAAGACAGAGAACAACAAACAGATCGCCTTGGAACTAGGCATGGTTGATCATGGAAAGTGGGAGCGTCCTTGTGACAGGGCTTGAGGATTATGTGAACTTCGATTCATTTTGATGGCGATAGAGGGGGGGGGGGCGCTTCTTGCACCCTGATACGTCTGATTATATAAAGATTAAGACTCTTAATTCAATCCGATTCTTGTGAAAGAAAAGAGATCCTTAGATTTTAGAGTGGACTGGAAACTTCATTTTCAGGAAAACTAATAACCACCAAGATATGTGTTTATCATTGAATGTCTAAGGGAATCTCCATTAACGTGGGATCCAATTCACGAAATCCAAATGGGAGAGGGGTCGTAAACCCATTTGATTATTCCTTCGAGTATCTACCGATCCCTGAAGAATACAATACTATTGGAGAGATTCCAACATATGCTAATCTGGTTTGGATCTATCTCGAACCTTGCAGCCATGAAGTTTGTCCATGGAAATTGATCCGTTGCAGGATCCTGCCTCACCCAATCGAGGTTCCTCAAGACTGAGACAGAGTTTATAACATCCTGAACATATTGGTTTGTTTCACTGGATATTTCCTTCATTGACACACTGTTTGATGCATTTTTGATGAATCTTAGCACGGCCAAATCTTTCAAAGAATCCAATGGGGAGGGACCTTCTTCTTGCTCATCTGAGAACATCGGGAACACCTTATCTGAATTCCTAAACTATTGGACACAACCTCTAGATACGCTCTGATTCTAAGCAATTTGTAATATGTGCCATATATATTGAATTTTGGTGATAAATTAATAAGACTCGAAGCATTGCCAAAGAGTACTCAATTCATCGGGCGGTAGATGTCTCGTGTTATACAAACTCGTAAGGGCACCAGAATCAATTAATATTTGAAGTCCTAGAAAGGTTAGATAATGCATAACGTTTTTACTAAATCGGCCTGGATTTCGATTTACCAGAAGAGAGCTAATCGGCCAAGATTGAGTAGCTCTTTGGATGAACATATAGGATTGTTGTCTCCCCCCTATTGTCTTCCAACCACTTTATTGCGGCTTTGCCAACTCTAATCTTTTTCTTCTCACCCCTTTCCGCATCAGATATCGAATCTTTGAAAAGGTAGTTATTGTTTGAGAATATCAGCATGCATGTGTATATGTCTTCCACTTCTCCTTGCAGTTCTTCAAGTTCTTGGATATCATTCTCAATACTATTCTTTCCTAGGTCAAGCTCTTTCTTTAGATCATCAATTTTTGTCTTCAGAATTTTTGGAGATCTAATGCTGCATTTTGTCGGGAAGTAGCACTTATTCTTGATGAATTTTAGTTCGAATACCGCTTCGAGATCCCTCTCGCTATATCGCTTGGAGCCGGACCTCAACCATTCTATTTCGTGTTTCAGTTCGGTCTTAAATACCCCAACATCATACCGTTTGCCTTGTTTTACGCTAACTTCTGTATGTACACGATCCATGTTCCCCTGTCCTTTCAACTTCTGTTCTATGTCTGTTTTATATGTTTCCTTATAGGATCGCTGATGACCGTTCAATCTAGGATCTTCCACTTCACTGTGTAGTACTCCTTCTTCAGTCAATTTCGCCCGTAGCATCTCAACCAATCTGACCTGTAAGTCCGTCTCAGTGACAAAATCGAACGGCTTACTGATGAATTCCTCCGCGAGTTGCTGGGCAGTCCAGAGATATTCTTTATCATCCATCGACAAGCCCCTCTCAACAACACAAACATTTGAGTTGCTATAAGATTGTCGGGTACTGCCAAATGGGAGACTCTCTAATCTGATCTTCAGATGATTCTCATGGACGATTAAAGAGGCCGTAGCTTCTTTCTATAAAAATAGTGAAATCTACTGAAGAAAATCCTCCGAATTTAAATGTCAGGAATAGACAATTCTCAAGAGGTTTAACTTCGCTCATGGCAGCCATATAATCAGTTTATGATATCCTAACCTAATTCTATAATACGCTAATTATAAGAGACACCCAGCCATGATTTTAGTACCGAAACTTTTAATAGTAGAAAATATGCTGGGTGAAACTCAATGTCAGAGAAGGGAGCGGCAGAGGAACGCACTACAGGATTGAAGTTCAAGAGAGTAGGGACTTGGGAGGATATGGTCGAGATCTCGCAAGAAATCGGCTCCCTACTTGAATCACTGAACCCTGAGGACTTCGAAGAGGAACTCCCCGACAATGAATTTGAAGAACTGTCTA
Organism: uncultured Methanomassiliicoccales archaeon; assembly: GCA_964580935.1. Lineage (GTDB taxonomy): Archaea > Thermoplasmatota > Thermoplasmata > Methanomassiliicoccales > CAZOLG01 > CAZOLG01. The sequence continues at coordinate 299,179 of CAZOLG010000003.1, forward strand.
GAGAGTGGGATGAGTGGAGACCCAGGACGAACGATGCCTATTCTCACGAGATGAGAAAGAAGACTGCAAAGCAATGTAGCCTCCGTGTATCAGAGCCCGAGAAAGGAGGTAACGGTACTTCGGGTAGTCCGAACCCTGACAATGGTAAGACGGAAGGTAACGGGGGAGTCAAGCATCACCCAGCCAATGCCATTGAGAAGGCCAAGGAAGCGGTCAACAGTAAGATCAGAAAGGGGATTCGGACCGTTGAAGAGAACATCTATGAAAAGGTGATGCTCAAGACCAATGCGCTCTACTTTGACAACTGTGTCCTTAACGCCGTGCTCTCTCGAAAGAGGATCAAGAACCCCTCGTCAAAATATCGGCTGGAAATTTACTCAAACAATCCTCAAATGCGCCAGATTTTTGCATCCAGGATAGATTGGGATGGACATTAGCCTGATTCTGGCACTGGCTTCAGCACTTCTTGTTTCATGGATGATCGGGGCCAACAGTGCGTCTACCGCCTTCGGTCCCGTGGCAGGGACCAGCGTGGGCGGGGTATTGAGAGGCGCCCTGTTCGCCGGTATATTCGGACTAATCGGAGCCGTGGTGCAAGGAGACAACGTGGCCAGCACCGTAGGCAACGAACTGATCAACGGCATCACCATCACCCCAATCTCCGGGAGCATCATACTGTTGACCGCCGCGCTTCTGGTCATAGTAAGCGTCTTCGCCCGCATACCTACACCGATTAGCTTCACTGTGGTGGGAGGAACAATAGGCATCGGGCTGGGCCTGAGTGCAGGCCTCAACCTTCCTCGAATTCAGGTGATCCTCATCACTTGGGTAGCAATTCCGTTCGTGGCTGTCGCTCTGGGCTATTCATTCTCCAAAGGTCTTCGTTACTTTACAGACAGGAACGATTCGGAGCGACTGCTGCAGGCACTCCTACTCACTATGGGAGCATTCTGCGCATACACCGCAGGCGCCAACCTTGCCGGTCTAGCAATAGGCCCGGTCATGAACAACGTTGATGTGTCGATCAAACTGCTGCTGCTGGCCGGCGGCACACTTATCCTGCTGGGCGCCTGGCTGGGCGGTCCCAGGATCGTAAGCGCGGTCTCTACCGACTACTCGGAGATGGGGATCAGGAGGTCGATATGTGCACTAGCCACCGCGGCGGTGATCGCCCAATCTGCCACTATATTGGGCATCCCTGTGTCATTTAATGAAGCCATCATAGCTTCGATCATCGGTAGCGGCCTGTCCGTCGGCGTATCCGGCATACAGATAGGGAAGATCGTGAAGACAGGGGTGAGTTGGGTGGGTGTGTTCTTTCTGGCAATGGGAATCACATGGGCCATATCATTCAGCTTCTTGGCCTGAGGACTGCGTCATGGCGAGCGGTCCCTGAGCCCCAGAACCCATTATTCCTCACAATAGTAACGAGATTCGCAGGTCTCCTACACTTTCCTCACTCTTTGACGAAGATTCTCCAGATATTGAGGAGAAAACCGTAAGATTTGGAGAAAAATATTAAGTTTCTATATCGTTCACCTGTCAGATAGGTGGTTCACATCATGGAGGAAGAAGAGAAAATAGATTTTCCACCACGGCTAGAGTGGATGAAGAGAAGAGCTCTGGAAGACCCCGATGGATTCTGGGAGGAGATCGCAGAGGACCTTCACTGGTTCAAGCCCTGGGACAGAGTGTTCGAGTGGGATTTCCCGGATTTCCAGTGGTTCGCAGGCGCAGAGACGAATATGTGCTATAACTGCGTGGACCGTCATGTCAAGAACGATAAGGGGAACAGGGCGGCCATCATATGGGAATGCGGTGAGAAGGGCGTTACCAGGGTGCTAACTTACAATCAGCTGTTGTACGAGGTGGAGAGGTTCGCAGCTGCGCTCCGAGGTATGGGCGTAGAGAAAGGAGACCGAGTCACGATCTACATGCCTATGATCCCCGAGGCGGCCATCGCCATGCTGGCCACGCTGAGGATCGGGGCCATCCACACCGTCGTGTTCGGAGGGTTCGGATACGGCGCCCTGGCAGACAGGATCAACGATGCGGGCGCAGAGATCCTGATTACTGCGGATGTGGGCTACAGGAGAGGTAAGACGGTAGACCTGAAGGAGACGGTGGACAAGGCCCTGGAAAGGGCTACTGAAGTGAAGAGGGTGGTGGTATTCCAGAGGGAGGAAGAGGCGCCGCCAATGACCGATGGCAGGGACATCACCTGGGAGGAGGCCCTGGAGTTCGGAGAAGGTCAGAGCGGTGAAGCGCTGCCCGTTGACGCCAACCATTATGCCTTCATTCTGTACACATCAGGTACGATGTCCAAGCCCAAGGGAACCGTGCAGCCCCACGGCAGTTACCAGACGTACGTCTACGCCATGGGGAAGTGGGTATACGACATGGAGGAGACCGACGTCTGGTGGTCCACATCGGACGTGGGCTGGATCGTCGGTCACAGCTACGTGGTGTACGGCCCCTTGCTCACAGGTTGTTCCACCATCATGTTCGAGGGGGTGCCTAACTACCCCTCGCCAGACGTGTGGTGGGAGATCATCGAGCGGAACAAGGTGACTCAGCTGTGGATCTCGCCCACCGGTGTGAGGGCCCTTATGCAGATGGGCGACGAGTACCCGGAGAAGTACGATATCAGTTCGATAAGGGTCATTCCGTGTGCAGGTGAGGTGCTGAACCCGCCCGCCTACGAGTGGTTCTTCGAGTCGGTCTTCGATTCCAAGGTACCGGTCATCGACCACATGTGGCAGACGGAGAGCAGCGGCCCCATTGTAGGCAATCCGTTCGGCATCAACATGCTCCCCATCAAGCGCGGATCGGCCACCGTGCCCCTCCCGGGCATTGACGCCGATGTGGTGGACATGGAAGGGGAGTCAATGCCACCAGGAGAGAAAGGAAACTTCGTGATCAAGAAGCCGTTCCCCGGATTGACCTCAACGCTGTGGAACAACCACGAGAGGTACGTGAATTACTACTGGAAAACCATACCCGGTTGCTACTACACCGGGGACAGCGCCATTAAGGACGAGGACGGCTACATATGGTTCCTGGGCAGGGCGGATGAGGTGCTGAAGATCTCCGCTCACCGTATCGGGACCATAGAGATCGAAAGTGCACTTCTATACCACCCGGCGGTCACCGAAGCTGCCGTGGTGGGAGAACCGGACGAGTTACGGGGCGAGGTGGCCTGCGCCTTCGTGGTCCTCAAGCCGGACAAAGAGGGTAGCGAGGAGTTGAAGGACGAACTGAGGAATCAGGTCAAAGAGACCCTGGGTCCGATAGCCATAGTGAAGCGGGTGATATTCGTGGGCAAGGTCCCCAAGACCAGGAGCGGGAAGATCATGAGGAGACTGATCAAGTCCGTCATCACCGACGAACCGCTGGGAGACTACTCCACAATAGAGGACAAGACGGCCATCGACGAGGTGAAGGAAGCCTTCGCAGAATCGAAGTAAGTGATCGTCAACCTCATAGGCACGACGGATGCCGGCCCAGCCTTGGAAGTGAGAATCGAACCAGTCTGACTTCCGACTGGCGGGACTGTAGAGAACCGGGGTACCGATCGGAAGAAAGTGACCTTTCAACAGCGTACATAGACTTAGTCATCTGAGGCTGGTCAGTCCGATCGTCCATGGGGTAAACGATTTATTTGGCCGATATATTGAGGTCAACATGAATTCCAGTCAAGGCGGAGAATCCGGCGCTGGGCCCACCAGATTCCTGGTCCTGGGCGGTTTCTTGGGAGCAGGAAAGACTTCTCTGGCAGTTGCTTTAGGGAAGTGTCTGCGGTCGGAGCAGGACAAGTCTGTGGCCATCATCACCAACGATCAGGGAGACGTGCTCGTGGATACGGAGTACACCAAGAAGGCCGGGTTCGATGTCAAGGAGGTTCTGGGCGGTTGCTTTTGTGCCAACTTCGATGATTTCGTCAAGAACGCCCGGTCACTGGTACAGATGGGCAGACCGGACGTGATCATCGCCGAGCCAATCGGGACTTCCACCAACTTGATGGCCTCTGTTGTTGCCCCACTGAGGACGATGTATCCCGATGAGTTCGAGGTAGCCCCGTTCATGGTGGTGGTGGACGGTACCAAGGTCTCCCGGATTCTGGAAGGGGGCGAACAGGAGATCAAGTTGATACCCGCCCACCAGTTGAAAGAGGCAGAGTACATCGTACTCTCCAAGACCGACCGCCTCAGGCGGGAGGAGGTAGAGGCTAACATGGAGGAACTCAGAAGCAGGTTCCCCGATGCGGAGATTATCCCCTGTTCCTCAGTAACAGGCAAAGGGGTTCCGGCAGTGGCAGATATCATACTCTCTGATAGTGTGAGCAGTAAGATGCCCGCCGGTGATGAGCAGCAGATGTTTGCCGGAGAGAAGGCCAGCCTAGGGTGGTACAGCAGCGACTCCAGTATCGTGCCCGACGGTCCCATCGATCTGTACGACCTGGTCACTTCTATCATGAAGGATCTGGCCGCCGGGTTCACCCCCCCGGCCATTGCACACCTGAAAGTGGTCATCCACTCTCCCGCTGTGGCGGTCAAGATGAGCCTAGTTGAGGACTCCATGCAGGTGGACGGACTGAAGGGTTCTCGATACCTGTCCGACCGGGGAAAACTCGTACTGAACGGAAGGATACTGGCCCCCCCTAATAAACTGGGGAAGGTGATGAAGGAGGCCGTCTACACACAGGCCGAAAAGTGGGATTTTGAGATCGAGGACTTTCAGGAGTCATGTTTCACCCCCAAATCTGAGGCCCCCTCCCATTTCTTTGAAGAATGAACTCCATGATCTGTTAATTCCCTAACAATCCTTAATGGTCGATGATATATCCACGGCATAATGTCACATTTCTAGAGAAAGATTAAAGCCTGATAAACAGATACAAATTCCTGGCGGAGGAGGTCACTGATGGTCGAAGTCGACAGCATGAACAGGAAGATTCTGAATCTATTGAGGACTAATGCCAAGATGACCTATCAGGAGATCGCCTCCCGGCTGGACCGGTCTCCCTCTACAGTAAGGGACAGGATCAGGAGGATGGAGAACGACGGTATAATCCTAGGTTACTCAGCGGTCGTGGATCCTGAGGAGATAGGCCTTGACGCGGAGGCGGTAGTCATGGCCAACCTGGACCCTGAAATAACCATGAGAGATCTGAACGGTCTGAGGGATATCGACGGCGTGAAAGAGGTCCTGGCCGTAAGCGGAGAGCGGGCGGTTATGATACGCCTGCAGGCCTCCAGCAACCGGGCGCTGGACGAGAAGATCACGGAGAAGATAGCCCCTGTGGGGCTGGTGGATATAGAGGTCGAGTTGATACTGAACTCAGTGAAGCGATTCCCACAGACCCCTGTTCTGTAGGGTCAGATTGGAGAGGGATCGTAGTAATCGATAAAGGGCCTGCTGCTACTGGGACCTATCTTGTGGAAATCATCCCACTCTCTTTGGATATCAGCACCGAATGCCCCCTCGTATTTCTGCAGCAGTCTGTCGATCTCGTCGTACTCCGATTCTTCTATCTCCTTTAATGAAGCACCGGGGGCCAGCTGCTGCTCGAATACCTCGTCCATCACGAAGACCCTGCCCCCGTGCATCCCTGAACCTATCTGATGACCGATGATGGGGAGGTCTCTGGTGTTCAACCCCAGTACCAGTATGGTTCCACCGGCCATGTATTCTCCCAGGTAGTCTCCTGATCTGCCCCCTATCACCAGCGAGGGCCCCCTCCCCTTGAATTCTTTCATATGGATGCCAGTGCGGTACCCCGCGTTGCTTTGAATGAGGATGTCCCCTCCCCTGGCCGCGAGGCCCGTTACATCCCTCACACTACCGTGAATTATGATCTCTCCCGAGTTCATGGTGTTGCCTGTCAGGTCTTGAGCGTTGCCGAACACCTCTATGGTGCTGCCGTTCAGGAACGCGCCTAGATTGTTACCCGGAGTCCCTCTCACTTCGATGGTAAGGCCACTCTTGGAGATCGTTGCTCCGATGTATCGCTGCCCGAGCACGCCCTCCAGGACTATCTTTCCGATATCGTCCGAGATCGCTTCTCTCACCAACCTGTTCAGGGTATGATGATCCAGAGGATGTTTCAACTCGTCCTCCTCATAGGCTTTGATCATCTTTACCCCTCTTTCGTAATCCATCGGGTCTTCATCATTGCGGGCCACGCTCTTACACATCTTCTCACCCCCACCCTTCTCCTACATGTTTTACATCCATCAGATCGGCGATCCTGGGGTTGGGCCCCATATACCTCAATCTGTCCCTGTTGCCTACCAGGCTCTCCACCGAGTCTATCCCCATCGCTCCCAGCATTTCTCTCAACTCTTCCTTCCATGCCCTGAACAGCCTGACCAGTCTCTGAGCGCCGACATCAGGATCCAGCCTGGCCGCCAGTTCGTCCTCCTGGGTGGCGATACCCCAGGCGCATATCCCAAGATGGCAAGACTGGCACACTTTGCAGCCCATGGCCACCAGGGCGGCGGTGCACACGCTGGCCACATCCGCCCCCAGGGCGATGGACTTGATCATGTCCGCCGATGACCTGATCGAACCGCTGGCACACAAACTCACTCTGTTCCGTAGCCCCTCTTCGATCAACCTCTGGTCGATAGTGGCGATGGCCACCTCGATGGGTATGCCCGCGTGGTCTCTGATGACCCGTGGGGCAGAACCCGTGCCGCCCAGGAAACCGTCCACGGTGATGAAATCAGCACCCGCTCTGACGATGCCCGAGGAGATGGCGGCTATGTTGTGTACTGCAGCCACCTTCACTCCCACCGGGACCCGGTAGTTGGTGGCCTCCTTGAGCACAGAAATGAGCTGCTGGAGATCCTCGATACTGTATATGTCATGGTGGGGATAGGGGGACAAGGCGTCAGTACCTTCAGGAATCATCCTGGTCTCTGATATCAGCTCGGTAACCTTCTCTCCCGGTAGGTGTCCTCCGTGACCGGGCTTGGCACCCTGCCCGATCTTGATCTCCACTGAGGCCACCTTCTCCAGGTACTCTGAAGTGACCCCGAACCTGCCACTGGCCACCTCACTGTTGATGTAATTAGAATATTCGTAGAAATCTGAATGCAGACCACCTTCCCCTGAACCGGCTATTATGTTCAGCTCCCTGGAAGCTTTCAGTATCGCCTGCTGTGCGTTGTAGCTGATGGAGCCGAGACTCATGTGACCGATCATCAGAGGCATGTCCAGCTCCACGATGGGGCCGTCCCCCCCGGCCAGTTCGTATCTGTCGTTATCGCGCACACTCAGCCTTCCAGGTCTTCCCCCCAGATACGTTCTGGTCTCGATCGGCTCCCTCAGGGGGTCGATAGAGGGATTGGTCACCTGTGCCGCGTCCAGCAACAGATCGTTGAAGATCGGTCGGTAAGAGATGTCCGTGCCGCAGGACGAGAGCAGAACGCCACCGGTACGGGCCTGAGAGGATATCGATCTTCTCACTCTGTCCGTGAAGTACGGATGGGGATTGTATTGGGAAGGCACCTCTGTGATCCGTATGGCCTGGGTGGGACATACCGCCCTGCATCGGCCGCATGCCACGCAGCCCCCTTCGTAGACGACCTCATCCTCCTCGAAACCCAGCGCGCCGTAGCTGCACTGCTCGATACATTTCTTGCACTGGACGCATCTGCTGCTGATGTCCACATCGAACTTCTCCCACTTGATCCTCTCCGCCATTTCCACCTTGGGGCGGTCGGGCTGGGGGATTTTCATGCTCAAAGTGACACCCCCTCGAATGGATGTTCGGTACCGTATCTCATGATGCCTTCTCCTGATCTCACCACGATCGGATTGCCGGCGTCAGGGGTCCAGATATTGACCCCCTTGTCCACCGCTCTGATTGCGCACTCTTCACTGGCCGAATAGACCACACCTCCTGATGGGGAGTTGCCGGTCACCAGAGGTCTCAGTTTCTTCCTGTCGGCCATGGCTATCATCGTGTAATCTGGTTCTCTCCTGCCCACCAGAATACTGAACGGTCCGTTGAGGAACGCCTCCTTGTACACGATCCTGAGCCATCTCGCCAGCTTCCTGCTTTTCTCCCCCATTCCATCTATGAGCGCGTGGTACCAGGGTGCAAGGGCGAAGGCCGCCGCTGGTATGGGCAGTTCGTGCTTGCGGACCAGCAGATCCCACAGGTAGGCCACCACCTCCGTATCGGTCAGCAGGGAGCACTGATAACCGGCCATCTCCACAAGCTTCTTGTTTACTCCGTAGGAAGTGATCTCCCCGTTGTGGCAGACTGACCAATCAAGAATGCCTATCGGGTGGGCACCTGCCCACCAGCCCGGGGAGTTCGTGGGGAACCTGGAATGGGAGAGCCACATCTGTCCTTCGTACCTCTGGAGATCGTAGAACTCTGCGATCTCGTGGGAATATCCACATCCCTTGAAGATGGCCATGTCCTTGCCACTGGAGACACAGAAAGCACCCTCCATGTCCTGATTGATCTCCATGGCAACTTCCACTATCCGCTCGTCCGGATCGAACACCGGACCACGGGGCCAGTCCACCTTCTCCTTGGCCATGGCGAAGTACCTCCAGGCCAGGGGATATGGTGGGTCCAGTGTGGGCACCTTCTTGGTGAACACCCTCTCATCCCCAGTGATGTATAGGTTATCCTTGAGGAACTCTTCAGTATTCTCTCTAGCCTCTTCGTCATCGAACAGGAATTGAAGACAGTACTGGTCCCTGCGATCTGGAAACAGACCGTAGCCCACGAATCCCGCCCCCAGACCGTTCTCCCTTTCACTCATGGTGGTGATCATGCGGGTGATCGTCTCGCCGGAGATCTTGCCCCCGTCGATATCGATACATCCTGCTATGCCACACCCGCCGGGCTGTCTTCTGAGGCCCGGGGGCTTCGCAGTAAGATACGTCTCTCCATTCCTATCTCTGATTTGGCCGCTTGAGAATACACACCTCTCCTTTTGATTATCCTCGTTGTTCACCAGAATCAACTCCTTGTGGGACGCTCAAGTCCTAAGGGAAGATGGTTGAGATTCAACCGTCCGATTTCGCCTATGTTGGTCATCACATGGATACGAGGTGCCAAATATCAGATTCAGATGGGAGGTCTTGAGTCCCATTTTCTGAGAACCTGATCGATGTTCATCAAACCCTGTATCAAGGCTGGTCATGTGCTAGATAACCCCTCTTTATTGAGGAAATTTGGAATAATCCCAGCCTCTGGACTGTATTTAATACTTGTTGAGAATTCGATTCAAATACGAATCATTAGTTACGAAAAACGAAAAAGGCTACGAATTCTGTTAAATCATACCTCTTCTATCACCGACAAATGAATAATATCTACTGAAATAGTGTTTCATGCTCTGATTGGTTATTCGGATACGATTCAAGGAATATTCTTATTGAAAGTACGCATATTGAAGAGATAAACAGAAGAAAGGTGATTCAATCCCTGTTCAAAGTATCTCTCCGATCCCAAAACTGCCCGATCTGGGCAAGATACGACAGATCAGACGAGGACTTGGCCTTTCTCAGAGGGAGCTGGCCCGGATGGCGGATGTAAGTCAGTCCTTGATAGCCAAGATAGAGAACAACAGTATCGACCCCTCATTCACCAAGGTGAAGAGGATCTTCAGAGCCTTCGACGAGTACATCAGAAAGAAGAATAGAGAGGAGAGAACCTTCGAGAAGAACCTCACAGTTTACGATCTGGCCACGAGGGGAGTGATCTCTACCTCTCCGGAAAGAGTCTTGGAGGAGGTGGTGGAGGAGATCATGAGGGGCAAGTTCACCCAGGTACCAGTCATCGATGGAGGCCGGGTGGTGGGATCGGTCACCGACGATGGGATCAGGAAGTACATCATCGAACAGACCTCAGAAGGTTCGAAGACCAGGCAAGAAGTCATGAAGACACCGGTCAAACATATGATGGACCCCCCATTCCCCATATTGAGTAGAGATACACCTATAGAGATGGCTTCCATGCACCTGCAGCGGGAGGAAGCAGTTCTGGTGTCTTCCAAAGGTGAAATCGTGGCCATACTGACCAGTTCGGACTTCCTGAACCTCGTACTGGTGTGAGCTGTAGACAGAATATCGAGAGTACTTCCCCCACTGTGGGTGCGTTGAATGGAGGCGAAAGATGAAGAAGAAGGAGCTGGAGATCAAACTTCAACAGATCCCCCCGCTTGAGGATCCCAAGAGCTCACTGGAACAGTATTCCACCCCTCCTGCCATAGCCGCCGATGTGCTGTTCACCGCGTACGCTATGGGGGATGTTCAGGGGAAACGAGTGCTGGATCTCGGCTGTGGTAACGGTATTTTTTGCATCGGTGCCAAGTTGTTGGGTGCTTCAGAATCGATAGGTGTGGACGTCGATCCTGCGGCGTTAGAGCAGGCCAGGAAGAACGCGGTGAAGCAGGGGGTGGAAGTGGATTTTGAACAGGGAGACGTGGCCGAGATGGGCCTGGAGGCCGACACGGTGATCCAGAATCCTCCATTCGGTGCCCAGAGGAGGGAGGCTGACCGACCTTTTCTCAGGAAGGCGGTTCGTTCTTCAGAGGTGGTTTACACTATGCATCTGGAGAAGACTCTTGGTTTCCTGCAGGAGTATATCGGACAGCTAGGCGGAGAGATAACCCTTCAAAAAACCTATAAGTTTAATATACCTCACACATTCACATTTCATAGCGAGAAAGCGAGAGAGGTAGAAGTGCTGCTATTACGCATAGAATCGGGTGAGAAATGATGAAGAAAAGGACTGTCCTGCCTGGAGAGCAAGTAGCTGTTGTTGAGGAATATATACCGTCAGAGGGTACCTACGAGGAGAACGGCAAGGTGTACTCGGCCATACTGGGGACCCTGTACCTCGATCAGGAGGAGAAGATCGCCACCGTGAGGGCTACCAACCCTCTGGTCGAGCTCAAGCCGGGAGATATAGTCTTCTGCGAGATCTCGGATATCAGGTCCAGTATGGCCACCTGCGATGTGGTGGCCGTGGAGGGCAGGGAGCGAGAGATCACCGGCGATACATACGGTACGATCCATATCTCCAAGGTCTCTTCCAATTACACAGAACAGGTGGGCCGAGAGTACAGGCCCAGCGATCTCGTCCGGGCCAAAGTGACTCAGGTGGAACCATCCCTGCAGCTCTCTACAGTGAGCTCCCATATGGGAGTGATCAAGGCTTTGTGCAAGAAATGCAGACACCCTATGGAGAAGAAGGGAAACAAGCTGTACTGCGATCGGTGTGAGCGGACGGAGACCCGTAAGATTGCCGATGATTACGCAGATGTGAAGTTCGACTTCGGGGAGAAGGAATAGCGGCGGCCAGAGGTAATTCTTCTCCGTAAGCCAAGCCCCGGCACATTACTGAAAATCGAGTAGCCTGGGGCGAGGAAAAACAATCATTTGGAGAAGGAGGCAAAAGAATATAACCCCCGCGTGATTTTATGGGAATTGGGATACATCGATGAAGAAGACGACAGAAGAATTGGTCCAAGAAGTCGACGAATTGAGGAACGAATTGAAGCAGATGAAAGAGATTGTGGGCATGCTCTTCAACATGGTAGTCGATTCGGAAGAGGACGATGACGATATTCCTGACAGAATTAAGGTTAACACCATAGATTCCCCCAGATTCAATACCTGAAGGCTGGTCGATCCCCCTACAATAGTTTTATGTCCGGTGGCGCAGTATTATATCCAGCGTTGTGGAGTAGCGACCGCTATTCACTGAAGTCTGCGATCGGTGAACGCAGTCTGCTTCTTGGAGCCCGGAGTTCAGAAACATGAAAGTCGTCTGCTTGCTCTCAGGAGGTATAGATTCCCCCGTAGCAGCCTATATGATGGGAGATGTGGGGGCCCAACCCGTACTACTTCACATGGATAACTCTGAGCGTACCTCAGAAGGAAGTATTGAGAAATTGAAGGCGCTGACCAGGAGGTTAGAGTCCGTTCTGGATCAGAGTATAACGCTGTGTAAGGTGCCCCACCGCCCCAACCAGAAGGCGATAGCCGATAGTTGCGACAGGTCCTTCCAATGCGTCCTCTGCAAGCGGTTCATGCTGAAGATAGCCACCGCCCTCTCTCAGAAGTTAGGAGCGGAGGCGGTGGTCACCGGCGGCTCTCTGGGGCAGGTGGCCTCTCAGACGCTGGAGAACATCGGGGCTGAGCAATCCGGAATCGATTTCCCTATTCTCAGGCCATTGATCGGTCTGGACAAACTGGAGATAGAGAAGACCGCAAAGAGAATAGGCACTTACGAAATATCGATCAGGGAGTCCTGCTCCTGCCCCTTCCTCCCCCAGCGTCCCAGAACCAGGGCTCAGGTGGAAGAGATAATGAGGGAGGAAGAGAAACTGCCTTTTGAGAGACTGGTTCGACGTTCTGTTGAGACAGTGGAGGAGATCAGTCTGTGAAGATCATTCTCTGAACACTTCGCAGCCATCGAGGTAAGCATTCTCGAAGATCATGTTGCTTGTGAGGTGGTCAATGAACTGGGCCTGAACCCTTGATACGTAGAGCGTGTTGTCCTCGATATCGATCTGGAGATCGGAGCTCTTGGGAGGCTTCATGTCCGTGGGTAAGATTACTGCGCCGTAGCATGAGGTAGACACCCTGAAATCTCTGCCCTTCTCCTTGATGTAGTCAACGACCTCCTTCTCTACCAGTATCTCCTTCATATAGTGGCCTGGAATGGAATCAATATATATAACGGTAATCCGTGATACGGGCAAGGATCAAGGGCGATACAGTTGAAAGTGGTATTGGATACGTCTGCGCTGTTCTATCTTGGAAGTTTCGGTGACGAAGTCGAGATGCACGCCCCTCCGGGTGTGATGGATGAATTGGAGAAGTACAACGATAACAGAGTGCCGTATCTGTGTCAGGTAATCGCCATCGCTTCTCCCGGTGAAGAGGCCATGGAGGAGGTGGAGATGGCGGCGATAGAGACCGGCGATCGGTCCCGTCTCTCCCAGGTTGACCGGGAAGTGATCGGCCTGGCTCTGGAGATCGGCGGAAAGATCTTCACCGATGATTACTCCATCCAGAACATGGCCAGGTTTCTGGGCATTGAGTACGAGACGGTGGGCCAGGAAGGGATCAAGAAAATATTCAAGTGGAAGCTGAAATGCACCTCCTGCGGACGTGTGCTCGCCAGTCAGGAGTTGAACGATTGCCCTATCTGTGGGGGCAACCTCAGGAGTTTCAGAAGCTGGGAATAGCTCTGACCTCAGATTCCCGGACGATATTCTTCGAACATGCCCAGCGTGCTCAGAACTCTATTGCTATTCTCTAGGTCGCTGTCCAGGTAGACGGCCCCCATCAGCGCCTCCAGGCACTCCGCCAGCATCCTAGGCGACCTGTGCCATTCCTGTCTGAGACGCTCACCCTCGCTCCATTGGACATAGTTTTCCAGCGCGATCCTCTCTGCAATGAGGGTTAGGTTAGGTGCACTCACCATCTCGGACACTCTCTGAGTGATCTCCCCTTTCTGGTGCATCTCCCTCTCCTGCACCAGCCATTCTATCGATAGCAGCCTTATCACCGCATCGCCCAGCGTTGCCAGGGCCTCTTGAGTCTGCTCGTAGGGCAAAAACTCCTCCTCGGCCTTTATCTCGTTGGCCCTGCCCACTGTTATGAGCGCTCTACTGAGCAGCCCCTCGTCCTCAAACTGGTATCCAATTCTCTCCTCGAGCGTGGTGATATCGCAATCTACTTCCATCGTATCTCCCTCAGGGAAACGCGGGCTTGCAGCGGATGATATTGCTCATCCTCCTCGTTCCCAGTATCATCATGGCCAGCTCAAGCCTCTTGGGCCCGCCCCAGAACAAAGAGGCCAGGCTCTTGGTCCTGACCGCGGTCTTCAGTGGTTTCTCTACCTTCTCCCTCCACAGCGCGTCGTACCTGTGCAGGTTGGCCCCCTTCTGAACGTTCTCGGCCGCGCACCTGCCAGCGATGCGGCCACAT
>CAZOLG010000004.1:0-273617 GCA_964580935.1 uncultured Methanomassiliicoccales archaeon
ACTAAGGAGCCTTTGCGTCGGGTCGAATGGGTTGCTACTGCAACGGGAGAGCGTAGGGCGGTGGATGTCACCAAGGTACCCGCTTTCAATAAAGAAGGTGACGTTGAGTCCGTGGCCTGCACCGGGCACGACATTACAGAGCGGATACGACTGGAAGAGGAAGAGAAGTTCCTCGATTCCCTCTTAAGACACGATGTGAGAAACAAATCTCAGATCGTCCGCGGTTATCTGGGACTCCTGAAGAAGTCTGATCTCCCTAAGGGAGCTAGAAACTATATGGAAAAGGCGATAAAGGCGAACCTTGAGGGGTTAGATATCATCGAGAAAGTGGGCACTCTCAAAGAGGCGTATAAAGAGCAGAGAGGGGATGTAGATATCTCTTCGATCATGAATAAAAGTCTAGAAGAATGGAGGTCTTATGCCGAGGACGAAGGGATGCAGATCATCGGTGAATGTCCTTCCGATGAATGTCTGATAAAGGGCGGTCCACTGCTGGACAGGGTTTTCCACAACCTGGTAGAAAACTCCCTTCAGCACTCAGGGGGGACCATGATCAGAGTTTCAGAGAGGATCACTGATGAGGAGGTAATCTGTACCATAGAGGACGATGGTCGAGGGATCCCGGATGAGGATAAGACAAGGATCTTCGATAGGAACTTCACTACCGATAGGGTTAGAGGGACCGGGTTCGGGATGTTCCTGGTTAAGAAGCTCCTAGAGGGGTATGAAGGGAGCATCGAAATAGGGGATTCGGAACTAGGGGGAGCAAGGTTTGATATACGTCTGGAGAGAACCTGACCCTTACCTCCCCCTTAGACTCTGGTCCTCCCTGAGCTGGGAGTAGTTTCTGACCACGACGTCCAGCGTGCAGCCCAGCTTGTGGGCCACCTCGACCGGGTGGTAGTCCTTGCGGAGGAGCTCCACGCACTTGGTGTGCCTGAAGGTGTTCGGGATCTCCTCGTACCCTGCCCTATCACCGAACTCCCCGACCTTGTTGTAGTAGTGCCTCCTGGTCTTCCTCCGGTGGTCTTTGAGGAATACCTCGATGTCCTCCCTGTACTCCGGTGGCACCTGAAACGACAGGGTCTTCTTTGTCTTGGTCCTCTTCCACTCGACGTAGTGCCTGCTCCCCCTCTTGACCATCTTAGGCGGCGGCAGGTCGGAGTCCGACGATACGCAGGAGATGTGCATGCCGGTGAGGAGCAGCAGCTTGATCAGCCCGTCTATCCCCTTGAGGTGCCCGAGACATCACAGGATCTGCTCCCTCGCCAGGCACTCGATGTGAGCACCGGCGGAGATCACGGCCCCATTTCCATTCTTGCAGAGCTAGAGCTGAATGAAGTGTTTAGACGTTGTCTCATTGCATACACTCTCAGGAACCCCCTCTATCGAAGCGTTTTCGGAGTCGAGCTAGCGGGCTGAGTACCCTTAAACCATTTGTGTGAGAGGCCATCGACGAGCCATCTCTGTCCTGCACAAGATTTAAAATCGATTGAGGGATATCGAAGTGGGAGGAATCTGATGAGCGAGATTAGAGAAGACTTACACTACACCAGGGAACATGAATGGATCAGGATGGAAGGGAATGAGGGAACGGTAGGGATCACCGATCATGCCCAGGAAGAACTGACCGACATCGTATTCGTGGAGCTCCCCGAATTGGACAGAAAAGTGAATAAAGGCGATGTAATCGGCGCGGTGGAGAGCGTGAAGACCGTGGCCGATATGTACAGCCCGATCACAGGCAAGATCATCGAAGTAAATGAGGAACTGGAGGATAACCCTCAATACATCAACGAGAGCCCTTATGAAGACGGGTGGATTGTTAAGATCAAAGTGGATAACGAATCTGAACTCAACCAGCTACTGGATTCTGATGAGTACGAGGATCTGCTGAAGGGACTGGATTGAGTCCGGAGGACAGCGGTTGCACTGGGAATCAGTGAAACAGTGTAGCCTTATCCCCCAATTCTCCCAGAGTTCATACGGGATTCAGGTCCCGGCCGCTTCCAGGACATGGGGACAATCGCACACTTCTCTTTCCTCCGGGATCTTGGGCAGCCCCTCCCTAAGCAGATCCTTGATCTTATCGATATTCTTGTTCATGGTCTTGACCACCGTGGCAGCGTCTACGGGCATGTCCGCACATACATCGTAATCGGTGATCATGGCCAGGCTGAGATAACACATCTCTCTCTCCTTGGCCAGCTGGCATTCAGGTACCAGCGTCATGCCGATGATATCGGCGAAATTCCTGAACATCTCGCTCTCCGCCCTGGTGGAGAACCGCGGCCCTTCGATGCATATGTATGTACCTTCTCTCTGGGTGTTGATATTGATGCTGTCGGCGGTCTCTGAGAATATCTGCTTCAGTTGAGAGCAGAAAGGATCGGCCACACTGATGTGGACCACCTCTCCCTCATCGTAGAAAGTATATTCTCTCTTCTTTGTGAAATCGATGAACTGATCCACGAGAACGATCTGTCCCGGCTCGTACTTCTTCTTGAGAGAACCCACTGCGCAGGGTGATATGATCCGCTCCACGCCTATCTTGTCCATAGCCCAGATGTTTGCCCTGTAGTTGATCTTGTGTGGAGGGAGAGAGTGGTCTCTCCCATGTCGGGGAAGGAACGCGACTTCCACTCCCTTCATCTCCCCTATGGCAATGGTGTCAGAGGGTGTCCCGTAGGGCGTGGAGACATTGACGGTGTCTTTGATGTCAAATATCTCGGGGTCGTAGACACCCGTGCCTCCGATGATACCTATCTTGACGTTCATACTATCAATCGATAATCTGCTTCCTCTGAATAATATTTACTCCTCAATGTGGAAGAGCTCTCCCAGACGGTCAACAGGCTGCTCAGGGAAGATATTTCAAGAGAAGGGGAGATGTAACTGGTATGTCGGAAAGAAAGAGCATAGACCCGATCAAAGCGATAAAGGAGTTCCCCGCATTCCCAGTGGTGCTGGCCTGTGTGGGGAATGAAGAGCAAAACGTCATCACCCTGGGCATGGTTCATGTTTTCTCTCTCCGACCGCCGGTGTTAGGCGTCGGAATCTCTCCTTCGCGCTACAGTTATGAACTTTTTGAAAAGCACCAGGACTTCTCAGTGAACATACCGGGAAAACAGATGATGGAGGAGGTAATGATCTGCGGTACTCTCTCCGGTAGAGAGGCAGACAAATTTGCGCGGTGCGGTCTGGAAGTGTTCAACGCCCACGACATCCAGTCTCCGCTCATCGCAGATTGCGAGGTGAACTTCGAGTGCAGGAAGACGAAGGCGGTGGACGCAGGAGACCATGCATGGTTCCTGGGAGAAGTTGTTCACGCTCACCGACTGGATGACTATGTCAAAGAAAACGCTCTCATGTACTGGGGCGGTAAGTTCTGGTTACTGGGAGAGATGGTCAAAGAAAGATGAGGCTACTCGGGCAGCTCGGCCTTCTTATACGACCCCAGTATCTTAACGAAGGCCGCCTTCCTCACCAGTTCGGACAGCGCGTTGCTGATCTCCGGGTCGTTCACGTGTCCCTCGATGTCCACGAAGAACACGTATTCCCAGAACCTGTCCCTCCTGGGCCTGGACTCCAGTTTGGTCATATTGACCCCCCTCTCAGCGAAAGGGGAAAGACAGTCGTGGAGCGCACCAGGTAGATCCTTGGTGGCGAAGATCAATGAGGTCTTGTCTCCTTCCTTGACAAAGTCATGCCTCTTTTCCAGGACCAGAAATCGAGTGTAGTTCCTGTTGCTGCTCTGTATGTTGTCCACCAGCACCTTCATGTCGTATTCGATGGCCGCCCTGTCGCTGGCGATGGCCGCTTCGTCCTTCCTACCCCTCTCCTTCACCTGCTTCACGCTGCCCGCGGTGTCGTAGGCGGGTATCCGCTCCCATTCGGGGTGTTTCTGGAGGAACGGTCTACACTGGGCCAGTGCCTGAGGGTGACTGTACACCTTTCTGATGTCATCGATCTCTGACCCCGGATGGGAAATCAAGCAGTGTTCAACCGGTATTATCGCCTCTCCTACCACCGTGAGATCGTTCTCCATCAGAAGGTCATTAACCTGCGCCACGCTCCCCTGCAGAGAATTTTCCACCGGTACGACCCCGTAGTTCACTTTGTTTTTTGAGACCAGGGAAAAGACCATCTCGAACTCACTGCAGGATACGGTCTCTACCCGCTCATCGAAGAAGCGGTAGATAGCGTCTTCACTGAATGCTCCGTGCACACCCTGGAAGGCTACTCTGTTCATCGACCCCCTCCATCAAAGAACTCGTCGTGTATGGCCCTGGTGGTCCTCTTCAGGTCCTTCTTGTCTACTGTGAAGCAGTAGGCCGCCATGGAGGCACCGGCGGATATCATATTCACATTGACATTCTCCTCAGCCACCGATTTGAATATTCTGGCCGCTATCCCCTCTTTGAAACCGAGCCCCTCTCCTACCACGCACAGGAGGGCGACATCCTTCACCTCCTCTATCCTCTCGATGAAGGTGCTCTCGATATTCTCCAGGGCCCTCCGACCCTTGTCCAGGTTTTTCTGGTCCACGAGTAACGAAATGCAGGTCTGGGAGGTGGCCGCGGAGTATATGTTAAACCCCTCTTCTCTGAGCCTAAGCGAGATATCGGACATCACCCCGGAGCGGTATCCCGCCCCCATTCCGAACACCTTGATGATGGCCAGGTCATCCATACAGGAGATGCTCTTTATGGACTCTTGAGCTTCCCTCTTGCTCGGTCCGATGATAGTCCCCTCTTTCTCGGGTTTAAACACGTTCTTGACCTTGATGATGATGTTCTTGGCCCTGGCCGGTTCCACAGTCCTGGGGTGTAGCACCTGGGCTCCGAAGTAAGACAGTTCTGCCGCCTCGTCATATGACAACCGATCGATGGTGACCCCCTGTGGTATGAACCGGGGGTCCACACTCATGAATCCGTCCACGTCCTTCCATATCTCCAAAGTGTCGGCGTCCAGTACCGAGGCTATCACACTGGCGCTGTAGTCTGTACCGTTCCTGCCGAAGACGCTCACGTGACCATCGGGGGTCCTCCCGAAGAACCCGGTGATCACCGGGGTTTCCTCCTCCCCGATCATCTCTTCGATCCTGCTTCTGATATTCTTCTCCGTGGCCACCAGGTTGGCCGTGGACTGGCCGTAGACACCGTCGGTGACGATCCCCAGCTCATCCGCCTGGAGGGGCACCGAATTCACCCCCATGTCTCTCAACATGTAGGCCACGAGTACCACGGACATCCTTTCCCCGAAACTCTGGACCAGGTCTCTGGTCCTTTCCGTGATCTCCTCCAGGTATGAGATGCCGTAAAGGACTCTCTCCAGCTTCACCAGGTGTTTCATCAGCACGGAGACCGCCTCCTGCTTGGTATCCATGCTCCTGGTGACCTCCTTGAGGAAGGAAAGGTGCTTGTCCTTCAGCCTGTCCACGAACTCCTGGACCTCTTTCTCGGATCTGAATTCTGAGATGAAATCGATGAGCTGATCGGTGGTGCCCTGGACCGCGCTCACAACCACCACTCTTGGTGAACTGTCGGAAGCGATGATCTCCCCCACATTGAGCATCGACTGCCCGTCCTTCAGTGAACTGCCGCCGAACTTCATCACCTTCATCTTTCTCTGATCCTCCTCAGTATCTCGTGGGGTACGACGTTCACCGCCCTTTCAGCCTCCCCCTCAGACAGCCCGGCCCCCCTCGCCAGTCGGAGGGCCCCCTCTTCGCTGAGCAGGTCCGCGGGTGAGTGGGCGTCGGTGTTGACCACCAGCTCCGTCCCCGCCCTCTTAGCCATCTCTGCCACGTGGCCGTTGGTCAGGCAGTGCCCCCTCCTGGAGGTGAGCTCCAGGACAATGTCGTTCTCCCTGGCCAGTTCGGCCTCCTCTTCGGCGATCAGTCCGGGGTGGGCCAGCACGTCCACCTCCGGGTTCTCCAGGGCAACTCGGTTAGTGCCTTTCTCCACTGGCTCGACCGTGGTCTCCCCGTGCACCACTATCAGTTCTGCGCCCAGCTCTCTGGCCTTGGCCACGATCTCATCGATCTTCCCTGTGGGCACGTGGGTTATCTCCACGCCCAGGATGGACTCTATCCCCCACTCCTCTGTAATACTACAGTCCTTTCTGGTCTCTCTGATCACACGCTCCAACGTTGAAAATGAAACATGATCGGTAAAGGCTATCGCAGAATGTCCCGCGGCTACTGCCCTCCTGGCCATCTCTATCGGCAGCAGGCAGCCGTCACTGAGCAGGGTGTGAGTATGTAGATCGATCCTCATCTTCTTCTCTCCGACAGCTTTTCGAATACTTTCCCAATGGGCATTTCACTGCCCTCTAGTAGTACAATCAGATGGTATATCAGGTCGGCGGCCTCCCATGCGATTTCCTCATGATCGTCGTTCTTGGCGGCGATGGCCAGTTCGGTGGCCTCCTCCACCAGTTTCTTGAACATCTGGTCTTTGTTCTCCATCAGTTGGTTGGTGTAGCTACCTTCCTGGGGGTTATCCTTCCTATCCTCGATCACCCTTTTCAGCTCGGGTATGATGGCCGCTGTCTTCTTGATATCCCCGTACAGGATGTCAACGAAGCAGGAGGGCCTGTTCAGGTGACATGCGTTCCCTTTCTGCTTCACCCTGACCAGCAGTGTATCGGAGTCGCAATCGGTCTGTATAGAGATCACTTCCTGCGTGTTCCCTGAAGTCTCTCCCTTCTTCCAGAGCTCCTGCCTCGAACGGCTCCAGAAGTGGGTCATCCCCGTCTCAATCATGCGGTCGTACGCCTCCTGGTTGGTGTAGGCCAGCATCAGCACTTCGTTGGTCTCTGCGTCCTGCACTATCACCGGTAGCAGCCCCTTCTCGTTGTACTTCAGTAGACTCATCTAACGTTCACTCCCCTCTCTCGGAGGTACTCTTTGACCTCGCCCACGGTGTGTTTACCGTAGTGGAATATGGAAGCGGCCAGTGCAGCGTCCGCGTCCGTCTCCTCGAACACCTCGTAGATATGCTCGATGGTGCCGCACCCGCCGGAAGCGATGACCGGTATGTTCACCCTGTTCACCACCTCTCTGGTGAGCGGGATATCGTAACCGTCCTGGGTACCGTCGGCGTCCATACTGGTGAGCAGTATCTCCCCCGCCCCCAGGCTCTCCACTCGCTCCGCCCACTCCAGGGCATCTATGTCCGTGCGCTCGGTGCCCCCGTGGGTGTAGATCACCCACGAATCTCCTTCCCTTTTCGCGTCAATGGCCACCACCACGCACTGGCGACCGAAGTCGCGGGCACAGGCGGAGATCACCTCCGGGTGCTGCACGGCCACCGTGTTCAGCGATACCTTATCGGCACCGGCATTGAGCGCCTCTCTCATATCTTCTGAACTGCGCACCCCTCCTCCCACGGCAAGGGGAACGAACAACTGCTCGGCGGTCTGTTCCACCACCTTCAGCAGCGTCTTCCTCCCCTCCAGGCTCGCCGAAATGTCCAAAAACACGATCTCGTCGGCGCCCTGCTTCTCGTACTGGGAGGCGAGCTCGGGAGGATTCCCCACCTCCCTCAGATTCTTGAATTTGATACCTTTCACCACTTCCCCGTCCTTGACATCTAGACAGGGGATAATTCGCTTGGTCAACATGTTCATCCCCTTTCGACAGACGGCTCGTCTTTGGTACTCAAAATATCCTCACGGGGGGTGGTGGCCTGTTTTAAGGATAACCCTAGGGCCTTGAAGCAAGCCTCTATGATATGATGGTTATCGAAACCGCGGTTGACCACGGTGTGAAGGGTGATCTCCGATGACATGGCGAAGCTCCGGAGGAAGTGATGATACAGCGCATCCGGGCACTCGATGTCGGCATATGCTCTGTCGATGAGGTCCACGGAAACGGTGACCAGCGCGTCGTCCATGGGTACCACGGACCACCCGATCCTCTGTACCGGACGGTCTCCCAATGCCTCTCTCAGGGCCATTCCCAGGGTCAAAGCCACGTCTTCGATCAAGTGGTGGTCGTTGTCCCCCTCCGCCTCCAGTTCTATGTCAAAAGAGGCGTATTTGGCGAGGCTCTCTACCATGTGGCACAGGAACCGGTCTTCGCAGGCGGTGTCCGCGCTACCTTCGCCGTCTACACACAGTTTCACTATCACATCGGTCTCTCTGGTACTCCTCTGTATGCTGCCCTCTCTCATCTCTCTTCACCCCAGACCTGTTCCGGATTGAGCTTGCCGGTGTAAAGGGCCAGCCCGACGATCCCTGCCCGCACCCCCATCTTTCTCAGTGACTCGATGTCTTCCATGCTGGATATGCCTCCTGAGGCGATCACCGGGTGAGGACATTTCTCCACGAAATCAGCCACTTTCATCTTGTCAATGCCCGAAGCCTGTCCTTCAATGTCCACGTTGGTGTACAGAACAGCAGAAAGGGCCAGAGGAGTGATTATACGGAACATCTCCTCCAGTGATATACCGGAGGACTCCTGCCATCCCCTTACCTGTACCAATTCTTCCTTCACGTCCAGTGCCAGGATCACCCGGCCAGGGTAGTTGATAGAAATCTCTTCCAGCCAGGCGGGTTCAGTGATGGCCTTGGTGCCCACCACTACCGCCTCCGCTCCCCAGCCGAGAATGTCATTCACCATCTCCGACTGGCGTATTCCTCCCCCTACTTGGACAGGTATGGACAGCTCCTTGATGATCTCCTTCACGATCTCCGTATTCCTGCCTCTACCGAACGCTCCGTCGAGGTCCACCACGTGTAGCCTGGGAGCCCCCCTTTCTTCCCAGTTGAGGGCCACCTCAACTGGGCGGGGGAGAACCACTCTTTCCGTGCCGGGCTTTCCGCCCACTAACTGTACCACTCTACCGTTCATGATATCCACAGCTGGCATTATCTTCAAAGACATCCCTCCGCAAATTTGACGAAATTCTTCAGGAACCTCATACCTGATTCACTGCTCTTCTCAGGATGGAACTGAGTCCCGAATGTGTTTCGCCTCTTGAATAGTGAAGGGAACTCATGATAATAATTCGTATTCCCTATCTTGACCTCCTCTTCCTTTGGAGAACCGTAGTATGAGTGTGCGAAGTAGAAATATTTGGAATCGATGGAATCGAAGATCGGGTCTTCGGTCTGCACTGAGTTCCAGCCCATGTGGGGCACCTTCTCGGCATCCAGCTTCTTCACTCCGCCCTCGATGAAGCCCAGTCCCGGCCTGGAACCCTCCTCGCTCTCCTCGAACAGTATCTGAGCGCCTATGCAGATGCCCAGGGCGGGCAGCCCCTCCTCCAGCCTCTCGGTGATCTCATTCCTGTAGGACATGAGCTCCTTCATGGTGCGGCTGAACGCCCCCACTCCCGGGAAGACCAGGCACTCCCCTTCCAGCAGATGCTCGATGTTCTTCACCACTTTGGCATCAGCACCGCATATTTCCAGCGCCTTCCTGATGCTGTGCAGGTTGCCCACTCCGTAGTCGGCGATCATCACTTCTACTCCCATTCTGACAACACCTCTTCGATCTTCTCCAGTAATAGTGAATTCAGCTCCGGCGTGCCTATGGTGGTCCTCACGCAGTTCTCCAGCCCGCGTTTGTCACCGAAATCCCTGATCAGCACTCCTTTCTCTTCCAACCTGGATGTGAGCTCTCCCGAAGGTACGGGGGACCTGGCCATCATGAAGTTGGTGCTTGAAGGATATGTGTGGAATCCCATAAACTCCAGGCCCTCCTTCAGTCTGTCCCTCTCCCGGTTCACCACACTCACGATCTCTTCTACGTAATCTCTATTCTTCAACGCGGCGATGGCCATCCTCTCACTGACCCTGTCCAGAGAATAAGGGATGCGCACCCTCAACATGATCGAGGTCAGGTCGGGGTGGGCCACCGAATAGCCGATCCTCATGCCAGCCAGCCCGTAGGCCTTGGAGAAAGTTCTGGTCACGATGAGGTTCCTGTACTCGTCCACCAGAGGGATAAAGGAACATTCGGAGAACTCACCGTAGGCCTCGTCCACTACTACCGGTCCCTCCCACTCCCGTACCAGCCTCTCCACATCCCCTTTTCTGAAACTGTTCGCGGTGGGGTTGTTGGGGGTGCACAGTATCAGCATCTTGCCCTCCGTGTCCAGCATCTCGTCCACCCTCAACTGATAATCCTGGTCCAGATCTACCAGCTCCCACGTTCCGCCGTTGATCCTCACGAAGTAGTCGTGCAGGGAGTAGGTAGGGTAGGGCATCACTATCCTCTCGCCGTAGTCCATAAACGACTTGAAGATGATGTCCAGGATTTCATCGCTCCCGTTCCCTGCCACGAAGTGGTCCAGGGACAGCGAGTAGAAGTCGGCGAGCGCCTTTCTCAGGTCGTCGGAGTAGGGCCTGGGGTACTGGTTCAGGTCCATCTTCTTGCAGTCTTCAAGCACCTCTTCTGCCACCGGATTCGCGCCCAGAAGGTTGGTGGAAGTGTCCATCCTCACCTTCTCCTCAATCTCCGGGTTGTAGTAGAGGGAGAGTCCCTTCAAAGACGGTCTCATCCATTGTTCAGACATCTATCCACCTACGGTACCATCCTGTCAATGGGCATTATCAGGATGCCTGTGGCCCCCAGCTTCTTCAGTCTAGTCACCGATTCGTATACCTCGCTCTTGTCCACCACCACATGAATAGCCACGCAGTCGTCCCTGCCCATGATGTTCATTATGGTGGGCCCCGCTATGCCCGGTAGGAAGGACTTCACTTCCTCCAGAACGTCCTTGGGCACATCTGCCATCAGGTACTTCTTGTTCTCCGCATCCATCACGCTTCTCAGGGCCTCAGAAAGCTCTTCGATCTCCTCTTTTTTAGCTCTTAGACTCTCTCTATTGGCCACCAGTACCGCGGTGGACTCTATGATGGTTGCGAATTCCTTGAGGCGGTTGGTCTTCAGTGTGGAGCCGGTGGAGACCAGATCGACGATCAGGTCCGCCACTCCGATGTGAGGTGTCACCTCAGCGGCCCCGGAAACGGAGGTCACTTCCACCTCCTTCCCCTGTTCATCGAAGAACTCCTTGGTCAGCCTGGGAAATGAGGTGGCCACCATCATGCCCTCCTTCACGTCTTCCACGGACTCGATGCCCGAAGCTTCGGGAGCGGCAGCTGACAACCGGCAGTAGCCGTAGTCCAGCTTTCTTACTATGTCCACGTCCAGCCCTGACTCCAGCACCAGGTCCCTTCCGGTGATCCCCACGTCGACCGCTCCGTTATGGACAAACCTGACGATGTCTTTGGTGCGCAGGAACATCACCTCGAAGTCTATGTTCTCCACGCCGGCGAATAGCTTCCTCTCCTGCTCATCTTCGATCTCCAGACCCGCCCTCTTCAAGATCTCAATGGATCTGCCTTTCAGTCTGCCCTTGTTGGGTACGGCCAACTTCAATGTCATGTGTTCACCCTTGGCAATCGGCTTCCACTATCGGGTATTCCGTACTTATATATAACCCAGGAACAGGTCTGGCCTATTTGGAAAATATGAAAGATAACGTCCGAGCTATCACCTAATCCTAAAGGCCGTTTCTCCTAGTATCATTCTTTGACCCCCCTTCCGATGGACAGGGGAACGGCAATGAGCGACACCAGCCATGCCACAGAGCCCGGTACGAGCCAGCCTTTGGAGTGATGGTTCACAAAGGACGGCAGGGTCTGATGGACTGGCACTTCATAGGGCTCATTCCAAAGCTCTTCGGGTATACCCTCAGAGACCCAGAAACGCATCCGGTAACTATGGTTCTTACCCGGGTCGACCGGATTACTTTCGGTAGCTGTGAAGACCGTGTTCGGCCGGGAGTCAAAAGATCAACTCCCCGGTGGTATAGTATAGTGACGGATAGCCCCCCGTTCCTGACGTACCCTTTGACAAGAATACGTCTTCCGCCGGGTCACTCCTCACCTTTGTAAACGCCTTCGACTTCAGTTTCTAGTCTCCAGGGAAAGGTACTGCATGAAGGTGAATAATATGGCGGGGATGATTATCGCTAGAACCAGAAGAACCACCAGCTTTGTCCAAATGCTCACCTTACAGTGACTGAACCAGCAACCCTCTAGAGGAATGGTCGGGGATCCGTTCTTGCCAGTCAACCGCATTGATCGATTTAAAGTCCCCCCTCCATAATTGAAGGTCTGCAGAGGGTATACAATAAGCTGGGTTATCGAACTGCTCCCCATGGTGGGCAACCCCGACAGTCACGACAATCAACAGAATTCGATTTTCGAGATCTTTTCTGAATAGTCAGAACTCCTGACCAGTCGGGGAATGTCCCCCTTCAGGGCCATCTTTCCGTTTACCACCACCACTGCACCGTCGATGCCTGGTATCGAACATATTCTACCCAAAGACTCATTGAGCTCGTCCTCTTCGCTGGAGGTCACCTCGTTGCCCAGCCGGGTGGCGCAGGCGTCCGCCAGCGGAACATCATCACTGAACACGGTGGCCGAGTCGACGGCGCCCAATGAGAGGGAGGGTCCCACCGTGCCCGATGAAGTACATATGCCGATGACCTTGTCCGCGGGCTCGCACCGGAGCCCCAGTCCGGAGAATCGATCGTCCCCGGTGTACAGTCCTATGATGACCTCGTGACCAAGGTACAAGGCGATGTCCCCCCCGTTGTCCACTATGGCGTGCCCGGCACCCGCCTCGACCATGGCCTTCACCGCCCCCTCGGCTATCGTGCCCGCCACGGTGGCCATGGGCCCTATCCCGGCCTTGACGGAGGCGGCGCACATGTGTCTGATCAGCGGAGGGGCGTCTGTCGCCTCATAAGGTTCCATCGTACTCTTGAAGAAGGGGTCACGCTCTATGTACGACTGGATGACCTCTCTGTTTTCGAAAATAGACTCTTTGGCCCGGGGGATGAACTCCTCCTCGGCTATGATGGTGACCGCCGTCTCCCCCACCTCGAAGTGTACCCTGGTCATGGCTCAGATCTTCAACCTCATCGCGCTGGGCGGACAGGCGTCGATGCACAGACCGCACGCTATGCACTCGTCGGGCTTGAACTCGACCTCCCATGTATCCCTGTTCATTATGAACGCCTCCGAGGGGCAGATGGAGAGGCACATCCCGCAGTGGGTACAGTCCTCTTCCTCCTTCAGGACGTACTCGTCGAGTTCCTTGACCTCCACCCCGTTCTCCTTGAGGTACTCCAGCCCGTTGGCTATCTGGGACGGCTTCCCATCGATCTCTATGACCAGCCGGCCTCCCCTGTCGTCCACCTCCCCCCTGAGGATGTTGAGCATGAGGTCGAATTCTTTCACCATGCCGTAGGTGATGGGCTCGTTGACTATGGAGGGGGAGAAACTCAGGTAGAACTTCCTCTTGGCCATCATTTCACCTCCTCTTTGGAGCGGATGTTCAGGGGCCCCTGCTCCCTCTTCTCGGGAAGGGACTGGACCGGCTCAGAGATCGGGAACTCTCCCTCCTCGATACCCTCCTTAAGCTCCTGAGCGATCTGTCTGGCTCTGAGATAGCTGGAAAGCGAAGAGGTCCTCACCTGCTTCCCGAAGAGCTCGATTCTGCCGCTCCGCAGCTCCGCGTAGTTGACCTCCTGCAGGGGCTTCTTGTCTCTTGACTGCACGGAGTAGTCGAGGACGGGAGTGAATATCTCTTCGTCCCTTATAGACACGGACTCCATCATCCCCTCGTCCAGTATCGGTATGGGTACGCCGATGCCCACTGCCAGTGATATGCCGTAGTTGTGGAACTTCAGTGCTCTCAGGTACTCGGGAGACATCTCCTTCAGGTCGCCGGTGACCGCCAACGCTCTTCCCGGGCCCACAGGGACACCGTTCTTGGTGGGCCCCTCGGTGTTAAACTGGGTGCCTTCCCAGGAGACGTATCCCGTCCCTCCGCCCAGGAATATGCGGGTGCCGATGCCTATCGTCCTGCACTGGGCATCGTTGAGCATGGGGGAAAGCTGGCCCGCGCTGCTGTAGGTTGCATTGCCGTAATTGGGCAGCAGTTTTCCCATGTAGGTGAACAGTGTTGAGTCAGAAGAATTGGTGGCCACTGCATAGTTCTGGTACGCGTTCCTTGGATTGTACAGGTAGGCCTGGTTGAGCATATCCAGGGTGAGATTGGTCTCGATATCCTTCCTGGGGTAACAGTCGGTCCCCTGAGCGGTGGCCTTCAAGTGGATTGCCTCTCCCTGCACCAGCTCCTCTATCACGTTGGCGCCACCGTAGCTCATTTCGTCGTCTTCGACGAGTGCCGTGGCTCCGAGGTAAGCGTCTACTGCGGCCATACCAGTATAGGCGGGGACATCGTTCAGCCACAGCTTATGCATCTTGATCGGGGGTTCAGCATGTCCGAAATTGAAGAATGCGCCAGAGGAACACATGGCCCCGAAGGTACCTGTGGTGACCACATCTACTTCCTCTGCCGCCCTTTCGGTCCCTACATCATCGACTACTTCGATGACTTCCTCCGCGGTGAGGACCACTGCTTCGCCCCTCTCGATCTTCTCGTTTATCTCGTCATAGGTCTTCATGGCTCTACCTCAATCGGCCCTTGGCCCAGGCGAGCTCAGCGTTGAGTACAGAACCACCTGAGCCCCCTCTGAGTGTGTTGTGAGATAATATGAACAATTTATGATATCTATCCTTTTTCCTGATACGGCCCGCGGTAACTGCCATACCTCTCGTTCTCTGTGATGAACCGGCCAAGGAGTCGAGAGCGGGCTGGGGCCGGTCTTGTTCCTTTCTCACCACTATCGGGTTCTCGGGGGCGGTAGGCAGTTCCAGCATCTGGGGCACCCCCTGGAAGTTTTGTAGGCACTCGGCGACGTCCTCAGGCTCTGCCCCCTCCTTCAGAGTCAGTACCATCGATTCCAGGTGCCCATCGACCACGGGCACCCGGGCGCAGTTGGCCAGGAAGTCAAAGTCGGCGTGATCTATGACACCATCATTCAGCGTACCCAGCATCTTCAGTATCTCGGTCTCCATCTTCTCTTCCTCCCCTCCGATGAAGGGGAGAACGTTGCCCACGATGTCCAGGGAAGCCACTCCTGGGTAGCCGGCACCCGATATCGCCTGATAGGTGGAAACGGTGACCATATCCAGGCCGAATTCAGAGTGCAGAGCCTTCAGCGGCAGGGCCACTCCGGTGGTGGAGCAGTTGGCGTTGGTGACTATGAAGCCCCCGTCGGGATAGGTGTTCTGTTCTTCCACCAGGTCCAGATGATCGGCGTTCACCTCCGGGATCAGGAGCGGGACGTCCGCTCTCATGCGGTAAGAGGAGGCGTTGGAGAAAACGGCCACCCCCTCGGAAGCCAGCCCCGACTCCACCTCCCCTGCCACGCTGGAGGGGAGGCCGCTGAACGCCAGCTTGGAATCGTCAGCCACGCTCTTGATGTCGATCTCTTCGATGACCATATTGAGAGTTTCTTCGCGGAAATCGTAGTCTCTGAGCTTCAGCACGTCCATCATCTTCTTGCCATCGGACCTCTCTGAAGCATAGAGCCCCCCTATCTCGAAGTAAGGGTGGTCCTCCAGCAGCTGAACGAACCTCTGACCAATCATTCCCGATGCGCCCAATATCGATGCCTTCATCTTCTTCATTTAATACCCTCCGAAGTAATCTCTTCCTTCCTCCATGATCCTGATGAATCGCTCTTTGTTCCCGCCGATCACGCACCCTTCTATGTCCTCCATGGCCCTTTCCAACATCGACAGATACTGGCCAGCGAATGGATTGAGAGACTGAATATCAAAATACAGTTCAGGATTCTCATTGGCCACGTCCTCAGTGGTCTCGATCTGCTTGTTGAAGGTGGTAGAAGCGAACCTGTTGAGCTCTCCCAGTTCAAAATCGGATTCGGTGAGCGCCCTGAGGAACGAGAGGTTGAGTGCGTGGGTGAGGCCCAGGACCAGCGACATGATCTCATCGTGCTCCTCCAGGTCCACTCTGACCAGGTTGGCACCTGCCCCTTTGAATAGGGCGGTGACCTCGTCCACCGCCTCTTGTGAGCCGCAGTCACAGATCAGCACGTTCCGGTCGAAGAGCGAATCAACTTCCGGTCCGAACATGGGGTGAATACTGCATACTTTGCGGCCCGATCTCGCCGCCCCCCTCAATCGCTTGGAGATGGGCGCCTTGATGGATGAAATATCGAAAACGACGGCATCCGAAGGGATATCCAGCACGCTCTCCAAAACATCATCGATTTTACTGATCGGGGTGGCGAGGACCACCATCTCAGTTCTCTCGACCCCTTCTTCCAGTCCCACTCTCTCATAGGATGAGTCTCCCGTGATATCGTATACCAGCACCTCGTGACCCCGGGAGGAGAAGTAGTTGCATAACCATGACCCCATCTTCCCGGCCCCGCCCACCACTAATATTTCTCTGGTCACGTTGGGCTCGAATATCTGACTCTGAACTCTCACTGCCTCCTCGATCACCGTGCGTGCCACCCGCTCACTGGTCTTTTCTCCAATACCCAGCTCCTCACCCAGTGATCTGTACCTCTCCACTACTTCCTCCTCCACCATCTTGTCTCTTATCGCCAGTCCGGTGGAGATCTTGCGTTCACTGACCTCTCGGGCGAGTGAGTTCCTCTCACTGATCGATTCCATTATCTTCCTGTCCACTTCTGAAATGCTAGTTCTGAGCTGTTCCAAATCATTGTTCAATGAAATCACCTCTCAGGCACAGGTCTGCCAGCACAGCTGCGGTCAGCGTCTCCACGACCACCACTGCTCTGGGCACTATGCAGGGGTCATGTCTGCCTTCTATGGTCAGCTTGACCTGCTCCATATTCTTCAGGTCCACACTATCTTGTTCCCGGGATATGGAGGCGGTGGGTTTGACAGCCACTCTGAAGTCCAGAGGCATACCGGTCGATATCCCTCCCAGGATACCGCCTGCGTTATTGTTTGAGGTCTTCACCCTCCCCTCTGATACCACGAACGGGTCATTGTGTTCAGACCCCCTCATCTCAGCTGCCCGGAAACCGGCACCGAAGTCGACACCCTTGATTCCTGGGATGGCGAACATCATCTTGGCCAGTTCCCCCTCCAGAGTGTCGAAGAAGGGCTCTCCCAGTCCGGTAGGCAACCCTCTACATATGCAGCGGATGGTGCCCCCGACACTGTCGTTTGTCTCTTTTGCCTCGAGTATCTCCTGTTCCATTCTCTCCGCCGCCGGAGGAGAGGCAGCCCGGACCACGTTCCGGTTCCTGTTGCGATCTATCTCTTCGAATGTATGCCCCCCCTCGTCTACGATCTTTCCCACCGATCGGGTGTAGGCTGTGACTTCGACCCCCAGGTCAGAAATCAACGTCTCGGCCAGTGCTCCGGCCACCACCAGAGGCGCGGTCATCCTCCCTGAGAACTGACCTCCGCCCCTTAGATCGTGTCCATCTCCATACTTTCTCAGGGCCGTGAAGTCGGCGTGGCCCGGTCTGGGCACCCTCCTGAACCTCTCATATTTGGAAGAGTCCACGTCCCGATTCCATATCACCACTGTTATTGGAACGCTGGTGCTCATCCCTCCTTCTACGCCGGAGAGAAACTCGAATTCGTCCTCTTCCCTCCTGGGAGTGCCGATGTCCCCCACCGGCCTCCTGAGGTTCAGTCGACCGGAGATAAGATCCTCATCGATGTCCAGTCCGGCCGGAAAGCCCTCGACGACGCATCCCACGCAGGGCCCGTGACTGGCTCCGAACAGTGTGATCCTGAAGTCTTCCCCAATGGTGTTCAGTCTACCACCTCCATATTGGCCCCCAGCGTCCTCATGTCCTGTACGAAGGAAGGGTACGATATAGAATAGCAGTCTCCCTTGGAGATGGTGGTGGTTCCTTCGGCCACCAGCCCGGCCACTGCCGCGGCCATCAGGATGCGGTGGTCTCCTCTTGACAGGACTCTCCCCCCTTTCAACGCCACCGACCCTCGCACTATGCAACCGTCGCCCAGTTCTCTCACCTCGGCCCCCATCTTTCTCAAGAAGGACACCGTGGCCTGGATACGGTCACTTTCCTTCAGCCTGAGGTGCTCGGCTCCGGTCAGCCTCGACTCCCCCTCTGCCTGGGTGGCCAGTACGGCGGTGATGGGGAACAGGTCGGGGGAGTTGGAGAGGTCCACTTCGGCCCCTTCTAGCCCTCCCTCACTCACCTGAATGCAGTCATCTTTGACAACGACATCGGCCCCGAATCTGCGCAAGATGTTGACGATGACCTTATCTCCCTGCAGGTTGTCCATGTCCAGCTCCTTGACCGCGCTCCTCCCGGCCAGGGCCCCCGCCACCAGTGGAAATGCAGCAGAGGAGAAGTCTCCCGGGATGGAGACCTCGGAGGGCCGGTACTCTTGATCCCCTGGGACAAAGAACCCTTCTTCGGTAACCTCGCACGAGGCGTTGAACCGCCCCATCATGTTCAGAGTAATGTCCACGTAAGGTCTGGACTTCAATGGTCTGGTAAGGACGATCTCGGTGTCCACTTTCTTGGCCGGGGAACAGATCAATAACGAGGATATGAACTGTGAGGAAACGTCGCCCCTGATGTGGGCTACCCTCCCCTCATTGGGCCCCTTCACCATCAACGGCGCCCGTTCGTTGCCCTGGGTGGAGATGCATTGCACTCCCAGCTCGTCGAAAGCATCGATGAGCGGTCTCATGGGTCTGTTCCTGAGCGACTCGTCACCGGTCAAGATGGTCTTGCACGGGAGCAGGGAAGCCACTCCCACCATCAGCCTGAGTGTGGTCCCAGAGTTGCGGGCATCGATGTTCTTCCTGGGACAACGGAGATCCCCACCTTCGATATTGCAGATGTCCCTCTCCACGTGCACCGATCCCCCGAATTCTTTCACCGCGTTAAGTGTAGCCAGAGTGTCGTCACTGAGTAGCAGTCTGGAGAGTGTGGACTCCCCCTCACTCAGCAGGGCCAGTATCATGGCCCTGTGGGTGTGGCTCTTGGAAGGCGAGGCCGGAACGGTGCCCGCTATGTCCGAAGGTTCAACCCTCAAGTCCATCTTCTCTATCTCCCTTTTCTCCATGATATAGGTCGGTCACAATCAAATCTTCGCCCAATTCCTCCACTAGAGAGTCCACATTTTCCTCTTCCACCAGTATCGCGGTGGCCGGTCCCGTGCCCGACAGGCCGGCGCCCACCGCCCCCAGCTGTAAGGCGCTTACCGCCAGAGAGGGGCTCAGCCCCAGGGCCGCCGAGTACGCGAGGCCATTCAACGTCATAGCTCTTGCGTATTCCCCCTCCTTCGCCAGATTGAAAGCTATTTCCACCATTCCTTCCACTGATCTTATCTTCTCTAGGGGGAGAGAATTCTTCCTTATCTTGAATTCTGGGGTGTGAAGGACCACCTTCCAGTGTGATGGAAGACGGTCTCTCTTGATGATCTCTTCTCTCTCGTTATCGGTGAGGATCACCCCCCCCAGCATGGAGGCGGTGGCGTCGTCAAAGGCGCCAGTCACCGACACTCCGCTCTCCACCGCACTCCTCGTCCCCATCCTAATGACTTCCAGCGACTCACATTCTACGTCGAGGGCGTTCAGTGTGGCCTGCACGATGGCATTGGCTGCGGCACTACTACTCTTGAGCCCCCTGGAGATCGGTATATTGGACCTCGTCTTCACCAACCCTCCCAGTCCTTGATCTGAGAAGCGGTTCAAGACGTTCTCAACGCAGCGAACGGCCAGAGAAGGGTCTTCTGCTCCGGGATCGCGGAGGGTGTCCATCTCCACCCTGATCTCCTCCGAAGGAAACAGTTCCACCTCCGCTTCAGTGAATAGATCGATGCCGAAGGCTGCCCCTTTCCCAGTGGCTATGGCGTTAACGATAGTCGCCGCTCCATGGCACCGTGCTCTTCCTCTCATTCCAACTCTCTCCGCAGGGCTCCAGCCATCACTTCGTAATCGGGAGACTTACCGGTCCACTT
Source organism: uncultured Methanomassiliicoccales archaeon (assembly GCA_964580935.1). GTDB lineage: Archaea > Thermoplasmatota > Thermoplasmata > Methanomassiliicoccales > CAZOLG01 > CAZOLG01. The sequence goes on from CAZOLG010000004.1 coordinate 19,900, forward strand.
TTCGAAACCGGCTATGGCCTGGTGGATCAACATGTTCATTCCTGAGTAGGCCATAGCGCCCGCCTTGTCAGCCTCCCTGAGCAGCCTAGTCCGGGGAGGATTGTATACCATGTCCATCACCATCTGGTCCTTTCTCAACAATGAGGTGGGGATGGGCACCTTGTCTGGAAATCCTTTCATCCCCACGGGAGTACAGTTGACGATCACCTCGAAATCATGACCATCAAGCTCATCCTCCTCTGCTACGGTCAGTCCGGAGAAATCTTCGGCCAGTGTCTCTGCATTCGACCTGGTTCTGTTGTACACGAACATGTCAGCCCCGTGATCGCTGAGGAACACGGCGCAGGAGCGGGCCGCCCCGCCGGCCCCTATGATCAGAGACTTCTTGCCCTCCGCATCGACTCCAGCCCTCTTGAAGGTCTCCTCTATACCGATGACGTCGGTGTTTGAGCCCACCAGCTCTCCAGATCTATTGACCACGGTATTCACCGCCCCCACCTTCTCAGCGCTCTCGTCGAGCCGATCGAGCAGTGGGATGATCCTCTCCTTGTGAGGTATGGTGACGTTCAGCCCCCTAATGTTCAGATCTCTTATCAGATCTGTCAGCACCTCCAGTTCGTCATCCTTGGAGGGCAACGCCAGGTAGATGCCCGGCAGCGAGAGGTCTTCGAAGGCGGCGTTCATTATCGGCGGGGACATTGAGTGGGAGAGAGGATACCCGGTAATCCCGGTGACTATCTTCTCTCCCTCCAACCTCTTCATGGTCTCCAGGTCCAACTGTCCAGCCGCGGTGGTTTTCTCTTCTCGGGCCGCGCAGTAAGTGAACGAACTGCCGATTCGATCGGCGAATATCCTGGTGAGCGTGCCCAATGCGCCCATGCCGATGAGCACGAAATTCAATTCCTTGTTGGAGAGAACCTTGCCCCCCTCGAATATGGATCGCAGGTCCTTTAAGGACTGTACCCGAAAGGCGGCCTTGGCCAGATCACCCTTTCTTGCGCACCTGTCCACGATATCAACGATGTCGTCAGAGGAGGGCGTTGACTCAAAATCATGATGTGAGCAGATAATGTGGGTCCCCACCACCTCTTCCCTGATCGCCTTCAGGATATTGGAGCTCTCGTCAATGTCTAAGTATGAGAAACCTTCCAGGGCGGCCAGCAGCAGGAACCCTCTGATCAGCGTCTTATCCCTCGAATACTCGCCCCCCTGTTCCTTGGTCCTCAGGGTGGCGATCATGGGCACCTCGATCTCATCGAAAACTTCCATGTCTTCAGGAAGTTCCTTCATGTAGTCAAATCTGATCTCAATGAGGTCGGTGCCCAGCTCTTCAGCCCGCTGGCTGTATCTCAAAACGTTCTCAGTTTCCGACTCTGCGATCGAGGTGCATATTCTCATTATTTCTCACTGATGGTCTCTTCTATCGATTTCCCAAAGTGCCTTCCACCCTTTTCTAATTTGACCAGGACTTTCTGGCCCTCTTCCAGCTCGGATACCGATACCGCTCTTTCTGGTGTGCAGAGGCGGATGGTCTCCGCGTTCTGCACGATGGTGGCGAATTCCTCACCATCGGCTTCCGCTTTGATCATCAGCAGGGGCCGCTTCTCGATCTTTGAGCGGCCGACGATGACCGATCTACTGGCTCCCTTTGAATTCACCGCCAGCACCTCATCACCGCTCTCGATCTCGGAGAGGTACCTTGTCTTACCACCGGGGGTCAGTATGTAAGCATGGACCGCCCCTGCGTTCACCCTGAATGGTCTGGATGCCACGTACTCGCTCTTCTGACTCTCGGAGGCGATGAGGAACAGGCAGGAAGATTGTGAGCCGACCAGCATACCCTCCCCCACTTCGAGCAGTGAGCAGGTGTCCACGCACACCCTGTCCCCTGACGGAAGGCCGCTGATCTCGGTAACCGTGGCCTCGGTGAGTTCGACCCCTTCACCCCTCAGGGAGGAGAGGGAGGGGAAATCCAGAACGGCCTCCGGGGAGGAAGGTTCGATGACGATGCCATCAGTACCCACTTCCAAGGTCTCCAAGAAGAGTTCGGCTTCTTCGGGGTCTGAAGTGCAGGCCAGCAGCCGTGTCTCCGAGTCCTGGAACTCCGCGATCAGGTTCTCCAGCGGAATGACTTTCCAGTCCCTGGCCGCGATGACCAGGTACTGTACCCCGCCTTTGAGCTCCTGGGCATCTTCCAGGTCATCAGACGAATGGACCTCCAGGTATCTGCCTATCGACGCCCCGTTCAGTAGAAACTCTCCCTCGTCGAACACGATGGCATCGAACCTACCCAGTTTTTCGAGTCCTTCGTCCCCTTCCTTGATGACGATGCTTGCATATCCTTCTTCCAGGGCGGTGGAGACGATTCTCTTCCTCTCTTCGTAAGTGGAGGCGAGGTCTGACCTCACCCAGGCGACCTTGTCTTCAGACCGGGGGCACATGTGATCACTCCAGCAATTTGATGGCCTCTTCCACTTCCGCATCCTGCAGCACGATACTGGAAATGGCCTTGGTGATGCCCACCACATCTCTGTGCTGGAAGATATTCCTTCCGATGGACACTCCCTTACCCCCCGCTTCAATAGAATTCTTCACCATCTCCAGTAACCGCCTGTCCGAGTCAATCTTCGGACCACCGGCTATGACCACCGGTGCGAGCGCTCCCCTAGCCACCTCTTTGAAGGTGTCAATGTCCCCGGTATAATTGGTCTTGACGATATCCGCCCCCAGTTCGACGCCTACTCTGGCGCAGTGTTTAACCGCCTCGACATCATAGGGATCCTTGATATCCTTCCCCCGGGGATATATCATGGCCATTAGAGGCATGCCCCATTCGTTGCACTTCTGGGAGACCCTCCCGAAGTCTCTCAGCATCTCGGGCTCGGTGTTGGAACCGATGTTGACGTGGACGGAGACGGCATCGGCACCCATCTTGATCGCCTCTTCCACAGTGGCCACCATGACCTTAGCGTTGGGATCCTCTCCGAGAGAGGTACTGGCCGACAGGTGCAGGATCAGACCGATGTCCTCTCCAAATGACCGGTGGCCATAGGGTACTATGCCCTTGTGCTCTACCACCGCCGTGGCCCCTCCGAGGGCCACTGAGTCGATAGTGGTTTTCATATCTATCAATCCCTTGACCGGTCCTATGGAGATCCCGTGGTCCATAGGAACGATCACTGCTCTGCCGGTGTTTCGGTCCATTATCCGTTCCAAGCGGATTCCTTTACCTCGCATGTAACCACCTAGGTTTGCTAGACAATAGTTAGCACGTTTATAAGTATTTCTCTATCTCTGGCACCAATCGCTTTTCCTAAAATCACTCCAGAGGTCGTGGGCAGGCGGTCGTGCTGCGTTCTGAACAACCAACGCCAAAAATGTATGTTTGAATACCTCGATGTACTAATCTAGTAAATCAAATAAAGTATTAGAGACGTGGTAGTCCTATGGACGATTCCCTTTCCGAACACTTCAGCAAATATCCCTCTCAGCAGAAGGTGGCGAGGCTGATGCTCAAGCACGGTCTCAGGGTGGCCAAAGGCAAAGCCTGGTGTGGCGAGGTGGAGATCAGTGATACGTCTCTGGGCAGGGCGACCGGCGTGGACCGCAGGGTGGTCAAGGCGACGGTGGAGACCATAGAATCCAACCCGAAGTTGAGGAAGCTATTCTCCTCGCTCAGGCCCACCGCCCTTCTGGTCGATACTGCTCCTATCATGGGTTGGAGTTCCATAGAGATCATACCCGATGACCCTCACGAACCGGGGATACTGGCCGATGTGGCCGGCGTGATGTCCGACTCGGGGATCAGTATCCGACAGGCGCTGGTGGACGACCCGGAGCTGAGCGAAGAGCCGCGGCTGTATGTGATCACCGAGAGTCAGGTTCCCCCTACTCTGATACCCAAGATCAAGTCATGCAAAGGGGTCAGGAGCATAATCATCCATTGAACGACAATGAGCGGTCTTGAAGATGAACGAGAACACGCAACTGACCCCCTATGCCGGTCTGCTGTTGGCCATAGTCGGCATATCCTTCGCCGCCATCTTCATACGGTGGAGTGAATCTTCAGCCCTGGTGATAGCCACCTACAGGATGGCCTTCGCCACCCTGATTATACTACCCTTTGCTCTCACAAACGCTAGAGAAGAGATCGCGAGGCTGAAGAGAAAGGACCTTGGTTATCTGGTCCTTATCGGTGCCGTGCTCGCCGCGCACTTCGTGGCCTTCATAGCCTCCCTAGACCTAACATCAGTGGCCTCTTCCACCATCCTGGTTACCTCACACCCCCTGATGGTGGGCCTGATCGGGTACTGGGTGCTGAAGGAGGGGAAGGTGACCACCGGTGCGGGCATCGTCCTGGGATTTCTGGGAGTGATGCTCATCTCGTTGGGAGACCTGAACAGCCAGACCCTGGCCGGGGACATGCTGGCCATCCTTGGGGCGGTCATGGCCGGAGCGTACATACTGATGGGGAGAGTGCTCAGAAAGAAGATATCACTGATCACCTACGTCTTCCTGGTCTACCTTTCCTGTACCGCGATCCTACTGGTGACCTCCGTAGCCAGCGGTGAGTCCCTCTGGCCCGTGCCCCAGCAGGAGTTCCTGCTCTTCCTGGCACTGGCCGTGGTCTCCACAATTCTCGGACACACGCTGTTCAACTGGTCTCTGAAGTACGTGAGCGCGGCCCTGGTCAGCGTATCTTTCATGGGAGAGCCGGTGGGAGCCACCATTCTGGCTTTTATCCTGCTCTCGGAAAATCCTCCGCTGACCGCCATCGCGGGCGGAGCGCTGGTACTCCTTGGCATACTTCTCACCGCGAAGATGGAGAGAGAAATCAGACTTCCTCGCAGTTGAAAGAGGCGATGTCGTGAACTTCCATCTCTCTATCCATCGCCTTCTCGATAGCACCGGCGGCCGCCTTCGCCCCCTGAACGGTGGTGATGAACGGTATCTCCAGTTCGACGGCCAGTCTCCTCATCATGTACCCATCACGCCTGGCTCCCGAGCTCTCGGTGGGGGTGTTGATGATCAGATCGATCACCCCCTCCCTCATCAGGCCCAGGGCATCGGGCGCGGTCTTCTCGCTGATCCTGTACACCGTGGTGGTGTCCAGCCCGTGTCTCCTGAGGAAGGTGGAAGTGCCCTTGGTGGCCACGATATCGAACCCCATCTCGCTGAATCTCTCCGCGATGGGTAGTATACTCTCCTTGTCCTCGTCGCTGACCGTGATGTACACATTGCCCTCTTCGGGCAGCTTGTATCCAGCGGAAATCAGGCCCTTGTAGCACGCCGACTCGTAGTTGTCGGAGATCCCCATCACCTCGCCGGTACTCTTCATCTCCGGACCCAGTATGGAGTCCACGCCCGGCAGCTTCAGGAAGGGGAATACAGAGACTTTCACCGCCACATGGGGGCAGGTGGAAACGCCGGTGTACCCCAGCTCCCTCAGGCCCTTGCCCAGCATCACCCGGGTGGCTATCTTGGCCAGAGGGATGCCTATTGCCTTGGAGATGAAGGGGATGGTACGGCTGGCACGGGGATTGGCCTCCAGCATGTACACTTCACCGTCCTTCACAGCCAGCTGTATGTTCATCAGTCCCTTCACTTCGAGGGCCCTGGCCACTTTGTTCGATATCTCAATAATCTCGTCGATGATCTCGCCTGACAGTGTCTGAGGGGGCAGTACCATCATCGCATCCCCCGAATGGACGCCCGCCTCTTCGATGTGCTCCATTATCCCTCCGATGAAAACGTCCTCCCCATCAGAGACCAGGTCAACGTCGATCTCAATGGCATGCGAGAGGTACTTGTCCACCAGTATGGGGTGGGCCCTGGACACTTTGACCGCCGACTCCATGTAGGTCTCCAGCTCCTCCTCGTTGTACACGATCTGCATCGCCCTTCCGCCCAGGACATAGCTGGGCCTCACCAACACCGGATACCCTATGGAGGCCGCGACGTCCTTCACCTCTTCGAATGAATAGCCAGTGCCTGCTTCAGGCTGTCTGATGCCCAGTTCGTCCATCATGGAAGAGAACAGCTCCCTGTCCTCAGCAGTGTCCATCATGGCCGGGGAGGTACCCATCACTTCAGTCTTGCTGCCCTCCAGAGCCTCCTCAAGTTCCACGGCGATGTTCACCGCAGTCTGTCCTCCGAACTGGAGGATCACCCCGTCCGCCCCCTCCTCCTCGATGACATTCAGCACGTCCTCCTTGGTCAGCGGTTCGAAGTAGAGGCGGTCTGATATATCGTAGTCAGTACTCACAGTCTCAGGGTTGTTGTTGATGATCACAGCGTCCACGCCTTCGTCCTGTAGAGCCATCACGCCGTGCACGCAGCAGTAGTCGAATTCGATGCCCTGACCGATCCTGATCGGTCCTCCGCCCACGATGACCACCGTCTTGTTGTCCGAGGGTTTGCTCTCCGAGGTCCGTTCGTAGGTGGAGTAGAAGTAAGGTGTCTCCGCTTTGAACTCCGCAGCACAGGTGTCCACCATCTTATAGGTGGGCATAATACCCTCGAATTTCCTGAGCTCCCGCACCTCGTCCTCCTCCATCCCGGTCAGTTCGCCTATATGTCTGTCGGGTATACCCATCCTCTTAGCTCTCTTGAGAACGTCGTGGTGCAAAGGGTTGGACGTGGAGATCTCGTCCTCCACGTCCAGAATGTTCTTGATCTTGAGTATGTAAAAGGGGTTCCATCCCGTGAGCTCCTCGATCTGGTCCACACTGAAACCTCTTCTCAGAGCTTCGGCGATGGCGAATATTCGCTGGTCAGTGGGGGTGGACAGCTCCCCCCTCAGCTCGTCATCAGACCAGTCCTCTCCCTTCAGCGCGATCTTATCGATCTCCAGGGAACGGATGGCCTTCATGATGCTTTCCTCCACCGTCCTTCCGATGGACATCGCTTCCCCGGTGCTTTTCATCTGAGTGCCCAGAGTGCGGTCCACCGTCCTGAACTTATCGAACGGCCATCGGGGTATCTTGAGCACCACGTAGTCCAGCGCGGGCTCGAAAGCCGCGTAAGTCTTCCCGGTGATCTTGTTCGGTATCTCGTCCAGGGTCTTGCCCACAGCGATCTTAGCCGCCACCCTGGCTATGGGATAACCGGTGGCCTTCGAGGCCAGCGCTGAGGATCTCGAGACACGGGGGTTGACCTCGATGACCCTGTACTCTCTGGTCTTCGGATTGAATGCGAACTGGATATTGCAACCGCCCTCGATGCCCAGGACACGTATGATCTTGAGCGCCGCGCTCCTCAGCATCTGGTGGTCCACATCGTTCAGGGTCTGGGAGGGCGCGATGACGATGCTCTCCCCCGTGTGGATACCCATCGGGTCTAGGTTCTCCATGTTGCACACGATGATGCAGTTGTCCTTCCCGTCCCTCATCACCTCGTACTCGTACTCAATCCAGCCGAGAATGCTCTCCTCGATCAGGACCTGACCGATGCGCGAGTAGATCAGCCCCCTCCCCACGATGGGGACCAGTTCCCCCTCGTTATGGGCCACACCCCCCCCGGTGCCCCCCAGGGTGTAGGCTGGACGCACGAGGACTGGGTATCCGCCCAGTTTCTCGACCGCCTCTTTGGCCTCCTCTACGCTGCTGGTGGTGATGCTTTTGGCGATCGGCTCCCCTATCTCTATCATCTTCTTCCTGAACTTCTCCCTATCTTCAGAGAGGGCTATGGCCTCCGGCTGTGTGCCCAGGAGTTCCACGCCCAGCTCATCCAGAGTGCCGTCCTCTGACAGCTGTGAGCAGATGTTGAGGGCGGTCTGTCCCCCCATGCCGGACAGTATGCCGTCGATATCCTCCTTCTCCAGGATGTTGGCCACTGAAGACGCCTCCAGCGGCTCTATGTACACGATATCGGCCATCTCCAGGTCTGTCTGTATGGTGGCGGGATTGGAGTTGACCAGTACCGTGGTGTAACCCTCCTCCATCAACGATTGACAGGCCTGAGACCCCGAGAAGTCAAACTCGGCCGCCTGACCGATCACTATGGGCCCCGAACCGATGACCATTAATTTCTTGGACCTGTCGGTCAAGCACATTCCTCCATGAGATCCACGAATTCATCGAACAGGAATACGGTATCCTTGGGCCCGGGAGAGACCTCCGGGTGGTACTGTACTGTGAATATGGGTAATTCCTTGTGTCTCATACCTTCCACCGTCCCATCGTTAACATTGAATTGATCGGGCTGAAACTCGCAATCATCAAGCGATTCCTCTTTCACCGCGTAACCGTGATTCTGGGCGGTGATGTACACCTTATCTCTGAACCTGACCGGTTGGTTGGCCCCCCGATGGCCGAACTTCATCTTGTATGTCTCGCCCCCAAATGCTAGGGAAAGCAGCTGATTGCCCATGCATACTCCCATTATCGGGTAGCCCTCCTTGATCTCGGCCAGGGTTCTGATAGTCGTCTTCTTCAGCTCAGGATGAGCGGGGTCGCCCGGGCCGTTGGAAACCACCACTCCGTCCACCTCGTTGTTCCTGAAGAAGCTGGGTGGGGTGTCATAAGGCAACTGGACCACATCGAACCTCTTTCTGAGTTCTCTAAGAATGTTCAGCTTGGTCCCACAGTCGATCAGGGCAACCGTCTTTGCGCCCTCCCTCGGATACCTCTTGATCTCTTTGGTGGACACCTCCTCCACCAGGTTCCGTTCGGTCGGGTGGGGCATCTTCCTCACTTTTTCCAACACGGACTCGATGTCATCGTCGAATGAGATGGCCCCTTTGAGCGTACCGTGCTCTCTTATGCCTATGATGAGGGAGCGGGTATCCAGCCCAGATATGCCGGGGACACCGTTCTGCTTGAGGAAGTTGCGTATGGACTCGTTGGAGTAAGTGGAGGCTGGCCGTTCACACCCCTCCCTGACCACGTAACCGTTCACCTGAACTTGGGAAGATTCGAAGTCGTTCGGATTCACTCCGTAGTTCCCGATCAGGGGGTAGGACATGATAAGGATCTGGCCTCTGTAGGAGGGGTCAGTGATACTCTCTTGATAACCGGTCATACCGGTGGTGAAGACCACTTCACCATAAGTCGTCTTTTCAAAACCAAAACCAGTGCCCTCCATTACAGTCCCGTCTTCGAGTATTAGGAAGCACTGCGCCATCAGGAAATTGAGGTAGACTTACACTATACTTAACTTTTGTTCTCGAACATACACATTATAGACACTTATTGTTCGAGAGGAGACAGCGCACCGCTCTGCGACACCGGCCCTGACTGTGAACTGGCGCCGCTGAAATGGCTGGAAACGCCAAAGGTAATATAAGTTCTGGATAGATGACACTCCTCCATGAGAGTCCTCCACCAGGATACTAAGACGGGTGAGATCAAGGTCCAGGTGGACAGCCTGGACGACCTCTGGCACCTGTACAACATCATCTCCGAAGGAGATATGGTCTCCGCGGTGACGTTCCGTAGAGAGGAAACCAGATCTGATAAGATCAGGGCGGAGAGGGGCACCAAGAAGAAGATGCGCCTGGGGATCAGGGTGGAGAAGCTGGATTTCCACGAGTTCGAGGACAGGCTGAGGATCCTCGGGGTCATCGAGAGGGGCCCTCAGGACCTGGGGTCTCATCACACTTTCAACGTCAGGGAAGGGGACACGCTCACTATTATCAAGGAGGAGTGGGCCAAGCCCCAGCTGGACAGGATCAAGAGGGCGGTGGAGGACGCGGCCGAGCCAAGGATGCTTTTCGTGTCCCTGGACACCGAAGAGGCCACCCTGGCCGTGCTCCGCCAGTTCGGTCTCAAAGAGCTTGCCAACATCCAGGCCCCCGGTTCGGGAAAGATGTATGAGAGCAAGGAGGATGGCGACTACGAAGGGGACACACTACGGAAGATAGAGCTCAGTGCAGAACCCGGGGTACCCATAGTCATACTGGGTCCCGGGTTTGCCAAGGAGTCGTTGATGGCAAAGGGGAAGGAGCAATATCCTGAGCTCTTCGAGAACGTACATCTGTTCCATACCGGACAATCGGGGATGCCGGGGATACATGAATTGATGAAGAGGGGGATGGGGGCCGAGGTTCTGGAGCACTCAAGGATGGCCAAGGAAGTGAACCTCGTGGAGACCGTCCTGGAGAGGATAGCTCGGGACGGCCTGGTGGCGTACGGTCCCGAGCAGGTTGAACTGGCGGCCCAGATGGGTGCTGTGGAGACGCTCCTGATCCTCGACTCGCTGGTAAGAGACCGGGAGATGGACGACCTGATGAGGATGGTGGAGGAAGCGAGAGGCAAAGTGGTGGTGGTGAGCGAGCACCACGATGCGGGAGAAGAGCTGGAGGCCCTGGGGGGGCTGGCGGCACTGTTGAGATTCAGGGTGGAATGAACCTCAAAGGGAGAATGTCTGCGCGGAATCTTCCCCGGACGAAATCCTTTTGTACAACGCTCTTCATCAGTAGGGTAGTCGTTAATCGTTATGTGAAGCCCAGTAACCGTCAAGAATCAGGATTCGTTCTGTGAAAAGCATAAATAGTAGACATATGTCTAATAATGCCTCAAACAAGTAAACATATGTCAGGGACGATTCTTATGTTTGCATCTATAAGCTATTCAATCCAAGCACGCGGAATGCACAGGCTGGAAGGAGACGACCCACAATGGAGGAACTCGGATGAGTGATGAAGAGCACCAGGAAGAAGAAATTGAAGAGATCACATTATCAGATGACAATATGAAGGCGAAACCCACCGACAGGTTCAATGATTACCCACTCAACATCTGCGACACTACGCTGAGAGATGGAGAGCAGTCAGCAGGAATCGTATTTGCCAATCTGGAGAAGATACGGATTGCCAAACTGCTGGACGAGCTCGGTGTACAGCAGATCGAGGTGGGGATCCCGGCCATGGGAGGGGACGAGAAAGAGACGATCAAGAAGATTGCTGGACTGGGCCTGGAGACATCCATCCTGGGCTGGAACAGGGCCATAGTGGATGATGTGTCGCACAGTGTAGACTGTGACGTTGACGCGGTGGCGGTCTCCATGTCTTCGTCGGACATACATATAGAGCACAAGCTGCGCAAGAGCAGGGAGTGGGTACTCGAAAGGTTGGTGGAGTCTATCGAGTACGCAAAGGACCACGGGCTGTACGTCTCTGCCAACGCTGAAGACTCCTCACGAACGGACAAAGAATTCCTCATCAAGTTCGCCCAGACCGCCAAGTTGGCGGGTGCCGACAGGTTGAGGTATTGCGATACCTTGGGCATATTGGAACCCCGGAGGGCCTACGAGGTGATCAAGGTGATCACCGAGTACGTGAACATACCGGTGGAGATGCACACCCACAACGACTTCGGTATGGCCACCGCCAACGCCATAGCAGGTGTCAGGGGGGGAGCAAAGTTCGTCAACACCACCGTGCTGGGGCTGGGGGAGAGAACGGGAAACAGCCCGCTGGAAGAGGTGGTGATGGCGGCCAAGCACCTCCTGAACATCAATACGGGCATCAAGACCGAGCGGTTTAGGGAGATATCCGAGTACGTGGCCCGCGCTTCCGGCAGGGAGATTCCCCACTGGAAGCCCATCGTGGGATCCAACTGCTTCGCCCACGAGGCGGGCATACACGCCGACGGAGTGATGAAATTCCTGGGCACCTACGAGCCCTACTCACCCGAGGAAGTGGGGATGAAGCGGAAGATAATTATAGGCAAGCACTCGGGCAGGTCGACCATCAAGCAGGTGCTGGGCAACAAGGGCATCGATGTCGATGACCAGACCGCTTCTGAACTGCTGGACATAGTGAGGCAGACTTCACTGAGCCTGAAGCGCAGCCTCTCCGAAAACGAGCTGGTCTACATCTACAACGATTACAAGGAAGGTCAGATGGAAGCCCTGTTGGAGTGAGCGACATGGGTACTATCTCCGAGGAAATACTGTCCCGGCACGTGGGACACCAGGTGGACCCAGGCGACATCGTCATCTCCCCCGTGGACTTCATGATGAGTCAGGACGGTACCACTCCGTTGAGTATCCGAGCGTTTGAGGACATGAACGGCGAGAGTTTCCACTCTCCAGACAGGTACGCTGTAGTCATCGACCACAACGTGCCCTCACCCCTGGAGGCGGTGTCCAACCTCCACACCAGGATGAGGGAGTTCACCAGAGAGCACGGCGGCATCCTGTACGATATAGGTGAGGGCGTCTGCCACCAGCTCGTTCCCGAGAAAGGGGACGCCCTGCCCGGCGAGGTGATTATTGGCGCTGACTCCCACACCTGCACATACGGAGCTCTCAACGCCTTCGCCACTGGGGTGGGGTCGACCGACCTGGCCGCCGCCGTCATCAGCGGGAAGACATGGTTCAAGGTACCCTCGACGATCAAGATGATATTCGATGGCGAGCTGTCAGAAGGAGTATACTCAAAGGACATCGCCCTCCATACGGTGGGGACGCTCACCTCCAAGGGGGCCACCTACAAGGCGCTGGAGTTCTACGGTGATGCTGTAGACGCACTCTCCGTGGAGGCCAGGATGACCATATCCAATATGGCCATAGAGACGGGGGCCAAGGTGGGCGTGATGGAATACGACCAAAAAGTGGAAGAGTACCTGAATGGCAGAGCCAGGAGAGGGTACTCTCCCGTCGGTGCCACCGAGGATGCCGATTATGAAGAGGTGATGGAAGAGGACGTGTCCGATCTACCACCCATGATCGCCAGACCCCACGAAGTGGACAACACGGCGACCATCGATGAGGTAGAGGGCCTGGAGATACACCAGGCGTTCATTGGCACATGTACAAACGGTCGGTTGGAAGACCTGACCGTCGCGGCCAATATCCTCTCCGGCGAGCGGGTGGCTGATGACGTGAGACTCATAGTCGCGCCAGCATCCAAGGAAGTCTATATGGACGCCATGGAGGCGGGCGTGGTTAGCGCACTGCTCGGGGCCGGAGCGTGCATCACCACCCCCGGCTGCGGACCCTGTGTGGGCACCTGCAACGGTGTGCCCTCCGACAATGAGAGGGTGATTTCCACCGCAAACAGGAACTTCAAGGGGAGGATGGGTAACTCCACCGCCGAGATCTACCTGAGCAGCCCGGCGACGGCCGCCTACTCCGCGATCAAAGGAAAGATCGCCGATCCGAGGGAGGTGGTGTGATGAAAAAACTGTACGGGAGGACGCATGTATTCGGAGACAATGTGAACACCGACTACATCATCTCTGGAAAATACAAGTTCAAGACTCTGGACATGAAGGAGCTGTCCAAACATTTGATGGAGGACCTGCGCCCTGATTTCTACCAGGACACCGAGACCGGCGATTTCATAGTGGCCGGAGAAAACTTCGGGTGCGGCTCCAGCAGGGAGCAGGCCCCGTTGGTCATCAGGGCGGCGGGGGTCGGAGCAGTACTGGCCAAGTCGTTTGCCCGCATCTTCTACAGGAACGCGATCAACGTGGGACTGCCGGTCGTGGAATGTGACACCTCGAAGATCGAAGAGGGGGACGAGCTGGAGATCAATTTAGAGAAGGGCGTGGTGTTCAATGTCACCAAGGACACGAAGATCAAGTCCTCCCCACTACCCGATGTGATGGTCGAGATTTTGGCAGACGGTGGATTGGCCGAGCATTTTAAGAAGACGGGCGGCTTTTCCTGAGGTCGATAGCATGGATGATGAGAAGTTGACAAAGGCCAAATCACACTTTGAGGGGTTGGTCAAGAACCAGATGGCCAGAGTGGAGAGGATGAAGGCAGACAGGGAATGGATCGATTACGGTCAGGTGAGTCCGGTGGTGATAGGCATAGTGGGGGGCGACGGTATAGGCCCCCACATCTCTGAACACGCTCAGAGCATACTGGAGTTTATTCTTGAAGAGGAGATAGAAAGTGGGCAGGTCGAGATCAGGACCATCGAAGGTCTGACCATCGAGAACAGGGCCCAGAAGCGGGAGGCCATACCCGAGGACATTCTTGAGGAGTTGAGGGATTGTCACGTGATACTGAAGGGCCCCACAACTACGCCCAAGAAGGGGGACCAGTGGCCCAACATCGAGAGCGCCAACGTGGCAATGAGGAGAGAACTGGACCTCTTCGCCAACGTGAGGCCAGTTAAGGTGCCTGAGAAAAACATAGACTGGGTGTTCTTCAGAGAGAACACAGAGGGCAGCTACATGCTGGGCAGCGAGGGTCTACATGTCGACGAGGACCTCGCGTTCGATTTTACGGTGACCACCAGGCAGGGCTCGGAGAGGATCATACGTATGGCTTTTGAATACGCCCGCGAGCACGATATGGGGAGGGTGACAGTGGTCACCAAGGCCAACGTGGTCAAGGCCACCGACGGCCTGTTCTTGAGCGTTGCGGAGGAGGTCGCCGACGACTTCCCCGACATCGATTGGGACGACTGGTTCATAGACATAATGACCGCCAAGCTCATCGACCCCAACCGCAGGAGCCAGTTCAAGGTGATGGTGCTGCCCAACCTGTACGGTGACATACTCACCGACGAGGCGGCCCAGATACAGGGAGGTGTGGGCACCGCCGGGGCGGCCAACATCGGCAAGCGATACGCGATGTTCGAGGCCATCCACGGTTCCGCCCCCAGGATGGTAGATGAAGGAAGGGCCAAGTACGCCGACCCCTCCAGTATGATCAAGGGGGCCGCACTGCTGCTGGAACATATTGGCTATGGTGAGAAGGCCAGGAAGTTGGAATACGCTCTGGAGATATGCGGGCAATACGAAAAGAAATTGGTGTTGACCGGGAGGTCCAGCGGCGGGACAGGGGAAGAGTATGCTGAATATATCATGAATACCATGCAGGATCCAGCTCTGGAAGAGAGATGGATGGAGTACCAGAAGTAAGGGATGTGAACAGCCGCCTGGAAATCTGAATGCGAGTGCACAGCTTGTTTCACTCATCTTATCCCCAGTTGACAATAGGCTCTCCAGGATCGACTATCTCATGCCCAGGTTGATGGCGGTCTCTCCGATGTCCATGGAGTACATGGTGGTCCTGATGATGCTGTCCAGGACCGCATTGTCGATCACCCCGGCCGCCCCCGGGATCTCTATGTTGGCCTTGAAATCTTCGCAGTCGGCAACCACCGTATTGCCCTCATCGATGGCCGAGTTCGCATCATCCACGTCCTTGCGGAACATGGCGTCAGTACATTTTTTTAAGACAGAGAGAGCTCTGGTTGACAGCACCTGCATCCTGGAGACGATCTCTTCGTCGCTCTCCGCGAACTCAGACAGGGAGTTGCGGGCGATCTTCTCCGCGTGATCCCCGATCCTCTCGATCAGCCTGGCGGCCAGCATGAGGTATACCCCCTCCTGTATGTCCGATCCTATCCTCTCCCCCAACTTCCTGTTCTTAAGGATCATGTTGTACTGCTTGACCACCATCATGTACAGCCTGTCAACATCCAGGTCCCTCTCGATCACGTCCTTGGCCAGGGGTCCATCGCCGGTGGCAAAGGCCTCCATGGCGTCGCCGTGCATTGAGGTGACCAAACGGTACATCCTGCGCAGGCACTTCTTCTGTGGCAGCTCCCCCGGGTCAGAGAGATCGTGGAGGGTAATGGCAGTTGAGGTCTCATCGATCACCTCCGGGCCGATGGTTATCTTAGTGAAGTCCCTGATCTTCTTCTTCAACTCAAAATCGAGACGCTCTTTGGCCGTGATCTCTATGATATCAAAGCCCGCAAGATAGCTGGCTATCAACTTCCTCATGAGGTGTGGCCCGCTCTCCCCGTTCTTTATTCTTATGATCTTCTTCCTCTTCTCCTCCTTGTTACCGATCACGGTGTTCAAGGATAGGCTCCCATCAACGAGAACCTCCATCTCCACCGGATCCCCGGGCTCCAGCTTCTGTTCCTCCGCCCACGGTTTGGGTAGCGAGACCGTGAGAGTAGAGGTACCGGTCTTCTGCACCTTTCTTATCTCCAATTAGAAGCCTCCGATTCAACAGGAAATCAATATTTACTCTATATAGAGTTTACTACAATCTATACATCATAGCTCGAGAATATATAGACATATATTCAATTTTGGTAAGGTTCATAAACTTTCATCCTTTTCTCCCTGACAGTAAGTGCGTCACTGGTGGACTTTGCCCAACCGGGAGAGACACACGCACTCTGAATTGGAAATAGAAAAGACTAGAACTTTGTGGAGGAACAATATGAATGGATCAAAAACCACTATTGTAATTGTTGTGGTCGCGTTACTCATCCTGGCTGGAGTGGCCGCCGTTTTCCTCATGGGAGGGGGTGGTGATGAGACCTCTACCATCGTGCAGAGAGGTTCTGACACCATGTTGGAACTGATGCAGGACTGTGCAGAACAATTCAATGGTGATTACGCAAACATTACTGTGGAAGTAACTGGTGGCGGGAGTGGCACGGGTATAGCCGGGTTGATAAACGGCCAGGTTGATGTTGCCCAAGCCTCCAGGGAGATTAAGGAATCTGAATTGCAGAATGCCCAGGACAATGGAGTAGACCCTCTCAGGTTCAGAGTGGCTGTCGATGGGATTGCGGTGATCGTCCATGAGAACAACCCCCTTTCGAATATGACCACCGAAGATCTCAGGGGCATCTACAACGGTACCTACACCAACTGGAACCAGATTTCTGATGGTGAGGGAGAGATAGTGGCGTACGGAAGACAGAGTACCTCGGGTACATACACTTTCTTCCAGGAGGCAATCCTTCAGCAGGAGGACTACACCGCTGAAATGAATCAGATGGCCGGTAATGCTGCTATCGTTGACGCTGTCTCCCTTGACGATGACGGTATCGGCTATGTGGGACTTGGATACGCGGTCAATGCAGAGGGAATTACCATCCTCTCTCTGGCCGCTGAAGAGGGAGGCCCTGCTTATGCGCCCACAGATACTGAGGCTGTGAACTCCGGAGATTACGTCCTGGCCAGATACCTGAATCTGTACACCGATGGAGTCCCCACTGATGCGGTCAAGACATGGATCTCCTGGATACTGGACCCCGATGAGGGCCAGCAGGTGGTGGAGAATCTCGGCTTCTACCCCCTTGATCAAGAGACGATAAATCAGGAAATGGCAAAGCTCGAATAGAACCCTGCCAATCTGCGAGAGATTAATCGATGACGAGAAGTTCCACCGTCGCCTTCCATAAACCTTTTACCCATTTTCTTTCATTGAGGTGATTGATTCAATGGACTTACGCTCGGGAATGAAGTCTATCCGCGCGATGATCAAGAAGGAAAACATTCTGAAATTCTTGACCTCATTCAGGGAGCGCGAATCGCAAGTTAGGGCGATCCTCTTCATCGCCTCTCTGACCGCGATATTCACTCTGGGCGCAGTCTTCTACTTTCTAATCTCTGAGGCGCTGCCCGCCTTTATCGAGATAGGCCCCATACATATGCTGACCGGGACTGAATGGAACCCCACGTCTTTCCAGGACCCGGTGTATGGAATCCTGCCTTTACTGTGCGGCACCTTCCTGGTCAGCGCCGTTGCCTCTATTATCGCTATACCCATCGGCCTGGGATGTACGATCTACATCCATGAGATCGCCCATCCGAAGATCAAAGCGTTCTTGAAGCCGGCAATCGAGATCCTGGCCGGCATACCATCGGTGGTGTACGGTTTCTTTGCCCTGGTCATCCTGGCAGACTGGATCGACACGCTTTTCGGGTCGGCAACGCGGCTCAATGCGCTGAACGGCGCGGTCATGCTGGCTGTGATGATGATACCCATCATGGTCAGCCTTTCAGAAGACGCCCTGAATTCCGTCCCCCAGGAGCTCCGAGACGCTTCATACGCCCTGGGCGCCACCAGGTGGGAGACCATGAAGGGCGTGATGATACCCGCTTCGCTGTCGGGCATAGTGGCCGCGATAGTGCTCTCTATCGGTAGAGCGGTGGGGGAGACCATGACCGTCCTCATGGCCACTGGTAACTCCCCGGTCATCACCTCCAATATTCTCCACTCGGTGGAGACGATGACCGCGGCCATCGCCATCGAGATGGGTGAAGTGGCCCAAGGTAGCCTGCACTACCACGCCCTGTTCGCCGTTGGGGCCATACTGTTCGTGCTGACCTTTATCATCAACTCCTTCGCCGAATACGCGATGGAGAAGTTCGCGGAGGTGTACGAATGAACAGGAAGCTGAAACAGAAGATTTACTTCTCTCTGTTCCGGGCCTGTGGTGCTGTCGTGTTGCTCACCCTGGCCGTCTTCCTGTTCTACATCATCAAGGGAGGGATAGGGGTGATAGACCTCGAATTCCTCACCCAGTTCCCCAAGAACAGGATGAGGGAAGGAGGGATATTTCCGGCCATCATGGGCACGTTCTACCTCATGGTGGTGGTACTCTGCTTCTCCATTCCAGTGGGAGTACTATCCGCTGTCTACATGGTTGAGTACCAGCCCAACCGCCTGTTCTCCAGGATCTGGAGGGTGGCAGTGCACAACCTGGCGGGCGTGCCCTCGATCGTTTACGGCCTGCTGGGCGTGGGCCTATTCGTTATCATGCTTGACTTCGGTCTGAGCATACTGTCTGCCGGACTGACACTCGGGCTGCTGGTACTGCCCATAATAATCGCCGCTTCGAGGGAGGCCATACAGGCGGTGCCACAATCGGTACGCAATGCCTCCCTTGCTTTGGGGGCTACAAAGTGGCAGACCATCAGGCATCACGTTCTACCTTACTCGCTACCGGGAATAATGACCGGTATCATATTGAGCCTGTCTAGGGCTGCTGGGGAAACGGCCCCCATCTTGCTAACCGGTGCCGCTTTCTACATGTCCGGTCTACCCGATTCATTATTATCGCAGTTCATGGCCTTACCATATCACGTCTGGGCCATGGCCACTCAGTCTTCTGACCTGATGGCCACTAGGCCTATACAGTACGGAACTGCCCTGGTGCTACTGGCCCTGGTCATCGGGATGAACATCGTCGCCATCGTGATTAGAAAGAAGTACAGAGAGAAATACAGGTGGTAACTAATGTCAACCAAGATCGAAGTCAAAGACCTTAATGTCTGGTTCGATGACAACCAGGCACTGAATGATGTTAGCATAGATATTGCTGACAAGGAGATAACGGCCATCATCGGTCCTTCGGGCTGTGGTAAATCAACCTTCATTCGTAGCATCAACAGAATGAACGACACCATTCCTATCTGCAGGCTGGAAGGTAGTATCAAAGTGGATGGAAAGGAGATATACCAGAAGGACATCGATGTCACCCGGATTAGGAAGAAGATAGGGATGGTCTTTCAGAAACCCAACCCTTTCCCCAAGTCGGTTTATGATAACGTAACCTTCGGGCCGAAGATACACGGTGTCAAAGGTAGCGATGAGCTGGAAGAGTTAGTGGAGTGGAGTCTGAAGAGGGCTGCCCTGTGGGAGGAGGTGGAGGACCGTCTGGACAAATCGGCCTACGGCCTGTCCGGTGGACAGCAGCAGAGGTTGTGCATCGCCAGGGCACTGGCGGTGAAACCCGAGATCATGCTGTTCGATGAGCCGTGCTCCGCCCTGGACCCCATAGCCACGGCCAAGATCGAGGATCTGCTGGCCGACCTTAAGAAGGATTTTACGGTGGTCATAGTCACTCACAATATGCAGCAGGCGGCAAGGGTGGCGGACAAGACGGCGTTCTTCTACCTGGGGGAGCTGATCGAGTTCGGGGACACCAAGAGGTTGTTCGAGAAGCCGAGGAAGGAACTGACTGAGCAGTACATTACGGGGAGGATGGGATAGATGCCTTCTAGAAGAGTTTTTGTAGAGGAGCTGGAAAAGCTGGACGAAGAAGTTACCGAAATGGCCAGGATGGCCAGGGACGCAATAGAGAAGGGCGTGGACGCATTCGTCCATTGTGACAAAGAATTGGTGAAGGAGGTGGAGCGTCTCGACGAGTCCATCTACGAGTGGGAGCTCAAGATAGAGAAGCACTGCCTGGACCTGATCGCCCTCCACGCACCGGTGGCAGGGGACTTGAGGACCGTCTCCACCTGCCTTAAGATCATCACCGACCTCAATCGGATCGGCAGATACGCCCTGGACATAGCTGAATTCACTGAGATACTGGACACCCACGAGCACTTCAAGCGGATGGTGAGCATCCCCCACATGGCCGATCTTGTAGTGGCGATGGTCACCGATGCGGTGGAGAGCTTCGTTCACCGGAATTCGAGCGAGGCCAGCGAACTGTTCGTGAGGGACGACGAAGTCGACCACCTGTGGGATAGCGTGCTCAGAGAGGTACTCACCTATATGATGGAGAACCCGGACAGGATCACATTGGGCACCTATTACATCCTGGTTGCCCGCTACCTGGAAAGGATCGCGGATCACTCCTGCAACATCGGTGAGAGGGTCATCTACATGGTGACCGGAAAGCGGGTCAAGCACAAGGACGAAGATATACCGATGATCACGTAACCAAGAATGTGAAGTTCCACAGCTCAAGATGATCTAAGGGAGTATTGCCGCGTTCGAAAGGGGCTCGAGAGCGCTCGGACACACGGTCGGTGTTGGAATGCTGCGCAGCACGAGATGATGAAGATAGGTAGGACCCCCCTTCAGTAGAACCATAGCTAATCCTTCTCTGGAGGTCGCTCATTCCAATGGAAGCCGGTTCTTCAGACCATCGAAGAATATAAGGGAGCTCCAGGAGTTGTTGTCAAGTATGAAAATTACTAGAGTGGAAGATGTCCCCACCAAGGAGAACCCTCACGGCGTGGACGCGAGGTTGATCTACGATCAAACTGATGCCCAGATCGTCCAGCTGAACCTCAAGCCAGGTGAATCTCTCAAGAAGCATATAACGCCCGTTGATGTGGCCTTCTATGTCCTGCAAGGAACGGGCGTGGTGGTAATCGGGGAAGAGGAGGAGGAAGTGTCAGAGGAGACAGTCGTTGAGAGTCCCAAAGGAATCCCACACCTGTGGAGGAACGAGGGAGCGGAGGAACTGAGGGTTCTGGTCATCAAGACACCCAGGCCAGAGCAGAGGACTAGACCGCTTTGAAACCCTCGCCAAGGCTCAGTATCTCTCCCACATCATATCGAAGTTGCTCAGCATCAGTGAGGCAACGTCAGAGCTCGGCATCCAGAGAGCAAGGACGTTGTCCAGGGCAGCCCTGTCTCCTGGTGCCAGAGAGAAGACGATCATCATCTCCCTCCCATCCACGATGATGAACCTTATGAGCGGCGTGTCGATTATCTTCAGGCAATCCGTTACCGTTGACAGCACCTCTTTGAGAAGTATCTGTTCTCCCCCTATGGTAATCTCCTCTTTGCTCATTATTCTCATGTCGACCCCTCTTGAGCTGAGCTGGCGGGAGATCTCTTCGAGCATCTCCGTCTCTCCTGGTAGGTAGAGGGAGCCGAGCATGGAGACGGTTTCCTGTGCCCGTCTCAATATTTCCCCTATCTTCGCCACTGTGTTATCCGTACCTCTCACCAGCCATATATTGGGAAGCTCTCTCTCCACCCTACCCTCGTAAATACTGACTAGTTCCCTCTGGGCGCGATCCACCGTGAAGATGTAGTCCTCCTTCTTCTTTTCAATGACCTCTTTTGGTGTGACGGGACTGTACCTCAGTGGCCTCCTCCCTTCTATAGACGCCCAGCCCCTTGTCTTCAGTCGTTTAAGTACACTGTACACCTTGGAACGGGGTATTTCAGCGATCTCGGATATCTCTGAAGCCTTCGAGGTCCCAGCCAGGATGAGGGCATAGTAGGCTTTCGATCCGTAGTACGTGAGACCCAACTCCTGAAGAGCTGTTAGGGTCTCTTCATTGAAATTGGACGCTTCTGTACTCATTGCACCTTGAAGAAGTTACAGTATATTAATAAGGACGGCCCCGATTTCGGAGTCCGATGAGCGATCTATTGATGGTACTTGGTCTGATATATGCAATCTCATTTATCGGCATACTGGTGGTACTTCTAACGAAGGACAGAATGAACAGTGGAGCGGGATTGGTCCTGCTCATAGTATCTCTCATATTCACAGGAATACTGCTGCAGGGTGTACCCGACGTAGTTACACAGATGATGGGGATGATCCAGGGACTCTTTTCCGACGATCTTACTCTTGTACCCTTGGTAGGCATCGGCGTTCTGTCGCTCACCGTTCTCCTAGCTAGTCGGTTGTTCTGCGGTTACGTATGCCCCCTGGGCGTGATCCAGGAATTGGCCTCCAGGGCGGGCTTGAGACAGGTCGAGGTATCTGGCAGGACTTCCCAGAGATTGAGGGCATTGTTCTTCATCGTCCTGGTAGTAATCGCCCTTGCAGTAACTCCTTACAGGGACCTCAATCCACTCGCGGTCTTTACTCTCCACCCCTCTCTCATACAGTCCTCGATATTCATAGGGATCTTCGCTGCAGCGCTGTTCGTCTACCGCCCCTGGTGTACTCTTCTCTGCCCCTTCGGCATTCTGGCCAACCTCGTCTCCAGGCTGTCCGTACTCAGGCTGAGGATCGACGAACGGGAATGTATCGATTGTGGAGAATGCACGGCGGTCTGCCCCACGTCTCAGCCCATCGAAGAAGAGGATCTTCCCGAGTGTTATGTCTGCATGAGGTGTGTGGAGGTGTGCCCCGTCGATGCCATCGAAGCCCGGCGTTGAAGCCTCCATGCTCTTCACTCGCCGTTTAGCTGTGCCGCCAGTACTACACCGCTGGCACTACTCCTGGACGTAATATCACAAGTAGGATATCACATGTAGGCGTTCACGATATCGTCGTACAGGCCTGGGAACTGTCTGAGAAATTCTTTCCTCTCTTCCTGAAGCACTGTCACCATCTCTTCGTTCTCCTGTTCATCGTAGTAAGTTTCAGGGTCGAGGTGAGAGAGATCCAGTCCCTTGACCTTCTCGGGCACCAGGACACCGAAGCGTTCTTCTTCTCTCCAATCAATGTCCTTCCTACATATTCCCCGGATTATCCTCGCCATCTCCGGTATCTCCACCCTTTTCACTTTCCTTACCAGCTCCTTCTCACCACCCCTCTCGACGATGAGTTCACCCACACCCCCGGTATTGAGCTGGTAACACTCGATCTTATCCTCGTGTTCCTTCAAGAAATCGTAGAACCAGTTACCCTCTCCCTCCTTGCTACCTATGATGAAGGGGTTGGTACCCACCACCCTGACCGACTCCCCCGCCCTCTTGGGGTCTCCGCCCGATGATTCGATGGACTCCCCCAGCATGAAGGCCCCTGCAGCCTGTGCGGGGTTCAACTTGGAGGCGATGGGCAGCACGGTATTCCTCCTGGTGATGAACACCATTATCAGCTTATCGAGCTCGCAGATCGGCGGGACGTTCACACTCCCCCTCCTATACTCCTTCAGTTGATTCCTGTTGATGATACCTCTACCGTTGCCGGTGAGGGTGAGATCTTGGAAGTACAGTCTGCCCCTGTGATCCGCCACTACGTTCTCCAATACTGCTTCTCTCGAGGTGGCTGCCCCATAGAGAAGTGGCTGCGTCTCGGGCTCCAGGCCGTCGGTCTTGATGTAGAAAGCATCTTCTGTTCCCACCACGGCGCCGTCCCTGTTCAAGAACACCACATCGTCCTGAACTATCTTCACCCGTTCACCCTCATCAGTCAGTTCGTGGTTGTGGCAGGAGTGGGTGGTCTTTCCCGTGGCTGTAAGCCCGAATATCACCATGCCTAGCTTCTTCATGCCATCTCCCGTTCTGGCATGTATCAGTTTGGCTCCTGCGTGTAGGCCGAGCATGCCCTCTTTCTTGGCCTGGTACATGCCCATTCTCAAGAAACCCTTCTTGACCTCCCCGTAGTAGTCGCTACCCAGCACTAGTGTGAGACCTTCCCGCGGGAAAACCAGGATCTGCCTGTCCTTTTCCTGCCACTCGGGCAGATCGACTACTGTCAGGTGGGGTCCAGGTGTCGAGGCCCTCTGAAACAGGGTCCTCTTCACCATGTAGCCCAGGCGAGCGTAGTCCCTCTTGTACCTTGAGAGGAACAGGTCACAGTGTGGGGTGAACCTATCGTTCCTGCCCATGGTGAGCGATAGGTGGTAGAGGGGCACCTTCTCTAGGTAGTCTTCCACCAGCTTCAGTGTATTAGGCAGTCCCTCCCTGATCCTCTTCTGGTCGGCGTTCAGCCGTTCCTGCTCGATGTCCCCTTCTCCCACGTACAGGGTGAGGGGAGCGCTACGGCTTCTCACCTGAGAAGAGAACAGCAGGTTCTCAAATTCCGTCTCCATGCCGATCTGTTCACTCTCCCTCCGCAGCTCCTCCATCGAGGGTTCATCCACATTCTTTCTTCCTGGCAGTTGCTCGATCAGCTCTAGTAGTTCTTGTAGACCATCAGGTGTCGTAGAAAACACCTCCAAGAATCAGGCGAGCAGTTCGAGAATCATGAAATCGTTCATCCATGGCCTTTTCCTCACTTACAGATTATTTCTAGACTGCTGGGCTGGAGGTTTATCCCATTGTGAGACTTCTCCAAATACCTTTCGTTATCCGAGCGCATCGAAATGGAGGGACTAGATTCAAAGAAAAGCGGTAGCAGACGGTTCCCAACTGGTCATCATACTCCCGCAAGGGTAGGGCCCAGTAGCAGTGGGCAGTGCCACAGGGACTGTCTGAGAGGTGTTCGATATCTCTCGCCGTCCTTCACGGCCCTTTTGAATACGGGGCAGAGAATATATTTTATGTCCAAATCTATATATATCCGCATATCGATAAATACGATATCCACGTGTAGGGGGGTTTAATATAGCAAAAGTAATCGAGGAAAGGCCTTATGATGAAATTATAGATGAAACTTGTCCCAGTTGCAGACAGACCGTTCCAATGGGGATATCCGATTGTCCACACTGCGGATTTCACATCAGGGACAAGGGGGCTAAGCCCGCCAAGAAGAAAGAAGCCAAGGCGGAGAAAGAAGTCACCAAGAAGGTTGATGGGACCAAGGCCCTCAACGCTGCTCTTGTAGTCATCATGGTCATAGTGACCCTGGTGGCGGCAAATTACTATCCAGTGATGGCCATTCCGGCAGGGGTAGTGACGCTGATAATGCTGTTACTGTCGGCATCCTGAATCACTATATGGTGAGGAGTAATAGCATCGAAACGAGGGATACCTTCCCCTTTACACATTTTGTTTAAGGGTTTGTGCACCGCAGCCCACCTTCGAAAATCCCGTCAGTAGAAAATGGATTTATAGACCTATCTCTGGTCTATGCAATGGGTGTAGACAATGACTCAGAGTGATAGAATCGGTTTAGGGGACACCGTAGGGAATTTCGTCTTGACCGATCAAGAGGGTGGTGAATTCGATCTTTCTGAATACCGGGGCCAGAAGGTCTTGCTCTCCTTTCATCCGCTGGCCTGGACGTCGGTATGTGCGCAGCAGATGACAGCATTGGATAGTAGATACAACGAGTTCAGATCTCTTGGCACCACGCCGGTGGGAATCAGTGTGGATACCGTTCCTTCCAAGAAGGCGTGGGCGGAAAGTCTGGGGCTGCAGGATCTGAGGCTCCTCTCCGATTTCTGGCCTCACGGGGAACTGGCCAGGAGGCTGGAGATATTCATCGAACCGAAAGGGATCTCTGAGAGGTCCAACATCCTCCTGGATGAGAAACAGGAAGTCATCTTCGTAGAAGTCTACGAGATCAGCAAGGTGCCCGATTTTCAGGAGATCATTGATACGCTGGAAGAGGTTGTGTAGTCCAGGGCTTGTTTGGCTTATCAGTGGGAAAGAGCAGTGGGGCCGCCCGGATTTGAACCGGAGTCTATGACTCCCGAAGCCACAAGGATAACCAAATTACCCCACGGCCCCTGAATGCATGGAATTCGGAATTGCACATTTGTTTAAATAGATGTTGGTTAAGAACCCTTAGGTAATTGCCATCGATCCTCGATCATGTAGCACTCATCCATTGAGTGACTGCCATGCTCCATAAGCTTCTTTCTCCGCCCCATCATGTTCTATCAGCCCGGTATGATCATTCTCGTTAAGATCATGGAGCCAGGACCATGCCAGTATTTCCAAGTCTAGGCCTTGGCACAGGGTGGTGATATTCTGAAGGAAGTCGTACTGCCCCCGCTCCCCCCCGAAGGCCTGCATAGACGGCCAGGCCACTTCGCTGAAGCCTAAGGGCATGGAGCCAATATGGTCGAACACCTCGTAATAATAGTCGGAAGGGATATCGGAAGGACTGTTTATCCCCTGGACTGAATGGGGGTAACTGGTGAGCACGAGGAGGTCTATACAATCGGAGTTAAATAGCTCCAGCACATCCATCTCAGCCTCTCTATTCTCAGCCACTATTTCCCTTGCAAATGTGCAGAACACCCTCGTGTCCGGGGATATGGATTTCGCTTCCTGATAGATCTCTTCATACAGACTCACAAAATGCTGGAATCCGTTCGGGTCCGAGGAACCGTTACCATGAGCCTCATACCATCTATTGACTTCATTGCCAATCGAGAGGTAGAACGGTTTAACGGATTCAAGCACCCCCAATATCGCCTCCTTGTACGCGTCTCTCCATTCTTGATGGGAGAGTGTGGGATTCTCCATCCCGGGAGGGGCCATCAATGACATGTCAGGTCCGATGAAGGAGAACTGGACCAGTGGAAACATTCCGTTGCCCCTTGTGTACCCCTCGATGAACGTCTCTCCCCAGTCACCGCCCAAATCCTCTTCCATCTTGTAGAAAGGGCTCGGCTTCCCCCAGGTGGGTACGAATTCTGAGTTCTCAGAAGCCTGTTCATAGGCGGAGGCGAAGGATTGCCCCTCGGCGGGGGTGGGCAGAATCCCCATATAGAAACCCCTGTCCGGCAATTGTGGGGAGTCGGCCGGGATTATCTGCCCCTCCTCTTGAGGCACGGTCAACCACAAGGTAGGTATGATCAGGACTATGATGATCGCAATAGAGATGACCGCAAGTACCGACTTCCTCATATGAAGCGGGCCAACTATCTATTAATGATAGATAATATTTGCCTCACTGCTATAGAATCACACATCGATCCTTGATCAATCCATCTGTTGCACCGGGGTGACCGGGGTAGACTACTGCTCTACGATGGCTGACTACTCTTCTCTACTGTCACATCACAACCGTATTATACGGCCGTAGTGTTCTGTTGCCCCATGACCCGTGAAGGACTGGTGGAAGGAGCTCAGGCCCCGGATTTCGAGTTGACAGGAGCCTCAGGAGCGCGGGTCAGACTGAGCCGAGAATTAGACCGAAATCACGTCATCCTTCTCTTCTATCCTATCGATTTCGGGATCATGTGCACCTTAGAGATGAAGAAATTCAAAAACATGTACGAGTGGTTGAGTCAGAGGAACATAGAGGTCGTGGGCATTAGCACGGACAGCCCCCGGACGCACAGGTCCTGGAAATCGAAACTTGGTCTCCCCTTCCCTCTTCTGAGCGATCAGGAGGGAAAAGTGAGCGCTGAATACGGGGTGCTGAGAGAAGATAACCTGCTGAAGACAATCTCGAACCGGGCCGTGTTCATCATCGATCGAAAGGGGATGATAAGATACTGCTGGGTGGCCCCTGAAAAAGCTCACAATCCAGATATGGATGAGTTGAAACGGAAGGTAGAGGAAATATTCGGCTGATGAGTCCATCACCGTCGAAGAGATAGAACTCTATCGCCAGGACAATCCTGGTTCCATGCCCCATTTTGATGCTCCTCATTTCGAGTTATGTCGTATACAACATTCGACATATTTATATATCGACATAATCTTCCCTCCAAATATGCGGGATGAATTGAGAGAGAAGATGGCCGGTGAGATCACATTATCGGAAGAAGCTGGCAAGACTATAAGGAAGTGGAGAGAAGAGTTCGATATTTCACAGCAGGACCTGGCCAAGGAGATGGACGTTTCACCCTCAGTAATCAGCGACTACGAATCGGGCAGGAGGAAGTCGCCCGGTATTGTCATCATCAGACGTATCGTGGATGGTATGCTGAGTATAGACGAGAAGACAGGAGGCAAGACACTCAAGAAGTTCGACCTGGGTGGCAAGAGTGAGTGCATCATCAGCATGAAGGAGTTCCACAGCAGCATCCAGGCTAAGGACTTCATAGACATCATCAGTGGAGAGAATCTGGCGGAGACGGTCTCCACTGACGGAGCGATACACGGGTACACGGTCATCGATTCCATGAAGGCCATTACCACCCTGGGCTCCCTCGATTACCTCAAGATCTACGGATGGAGCAGCGAGAGGGCCCTCATATTCACCGGAGTCAAGTACGGGAGGTCGCCCATGATCGCGGTGAGGGCTCATCCCCTTAAGCCGGCGCTGGTCGGTTATCACCAACCGCAGCACGTTGACGCTCTGGCGTTGAGACTCGCCACCCTGGAAGGCATACCCCTGGTGAGGACCGACCTCTCCATGGACGAACTGGTGGAGAGGCTGGAAGACATCGATTAGGAGGAACGATTATGGATATTGGAATTGTGAGTTTTGGGGTCTACATCCCCAAATACAGGATTACACCCCAGGAGATAGGCAGGGTCTGGGGCGAGGATGGAGAGGCCATGAGCAGAGGGCTGCGGGTCAACAGCAAGTCCGTCCCCTCTCCAGACGAAGACGTGGTCACCATATCGGTGGAGGCGGCGAGGAATATGATGAAGAGGACTTCTGTGACCCCGGATCAGATCAGGGCCATCTACATCGGCTCCGAGTCGCACCCCTACGCGGTGAAGCCCACTGGCACCATAGTGGCAGAGGCAATAGAGGCCTCTCCTTATCTCACCGTGGCCGACTACGAGTTCGCCTGCAAGGCGGGTACGGCCGCCATCCAGACATGTATGGGACTGGTGGGCTCGAAGATGATCGATTACGGCGTGGCCATTGGGGCCGACACTTCTCAGGGGGCGCCGGCAGACCCGTTGGAGTACTCCGCATCGGCGGGAGGGGCCGCTTTCCTCATCGGCAGAGAGAACCTGATAGCCAAGATCAATCACACGTGCTCTTACACAACTGACACACCGGACTTCTGGAGGAGGGAAGGTCAGCCTTACCCCAGCCACGAAGGCCGGTTCACCGGAAAACCAGCCTATTTCAAACATATACTGTCCTGTGCGGACAGGTTGATGGAAGAGAAAGGGACCTGCCCTGAGGACTACGACTACGCCGTCTTCCACCAGCCGAACGGCAAGTTCCCCGCACGGGCAGCGGGCAAGCTGGGCTTCTCCCAGGAGCAGATCGAGGTGGGACTGCTCACTCCGGAGATAGGGAATACTTACAGCGGGTGTGTGCCGCTGGGCCTTTCCGCCATTCTGGACGTCGCCTCCCCCGGAGAGAGGATCATGGCCGTGGCCTACGGTTCTGGTGCCGGCAGCGACGCTTTCGATATCACTGTCACATCGGGCATAGAAGAGTTCGACCTGGGAGCGGCGCCCACTATCCACGAGCTGGTCAATGATACAAAGTTCATAGATTACGCCACATACGCGAAATTCCGTGGAAAGATACTGATGAAGGAGGGTGCCACATGAGAGAGGTCGCTGTCATAGGCATCGGCAGCACCAAATTCGGAGAACTGTGGGACCAGTCATTCAGAGATATGGGCATCGAGGCCGGCCTGCAGGCCATCTACGATGCGAACCTGTCCGGTGAGGAGATCGATGCCCTCTACCTGGGAAACATGTCCGCGGGGAGGTTCATAGAGCAGGAGCACATTGCGGCGTTGATAGCCGACTACTCTGGCCTGGCCAGAGAGAACATCCCGGCCACGAGGGTCGAGGCCGCAGGAGCCTCGGGAGGCCTGGCCGTTCGACAGGCTTACCTTGCGGTGGCCTCTGGAATGCACGACATAGTGGTGGCCGGTGGAGCGGAAAAGATGACCGATGTCGGTGAGGCCCCGTCCAAGGCCATACAGGCCTCGGCAGCTGACCAGCAGTGGGAGTCGATCATGGGGGCCACCTTTCCGTCCCTGCACGCGATGATCGCCAGGCGCCACATGTACGAGTTCGGGACCACGAGGGAACAGATCGCCCAGGTGGCGGTCAAGAACCACATGCACGGGTCGATGAACCCCCTGGCCCAGTTCCAGAGGGAGATCAAACTGAGCAGCGTGACCGGTGCTCCGGCGGTAGCGGAGCCGTTGACCATGTTCGAGTGCGCCCCCAATTCGGACGGGGCTGCAGCCGTGGTACTGTGTTCGATGGACAAGGCGAAGAAGTACACGGACACACCGGTGAGGATACTCTCCTCTTCGCAGGCCAGTGACACCCTGGCCCTGCACAGCAGAGAGAGCATATGCGGGTTCAAGGCCACCGCAGCCGCGGCAAGGGAGGCGTTCCGGCTGGCAGGCATCGACAACAACGAAGTCGACTTCGCAGAGGTTAACGATAATTTCACTATTTCAGAGATACTGGCCATTGAGGACCTGGGATTCTTCTCCAAGGGAGAGGGGGGGAAGGCCATTGAGGAGGGGTTGACCGAGATAGGGGGGGATATACCTGTGAACACCTCGGGGGGACTGAAGGCCAAAGGAGACCCCATAGGGGCCACCGGAGTTTCCCAGATATATGAACTGGTCACCCAGCTGAGGGGTGAGGCAGGCGACAGACAGGTGGACGGTGCCGAGATCGGTCTCAGCCACAACGTTGGAGGCACAGGTTCCACCGTGGTTATCAGCATTCTGGGGGTGGCCTGAGATGACCGCTCCTCGATACTGGCGTGACAACCCCAGCAGGTACAACCTCATCGGCGTGAAGTGCAAGATATGCGGACAGATGTTCTTCCCGCCCAGGACCGTATGCCCGGAGTGCCGCAGGAAATCGATCGGTAATATGGATAGGGTCAAGTTCAAAGGAGAGGGAGAGATCTACTCCTACTCAGTGGTCCATGACTCACCGCCCCAGTTCGAGATGATCAAGCCCTACGTGGTAGCTATCGTGAAGCTGGACGAGGGCCTGATGGTCACCGGGCAGGTCATAGACCTGGAACCCTCCGAGGCAGAGATTGGCATGAGGGTCAGGAGCACGCTGAGGAAGCTGGGAGAGGAGGGACCGGGCGGCATCATCCACTACGGATTCAAGTTCGTGCCTCAGAGGCAGGCGTGACCTCATAGCCCCCTCCGGACCCTCTAACTTTTTCTCTTATTCAGACTATATTCTCTCAGGGATTGAGATGGAGGTGAGGATAGGCGGATCCGGTCTCACTGTAGAAGACGTCTTCCAGGTGGCTGAAGGGAAGGTCCAGGTGGTGCTGACCGAAGAGGCCAGGAGTTCGATCGTTAGGGGAAGGGAGCTTTTAGAAGAGGCCATGGCGGAGGGAAGGACCATCTACGGCCTGAATACGGGGGTGGGCGACTTCCAGGGTGTCACGATACCGCATGAGAAGATACTGCAGCTGCAGAAGAACCTTGTGAGGTCGACGGCGGCCGGTGTGGGAGGGCCACTGCCCGGAAGGGTAGTCCGGGCGATGATGCTGTTGAGGGTCCAACGCACTGGCCCTCGGCTATTCTGGGGTGAGGGAGGAACTGGTATCACTGCTAGTCGACATGCTGAATAGGGGCGTCCACCCCGTCATACCTCACAAAGGCTCGGTGGGTTCCAGCGGAGACCTTGTCCCTCTGGCTCACATGGCACAGGTATTGGTGGGGGAGGGCAGAGCGGTGGTGGGCGGAAAGACCCTGTCCGGTAGTGAAGCGCTGCGGGAGGCGGGTCTTTCCCCCATAGAGTTGAAGGCCAAGGAGGGCCTGGCCCTGATCAACGGCACGCAGTACATGGTGGCGTTCGGCGCCCTCGGCCTGCGGAGGGTGGATAGACTGTTGAAGATAGCTCAGATAGCACTGGCCATGAGTCTGGAAGCCCTCAAGGGCACGGACACCCCCTTCGATCCCAGGTTATCTACAGCCCGCCCTCACCCCGGTCAGAGAGCGGTCTCTGACAACCTGAGGCTACTCTTAGAAAACAGCGAGATAATAGCCTCCCATGAGGGGTGCCCCAAGGTCCAGGACCCGTACACACTGCGCTGTGCGCCCCAGGTGCTGGGGGCGGTGATGGACGCCGTCTCTCACTGCAGGGAGGTCATGCAGAGGGAGATAAACAGTGCCACCGACAACCCCCTGCTGTTCGAGGACGGCTCGGTGATTTCCGGGGGTAACTTCCACGGGGAACCGGTGGCCCTCGTCCTCGACTACCTGGGGTTGGCAGTGAGCGAGATGGGCAGCTTCTCCGAGAGGAGGACTGCCAGACTGGTGGACGGCAAGCTCAGCGGCCTGCCTGAGTTCCTGACCGTGGCCCAGGGCCTGGACTCGGGGATGATGATCCCTCAGTACGTGGCCGCCAGCCTGACCAGTGAGAACAAGCTACTCGCCTCCCCGGCCAGCGCGGATTCCCTCCCCACCTCTGCCAACCAGGAGGACTTTAATAGCATGGGTTCGGTCTCCGCTCAGAAACTGGACAGGATGATCTGTAATCTGGAGCACATCCTGTCTATCGAGATCCTGTGCGCCGCACAGGCTGTGGAGTTCTACCAGCTGGAACCCGGAGTGGGGACCAGGAGAGCACTAGAATTCATAAGGAGGGGTGTGGAGAGGCTCACCGATGATCGTTCATTGAGCCCCGATATCGAATGGATCTGTGAGAGAATTGAGAACGATGAGCTGCTCGATTGGATGGAACGGGAAGTGCCTCTGGAGACGCTCTGAGCGGCTACTCCCTACTCAACTTCCAGCTCGAAGGAGGCCTCGAAGCCCCAGTCTTCCTGCGAGAGCACCGGCCTGCAGATCAGTGTCATGCCCATGGTGAGGGTACCGCTTGACCGCGGGAACAGTTCGATTCCAATGTTCTTCTCCTCTTTCCCTCTCAGCTTCTTCAACGGTCTGAGTCCTCTTGCTTCTATCTCACCGTGGAGTTCCACTCTCACGTCCTTCGCCATCGACTCCCCTTCGTTCCTTACCCTCAGCATAGCGTCGTTCCACCTGCCCGCGACGGGCCCTTCAAGAAAATCAATATTCACCCTTATCTCCGGTAGGTAGGAAGAGGCCTCTTCCTCGGCGAGCTCAAGGGCCTGGTCCATCATCTCGATGGCCCTGGAGTAGTCGCCGCCCTGGTTCTCTGCCTCCTCGAAGTACTCGATTGCATCGTTCATGATCAGACCGTGTCTCTTGCCGGTCTCTATCAGGCTCTCGGTGCGGAGCTTCCTCTCCACGTACTCCTTCCGCCTCTCCACCGCCTCTCCGATGCTCTCCTCACTCTCCTCCACAAGGGCGTGCACATCCTCCAGCTCATCCTCTCTGAGCAGGTTCCTGGCCTGGATGAGCAGTTTCTCACTGATGTCCACGTCGGCTCCTGAGTTCCGGGCCACATCGACCTTTCCGGACACCTCATTGATGCGTTCCTCTAAAGCCTCGGTAATCCTCTCCCTGGTGCCCAGTATGACCTCTCCCAGTTCTTCCAGGATCTGCATGTCGATCGATTGTAAGCCTTCAGAAGCCCTCTTCAACGCTGATGACGATAATCCGGGTTCCTCTATTTCCACTTCGTATGACAGATTCATCAGGGATTCCAGTTCCTTCATCTTCTCCCTGTACAGGCCGTTCATCATCCTCTGAATCTGAGACCTGCATTTCCTGATGTACAGGCTCGCCTTCTCGAATTCCAGGTCCTTGAGATGATCCAGACCCTTGTGGGCCAGAGCGGAAGCCTCTGATATCTCGATGTCGTCCTCCAGCTGCTCGATCTGGCTCATCAGTTCGGAGACCTCTTTCCGTCTCCTCTCGTGCAGTCTGGTGATCGCGTTCAGCTCCTCTCCAGTCTGGATGGAGAGGGAGAAAGATTCGGTGAATGCCCCCTTCTCGAACCTCTTCTCAGCGCCCCTCAACAGGGACTGAACCTTCTTGGAGATCAGGTCCTCCTTCTCCACTTCCCTCACCCGGTCACTGACACTCTCCAGCGCCCTCTCCGCCAGGTTCTTCTGTTTCTTGACCCTGTCGATCTCCTGTTCCAGGGAGTGGAACATGGAGAGAGCCCTCTCGAATCTGCCCTGGCTGAGGGCATTTTTAATCTTGCCTTCGATCTGGACCGCCTTATCCAGTTCCTCCCCCTCCAGGTTCATGGCCCTGTAGTTCATCCTGAGCTGTTTCATCCTGTCCTGGATGCAGTCCTTGCCCAGCTCCTCCGCCTTCTTTGTGGCCTGTTCGGCCAGGTCGGCAGCCGTCTCCACCTTCCCCTCCCCGTACCTGGTCCTCGCCTGTTCGAGCAGCTTCTTGGCGCTCGACGGGTTCAACCCCATGGTCCTGATCTTGTCTATGAGAGCCTTAGCCTCCTCCATCTCTTTCCTGGCTCTCTTGGACTTGAGCACCCCCTGGTCGAGATCGTTCTTCACCACTTTGATCGCTCTCATGGCATCATTGATCTTGCCCCTCTCCAGCAGGTCCTCTGCCTTGGAGACGATCTTGTTTATGGAGGCCAGATCCATCATCTCCTCCTCCGAGCCCGAAATCAGTTCCTTGACCTTCTCTATCTCCTGAGAAACATCGTCTTTAAGTCTCCCCCTCAGTTCGGTGATGATGTTCTCTGCGGACGAAAGGACCTCGGAGTACTCCTCTCCTTGAAGTAGACTTTCGGCCCGTTCGACCTCCTCCTCCAGGTCCTCCACTTCGATGAACCGCCTCCTGGCAACGGCCAGCACGTTCTTTGCTTCTTCGACCCTCTTCTCAGAGATGAAAGGTGAGATCTGTTCTTCGGTCAGCTTCTCTGCCAGGTCCAGCGCCTTTTGAGATTCCTCATATCTCCCCTTCTTGAACAGGGCGAGCGCCTCCTCCAGCTTTGACCATGGTCTGGAGACAGTCAGTCCACTGTTCTTGGCCTGGTTGAGCACTCCCGTCAACTCATCCAGATCCTCCTCCATTTCCTCGTGTGTTCTGATCCTGTCGTTGAGCCCGTCCTTCAGATCCTGGAATTTTGAGTATGCTTCCTTCACCCTCCCCTCGTCTAGGATCTCGTTGATGTCTTCGACCGATCCCTCTAGATCTCCCACTGACACCCCGTCCTTGCGGGCGTCCGTGATGGAGAACAGCAGGTCTTTCATGAGGTCGTTGAGTTCGTGCTCTATGATAGAAACGGCGAATCGGATGATCTCCTTCGCCCCTTCGAGTGCCTGAGAAGTCTCCCCTTCTCTCATCAGGCTCTCCGTGTGATCCAGCTTCTCGTTCAGGGTGACACTCTCCACGCCCAATCTTTCGTTGATAGATAACAGGGAATCGATCTCCGCCAGCCTGCGTTCCATCTCCGCCTCTTCCAGCACCTCGAGCTCTTCGATGGCCTCGGTGGAGAGATCGAAAGCATCGGCGTACTCGCCGGCATCTAGGCGGTCAGAAGCACCCTCCAGTTTGGAGCGGACGGAGGACACATCCACCTCTTCCCTAAGGCCCTCCAACATCCCCTCTCCCCTGGACAACGATTCCTGGGCCCTGCTCTCTAGTCTCTCCTTGAGACCCTCCTCGATTCGATCGAGTTGTTCAATAGTCTTCCGGTAATTCTCCTCCTCCACCATCTCGATCAGGCTTTCGACAGCCGCATCCTCTTCGGAGACCGGGAGGTCCATCCTGATGGCCGAGGTGATCATCATCTCGGCCCGCATTATGCGCTCGCCCAGTTTGCTTTCTATGCTGCTCTTCAGCAACTCTTTAGACCCCTTGATCTCCGGGAGGGCCTCTTCCACATCACCGGAGAGCACCAGCTCCCGGGCTCCCCCCATCCGCTCCAGAGGATCGGAGAGGTCAGCGTCGATGGTGTGGGCGATGGTCATCAGACTGCTCACTTCGGACAGCTCACGGGCAACCTCATCCAGGCCTCTGGTCTCTTCCTGCAGCATACGCTCCGCCTCGTTGAAGTGCTGCAGTGAACTCTCGAAGTCCCCCTCCCTTATGTCCTCTCTGGCCCGCTTCAATAGCTCCAGGGACTCTGAGACGTCCACGTCGATCTTGCTGGCCACCACCAACCTGGAGCTGATCCTGTTGATTTCGCCGGCGAGCACTTCCACTCCCCTCTCAATCGAACGCTCGTCCGCCTCCCTCATCTTGGCCATAGCCTCCCACCGCTGGTCGGAGCGCAGGAGGGTCCTCCCCTCCCCGATGATCTCCTTCAGTCTGTCGCTGTCAACCCCGTACTCTTCCAGCAGTTCGCTCCTTTTCTGGAGCGAATTGAATTCCTGATCCAGACAGTTGAAAACGGTCCTCCTGAAGTCACTCTCCAGTATCTTCAGTCTGGCAAAGCCCTCCTCCATATGTCCATCGGACATGAGCCCCCTCATCTCGTCCACTGGATCCAGCACTGATGACAGCTGGTCCTCGAACTCCTCCATGCGCGCGACATCGTTCTGCATGGAGTCTACGCGGGATTCGAACTCGTTCTCCAGCTCGCTCTTGACACCCCCAATGCAGGAATTCAGTCGATCGAGTGAAGTTTCGTAGTCCCCCTTCTCCAGGAATTCACGTGCCCTGTTCAGCACTTCTCGGTCTCCCTGGACATCGATATCCTTGTCCTCCGCCAGCAGTAGCAAAGACTGTGCCCTGCCGAAGTAGTCTGCCATCCTGCTGTTTATGAACTGCTCTGACTTGTCCCACGCCTCGTTGGCGATCTCATAGGCCTGTTCGAGCTCACCTTCGGACATCACTCTTCTGCCCTTCTCCAGCAGGCCGTAAGGAGCTTCAGAATCCTCCCGCGCATCCTCCAACAGGTCGAGCAGTCTCTCTCCCGATCGGATAATCTCGCTGATTCGTTCCCGCTGGGCCTTCATTACCTCTTCCATAGCCTTCGCGGCCAGACCCAGCGACCCTTTGTAATCCTTATTGGAAAAAGAATCGTTACTCTCCACCAGGAACTTCTTTCCCTGGGAGACGTTCGCCCCCATCCTCTCCGCTGTCTGTATAGCTTCCTCTACCTCACCGATACTCTCTTCCGCAGCCTCGCGGTTCTTGGCAGCTTCCTTGGCCTGCCTCTCCAGTTGCTTGGTCAGCTGGAGCTGCCTTAGATAGTTCCCGGGCACTGGCGATCACTCAAACCATTGGATGGAGTTCACTGTACAGGGGCTGAACCTATCTTCCGCCCAATTCATTAATGTTTTCCTGCGGTTATCGCGCCTTCTTCTGGATAGAACGCCGCTCTTATCTCTTCAGCATCTCGACGAAGGCCACCTTTTCCAGCACCAGATCCGCCCCGTCCTCCCGGGGTACGGCGTCCAGCTCCTCTTCGGTGATACCGAAACGCCTCAGCTTCCCCTCGTCGGGCGCCAATAAATCGTCGTCTCTTCGTAATCCGAGATGGGAGAGCAGTCCCTCCGGGTCGTGGACATCGAAGAGCACCAGCCCCAGGCCTCCACTGCCATCCTTGGGCCCCATCTTCTCCAGTGCCTTGTAGATCTGGTCCTCTCCTGAGGCGTAGAGCAGGGTCTCGATGGTCAAAGTGGAGGAGACGTTCGTGCCCCTCTTGAAAGCCCTGGCGGCGTGTTCGGCCGCTGAGACCAGGTGGTCCCTCCCGCATACCATGGCGGCATCCACCGCCACCACCTCTCCATCGTGATAATCGACCAGGATATCGATCAGCTCCTGTGGGTTACCGGAATGGCCCGTGGCACCGATCACCGTCACTTCAACCATCGGCCCTTCTAAGCCCTGATCGCTAATTAAGGTTTTAGCCTTAACGCTGGAGGAAAGTTTTATCATTTTGTAGATGGGTGAGAGAAAACCATTATTGATTACGTCCAGGTGACAGCAATGCCTTCAGAAAAAAGAATCGCCGTCTCAGCACCATGCACGCTCTCTAACCTCGGCCCAGGGTTCGACGTCTTCGGTCTGGCTCTTGAGGAACCGTTCGATGTCATCGAGGCCCGGGTGACCGGTGAAGTGGGCGTGATGATCGATGACATCAGTGGGCCGGGTACGGATAGCATATCGAGAGATTCCAGAGAGAACTCTGCCTCGGTGGCCGCCGCGGAGGTGCTGAGGAAAGGCGACGCGGATTTCGGACTCTCCATGACCATAGAGAAAGGGATCAGGCCCTGCAGTGGTATCGGGTCCTCAGGGGCTTCGGCCGCCGCGGGTGCCTATGCGGCCAATCTCCTGCTGTCTGAGCCGCTGCCCATCATGGAGATGATCGCCTGTGCCGCCAGGGGAGAAGAGGCGGTGTGTGGGGGGATGCACGCCGATAACGTGGCCCCAGCCATCCTGGGGGGTTTCACGCTGATCAGCTCTTACGATCCCCTGGACGTGGTGAGGATCACCCCCCCTTCCAACCTGGGGATAGTGGTTTCCATGCCGGACATCGAGGTGCCCACCAAGGATGCCAGGGAGGTGCTGCCCGATAGAGTGTCGTTACAGGACATGATATTCCATGTGGGCCAGGCATCTACCCTCACCCTGGGAGTACGTAACGGGGACATAGATATGATAGGTAGGAGCATGAGGGACAGGGTCGTAGAACCGGTGAGGGAGCCGATGAACCCTCATCTCAGAGAGGCGAAGGAGATGGCAATTGAGAAGGGCGCCTCGGGCGCTTTCCTGGGCGGTTCTGGCCCCTGTGTCATAGCGGTCTACGACTCGGACTTCGTGGACGGGAGAGGTATCTCCGATGCCCTGTGCTCTTTATACGAAGATCATGGTATCAAATGCCACAGCTGGATTACCTCATGGGGGGAAGGCTGCAGGAGGATGAACTGAATGACATGCATTATCGAGTGCTGGGAATGCCAATCGGAGCTGGACGACCCCTTTGCCGACCTGTGTCCGGAGTGCGGGGGACTTCTTAACGTTAGAATTGACCTTTCTTTGCTATATGACCTGGATCCCTTCGACCTGAAGGGACCGCTCGGTGTGTGGCGCTACGCACCATTCATGCCCGTATCTGAACGGGATGCCATCAGGCTGCAGGAGGGAGGCACGCCCCTGTACAACTGCCGGGCACTGGCGGATGAGATAGGTCTGAAGGAGCTCAGGGTCAAATACGAGGGGGCCAACCCCACCGGGTCCTTCAAGGACAGAGGAATGACGCTGGGCGTTTCGCGGGCGGCGGCACTGGGCGTCGACATGGTGGGCTGTGCCTCCACAGGCAATACATCCGCCTCTTTGGCCGCCTACGCGGCCAAGGCCGGTTTGAAGTGCACGGTGCTGCTTCCTGAGGGCAAGGTGGCAGCGGGAAAGCTGGCCCAGGCCATGTTCTACGGTGCGGACATCGTGTCCATCGACGGCAGCTTCGATGATGCGTTGAGAATGGTCAAGGAGCTCTCTGACAGAGGGGTGCTGTACCTTCTGAACTCCATCAACCCATTCCGCCTGGAGGGCCAGAAATCGGTGGCCTTCGAGATCATCGAGCAGCTCGGTTTCCAGCTGCCAGATTCCATCATCCTCCCGGTGGGGAATGCGGGTAACATATGGGCGGTATACAAGGCCCTCAGGGAGTGGGAAGCTGTGGGCTGGCTCGATGAGCTGCCGCGCCTGATCGGGGTGCAGGCCGAGGGTGCCAACCCCATCGCCTCGGCGTTCAGAGCCGGGAAGGAGGATTTTGAGCCAGTGGACGACCCGGAGACGGTGGCCACGGCCATCCGTATCGGAGATCCCGTGTCCGGCAGGAAGGCCCTCTACGCCATAAACGAGACGGGAGGTATGGCGCTGGACGTCAGCGACGACGAGATCATGGACTCTCAGAGCCTTCTGGGAAAGAGGGAAGGCATCGGGGTGGAGCCGGCGAGTGCGGCCTCCATAGCCGGCCTCAGGAAGCTGAGGGAAGAAGGTCTGGTGGATGGCGATGAGAAGGTGGTGTGCATATGCACCGGGAACCTGTTGAAGGATCCAGACGCCATCACACGCGGCTTCGAAGGAATGAAGAGAGCCTCCGCGGACATCGATTCGGTGATGGAAGCTATCCACTGAAGACGGAATCCAAGAACAATCAATTAGTACTTACAGGCTCATATTAGGGGCGAGAGGAGAACGATGTCAAGCGATAAGCGGAGGTACCGCACGTACATCAAAGGGTTCGATGAAAACCTCGGTGGAGGTATGCCCGAGAACCACGTGGTCCTACTGGCCGGGGAGACGGGTAGCATGAAGTCTTCTCTTGCCTATTACATACTGTACAGGAATGCCAAGGAGGAAGGGGTGAACGGCCTCTACCTGTCTCTGGAACAGACGAGGGAGAGTCTGATCTCTCAGATGAAAGGCATGGGATTTACCGACGAGACCGAGGGCAATCTGGAGATCCTGGACCTGGCCAGGATCAGGATGACTGCCGGGGACGATGACTGGTTCGATACCATGCACTTCGCCATCGAGGAGGCGAAGCGGCGGCTGGACTATCAGCTCCTGGTGGTGGATTCACTGCAGGTGCTGAACGTAAGCGATGAGTTTTCAAAGCCCCGGGAATCGCTGTTCCGTTTCTTCAACGAGCTCCGTTCTATGGACATCACCACCATTGTGGTCTCGGAGATGCCGGTCGGTGACTTCAGGTACTACGGTTCGATGAACGCCGATTTCCTGGCCGATGGTATCTTCCACGCCAGCATGGTGGAGGTGGGTGATATCGACATCCAGAGGAGGATCAGGTGTGTCAAGATGAGGAACACCGATCACGTGACCTCTTACTTCTCTCTGCTGTGGGAACACGGTGATTTCAGCGTGACCAGAACGATCTCCGATTTCTAGTCAGAAGTCGCTGATCTTCAGCTGTCCTTCCGACTCCTCCTCTTCCGGCTCTTCCCATTCATCCTTATACTTGGGACCCCCCACCTGTTCCTTGATCTTCTCCGCGGTGACCTGTCCCACCATGGGCGCCCTGGCTATGCTCCTGATGTCGGCCCTTTTCAACGCTTCCAGGTCTGTGTAACCCCGGCTGTAAAGTGAGCGGGCCCTGGACCTGCCCACGCCGTCGAGGCTCACCAGTTCAAGCAGCTCACTCTTCACCCCGTATTTGACTCTTGATATCAGCTTGGTGAGTACCGGGTAAGCCTGCTTGTTGAAGATGTTGGCCAACTCTTTCATGGCG
This sequence comes from uncultured Methanomassiliicoccales archaeon, assembly GCA_964580935.1. Taxonomy (GTDB): domain Archaea; phylum Thermoplasmatota; class Thermoplasmata; order Methanomassiliicoccales; family CAZOLG01; genus CAZOLG01. The sequence continues at coordinate 60,865 of CAZOLG010000004.1, forward strand.
TACAGCAGCCATTCCCCTATCTCTACCTTGTTCCTCAGGTCTCCGGGCCCGATGTGGAACTTCTTCAACAGCCTGTCCTCCTCCGTCTCCTCGATCCAGTGTTCGATAGACAGTGCCGTTTTCAACTCGGATAGATAGAAGTCGTACTCGTTGAGGTCCTCCGGAGGAGGCAGGATCAGTTCGTCCCTCCTCTCCATGAGCTCCTCTTCGATCCAGTTGTAGTCGCTCTTCCTCAGGTACAGGGTGCGCATGTCCGGCGTGGAGGACACAGCGTGCAGTAGCCCCAGCTCCGAGTGCCCCTCCTCAAGGCCCAGGAGCGCATCTCTGAGGCTGACGGCAGACAGGGGGTCGATGTACAGGTCGGACACCCTCTTACCGAAGAAGGAGGCCTTGAGCCGCTCCTCTTCCCTGATCATCCCCTCCTCTCGGAGGAAGTCGAGTACCTTGTCCACAGCGCTCTCCAGACTGTACAGGTCCGTCTGGTGGGCGAAGAATGTCGACCCTAGAAAGTCCATCAGCTCCCCGTGGGTGGAGGTTGTGCCCGTAGCTATGGTGGCCAGTATGTGGCTCCTCAGCACCGGCTCGCTGCCCAACTTGGAGTATATCTCCTCCGTATCGTTGAGAAGGTAGTTCTCCATCATGAAGTCCTTCTCCCGCTCGTTCTTGGCCACCAGGACCGCCTCTCCTTCAGAATCGTATTTGGGCCTGCCGGCACGACCGCACATCTGCTTGACCTCCAGCACCGGTATGGCGGTGTGTCCCATACTCCCCCCGTACCGGTAGACGTCTCTCACCACCACCCGACGTGCGGGCAGGTTGATGCCCGCGGCCAGGGTGGGCGTGGCCACGATGCACTTGATCAGTCCCCGTCTGAAGTTCTCCTCCACCGCCTTCCTCTGTTCGTTGGCCAGGCCGGCGTTGTGGAAAGCGACGCCCTTCTTCATACAACTCCTCAGTTTCTTTCCCACTGAGGTCTCCTCTTCCAGCCCTTCTGGAGGGACGAAGTCCACGGTGCCCAGTAGCTTGCCCATCCGGGGAGCGTACCTGCTGGCCAGGGACTCGGTGGATCGGCGGGTGTTGACGAAGACGAGGCACTGTCCCCCCTCTTCGACTATGTCTCTCACCAGGCTCCACACCGCGTCCTTCTCCATCGGTACCTTCTTGGTGGTGTTGTCTGTGAACTTGATCCAGCCGTCGAGCAGCACCCCCTCTTTCAGGGGCACAGGTCGCCAGTCGCTGGATATGTGTTCTGCGTCCAGCCAGTTGGCTAGATCCTCAGAGTTCTTGATGGTGGCCGAGAGGGCGATGACCTGCAGGGAGGGGTTGAACTTCCTGAACTTGGAGAGGGTCACCTCCAGAGTGGGCCCCCTCCCCGGATCGTGTATGAGGTGCACTTCGTCCGCCACCACCAGTGAGATGGAGTCTAACCAGCGGCTCCTGTGCCTCAGCAGCGAATCGGCCTTCTCCGAGGTGGCTACGATGATGTCAAAGTCCTCCAGGTGGGGGTCAGGAGTATCAAAGTCCCCCACGGACATGACAGTCCTGATACCCAACGGCTCGAACTTCTTGAGATCGGTGTACTTCTCCGAGGCAAGTGCCCTGAGGGGCACGATGTAGAGCACCTTCCCCCCCTCCTCCTTGACATGCTTGATGGCGGTGAGGTAGGCCACCAGAGATTTCCCGCTGGCCGTGGGTACCGCCAGTACCAGGTTCTTTCTCTCCAGGGCCGGGGGAAGGGCCTTCTCCTGGGGCGGATACAGTTCTACTATTCCTTCTTCCTCAAGGATCTCGGTGACTCCGTCGGGCAGGGCCAGGTCGGTGGTCTTCATCGTTGCTCTCCTTTCGCCGTTTGCTGCTCACTAGGCCAAATCGGGTCCGATGCAAAATAATTATCTGCCTCCGTACCACATTACTTATAAATGCTGGCATGGAATTGCAGTACGTAAAGGATACAAGGCCGGAAGCCCCATTTATATAGAGCGGAGAGCGAATCAGAAATGCAGAAACCGTCCGTTCTGAAACAACTGGATGGCGGTACAAGTCCCTAATTCAAACAGAAAGTCTTAATTAGTGTAAGGATAATGGAATCGAAATGGAGAACAACTGAGATTGAGTGATATGAACAAAGAAGGCACTGAAGCTGATGACCTACCCTCGGTGGAGAAATGGATTTCGGAGCAGGACATGGAATCCACGGCTGAGGTAGAGGTACCTGACAGTCTCGCTGATCAGGTGATAGGCCAGGATTCAGCAGTGGAAGTGATCAAGAAGGCGGCGGAGCAGAAGAGACATGTGATGCTCATCGGCGATCCAGGTACTGGAAAGTCTATGCTTGCCAACTCCATGGTGGAGTTCCTGCCAAAGGAGGACCTGCAGGACGTCGTTGCCTACCAGAACCCGGAAGACCCCAACGAACCCAAGGTAAGGACCGTTCCCGCCGGCAAGGGGAGGGAGATCGTCAACGCTCAGAAACAGGAGGCCAATCAGAAGAAACAGCAGAGAGCCTCTATGATGACCGCCATACTGTTCATGATCATCGGTTTTACCATCGTTCTTTACATTCAATCGGGCATGACCGATCCTACCATCATACTGATGGGTATTGTGGCTGCCGCTATCGTGTTCTTCGCTATGAGGTACACCGGACAGCGCAAGGAGAATTACATCGTGCCCAAGTTACTGATCTCTCATGACGATTCTGAGATGCCGCCGTTCGTGGACGCCACAGGGTCCCACGCTGGTGCCCTGCTCGGTGACGTCAAACACGATCCGTTCCAAAGCGGAGGACTGGAGACTCCCGCCCATGAAAGGATAGAGGTGGGATCGATACACAAAGCCTCCAACGGCGTTCTTTTCATCGACGAGATTAACATGCTGAGGATAGAATCTCAGCAGTCATTGCTCACCGCGCTGCAGGAGGGCAAGTTCTCGATCACCGGTCAGAGCGAGAGGAGCTCCGGTGCCATGGTGAAGAGCGAGCCCGTTCCCTGCAACTTCGTGCTGGTCTGCGCTGGAAACCTGGACGCCATCCAGGGGATGCACCCCGCCCTCAGATCCCGTATCCGGGGCTACGGGTACGAGGTCTATATGAAGTCCATCATGGAGGACACCTACGAGAGCAGGACCAAGCTGATACGCTTCGTGGCCCAGGAGGTGGCCAAGGACAAGAAGATCCCCCACTTCAACAAGGGCGCGGTGAAGGAGATACTCAAGGAGGCCCAGAGGAGGGCCGGCCGCAGAGGTAAACTCACCCTGAGGCTCAGGGAACTGGGCGGACTGGTGAGAGTGGCAGGGGACATCGCCCGTGAAGAGGGTGCAGCTCTGGTCACTGCGGAACACGTGGTCAACGCCAAAAAGATAGCGAGGAGCCTGGAGCAGCAGGTGGCCGAGAGGTACCTGGAGATGAAGAAGCTGTACAGGACGTTCACCACCGAGGGGCAGTCCATCGGGGTAGTCAACGGCCTGGCAGCCATGAGCAGTAATACGGGCATGGCCGAGTTTTCAGGTGTGGTACTGCCCATAGTGGCCGAGGTGACCCCGGCCCAGACCAGGCAGGGGGGCAATGTGATCGCCACCGGTCAGCTGGGGGACATCGCCAAGGAGGCGGTGCAGAACGTATCCGCACTCATTAAGAAGTATACCGGAGAGGACATCACCAACCACGACGTGCACGTCCAGTTCGTGGGCACCTACGAGGGCGTGGAGGGAGACAGCGCTTCTATATCAGTGGCCACGGCCGTGATATCAGCTTTCGAGGAAGTGCCCATAGACCAGACGGTGGGCATGACCGGCAGTCTCAGCGTGAGGGGCATAGTACTGCCGGTGGGCGGAGTCACAGCCAAGATCGAGGCCGCGGCTGAAGTGGGGCTGAAGAAGGTGCTCATCCCCAAGGAGAACATGAGGGACGTGGTGCTGGAGGAGAAATACGAGGGCAAGATCGAGATCGTGCCTGTGGAGAACCTGAGCGATGTGCTCAGTCACGCACTGGTCTCCGGCAGGAAGAAGGAGGGACTGCTCAACAAGCTCGCCCGGCTGGTGGAGCAGAGCTCGACGGTCGTGCCCCAGGGCAGGCCCGCAGTATAGGAGCATTCTAAGCAAATTATTTGAAGGGCGTAGACGATTGACACACAGGCGAGATACTGTGGATAGTAACGATTTCTTCGCACTGATGATCGGTCGGTTCCAGCCCTTCCACCTGGGACATCTTCAGGTCATAGAGACCATCACTAAGGAGTCTGATTACACCATCGTGGGCATCGGGTCTGCCCAGTACTCACACACCTTCGAGAACCCCTTCACGGCGGGAGAGAGACATCTGATGATCTCCAGGTCGTTGAAGGAGGCGGGGCTCGAGCATCTGTTTCTGGTGCCGTTGGTGGACATCAACCGCTACTCGATCTGGGTCTCTCATGTAGAATCTCTGGTACCCCCGTTCGACGCCATCTATTCCAACAACCCGCTGACCAGGCGCCTGTTCAACGAGGCGGGGTACGAGGTGCGGGAATCGCCGCTGTTCAACAGGGAACAGTATTCAGGTACTGAGATCAGGAGGAGGATGCTGGAGGGAGAGGAGTGGGAACACCTTGTTCCCGACGCCGTCTCCAGGACGATCCACGAGATCGATGGGGTGGAAAGGATCAATGACCTCATGAAAGAGGGCTACTGAGGTGTTGAACTTGCTGTCAGAGGAGAGATTAGGAGTGCTGCTCAGGGAGAGGGAGCTGACGCTGGCTGTCGCAGAATCGTGCACTGGCGGTCTGGTGTGTGACAAGATTACCGACATCCCCGGCAGCTCTGACTATTTTCTGGCCGGGCTGATTACCTACAGTAACCACGCCAAGAGGCGTTTCCTGAATGTCAGCGAGTCCACACTGCTGGAGTACGGGGCGGTCAGCGAGCAGGTGGCGAGGGAGATGGCCCAGGGAGTCCGTCGGACTGTGGGCGCCGACATCGGCATATCCACCACCGGGATCGCAGGTCCGGGAGGGGGTACTGAGGAGAAACCGGTGGGTCTGGTGTACTTCGCCATCTCGGATATCGATGAGACCCGTTCGTTCAAAGGGAATTTTTTAGGTTCCAGGGCTGTGGTCAAGAAGGCGGCAGCGGAAAGGGCCATAGATGCAGTCCTTGAGTTCTTGGAATAGCTGTCTAAGTGACACCTCCTCAAGCCGCCTGCCAAACTGATGTGTCGTCGTGTACGCATTCAGAAAGTTCTTTATGACAGTAACCATTTCCACTTGATAGTCAGGTGTAGGGAATGGATGCACCAATCGATAGGATCCCCACTGGGGTGGCAGATTTTGATTCAATCATAAAAGGAGGTTTCCCTTCGGGTTCGGTGGTACTTCTCCTGGGGGAGCTGGGGGCGGGGCAGATCGAGTTCGCCCTCACCTCGGCGGCCAAGCTCTCTCTGGTCAAGGAGTTCCCTGAATCGGCCACATACTTCTTGGGTAGGGCCGGAGGGGAGTACCGCCTTCCAGAGAGGATATGCTACGTTACATTCAGCAGATCCAGGGAGGAGATACTGCAGGACATCAGGGTCTCCTTTAACGACGAGTTCTACCAGTCGTTCAAGAGTCATGTCATCTTCAAGGACTTTTCCACCTCTTACTTCAAGCACACCCTGGTCCCCAGGAACTGGACTGGAGAGGGCAGCTCTATATTCTCCGAGAAGGGGGAAGAGAACATACTGGAGTCGCTGGTGAGTTTCCTGGAGAATAACTCTCAGGACAGCGTGGTGATCATCGACTCCCTGACCGACCTGGTGGTGAGCGCCGACATCAAGATACTGGACCTGGTCAGCGTCCTCAGGGGCCTCCAGAGGGTGGCCAAGCAGTGGAAAGGTATCATATATCTGCTGCTCACCAGAGATATCATGGATAGGATGAAGCAGAAGATGATAATGGACAGTGTGGACGGCACGCTGGTTTTCGAGTGGAGCAAGTTCAGCAGGAGCTCCAAGCGCCAACGTTACATCTACGTGGAGAAGTTCATGAGCATCCTGCCCCACCTGGACAAGGAGAGGATCGCTAGGTTCGCCACCGTGGTTACCGCTCAAAGCGGGCTGGTGGTGATCGACACGGAGAGGATCGGGTGACAATATGGAGAGAGTGAAGACTGGAATTCAGGGGCTCGATGAGATGCTGGGAGGGGGCTTCCCCAAGGCCCATAACATCGCTGTGATGGGTTCCTTCGGTACCGGGAAGACGACATTTGGGCTGCAGTTCCTCAACCGGGGTCTCAAAGATAACGAAAAGGGAATTTTCATCACCTTGGAAGAGGACAAGCAGTCGGTGATATCGGACGCCGCCTCCTTCGGGTGGGACATGAGGACCGCTATAGATGAGGGAAGACTCAAGATATTGAAGCTGGAGCCCACCGACGCACAGACCACCATCTCTCGTATCAGGAGTGAACTCCCTCAGTTTATTAAGGAATTCGGGGCCTCCAGGATAGTCATCGATTCCATATCCCTGCTCAACATGCTCTTCGACACGGAGCACGACAAGAGGTCTAACATATTCAACCTCACTCAGATGATCAAGGAGACCGGTGCCACCTGTGTGATGACCGCGGAAGTCAAAGAGAACAACCCGGCGGTCTCCAGGGACGGCCTAGTGGAATACACCTCGGACGGGGTGGTGGTGATGCGTTACACCGAACCTGAAGGTCGCGGTGAGATACGGCTCACCCTGAGGGTGATCAAGATGAGGAGGACCAACCACTCTCGCAGAGTGAAGACCTATTCTATATCCGACGAGGGGATCGTGGTCCACGCTGAAGCCGAGGTATACTGAGCCCCCTGCGGAAAGACGCCGCGCTTTTCGCTATGCAATCGTTATACCAGTGGGTCGGAACATAAGTTATATGAAGACATAGGCTTTTACGGTAGCTGGTGACCCGATGAAACTGCTGCGAGTGGGAAAAGTCAAGAAGGTCTATGAGGTGGATGAGAAGACTCTGGAGTTCGAATTCACGGACAACATCTCTGTCTTCGACAAGGTAATTCCCACCGACATCCCCAAGAAGGGGGAGACGCTGTGTCGAACCTCGGCGTTCTGGTTTCAGGTGCTCAGGCAGCACGGCATCAAGAGCCATTTCACGGAGCTGATACCTCCTAACCGTATGAGGGTCAAGAAGGTAAATGTGATCCCCGATTACGACAAACTGGACTGTTCCTCTTCCAATTATCTTATCCCGCTGGAGTTCATCAGCCGGCACTACGTGGCCGGGTCCCTCTACGACAGGGTGAAGGAGGGCAAGATCACCTCCCAGGAGCTCGGATTCCCGGAGGACTGTGAGATCTCGTACGGGGATGAGCTCCCTCAACCTTTCTATGAGACCACCACCAAGCTGGAGAAGGTGGACAGGAAGGTGTCCCGCGATGAGGCCATAGAGATCTCCGGTCTGACACAGGAGGAGTACGAGAGGGCGATGGAGATGATGGCCGCCATAGACGAGCTGATCAAGGACGAGGCCGAAGAGCGGTGCCTCATCCATGTCGACGGTAAGAAGGAGTTCGCCTTCGATGAGAACCGCCGCCTGATGGTGGTGGACACCTTCGGCACGGCGGACGAGGACAGGTGGTGGGACCAGGACGAGTACGCCGCCGGCAACTGCGTCGAGCTCTCCAAAGAAAAGGTCCGTCAGTACTACCGGGAGACCGGTTACCACGAGAGGCTTATGAAGGCCAGGAGGGAGGGGAAGGAAGAGCCCCCCATCCCGCCTTTACCAGAAGATAAAATCGAGGATTACACCGAACTATACATGGAGATGTTCGAGAGGATCACCGGCGAGAGCTTCCGCTGACCGCACGCTCAGGAGGTGGCACCATCAGAGTCCGGGTGAGGTTCTTCGGAGCCTATAGACGAGCTGTAGGCAAGAAAGAGGTTGTCATGGAATTAGAGCCCCAGTCCACCGTATCTTCGCTACTGGACAAGATAGGGTCCGAGCACCCCGGGCTTGGGTCCATGACCGGGGAGATGGTGCTCTCGGTGAACGGAGAGAATGTGGGCGAGGACGCCCTGCTAAGGGAAGGGGACGAGGTGGCCGTTCTGCCCACGGTCACCGGAGGCTAGAAAGCCTCCCGAAAATACTGGGAAAACTCTCGCTACTATATTGCAACTCACTCCAGTTCTACGAGTACGACACCCCTGTCTTCGTAGCATTCAAGATCGGCCTGAACTGATTTTACCCTGCGCTTCGATTTGGAGAGGGTGACAAGGGGGTGGCACAGCCTGTAGTTCTCGCAACCGATGTTCTCGCAGTTGACGCCCTCGATGGTGATCGTTGACCCCTCTATCGCGTACTTGGAGGGCACTGCGCACTTGATGGGAACCCTCTCCACCTCGATCACCCGCACTCCATCTTCATGCATCTTGCAGTCATGTGTGACCTCTCTGAGCCCCGTGATCCTGTACTTGTTCCCCCTGTCTAGGTTAAAACAGACAGCCTTCAGTCTGCAGTCTTTGCACTCGGTCAACGAACCGAGGTAAAAGAACTCGTTGCCCTCCTCTGCCTGATGTTCTCCTATGAGTGTGACTATTACCATCTCTTCACCTTCTTAGATGACTTCTGTAATCGTTGCTACCTTTTCCGCTGCCTCGCGAGTCAAGCCTGAATGGCCGAGAATAGTGAAACGGTTGGGCCTGATCTTCTGAGCCTGTACGAGGGCCTGAATGACGTTCTCCTCAGAGACGCCCAGTTGCTCCGCGTTCACCGGAGCCCCGATCTCCTTGAGGGCCTCTCTTATCCTCTTCCAATCCCCGCCGTGGAGGTACATCATCATGATGCAGCCCACACCACACTGCTCCCCGTGGAGCGACTGGTCGGGGACTATCGTGTCCAGAGCGTGAGAGAACATGTGCTCCGATCCGCTGGTGGGTCGGGAGCTGCCGGCCACGCTCATCGATATCCCGGAGATGATGATGGGCCTGATGGCTATCCAGACGCTCTCCTCCATGTTGGGCCTGATCAGATCGGCGTTCTCGATGATGGTCTCCGAGGTGTAGCTGGCGAGGGCCATGGCCGAGCGGCTGAACTCCACGTTCCTCATCCGCCTGGCGAACTCCCAGTCCATCAGCGCTGTGGAGTTGGAGATCACGTCCGCACAGCCGGCAGCCAGGAGTCTGTATGGGGCATCCACGATGATACTCGTGTCGGCCACCACCCCGACGGGGACCTTGGCCTCCAGGGACAACGAGACCCCGTCGCCCTTGATAGATGCCCTGCCCGAAGCTATACCATCGTGTGCGGCAGAGGTGGGGACGCTTATGAATGAGAGCCCCAGCTTCTTGGCGGCCATCTTGGAGAGGTCTATCTTGCTCCCACCACCCACCCCGATCAGGAAGTCGGCCGAGCTCTCTCTGCACACCTCGAGGACCTCTGCCAGGTTCTCCTTGGTCGCTCCACCCGTTACAGCGAACTGGACGTCATACCCGCTGTCCAGCAGGTAGTCGGCCACTATTTCCCCTGCCACCTCCTTGGTCTTCTCGCCGGTGATGATCACCGCCGTCCCGTGGAGATCGAAATCCTCACTGACCTCTGGTATGGAGTCGATCACCTTGTGTCCCGCCAGGACATTGCGGGGAAACAGCATCGACCGTGCTTTGGTGAACTCACTCTCATTCATCGGAACACCCTAATCAGGGACTGGTATATATTATCACTTATTGAACTTAACCCAGAGAACCACCGTTCTTGATAATGATCGAAAGGAGGTCATATGCTCCTCCGGACCGCCCCCAATCACTTCTACAGCCTGGTCCACTCTGAATGATTAGTTCAAGTGAATGCAAAATTGATAAATCATTTGGAGCGTGTGCAGAGGGGTGGACTGAAAAGTGAACATCCGAGGAATGTATTCAATGCTGATGGACTTCTACAGGAGGCATACCGCCATGGTATGGTTACTGCTGATACTCTCTCCGCTAGCCGTAATGCTCATCGGTCTGCTTCTTTTCCCCGAACTATTCTGGGACCAGTTCCTTTACAAGTACTTCTGGGGACCGGTGGTTGCCGACAAGGAGGGGGGTTCGATAGACGGCATACTGGAGGGTTATAACATCATCAACACCGTAGTGTACGCTCTCCTGCTCGCTCTGGCCGTGTTCGGCGGCTATAGGGCGGCCAACAGGTGGGGGCTGAACGTGGACAGGATGTTCATAATGAGCGCCCTCCCCGTCTTCCTGTTGGGAGGGGTGACCAGAGCACTGGAGGACGCGTATCTGTTCGATGGATGGATACAGTACCTCTTCATCTCCCCTCTGATCTACTTCCTGGTGGGTGCCGTCTTCCTGATAGGAGGGGTCGCTGGTTACGTGGTGAAAAAGAGGTCTCTCGATTACGGTCAGAGGACGGTCGCATTCTCGGTGATGGTGGCGGCGATACTCATTGCGCTGTACGCATTCAATTACTTCGAAGGGGAGCAGCTGGCCTTTCTCCTGCCTTTCCCCATACCGGTGGTTCTGGGCATGATCACCGTCGCCCTATTCCACCACATCGACTCGAGGAGCGACAGGACACTTGAGACATTCACTCTATGCACCGGTCTCTTCTTCCTGTTGCTCTCCCTCTCCTACGTCCTCGCCTTCACGTCGGACAGCGGCTGGCAAACCGTCTACACTCTGAAGAGCGGTGAGCCGATCAGTCTCAACACATGGGAACTCTTGATCATACCCGGGATAGCCGCCGCAATCACCGCCCTTGTCTACTCAGCAGATAGACTTCTCAAGTCAGATAAGATCAGCGTGCTGGCGATGCCAGTCAATCTCGTCATGTTCTTCTCTCACTTCCTGGACGGCGCGGCCACCTATCGGGGCATAGACGTCTACGGCTACGGAGAGAAACACGTGTTGCCCACATTACTGATAGACCTCACGGGGACAGCGGCCTCTATGCTCCTCCTGAAGTTCGTGATGGTGCTCTTTCTGGTCTACCTGATCGACGTGCTGTTCAAAGAGGAATTGGCCAGGGCCGTGCCGCTGGGCAATGTGATGAAGTTCGCGGTAATATTCCTCGGCCTGGCCCCCGGAACCAGGGATACCATCCGGATAGCCCTCGGGGTGTAAAGTACACTTACAGCTACCACAATCTACCACTGTTTACCGCCCCTAAAGCCTCTTTGAAGCCCTCTCCCCCTTCCTTGTGCCCTCCTCTGATCTCCAGCAAGATGGGGAGGTGGGACAACCTGGACATGAAAGAGAAGTCGATATCACCTTCACCCAACGGCAGGCCCTCTCCCGAAGGGCGTTCAGCATCGGAGAGATGGACGTGGCGGATATGTGGGCCCAGGGATTCAATGAAATCACGGATCTTGTCGTTCCCTGAAGACGCACCTCCTGAGAGGTAGGCGTGAGAGGTGTCCAGTGTAATGCCCTCCACCATGGGGAGCACTGTTTGAAAGTCGGCCGGACTGGTCATTATATTACAGTGCAGCACGCCCTGTTCGTGGATATACCTAGACGGCATATTTTCCAGCCATAACCTGCCGTTGATATGCTGCAGAGAGATCACGAGGTTACTCGTCAGGTGATCGGGCTCTCCGAACGGTCCCTCACGTACTCCTCCTGGATGGATTACCATAGGCACCTCCTTCCCTACTACCTCAATTATCTCCTTGATACGTTCCACGGAGTGCTCTCTAAGTTCTTCATCAGGACTGGCGAGATCAAGGAGGGCCGTGCCGCCCCCGATGTCCAGTCTCTTAGGCGCGTGGGCGATGAAGTGGTCATCGAGATCACTGATCAAGAACTCCAGGTCGTCCGGGCCATCGTTCTCTCTGATCAGCAGTTCCATGAAGTCGATGTCCAAGGCTCTAATACTCTGAAAATCGTCTACAGTGGCCATCGCCCCCACCGTTAATCCCGAACTCATCGTCCAACAAATGACCACAGATGGTTATATCTATCTTGTGAAACATGACTAACTTGCGATAAGGTTAAAAAAGACGCATGGGAAGGCTGTAGAATCTGGTCGCAAGCGACCATCATAAGGAGGAGATAGGGGGAATGAGCCTCCGCCATGCGCTTTGAGATGCGTATATACGCATAGTATTTATATCTTTTCTATGATTCCTGACGATAATTGAGACCATTCTCGCAATTATATCACCTGATCCCAAATTGACTCCTATAAGGGTCCGAATATAGAAAACATAATATAGTAACCGTATGAAAGTGAGAAATCTTCATCCTTGTATCGAAGGGAACCCCGTGAAGACTCCCAAGGTTCATACCTCCTCCAGATGTACCTCTTCTCTGTTTGGACAGGCTTTATCGGGCACATCATACCAATTTCGAATAAACACAGGCAAGGATTTAGATATTGAGAAACCAATTCGCTACGATAAGAGTGAAGGTCAACCGAACCTCGGAGAAAGAACCAAAACACTTTTGAACGATGCCCCCGCAACCAGAGATAATAGGAGAAAGATTTGATGGTGGACAAGAAGGGCAGGTATACGATACTGATGGTCGAGGATAACGAGGAGCATGTCGAGCTGTGCCGAGAGTATCTGCCCGAAACTGAATTCAATCTCGAGGCCGCATACGATGTTTCAGAGGCACTGGGAAAACTGAATAAGAAGGTCTACGACGTGGTGATACTCGATTACGATCTGCCCGATGGTGACGGTTTTGACCTGCTGAAGGACCTCAGAGATCGTGATGTGAACACCAGGGTAATATTCGTTTCCGGGTACGACGACCCGGACCTCAGTTTTGAAGCCAGGAAACTGGGGGCCTGTGATTACGTGGTGAAGACCTTTCATTATTATGCCAACCTGAGAGACAGGATAATGGAGAACATCTCACACTGCTCTCCAGGACTGGATTGAGGCGATCGCTCGTAACTACAATCGGAGATCTGAGAGGTTGTGATATATGGTGAAAGTTGTTGGACTGTCTGGTAGTCCAAGGCGAAAAGGTAACACGGATCTACTGCTGGACTCCTGTCTGGAAGGGGTGGAGGCCCGGGGAGCGGAGATCGCCAAGATCCGGTTGAACGAACTCGATATCAAAGGGTGCCAGGCCTGCAACGACTGCTTCTCCGATGGACACTGTATTTATGACGACGATATGCAGTATCTGTACGAACTCCTTGAGAAGCTGGACGGGCTGATCATCGCCTCCCCAATATTCTTTTCAGGTCTGACCAGTCAGACCAAAGCCTTCATCGACAGGTGTCAGTCCCTCTGGGCCAGGAAGTACATCCTTGATGGTCCGATAGGGAAGGAGAAGAGACGGCTGGGCGCCTTCCTATCGGTGGGAGCCCGGAAGGAGCCGCGGTTCCAGAACGCTATATCCTCCATAAAGGCGCTGTTCAACGCGATCAATGTGGAGTATTTCGGCGACCTCACGTTCGGGGGGTGCGATGAGAAAGGAGCAATCAAGAAACACCCTACTGCTCTCGAAGAGGCCCGCGAACTGGGAGAACGCACCGTCCTTGAGTTCAAGTCCTGAGCCACTCCTAAGCTACTATTTTTTCTTTCAACCTTCTAATGGTGGTCAATCACGATCGATGGAAGGTTCGGCTTTACATAAGCCTGGCTCAACCCATCCCCTTCAAAAGTTGTCAAAAATTAAATAAAGAAAAGGAAGATGTTTCCGGTTCCAGTTTCTACCACATGAACTGTCTCTCTGGTCCATTCTTATAGGTGTAAACAACCATTATCATGTTGATTATACCTATTATGAACCACAGCCACATCCAATTCTCGGTGGACAGTGCGCCCTGCACGTCTCCCAGAATTGCGACATCGCCCCACGGATACAGTCCACCACCAAATATCATGTACCACCATGTAATGAACATGGAGGCGCACAGATTGAACTGGTGTATTTTCGCACTGACTTTACCGTGGACGACGAGGCCCCACGTGCTTGCGGTGAAACCATAAACAAACAGCCCTACAATGAAGTCCCAGGACACTCCGAGATATGCTGCGAAAGGCAGCAACATCATCTGGGTTAAACCACCCCAAAGGGCTGCGTCACCGATTGGTCTCCAGTCCCAGTTGTTTGTGGCACAGAAGAATGTACCCAGGAACAAGAAACCATACAAGGCCGGAACGATAGAGAACATCGTGGAAACGGGTCCACCGAACGGATCTGTGGCAAAGTGCCAGATGGCCATCACAATCAGCGCGAACGCTGCTGCCAATGAACCCATGGCGCCTATTGCACGCTCGGGGTTGAGCTCTCCCTCGACTGGCTCAGCACCCCACCACGCAGATCCAGCTCGGACACCACTGGTGTAGAAAATCCAGTGGCAGAGACCGTATACCAGTCCCATCATTCCAAAGCCTACTGCATTTAGTCCCATTTTTTTCCCCCTAAGTGGGCCGTCTTAAGTGACGGTTTGTACAACCAGAAGGACTATTTTCATAATACTTAAAGGTAGCGATATTGCTCCTTACTAAGGTTAACCTGGGTGTTGATGTAGTTAATAAACGTAAAGCACTTTAACACACCCAGCACTCGAAATCCGATATGCTGGCGTTTTGGAGTGCGATATCTATGAGAATGAATTTAAGGGGGGTTAAATCATTAGATCTGGTGATGTTTTCTAGATCGCTGGAGTGCTACGTAATTTCAAGAGTGTGTCCTAGATCAGTAGAAAATCGGCAGGTCATTAGCGAATGTGATTACACCCTCTAAGGTGGGTTGAAATCTGACCGCCGACTTACACTCTTAAGCAGTCATTTAGGACGAGATTGCGCCCTCATGCAATTCCTCATTCATGTACGCTTCTCCTTTATATATCCAGCATGAATGGATGAATACTATATTTTTAGGAGAAATCGGAGAGAGAATCGGAGCAGGATCTCGTTCCGCAGCAGTCTCCTTTTCACACCTACGAATAAAACTCTTACTGACGGGTACTTTTCAAACGTAAAATAGCCTTAAATTTGACCCCTCCAGAGTCCAATATACATACCCTATTCCACCCCCTTTCGGAAATTGGTTAACAAATAGACAGGGAAGGGAGATAGATCGTTACAATTGAGGAGGGAGGATAGAAGCACTAATTCTCTGGTACAATTCTGGGACTATACTCCATGGAAGAGAGATCTCTCCGTCTATTCCCCTCCGTAATGTTCTTCGTAGTATTCTCTGAATTCACCTGATTTGATGGGGCGCCACCACTCTACGTTATCCCTGTACCATTCTATGGTATTCACTATCGCCTGATCGAATTCGTGTTCCGGAGCCCATCCAAGTCTGTCCCTGATCTTGGAAGTATCAACTGCATGTCTCTCCACGTGGCCTGCCCTATCCTCCACGTGTTCTATCAGCCCCTCGGGTTTATTCAGGGTGCTCAGGATTGTAGAAGCGATCTCCAGGACGGTCTTCTCCTCCCCCGATCCGATATTGAACACCTCCCCATCTCTGCCCTGTGACCTCAACAGTAGATCGATTGCCGAGCAGTGGTCTTTCACGTATATCCAGTCCCGAGTATTCTTCCCGCTTCCGTACACGGGGAGAGGTTCATCCTCCAGGGCATTGGTCGTGAACAGCGGTATCAACTTCTCTGGATACTGATGGGGCCCGTAATTGTTCGTGCACCGGGTGATGATCACCGGGAGGCCGTAGGTACAGAAGTACGAGTAAGCCAGCCTGTCGGCCCCTGCCTTGCTGGCCGCGTAAGGGCTCTTCGGCATCAGAGGGTCGTCCTCTCTGGACGAGCTGTCTCCCGCCTCGCCGTAGACTTCATCGGTGGAGATGTGTATGAACTTCTCCACCCCGTGCTTCCTGGCCGCCTCTAGAAGCATGAACGTGCCCTTCACGTCGGTGTCTACGAAGTACTCTGCGTAATCGATAGAACGGTCCACGTGTGTCTCTGCGGCAAAGTGTACCACGGCATCACATTCCTGGACCAGTGCATCGACTTTTTCTCTGTCGCAGACATCGCCCCTTATGAAACGGTGACGTCCCCCCACATCGGACAGATTGGCGGGGTTGCCAGCGTAGGTTAGTTTGTCCAGGTTGACGATCTCCATCTCTCCGTGCCGCTCCAACATGAAGCGGATGAAGTTACTCCCTATGAAGCCCATGCCGCCAGTGACCAACAGCCTATACATATTTCCTCAACGGGTATGGGGAGCAAGAACTAAGTACTGTTCGGTGAGGGCTTGGAGGTATCAGAGAAGTTGTTCAGGCCAAGCTTGATGACCCTAATCGGTTCTACATACCAAACTGTTTTAGGACAAAATGCTAATCTACACAGGAAACGAGGAATTCAACGGCGACTCATTCCCCCGGAGGTAATGTACGCCAATATATTGAGGAGAACCTAGGATGCTTGACCGCGACGTTTCGCTGAGGATGCCGAACTTCTTCGCATACTTCCTCAGGTTTATGACCGAGGCCCCCATCTATTCGAGGATCATTTTGATAGTCTACTTCACCATGTACCTCCTGGCCCCCATATTCGGAAAGCCGGTGGAGGCCGGAGGAAACGAACTGGTTTCCGGCATTGGCCTTGGTATCTTCGACATCGTTCTGCTGGTGGCATCGCTGGCCATCTTCCACTATAACAGAAACCTTAGTGGAAACTGTCTGACCACGGGGATGATAGTGTTCCTGATCATGATCTCCCCCGTCGTTCTCCTGGGAATTGCCTTGTTCTTGGGCGCGATCTCAGGGGCGGTCATCGTACCCCTGCTCGCCGCAGCCAGCTCGGCGCTCTTCCTGGTACCCCTCGTATTCACCGTGATCATCCTTATCGAGGGCGTGATACACTACCATAACAAGGAGGGGGAGAACCTGCTGTTGATCGGTATGGCGTTCTTCTCCATATTCCTGATGATGTACACATTTGCCACCATCTACCACCTGAACGGGCTCGTGAACTACGACAGCGGGGCCCCGGTCACCAATTTCTACGAGGTCTTCTACTTCAGTGGAGTCACATGGACCACCCTGGGCTATGGGGACATGGTTCCCACGGGTATGGGAAAGATACTGAGCGTCATAGAATCTATGATGGGCTGGGTGTTGATGAGCCTCATAACCGCCATATTCCTCCGGATCCTGATCGGTGGCGCGGAACAGGAAGAATAGATACATAGGTGGTCGGTGGCTTATCCTGGTCAACAGATCAATCGCTGGGAAGTGCATCCGGCCTGGGGGCGCCCGAGGGGCTCTCCAACGAATGATCGACCGGCTCCTCTCTCTCCCGATCGTCTATTATGTTCCTTATGACCGGGGTGTATGGGTCCATGAGAGCCCCTGAGAACCCCCTCTCCTCGAGAACTTCCTGGTCCTTCTCCGTTATACCTCCGCCCAACATTACCTCCATATCGACCTTCTGTAGCTCCTCAAGTAGCTCCTCGGAGGGCCCGTCCCCTGTTCCCAGCCGGGGGAGGTCGAGAACCGCCGCTGTGGAATAACCGAGGCCCCTCAGCTCTTCAAGCGCGCCTAGTACCTCCTCAGGCCCCGCCCCCTTGCGGTACCACATCACTTCACGGTCGTAGTAGAGCAGGGGTAGGCACCTGGGGGAGAGCTCGAAGATCTCCCTGTAGAGGTCTATGCTGGAACATGTGATGGTGCCAGCTACCGCCCAGGAGATGTCCATCGCGAACGAGTCGAAGAGGTCCTGGATGTCCCTCATGCCCAGGTCCAACCAGATGTTGTACCTGCTCTTGATCAGCTTCTTCAACACCTTGAAGTTGGGGCGTGCTTCTCGTATACCCGCCAGGTCCATGAGCATTATCTCCGAGGAGTTGTACCTCTTCCCGGAGACCGCCCTCCAGTAGTCCAGGAAGTCGGCTCTGTAGTCCGCTATCCGAAACTCGTTGTCTCCCCATCTTATATCGACCACCTGGGCTATCTTCCCCAGCGGGAGGTCGAAGCTGCCTATTGAAAGTAAAGCCGAGGTATTGAGAGGCACGATAGGTATGCGCAGGAAATCACCCCCCTCCTCATCCTGCCCCCCGGGCGAGTCAAGATCTTCGGAAGAGAACTCGATGGGGACCGCCTTCTTGCCACAGGACTCGCATATATAGGTATAGTCCTTGTTATCCATCGCGGCCATAGGCCCGCCTATGAGTACCGTGGGTACGATATCCCCGCTCCCGCAGTAAGGGCACGCCTTGATCCTGTCTCTTGCCATCGGTATGGCAAGGGAGGGGGGTGGATGAAATACTTTCTGATATCAGGGCCTGTGAAACTTAACATACTGATCTTCAGGATCTCAGTCGTAAGACAGTTCCCCGGAGATCATCTTACTGGCCATATCCACCGTCTGTTGAGCGAAGGTGGAGTCGAGTATGCTGTCGTGGTTCGAGACGCCAGGTATGATGAAGGTGTGCACGTCGTCGAAACCGAGAAGGACCTTCAGCACCCTTGAGTATCGGGCGTTCATGGAATAGTAGACCACGTTGCCGTCGTTGTTGTTGCAGGAGAAGAAGACCACCGCTCGTTTTTCCCCCTCCAGCCTGCTGTTGAAGCCCTCCTCCCCCGACTCAAGGAACGCGTAGAGTCTATCGCAGAAACACTTCAACCGACCGGTCTCAGCCCCCATGTATATCGGGGATCCTATCAGCAGCATGTCCGCCCTTTCTAGCTCTCCGTACAGAGACTGCATATCATCCTCCTGTATACAACCCGGAGACTGCTTGCAGCTCTTGCAGCCGTTGCAGTCGTTGATATCGAGGTCGGCTAGGTGCACGTAACGGAAATCGTCGTTGTCCTCCACCGACCCCATTATCTCTCTGATGACCGTGTCCGTGTTCCCCCCTTCCCTCGGGCTGCCGTTGATGGCCAGGATTCTCATAGGTATCTCACGCGGGCATAGAAGAATGGTGCCTTATCTAAATTGTCCATGTTCAGGCCCATCTAGGGTAGCCGTCATCGCCTGAAGCGAGGCTGTTACTCTCCGGTCTTATGATGAGAGAGAGTATCAGCCCTATGAAGGCAAACACTGCTCCAACCACCCAGGCCCAGACATACCCCGTCTCGGTGGTCAGCTGCACCGCCATCTCAGACGGAGCGCCAGGAGGTATCCAGTCCACCGTGAACTGGGCCATAATCACACCTCCCAGGACCGGGCCGATGGAGCCCCCGATCACCCTGAATAGTGAGTTCATACCTGATGCCACTCCGAACTCCTGCTGTGGACATCCGTTCACGATGAGGTTAATAAGGCCTACCATGTTGAAACCCGGCCCACTCCCGCTCACAAACACCGCGAGTACGATCTCTAGGGTGCTGGAGTGCATGAATATGAGCAGAGCGAAGCCCAGCAGGAAGATACCCAGCCCGAGGGAAAGGGTCCAGTCAGCCCCCCTCCTGCGTGAAAACACGCCCCCCAGCGGACCGGTAAACAGCTGGGCACCTGCGCTGGGGAACATGTAGAGGCCGACCACAAAGGCGCTGGCAAGAGCGAACCCTCCCAGCGATTCAGGGCTCATCAGGAAGAAGGGAAGGGTCTGGAACATGAGGAACATGGAGAGCCCCACGAATATGGCCACCACGTTCGATTCCAGTATGCCTTTGTCGGCCATTAACTTCAGCCTAACCAGCGGGTCCTCAGTCCTCCTCTCATGCCACACGAACAGCAATGGTCGCCTTGGAAAGGACTAGGAAGGAAAGCACCCCGGTGTCGGTCCACTCTTATGATTCACACTGGGTCAGACCGAATAGGAGACAGAATGTCCCCGCACCCAGCAGGAGAGTCCCCACTATGCCGATCGATCCCTCGTAACGGATTCCAGAGTCTCTGATCAGTGACATATAAGGCCGGCCATCAGGGCCAAGAGAGGGGTCACTACGTAGAAACAGTCTCTCCACGAGAACTCGGTGATGATGTACCCACCTCCAGTGAGACCGAAGGCCACTCAGATAGGGAACATGGCACTGATTATCCCCACCGCCACGGGAACGCCTTTCTTGGGGAAGGTGTCTCTGACTATGCCGAAGGTCAGGGGGAATATGTCACCCCCATGCCCTGGATGGCCCTGAAAGAGAGCAGGTCGGAGAAAGACCACGAAAAGCCGCAGCCCAGCAGGCCTATGGTGTTCATCACCATGGTGATCAACATCACCCTCTTCTTGCCGTACAGGTCTCCCAGCTTCCCCGCCAGCGGCGTCGCGATGGCACCCACCAGCAGATATACGGACAACACCCAGGAGATCCAATCGGCGCCCACGGAGTAGTCTTGTGCGATGATTGGCAATGCGGGGACCAGCATGATCTCAATGAACATCACCATCATAGCGATCAATGAGAGCAAGATCAGGACGATCCCGTTCCCTTTGAGTGTGATACCCTCCAGTCCCTTGCTCTCCGTTATTGCTGCGCCCTTCTATATCGGTAATCGATATATAACCTGGTATAATAACATTATGAGTATCACGATATTGGCCTCAGAATCTATTGCGCCAGAACTTCCGAGTTGCTATGCTCTGCCATCAACTCTGCCTGGACGAACTCACTCCCTCCCTGCGGGTCAAAGCCGTTACCCCATTTCGATCTCCCAGTCGTAGGGGATCTCTTCCGTATCGTATGGCAGGCGGTATTCGTCTGGATCGTCGTAGTCGTACAGCCTGGTGGGCACATTCAGTATCCACGCCTCTTCGCCGCCAACAGCCTTGAATCCGTGATATACCGATCTGGGGATCTTGACCAGTTTGAAGTCGCGCTCCCCCATAAAGAATTCGTTAACGGTCCCCTGGGTGGCAGAACCCTCACGTGCATCGTACAGCACCACCTTGGCCATTCCTCTAATACAGACGAAGTGGTCATCCTGATTCTTGTGATAATGCCAACCCTTGACCACGCCGGGATAGCAGGCGGTCATATATACTTGACCGAATTCATCGTACTCGTCCCAGTCGCTCCTCAGAATCTCGATCAGCCACCCCCGTTCGTCGGGTATGGGATCCAGCCCTCTGACCATCACACCTTCGATAGTATCCCCCGTCATCGTGATCTTCAGAAAAAATACCCTACAATCATATAACTCTATTGTCTTCCCTTCCACTCACCCCGTCTCATCTATTTGCCTCATAACAGCTCAATATTCCCGGCGTGTATTGCTCTCGGCCTGCCGCGTGGAGTCGATGTCCTCCTCGGAAAACTAGACTTCTCACCACAGTTCAAATGCCATAACAGCGGGAGGGACCGAGTCCCTCTTTGTAATGAGGTCTCAGCAACCTTCTGAGTTCGTAACACATATGGCATTCATCCACATACTGCTCAGGATATTTTATTGAAAGGTTTTCCGCCAGATCCACAAGTCCGATCGGGCCGTCTTCGACGATCACTTTCAGTATGGGGTGATCCCTGTAATCATAGTCGGCGAGGGTGGTGGGTAGAGGCTCTTCATAGGCATCCCCGATCCTGATTCCCGGACACAGAGTCACGTTCCCGTAGGGATCCAATTCAACCGTGTGAGGGGATTCCAGACTGGGACCGAGCCAGAACGGAGGTGAGCATCTACCGCCGGGTAGACGTTCCTTATCCAAACCCTCGGTGAGTCCTGATCCCCTCCCGTAAAAGGTGAGTCCTCTTTCATTCACTTCTACCCCCGGGTGTAAGATACATGTCAACAGTTCAGAGGTCTTCCTGTCCCAAGGGTTGTCCGCGTCCCGGCCCTCCAAGAAGTACGCATCCACTGAGACGGTAGTGAAATCAAAAGACAATGCTTCCTCCAGGCAAGTGAGTACGGCGGCGAATGGAATCCATTCCTGGTGGAACGCGTCCACGCTGAAGCAGATGTTGGCCAGGCCGCTCTCTCGCAGTACAGTCAGAGTCTCCTTGGCCCTCTCTCGGCCCTCTCCCCAGAAGCCGTTGGTGATCAGCCAGTTGTCATCTATACCGTTGTTCCTAGCCAGCTCAAGCATGCTGAATACCTCTTCTGGAAACAGCAGGGGCTCTCCACCATGTATGGAGATACTCTGAAAGTCAGGGAACTCCAGGCAGCTTTCAACTGCCTCGGAAGAGATCGATGGGGCGTTACCTGGGCGGGCGTGGTACATACAGTGCCTACATCTGGAGGGGCACTGGTAGGTGAGGATCAGGTCCAGACCAGTGAACATCTCTTACGTACTCGCAAAGGACACTATATGAAGAATTCCCCTGATTCCTATCGGACAGAATATGAACTGCTCCGCGATGGGGAGAAGTCATCGCAGATACTCTGACTTGTTGGAGGCCGTCCTCCATACTCTCAATGGTCCACATGTATCCGGCCTGGTCGGTAGTGTTTGGACTTAAAACCGTCCTCTCAGGATGAATATGAAAATGGCCCGGCGGTAACTTCGGCGGGGTCAAGCCGCATCGGCTGTAGCAAAAGTACAAATACTGAATCAACTGGTCTTTTTAAAGAATTTTTAAACTTCCCGCTCCGAGGTGGGGAGCATTAGAAGTACCAAGAATTAAAGGAGGTGAAGATTCGACCATGACCAAGTTCTTCATGCGTTGGGAGGTTGATTCAGCTTTCATTCCTGATGATCCTGAAGAGAGAACAAAGCAATGGCTCAAAATGCTTGAGATGGTAAAGGCAGACATCAAGGAAGGTATAACCGCTGATTGGGGACTGTGCAGCGGTGAATTGGCCGGGCACTCAGTCACCGCTGATACGACTGCGGAGAAAGTGAACACGAACCTGCTCAGATGGATGCCCTATGTCAAATTCGAAGTAAGTCCTGTGCTCACTGTAGATCAGACGATGAAATCGATCAAGACTGCGGCAGAATCGATGAAGAAGTGAACTCCTGTGGAAAGGCAGTGGCCTGGTGGGTCAAAGGATAAGTCCCGGTAATTTCAGAGAATCCGGGAGCGCCGAAGGGGAGTCGGTAGTCATACCGTACCCGTGTGGATCTGCTGGTACCCTTTCCCTTTTTCTCGGGACTTGTATCTTCCAAGTTGGAAAGATCTAACATTACAACACGAATACTTTCGAAAGTCATTTCTTTTAGAGATACATATCAATGATGATGAGAATAGCCGTAGTGGGGGCCTCCGGTCTACTGGGCCAGTATGTTGCCAGGGAGGCTAGACGCAGGGATTACGACGTCCTGGGCACATTCCTGAACAATGAACCTGATAAAGTAGACTATCGCACTGAACCGCTCGATATCAGAGACAACGTGGCGACCAGAGAGGTGTTGGAACAGTTCAGCCCGGATGCCGTCGTTCTCACCGCGGCCATGACCAACGTGGACGAATGTGAGGAGAGGCCAAATGAGGCGTGGAGTGTCAATGTTGAAGGGACTCTGAACGTGGCCTCGATAAGCAAGGCGCTGGGGGCCCGTTTGCTCTATGTTTCCACTGACTACGTGTTCAGGGGTGACAAGGGGAGTCCTTACTCGGAGAGGAATAGCCCAGACCCGGTGAACACCTACGCCAAGACGAAGTACCAGGGAGCGCAGATCGTTTTGGACGCCTCCGCCAGGAACCTGGTGTGTAGGGTCGCCGTGCTGTTCGGGTGGAACCGCGTGTCGGAGAGCACCAGCTTCGTCACATGGGTGATAGACTCCCTGAGGCGGGGAGAGGAGGTACGCCTCTTCGATGACCAGTATGTCACACCGACCTATGTCCCTTACTGCGCAGCCGTTCTGCTAGACCTGATCGAGTCCGGAGCATCGAGAGTCTTCCACACCTCTGGATCGAGCTGCCTGAGCAGGTACGAGATGGGACGACAGATCGCTGAAGAGTTTTCTCTAGACAGTTCCCTGATCAAACGTTCCTCCATGGAACAAGCGGACTGGATTGCCAGCCGCCCCCGGTTTTCGTGCTTGGATATCGCAAAATTGGAGGGAGAATTAAATATCTCCGTACCCTCCTTTAGGGAATCGCTACGGGACATGATCTCAGAGGAGGAGATGAATTGAAAGGACTGATACTGGCCGGCGGGAGCGGAACACGACTGAGGCCCCTGACCCATACCGGGCCCAAGCAACTGATACCCATAGCCAATAAACCGAACATCCTCTACTGCCTAGAGGACTTGAGAGAAGCGGGGATAACGGATATAGGCATTATCCTGGGGAACAACATGCCGGAGAAGGTGAAAGACCTGCTCGGCGACGGGAGCGAGTACGGTATCGATATCACGTATATCGTGCAGGGAGAGCCGAAAGGCATAGCTCACGCCGTCGGATGCGCCGAGGAGTTCATGGACGGCGACCCGTTCGTTGTCTACCTGGGGGACAACATCTTGAAGGGCGGCATCAAGTACATGGTGGACGAGTTCAGGTCCGGCGACATGGAGGGCATGGTGGCCCTGTGCCGGGTGGACAACCCCCAGATGTTCGGGATCGCCGAGCTGGACGAAGGGGACGATATCGTTGGCCTGGAAGAAAAACCCGAGGACCCAAAGTCTAACCTGGCCATGATCGGCATATACTTCCTGAGGGAGAGTATATTCCCCATCATCGACCAGCTGGAGCCCAGCTGGAGGGGCGAGCTGGAGATCACCCACGCCATAGACGACCTAAGGAAGAGCGAGGGCGTCAGGGCGGTGGAAGTCAAGGGCTGGTGGAAGGATACCGGGAAGCCTGAGGACATATTGAGGGCCAACCATCTGGTTCTCGAGGATCTTGAGGAAGACATGCGGGGCGAGATCGGGGAAAATGTAGAGTTGATAGGCAGGGTCAGCGTCGGAGCAGGCACGGTGATCAAGAGAGGGAGCAAGATCAGAGGTCCAGTGATCATCGGAGACGACTGCGAGATCGGCCCCAATACCTACATCGGACCCTATACTTCAATTGGGAATGGGTGCACCATAATCAACGGCGAGGTCGAGTCTTCCATCATCATAGACGACACTCATGTGGACTGCGATAAGAAGCTGGTAGAGAGCCTGATAGGCAGAGGTTCCTGCATCACATCGTCAAGGGACAGATTGCCCAAGGGGTACAGGCTGGTACTCGGTGAGCACTGTCAGGTGCATATCTAATCGATTGTTATTTTCTGGCCTTACGAAACCACTTCCGAAAGTTATAAAAGTATACTAAGTATATTTTATTCCAATTACCGTTCTTGTTCCACCGAAAGGCTTTTATGGTATGGGCTAAATAAATCGTTCTTACCCAAGATTTATTGGGAGGTAAGAAAACTATGGCAGGATATCCGGCGGATCACTATGTGACGCCTGAACCCCAGTCAAGATTGAGCGATAATCGAGACAAGCTGATTATCAAGCAGGAATTGCCAGGAGTCAAAAAGGAAGATGTGGACGTGGACGTTCACGAGAATGGGTGGTGCCTGGAGTTTACCCCATCCAGAGGGCAGCAGCCGGTCCACAGATGCCGAACCCTGAGGTACGAAGTCGATCCCACGAGGGCAAGTGCCGATTGGAAGGACGGCGTCCTGTTTCTGACAATTCCTGTAACAGAACACATGACTGGGACAAAGGTCAAAGTCAAGTAAACACATTCCAAATCCATGGATGATTCCATGGACTCTTTTCATTTCTTATATTATCGATCGCGAGGGGATACATCTGTCGAGTCTCTCACGATGTCGAGCAGATATAAATACCAAGTTTGCCAATCTTAAGTTAACAGCCTAAAGGGAAATTGAAGGAGGAATTGAGAATGTTGCATACAATGCCTATAGAGTTGAAGAAGGTGGACGCTGAGGACATCGACAAGGAAGTGCTTAGGTCGGCGATAATCGCCGAATTGGACGCCATCAATCTTTACGAGCAGATGGCGGCAATGACCAAGGACGAGAACATCAAGGAGGTCCTCCTGGACATCGCCAGAGAGGAGAAAACTCATGTCGGCGAGTTCCAGACCATGCTCCTGAACATGGACGAAGAGCAGGTGGCAGAACTGGAAGCCGGTAGAGAGGAGATAGAGGAATTGCTGGAGTGAGATCCCTCGGAAACTCTCACACTCTCAGGCTTGCTGAAGCCTACATACTTTGACCGTTAAGATTTTGGGGAATATTCTCCAGTGAGTGAGACCGAAATGATAATATAATGAAGAGTAAAATAAAATCGTTGGAGGAGTCATAATTGAGTGAAACAATCGAGAATTTGGCCAAGGCCTTCATCGGGGAGAGCCAGGCTAGGAACAGGTACAACATGTACGCGAATGTAGCCAAGAAGGAAGGTTATCCACCAATCGCCAAGATATTCAATGAAACGGCAGAACACGAACAGGAGCATGCACAATGGCATTTCAGGCTGATCAACCAGTTGAAGGATGATGACGAGATTTACGACGAATTGGAAGTTGTGGCCGGTGCCCCCACTGCCTGCGGAGATACCATCGAGAATCTCAAGGCCGCCATAGGAGGAGAGAACTACGAGAGCAATACCATGTACCCCGAGTTTGCTGCCATCGCGGAGAAGGAAGGCCATGCGGAGATAGCGGAGCGGTTGAAGGCCATCGCGGTATCCGAGGAGCATCACAAGGAGAGGTACGCCAAACTGTTGAAGCAGCTGGAGGACGGCACCCTGTACAAGAAGAAAGAGAAGGTGTGGTGGTACTGCCTGGAGTGCGGGTACAAACACTACGGAAAGGAACCTCCGAAAGAGTGCCCCTCCTGTGATCATCCCCGAGGATACTACATGGTCATGAACGAGAAGTATTGAGGGAGACGCGAAATGACTGAAAGAATGCAGGTCTACCAGTGTCAGGTGTGCGACAACATTATCGAAGTGGTGAGAGAGGGAGTGGGCCAGCTGGTCTGCTGCGGCGAGACGATGGAACTCCTGGGCGCCAAGACGGAAGATGAAGGGTATGAGAAACACGTGCCGGTCATCGAAGAGACAGAGGACGGCGTGCTGGTCAAGGTAGGATCAAACCCTCACCCGATGCTGGAGGAACACCACATCGAGTGGATTGAGATCATCTACGACGGGAAATCCCAGAGAGAGTACCTGGAGCCTGGTGAGAAACCACAGGCCGAGTTCTGTGTCTCAGCCGGCGATATCAAGGCCAGAGAACACTGCAACGTCCACGGTCTCTGGAAGAGCTCCGCTTGAACCGCCTCAAGAAACCCCTTCCATTTCTTTTCTTACAATTTGTATTCTGATCACTCCAGATAGAATACCGTACATGTTCGGGGGAAAGTGGAACACACTGATAGTCGCTCTCTAGTTCCATACTGTACACCTTTGTGGTGGATGAGAGCATATTCGTAGACAGAGGTATCGCATGGAGTCTTCAGAAAAACCAAGGATCGGAGTGTTCCTCTGTGAATGCGGTGGAACAGTCAGCAGCACGCTCGATATGCAGGAGATGACCAGGAAGGTCATCGAGCACCACAGGGTTATCCACATCGAGAAATACAGGTATCTCTGTTCTTCCGAGACCAGGCAGAAGATGATCAATTCGATCAACAAGAACGACCTGGACAGAGTGGTGATCGTTGCCTGTTCCCCCCTCCTCTACATGGAAGAGTTCCGTGATACTGCGGAGGAGGCGGGGCTGAACAGGTACATGGTGGAGATGGCCAATGTAAGAGAACAGTGCGCCTGGATCCACTCTAAGGCGCCGACAAGGGCCACGGATAAAGCCATCGAACTGATACACCTCGCTCTGGCGAAGGTGGAAGAAATGAAGCCCACCCCCTACGGTCGGGTGGCCAACGTGGATACCGATCTCTGCGACGGCTGTGGTATCTGCAGGAGGGTGTGCAGACTGGGCGCCATCGAAATCCGTTCTGTTGAGGACGATGGAAAGTATTCCTTTGTGGACCCCAAACTGTGCGAAGGCTGTGGGGTGTGCGTCTCCTCCTGTCCCTCGGGGGCCATGGACATGGACATCTTCTCCAACAGGGAGATGCTGGCCACGGTCCAGGCTGCTACTGAAGAGGCAGAAGACGGGGAACGACTCAACGTCCTGGTATTCGCCTGTCACTGGTGTTCTTACGCGGCAGCTGATACAGCCGGCATCAAGAGGATTCAGATGGACCCCGGTTTCAAGACCATCAGGACGATCTGTTCGGCCAGGGTGGACCCCGAGTGGATAATAGAGGCGGTTTCCAGGGGGGCTGACGGCATACTGGTCACCGGTGCTGAGCCTGGACACTGCCACTACGAGGTGGGCAGCTACAGGACTCGGAACAGGCTGGTGCTGCTCAGAATCCTTCTGGCTCAGCTCGGATTCAGCGAGAAGCGTCTCCAGCTCCAGTGGATAGATAACGATGAGCCAGATAAGTTCAGAGACACCATCAATGACTTCATGAACACCATCCGTGATCTGGGCCCCAGCCCGTTTAGAGAAGAGAGCCCCCAGCTGGAGGGTGTCAGGATCGCTCTGGAGAGCGAAGGGCTGTGATCACCTATTTTGCGTCATGTTGCACAAACTATTTATATTTCTTCTTATAATTTCATATTACAGGAGACAATAGGCGGTGGAAGATGAGCTGTAGTCCACTGTTCGATTGTCCCACAAAGGAGTGATAAATATGCCAAGAGGAGATGGAACAGGCCCTGCAGGAATGGGCTCGATGACTGGAAGAGCGGCCGGCTACTGTGCCGGTTTCTCAGTCCCTGGATTTGCGAACCCTTCCGTTCCCAGGATGGGGATGAGGAGGGGAAGAGGCGGTGGTCGCGGAATGGGCCGCGGAATGGGCCGCGGATTCGGAAGAGGTTCCGGGTTCGCTAGGGGCCCTGGAAGGGGCTACGGCTGGTACGGCCCCGACCTTGCGTACCCGCCTCCTTTCGCGAGATCTGATCCTTACTTCAATCCGAGGATCAGTCAGGAGGATCAGGTTGCCATGATGGAAGAGGAACTGGCGATGCTGAGAGACGAGAGAGAAGCGATCAAGGAGAGGATCGGAGAACTGGGCGATGAAATCGAACGAATGAGGAAGGAGATAACCTCAGAATAGGGTCATGTCGAATGACCCCCGTCAATTGGACCCGGCCCCACCGTCCAGTACTCGGATAAGAGGATCCGTGAGGCGGATCCAGGGGCCGGGTACTACACGGCAAAACACACAAGGACGGAAGATGAGGAGATCTACAGTCAGGAAGTATCTGGCTACTATCGATAGCATCGGAGAGGAGAAGGGGGAAGTGAATACTGGAGACGTGGCTGAGTCTCTCGGAGTCACTGGACCTTCTGTCTCTGAGAGCTTTAAGAAGCTATCCGAGGAGGGGTACCTCAGGTGGAGACCTCACGCCGGGGTCCAGCTCACACCCAGGGGAAAGGAGTTCGCCAAGAGCATAGAGCAGAACAGGAAGGTACTGACCGACTTCCTAATCGGAATCGGGGTGGACGAAGAGCTGGCCAAAGAACAGGCGGCGCTGATGGAATCCGAGATCAGTAACGAGACGATAGAGAGACTTCAGGACCTCATCGGGTGGATATAAATAGGTCTAAACCCTGTTAAGACGTGGTGGATATGTTCGAAGCCAGGATATTCGAATGCGAGGGGTGTGGGGAGACCTGGGAGATCCCATACGGGGCGCCCAAGCCCGACCACTGCCCTGAATGTGAGTGCTGCGATATCAAGCGTAGCCTGAAGGGGATACTGTTCGACCTGTCTGTTATTGAGAACCGGTCGTCGAGTTGATTTCCCGCTATTCGTGTTTCAGGCCACGCGCCTAGAGCGCGTTATAACCTTCTTCTGACCTCCGGAACTCTGAACACCCAGGCTTCTATTCTACGCTTCTATTCCACTACTGGGATGCTGCACAAGAACTCAAGCACATCGTCCCCCACGTTTTCAAAATTGTGCTCAACCCCCTCGGGTACCAGCACCACCCCTCCCTCGGCGAGGACCTTGGATTCACCCTCGCAGGTAATCTTGCACTCCCCTTTCAGAATAAACACTTCGTGTTCCCAGGGGTGGGTGTGGAGCGGAGAATGGCCTCCAGACACCAACTCAAAGTGCCTCATTATGAACCTCTCTGCCCCGTCCTCTTCAGTGATGAGCCACCTGATCTTGGCTCCACTGGCCCCCTCCTCATCAACCTCTTCCTGCTCAACATCTCTGTAATCAACGGCTTTGAATGGCATGATGAGCCAATAATATACCAGCATGATGAATTTTTCTGTCTTATCTCCTGGTTATCTCAAGTCGCAGTTTATTTGGAAATAGATAAATAGCAGATGTATCTGTTTTACCAACGGCAGTGGATGGGGATGTTCATCCAGCGGTGGAACCGACCGACCGATCGGTCTGTTCCACTGATTAAAGCATCATATCACTTGGGAGCAGTTCATAAGGAGACCGATGATTGAACGGAAGTTAGAGGATATATTTGTCAGGGGTTCACATGCCATCTGAGACGATAGCCTTAATACCCGCTTACAACGAACGCGTCACCATCGGCAGCATTGTTCTCGAAGCGTTGGACCAGGTCGATAAGGTGGTGGTCATAGACGATGGGTCTACTGACGATACTGCTCATATGGCCAGAAGGGCGGGAGCTGAGGTAATAAGGCTGGAGATCAACGGTGGCAAGGCCGCTGCCCTGCGTGAGGGGTTCAAGTTCGCTGTGGCCCGGGGGTTCGACGCGGGGGTGATACTTGATGCCGACGGCCAGCACAACCCACAGGAGATACCCCGGATACTGGAGCCAGTGCTGGAAGGAGAAGCCGATCTGACAATCGGCTCCAGGTTTCTCAAAGATGGTTATGAGGCCCCCTTGCACAGGAAGTTCGGTCAGCGCCTGCTGAACTTTATTTCCAACCTGGGTATGAAGAAGAAGCTGACCGATACACAGTCTGGTTTCAGGGCACTGAGCAGGAAGGCCATGGAGAACATGGAGTTTGAGTCCAGGAACTACAACATCGAATCAGACATGATCGTGGGCCTCTCCGAGAGAGGCCTCAGCATCAAAGAGATCCCGATCTCTGTCAACTACGATGTGCCAAAGAGGAGCAATGATAACGCATTCTCCCACGGTATATCCGTGTTCAACCGCGGGGTATCGCTGTTGAGCCAGAGAAGGCCCTTGTTGCTGATGGGAGTACCGGGATTCACGCTGTTCGTTATCGGTACATTCCTGGGTATGGCCAGCATGCTCAACTTCACGGTATTCGAGTGGACATGGCTGTTTCAAACACTGAGCGCGGTGTTCCTATTCACCATAGGGCTGGTGCTCTCCATCACCGCTCTGGTGTTGAACTCTATCGCCGATCTTTTTAGCCGTCTGGTGCCCAACGGTGGCAGGTAGCGGTAACTGGGTAGCGGTACTCACTCGTCCTGCAGGTGCCGTCTCTTGAACGCCTCGATGGCCTCTCTTACACTCCCCTCTTCATCGCTGGAGACCATGATGCCTGCTTCAGAGAAGCTGGAGTACCCGTGGGGACCTATTCTGCCGGTGATCACCGCGTCCACCCTCAGGTCGATGATGGTGTCCGCCGCCTTCATCCCCGCCCCCATATCCCAGGAGGCGGCCTCGTTTTCGATGGCCTCATACTCCATGGTGTCCAGGTCGACTATCAGCAGGTAAGGGGAATGTCCCAGGTCGTGCCCCACTCCCGATTCCAGGTCGGGGCCGTCAGATGTTATGCAAACCTTCATGTTCTACCCCCAGGCTGTTTTTCATTGAACCTCTGCATTGAATATCCTCTCCCCTCACCAGGCATTCATCAAGTATATTACTAATGGATAATGTTATCCATTTGGATGAAAAGGGATCAGACCCTGTGGATAGTAGTGATAATCATCATTGTGGCGGCCGTGATAACGGTTGTAACACTCGCCTCACTGGCCTTTGACGGCACCCCCATGTGGGATTTCGATCACCACATGGACTACCCAGGAGTCTGGATAATGGGGTTGGGCATGGGAATCCCGCTGCTGGCCATACTGATTGCGATGCTGATAGTACTCAGGATGGATTATTCCAGGGACAGGGATTACCCGTATGACCGTTTCCAGAGAGAGGAGTGGTCCCCTCCCCAGAGGAGAGAAGCCCTTGATGCCCTGGCCGAGAGGTACGCCAGGGGAGAGATCTCTAGAGAAGAGTACCTTCAGGTTTTGGAAGACATCAAGAATCGTTGAGAGGCCCCGTTCGATCGAATTATCACCGGGCTTCGGTGACCATAGAGGGCTCCAGGTCAAGGCCGACTAATCATCGAATTGCACGATAGAGGGTCCTCCCTGGTGCAGTTCTCGCACCCTGAGGTTCACGCCGTTCACACCGTCGACGCGCTTCACCCTGCGCCTGATCTCGAAGGCCAGGTTGATGCCCACAGGGCAGAGTTCTGAAGGAGGGACGAAAACGATATTCACCCTGCCGCTGTCTTCCACACTGATCTCCTTGATCACCTCCAGCTCGTAGAGACTTTTCTCGACGTGTGAAATATGTATCGCCCTAAGCACCTCGATGACGCTTGACCTTATATCCTTGGCATTGACCCCGTCTTCCATCACGTTGTCAATTATCGGGGCCTTTTCTATATTTTACTGTACTACGCCCTGGGCGTACAGGTCGTCGATGGCCATGTGCAGGGCGGTCACCGCCAGGGACGGACAGTGTTGATTCTCAGGGGGCAGTCGACCGACCACCTCCTCCAGGTCCTGGGAGGTCATCATCTCCACCTTCTCGAGCCTCATCCCGATAATCCTCTTCATTAGGATGCTGCCCACGGCTACCGTCACCCCGCAGCCGTCGGTGATGTAGGAGGCGTCCTTGACCTCCGATTCCTCCAATTTCAGAAATATTTTCATCGTGTCTCCACACTGCCCTGTGTACGATGAACAGCCGTCGTACTCCTCAAGCACCATCATGTGAAATGGGTTCGCGGCCTCCTCTCTGACCCTCTCGGAGTACAACCTCTCCTCTTCCTCTCTGATCTGCTCCTGGATCTCATCCACAAGTTCGTCCAGGGAGCCCTCACCCATCTATCCTCACCTGGATCTTGTCCCAGATGCGCCTTAGCTCGTCCGACAGGCCCTGGTTCGTGTACTCGATTAACGTCTTCTCCTCGATCATGGCTCTGGTGGCGTCGTTGTCGTAAGGGAGCTTACCCACGATTTCTATTCCTTTGTCAGCACACAGACCCTCGATCCTCTCCACCATACTCTGGTTGATGTCATACTTGTTGATCATCACCATGGCCCCAATGCCGAAGTGGTCTGCCACTCCCAGGACTCGCTCCAGGTCGTGTATGCCCGAGAGGCTGGGCTCGGTGACCACCAGCACCAGATCCGCGCCGGTGATGGCAGCTATGACCGGGCACCCGGTCCCTGGCGGTCCGTCAATGAGCACCAGGTCTCTGCCCTCGTCCTCGGCCCTCTCCTTGGCCAGTTTCCTGACCATGGACACCAGCTTCCCTGAAGTCTCCTCGGCAGCGAACAGTTTGGCGTGGGCCATCGGTCCCAACCTCGTTGAGGACAAGTAGGCCCGTCCAGAGTCCCGTTCCACCATATCGATGGCGTCGACGGGGCATACCAGAGCGCATACGCCACACCCTTCACAGGCCTCCGGTATGATGTCGTAGTTCTCGTCCACGGCAAAGAACCTACAGCGCTCCCGGCACTCACCGCACTCTGTACATATCTCGGGATCCCGCACCGCCAGCTTGAGCCCGTGGAATTCGATCTCCTTCTCTACCTCAGGCCGCACTATCAGGTGCAGGTCGGCAGCGTCCACATCGCAGTCTGCCAGCACCGCGTTGTCGGCCAGGGAGGCGAACGCCGCAGCCACGGTGGTCTTCCCCGTCCCACCCTTGCCGCTGATGATGGTTAGCTCTTTCATTCGTCCAACTCCTTCAGGCGCTGTTCGATGTCCTCGATCAGATGCAGGAAACGGTCCCTGTACTCCTCCATATCCAACACGAACGGTATACCCTCGGAGTACAGTTCAGCTATCTTCCTGTCCTGGGGTATGCTCAACAGCAGTGGTATGTCCTCCTCTTCGCAGTACCTCTCCACCCTGTCGTCGCCCACCCCCTGTCTGTTCACCACCACGCCGAAGGGGATGTCCATCTCATTTACAACGTCCACGGCCAGCTTAAGGTCGTGGAGTCCGAAGGGCGTGGGCTCGGTGACCAGGAGCACGAAGTCAGAGCTCTGTACCGTCTCTATCATGGGGCAAGCGTTTCCCGGAGGTGCGTCATATATGACCGTCCCGTCGTCCACCTTTGACTTCAGGGCCCTTATGATCGGAGTGGACATCGGTTCGCCCACGTCCAGCAGGCCCTGATAGAACTTCAGACCTCCTTTCTCTCCTCTCTCCAGGATACCGATGGGCCTCTGCTTCTCAGAAATAGCATCTGCCGGACACAGTATGGCGCAACCGCCACACCCGTGGCAGAGCTCGGGGAAGAATATGAGACGTTCAGGAAACACGCCGATGGCGTTATAGGCACAGAAGTCCGCGCACTCCTGGCAGTATGTACACTTCTCCCTGTCGAACTCGGGTACGATCAGGTTGACCTCCCCCAGGCTCTCCATCTCCATGTCCAGGAACACGGAGCAGTTGGGTTCCTCGACGTCGCAGTCCACCAGGGTGCAGTCCCCGATGCTGAGCGCCAGGTTCACGGCAACCGTGGTCTTCCCCGTCCCTCCCTTGCCGCTGGCCACAGCGATCTTCATCGCCCCGTCCCTCGGGTGGGGGCGAACTCAAAAAACTCAGTGATCATGGTCGCATCCGTCGGAGAGGGTGGCCAGCTCGAGCTCTTCCTGTCTGAACATCTCGACCGTATCCTTAACGGAGCCTCTGGCCCCAACGTACACGTCGATGCCCAGATCTTCGAATACGGATATAGCTCTCCGGCCTAGAGCCATTACCAGCATCACCTTGGCCCCGGCGGCTTCTATGACTTGAGGAGGCAGACCGGCGCCCCCTCGGTGCTCGCTGGTGTTGTCTATAACCTCGACCTCCTCATTTGATAGGTCCACAATCGTGTATGTTGGTACCCTACCGAAGTGTTCGCCTACCCGCTCTTCCATTCCGTCATATCCCATGGTTGGTATTGCTACTCTCATGATATCAGCTCCATCGATCTGTTTACTCTCTCCGGCCTCTCGAGATCCCGGCGTGACGTGGAGCCGTGGGTCCGCTGACCGCCCCTTTTAGCTCCCCGGCGATGAAATCGTCAACCGCCTTCTTCACCGTCCCGCCGACGTCCGCTATGACCTTGATGTCGGCGGCGTCCAGCGCCTGAAAGGCCTTGGGACCGATGTTGCCGGTGATCACCAGCTCCGCCCCCATGTTGGCCACCACCTGGGCCGCCTGGACACCGGCTCCACCGCCGGCGCCCGCGCTGCCGTTCATAATCGATTCACTCTCCATGGTCTCGGTGTCCACCATGATGAAGTAGGCACACCTCCCGAACCTCGGGTCTACCTCGGAATCCATACTCTCTCCCTGCGAAGTGACACAAATCTTCATACTTTCAAACTCCTGTCTCTCACTATCTTTTCACTCTCTCACTATCTTTTCACTCTCTCACTAACGTCTGACCGCATTTGGGGCACTTCTTCTCGAAGCAGGGCACGCCTGCGGTGTGGGGCTCAGAGTACCCGCACCCGGGGCATACGCAGTTGCCACCGGGGCCAGCGGCTCGTCCCCCCTTTCTTCCGCGCCCCCCTCTGCCTCCGCCTGGGCTCTGACCTCTTCCTTGCATTTTTCAACCTCCTTCGATCTTGTTCATGATGCCGTCTGCGATGGAAAGGAAGGCCTTGGCGGTCTCTGATTCGGGCTTAGAAAGCACGATGGGCATCCCATCGTCTGAGCTCTGGACCACATCGGCGTCCAGGGGTATGGCGCCCAGGAAGGGTACCTTCATCTCCTCTGCCGCCTTCTTCCCGCCGCCCCTCTTAAACAGCTCTATCTCCTCCCCGCAGTGGGGGCAGGTGAAACCGCTCATGTTCTCCACGATACCCAGTACCGGCACCTT
Source organism: uncultured Methanomassiliicoccales archaeon (assembly GCA_964580935.1). GTDB lineage: Archaea > Thermoplasmatota > Thermoplasmata > Methanomassiliicoccales > CAZOLG01 > CAZOLG01. The sequence continues at coordinate 96,638 of CAZOLG010000004.1, forward strand.
GACCGACTCAGAGAACTTGGTGGCCTTCCTGGCGTCCAGCAGTGCCACGTCCTGCGGGGTGGTCACTATGACCGTGCCGTCGATGTCCTTGATGAGCTGAGCTATGCTCAGCGGCTCGTCCCCGGTACCCGGCGGCAGGTCGGCAATCAGGAAGTCCAGTTCACCCCACCGCACGTCCCCTAGGAACTGCTTGATGACCCCCATCTTCATCGGCCCCCTCCAGATGACGGGCAGGTCCCTGTCCTGGAGTAGGAACGCCATGGACATCACTCTGAGGTGAGGGGGCACGATCACCGGCTGCAGCCCTTCACGGTCACCGGTAATCACTGCATCTTCTATCTTGAGCATCTTGGGTATGCTCGGCCCGTGGATGTCCACGTCCAACAGGCCGGTCTCCAGACCTTTCATCGACAGGGCCACCGCCAGGTTAGCGGCCACGGTGCTCTTCCCCACGCCCCCCTTGCCGCTCATCACCAAGATCTTGTGCTTGATCTTCTTGAGATTATCGTTGAGCTTACTGTCTCCTTCATCCATCATTGGTATCTTTGTGTCCTCTGCTTCCATCTACAAACGCCTCCAGCTGCAGGGTATAACCATGTTGATGCTCGGCATTACCCTTTAGACGTATATGTACGGGTGAGGGCACGGCTTGGACTACAAAAAGATCAGAAAGAACCGTCTATTCTTTGCCGAAGAACGATTTGATGATGTTCCTCTCCCCCCTCTGCAGGATCTCTCCCAGGGTGGAGGGGGATATGTCGAACACCTTTGCCAGGTCCCGTATGGTGGTACCCCTGGGGTAGTCGTAGTAGCCCTGTTCCAGGGCCACGTTGATGATCTCCTTCTGCCTCTTGGTGACCACCTCCTCCTCGTGTATCTTGGTGATGCTGTTGATCTCCACCTCGCAGTCCGATTCCTTCAGCTTGTCGATCAACGCTCCCAGCCTGCTGTTGCTGCCTGTGATGATATTCCAGCGGACCTTACCGTCGTTGGTGCCCCGGGCCTTGGTCAAGAAACACTCGGAGCCGGTTAGGGCCTCGCACGCCGCGCACTTGTTGGTGATGATGGCCCCCGATATCTTCCCGTCTCCGAAGCGGGAGATGTCCATCTTGCAAACGTTGGGATGGGACTGGATGTCCTCGATCATCTCCTCGGCCACCATAGGCTCACCGTCGATCTCGATCAGGCCCCTGCCCCCCGAGCTGCCGTAGGGCATGCAGTCAAGGAACTTGATGGGGGCGGGATACTTCTTCAGAATATCTTTGACCCAGTTATCGGGCATAGTGACGGTGATCGAAGCTTCTATCATGCCGGTATTCAACAGGTGGTCGGGGGATATATCTGTTTTGTTCCACCTCATAGATCGGTCTGATGCAGCACGGCACCTATCGAGAAAATCCATAAAATGGAATAAGAAGCAGGACGTTTCAAGATGGGGAGATCATGCAGAGCGGAATGATACACAGGACCTTCTTCTTTTCTCAGCCCTCTAGAATAATGTTCGGGTACGGGAACGTGGGGCGAGCGGGGAAGGAGGCGCGGAACATCGCGTCCGGAGATAGAGCGCAGATTGTCACCGATAGTAACCTCAAGGAGATGGGGTTCGTGAAGCCGGTGATCGAATCGCTGGAAGACGCAGGGTTCGAGGTGAACGAGTGGACCGGCGTGTCCGGCGAGCCCCACCAGGATCAGTTGGAGGAGGCGTACGAAGATATGGAGGAGTTCTCACCCGACGTGTTCATCGGCCTGGGCGGCGGGAGCTGCATCGATACCGCCAAGATATGCGCGGGGATGATGACCAACCCTGAGCCGCTGGCCTCCTATTTCCCGGAGGAGACTGGGGTGGGCCGTTTCTCACGTCCGCCGAAGCCCATACTGGCCATACCCACCACAGCGGGCACGGGGGCGGAGAACACATGGTTCGCGGTGACCGGCCTGAGGGACGTGCCCGGGAAGGTGGGCTTCGTGGACTCCAAACTGATCCCGTCGAGGGCCATAGTGGATCCAGAACTCACCATCGGTCTGCCGCCTTCGCTCACAGCGATGACCGGCATGGACGCGCTGACCCACCTGATAGAGGGCTATCTGAGCAAGCAGTCCAACCCGTTGAACGAAGCGCTGGCCCGGGGCGGTGTGGAGAAGATACCACGCTACATCAGGAGGGCGGTAGAGGACGGCAAGGACCGCGAGGCCCGTTTCCACATGATGATGCAGGCCACGCTGGGAGGGCTGGCCATCAACTACGGGGGCGTGAACGAGGGACACATCGTGGGCCACATGCTGGGCGAGAGGTACCATATACCGCACGGCGTCGCCCAGGGTATCACCCTGCCGTACTGCCTCGATTACAACCTGTCCGAGTTCCCGGACCAGATCGCGCTGTTGGCCGAGAGCTGGGGCCTGGACACTTCAGGACTGGACAGGCGGGAGGCGGGTAGGGAGCTGGTGGGGGCCTGCGTGTCTCTACTGCAAGACCTGGACATGCCCTGGAAGCTGAGCCAGGTGGAGGACGCTCGTGAGGAGGACCTGCCGGCGATAGCCGAGGCCATCACCACCACGCCGTATTTCGTGAGTACCGCCAAGAGCTGCTGTGCACAGAGGGTCGATAAGGGGAGGTGCCTGGACCTTCTGAAGAAGATGTACGTCGGCGACTTCTGACCTGTAACCCTAGATTATCAGCATACCGTAGAGGAGGCCGAGCATCACCGGTTGGTGCAGCAGGTAGATGAGCAGCGAGTTCCTGCCCAGTCCGGTCAGCGGCCTCACGAACCGCTCAGAGGAGAGGTCCCTCACGGCAAACCTCCTGCCGTTCTTCTTGTAGACCATATTGCCCAGGCCGAGCCCCAGGAGGACGGCACCGAACCACGGGACCAGCGGGTAGTAGTCGATGGTGTACATGCCCTGGAACGTGAAGCCCAACCATGAGAGCCATGGATGCCCTAGGCTCACCTGGCCGACTGCCACGCCCAGGACGATGATCATTGCCCCCAGAAGAATATTCTCTGCCTTCAGCCCCAGGAAAGGTACTGCCAGTACGACGGAGAGACCGATGCAGTGCAGTATGCCGAAGAAGATAAAGCCGCGGCCTATCACCGCCCAGGTGACCGCGGAGATCGCCACCCCCAACAGCAGAAGCTTGAGACCCCTCGTTCCGTACTTCCACACCTTCTCCTTCAGGGAATAGGAGTCCCTGATCCGATAGTGGCTGAGTGCCAGCGATATGCCCACGATGAAGAGGAATGAGAAGCCGATGGACATGGCCAGCCACCTCCACGGTCCGGAGGAGATACCGATCTCCATCAGGTCCAGAAAGTCCAGGTCCCAGAAGAGGTGGTAGCCGATCATGGCCACCACCGCCGCCCCGCGGAACAGATCGATCTCCCAGTACCTCTTCATATGATCTCCGGTCCCGGTTTGAAGATTTGCGGTCTCCGTACTTAACATCTCCCAGGAGGCCGGAGGAAACCTCAGGGTACTTCACATGATGGAGCACGAAGGGGTCCTTATGGCCCCGAGTTCAAGCACAGGACGAAGGCTCAGACGATCTTCTATGAGTACATCGCCGTAAGATGTTAACACTAGCCCCCTTCCGTCCCCCTTCTGAGGATTTCTGTCAAGTAATCAGGGCAACTGTTTTAAGGCTGATACTACTCTATATATAATAGGTGAGGAAGGTGACGGCCAAAATACTGAGAGTGGACATGGACAAGCTGGAGGCCACCTACGAGGACGTCCCCGAAGATCTAAAGAATCTAGGGGGTCGGGGACTGACCTCGACCGTAGTGGCTAACGAGGTGCCTCCCGATTGTCATCCACTAGGACCTAACAACAAGTTGGTATTCGCACCCGGTGTGGTCACCGGGACGAGCGCACCGACCTCGGGCCGCCTCTCGGTAGGTGGAAAATCTCCACTTACTGGAGGCATCAAGGAAGCGAACGCAGGTACCAGCTTCTCCCAGAAGCTGGCCAGATTGGGCGTGAAAGCGATCATCGTGGAAGGTATCAATGAAGGAAACTACCTGCTGAAGATCGACGACGAGGGAGCGAGATTCGAGGACGCTGAGAAGTGGACCGGCAAGGGCCTGTACAAGGTCTACGAGAAGCTCCGCAAGCAGTACGGAGAAGACGTCGGTATATGCGGCACCGGCATCGGCGGAGAGATCGGCGGTGCGGCGGCAGGCGTCGCGTTCAACGACCCCGAAGGTACACCCAGCAGGTACGCAGGACGAGGAGGACTGGGAGCGGTAATGGCCATCAAAGGCCTGAAGTTCATCATCGTGGACGATGAAGGCGCTTCCGAAGTCCCTATCGCGGACAAGAAGACGTTCAACCAGGGGCGCAGGAAACTCCTCGACGCGCTCCGATCACACGACGTGACCAAGCCCGGCGGAACGCTGAATACGTATGGCACGGACGCACTGATCAACGTGATCAACGAGGCGGGGGCCCTGCCCCAGAGGAACTTCTCCTCCGGCAGCGACGACCTCTCCTCCATGGTCTCCGGAGAGAAGAAGGCGGAGATCATCAAGAAGAGAGGAGGCGAGAGGCCTCACATGTGCAGTCCGGGCTGCGTGATCAAGTGTTCCGAAGTCTGGGTCAAGGAGGGCGGCAAGGACCCGGTCGGCGTCCTGGAGTACGAGTCGGTTTGGGCACTGGGCCCTAATTGTGGCATATACGATTTGGACGTGGTCGGAGAACTGAACCGTGCCTGCAACGACCTGGGCGTGGACACCATCGAGATGGGGGACACCATCGCCGTGGCCATGGAAGGCGGCCTGGCCGAGTTCGGTGATGGCAAAGCCGCACTGGACATGATGGAAGAGATCCGGAAGAAGTCGTCCACGGGCAGGATACTGGCCAACGGTACGGAGTTCACCGGTCAGGCCTTCGGCGTGACCAGGATCCCCACCACCAAAGGACAGGGGATGCCCGCTTACGACCCGCGACCCATCAAGGGTATAGGGGTCACTTACGCAACGACACCGATGGGGGCCGACCACACGGCCGGTTACGCCATATCGCCGGAGATCCTGGGCGTGGGCGGTAAAGTGGACCCGAGAGACACCAAGAAGGCGGAACTCTCCCGCGGGCTGCAGCAGGCGACCGCGCTGATCGACTCCAGCGGTTACTGCCTGTTCATAGCCTTCGCGATAATGGACATCGAAGAGGGCATGGAGGGCATGGTGGAATCGATAAACGGCGTGCTGGGTACCAACTGGTCTGTCGATGAAGCCGTGAACCTGGGAGCCGAGATCCTGAATAAGGAGAGGGAGTTCAACCTGGCCGCCGGGTTCACCAAGCACGACGACAGGATGCCCGAGTTCATGAAGACCGAAAAACTGCCTCCGCACAACGTCGTCTTCGACGTCAGCGACGAGGAGCTAGACAAGGTCTTCAAAGATTAGGTCCTAGTATCACCGAAAACCTTTTTCTTTTTATTATCTCTCTCACTGTTGGTAGAAGATGACGGTCGATGTGAGGCTATTCGCCACCTTTCAAGAGGTGTCGGGAAGGTCTGAACTCAGGTTGGATGCCCCAGACATCTTGGGTCTTCTTGAGGTCCTGACCGATAGGTTCGAGTCCCTCAAGGCTGAGATATTTGAAGATTTTGAGGGACGTCAGATTAAAGAGAGGGTGAAGGTCATGGTGAACGGCAGGAATATCGAATTCCTGGACGGGCTGAAGACGGAGCTGAAGGACGGGGACCGGGTCGCTGTGTTCCCCACTATAGCGGGCGGATGAGGCGAGAAGATGATCAATGTAAGACTGTTCGGAGAGCTGAAGAGTATTGCCCCAGGGTTAGACAAGAGCGGTATCATCGGCCTGATGGAGGTCGGAGAGGACCTGGGCAACATCCAGGAACTGCTCGACTACCTGGGCCTAGACCTAGAGCAGACCAGCCATCTGTTTCTGAACGGAGACTACTCGGGACCGGGCAGGCCTATCGAGGACGGAGATACGGTCTCCGTATTCCCGAGGGACATGGCACTGCTCTACAAGTGGTACTTCTACAAGAAGGAAGAGAGGTGATCTTTCGAGGGGGCCCCAGGGCCCCCCGAGGGCGTAGGTCGAGACGACCATTCCTGTGGGAGGTCACCTTTGATACCTAAACCGGAGTGTTAATTATTAAACACTGGCCCCCCGTCGAAAAGGGTAAGATTTATATAGAAGCCCAATTTTATAAAGCAACAGTAGGATTTCACAAATTGAAATGCTATGGAGGATTTAACGTGGGAATAGGAAACGCACCTATAGTTGTTTTGAACGAGGAAACGGAGAGAGAAAGAGGCAAAGGAGCCCAAGAGAGCAACATACAGGCAGCGAGAACTATCTCGGATGCCGTCAGAAGCACTCTAGGCCCCAAGGGAATGGACAAGATGATGGTCGATTCCATGGGGGACGTAGTGATAACAAACGACGGTGTGACCATTCTCAAGGAAATGGACATCGAACATCCGGCTGCGAACATGTTGGTTGAGGTAGCCAAGGCCCAGGACGACGAGAGCGGAGACGGTACGACGAGCGCTACCGTCCTGGCCGGAGAGCTGCTGAAGCAGGCGCTGGAGATGATCGATTCTAATGTTCACCCTACAATCATCGCCAAGGGCTACAGGATGGCCTCGGAGAAGGCGATAGAGGAGCTCGAGGACATAGGCATCGCCATCGATGCTGATGATGAGGACGTGCTCAAGAACGTGGCCATGACCGCCATGATCAGCAAGGCGGTCTCCGGCTCGAGGGAGCACCTGGCCGACCTGGCGGTGGACGTGGTCAAGAGCATCGCCGAAGAGAAAGACGGCAGGTTCATGGTGGACATGGACAACGTCCAGATGGTGAAGAAAGAGGGCGGCTCCGTTGACAACACGGAACTGGTCGACGGCATCATCATCAACAAGGAGCCGGTGCATCCGGGCATGCCCAGAATGGTCGAGAACGCCAAGATCATACTCCTCAACAGTCCACTGGAGGCCAAGAAGACGGAGATCGACTCCGACGTCAAGATAGAGGACCCGTCCCAGATGCAGGCCTTCTTGGACGAAGAGGAGAAGATGCTGAAGGACATGGTGACCAAGATCAAGGGCGCCGGAGCCAACGTCGTCTTCTGCCAGAAGGGCATAGACGACCTGGTACAGCACTTCCTGAGCAAGGAAGGCATACTGGCCGTCAGGAGGGTCAAGAAGTCGGACATGGAGAAGCTCTCCAAGTCGACGCAGGCCAACATAGTCAACAGTCTGGACGAGCTGGAAGAGGAGGACCTGGGAGAGGCCGACCTGGTGGAGTCCAAGAAGGTCCAGGACGAGGACATGACCTTCGTCACCGGGTGTCACAACCCCAAGGCAGTGTCTCTTCTGCTGAGAGGAGGTACAGAGCACGTGGTCGACGAGACCGAGAGGTCGTTGATCGACGCGTTGAATGTCGTCGCTGCTTCTCTGGAAGACGGTCAAGTAGTCGCCGGAGGGGGCGCACCCCAGATCGAACTCGCACTGAAGATCAGGGACTACGCGGCCACCGTCGGAGGTCGAGAACAGCTGGCCATCGAGGCGTTCGCCGATGCTCTGGAGGCCATACCGACCGCTCTCTCTGAGAACGCAGGACTGGACTCCATCGACGTCCTCATAGAGCTGAGGAAGGCTCACAAGGACGGAGAAGTGAACACCGGAGTCGAGGTGGAGACCGGAGAGATCGTGGACATGTGTGAAGAGGAAGTCGTCGATCCACTTCGTGTCGTAAAGCAGGCCATCAACTCCGCGACGGAGGTCGCGGTGATGATCACCAGGATAGACGACGTCATCGCTTCCAAGGGAGGCCCGGCACCAGGACAGGGCGGTCCCCCAGGAGCAGGCGGAGGCCCACCCGGAGGAGGCGGCATGCCTCCCGGAATGGGCGGTGGCGGAGGACTGCCACCCGGACTCGGATAAGGTCCGCGCCTCATAGCCCAACTCTCAAAACCCCTTACTTTTCTTCTATTGTTTTTCTCTGAAAAGTCTTCTATCTATGGTTGACTGGCATTTTATGATGTTGAGCTTTAAGAATCTTCAAGTGTTCTCGACTAGCGGGGCGGTGGCGGTCATTGGTATTTCTGTCAAAACGTTATTAAGTAAAGTAACACTCATATTGGAGTGTCATGGGAGACAGAACTACTATAAAGATACCCAGGGAATTGTACGAGAATCTTCAAGGGATGATAGAAGATACGGGGTTCTCAAGTGTCACAGAGTTCATCGTTTTCACCATGAGGACTATTGCCTCCGGAGGCAGGATGGAGGACGACGGCCTGAGCGAAGCCGAAGTGAAGGCTGTTAGAGACAGACTGAGAAAACTGGGATACATCTGAGGAGATAATATGGACCATCTCGATGAGTTGGAGAGTCAGAGCATATACATGATCAGGGAGGCCTACAAGCAGTTCAAGGACATAGCGGCGCTGTGGAGCATCGGTAAGGACTCCACCACTCTGGTTCACCTGTGCAGGAAAGCGTTCTACGGCAAAATCCCCTTCCCGGTGATGCACATAGACACGGGCTACAAATTCGACGAGATCTACGACTTCAGGGACAGGTACGCCGACGAGTGGGGACTGAAACTCCTAGTGGCGCAGAACGAAGGTGCACTGGACAACGGCATGGGACCGGACTGCAACGACAAGCTGGAGTGCTGTACCGCGTTGAAGACACAGGCCCTGAAGGACGCTATCGCAGAACACGGGTTCAAGGCACTACTGCTGGGCATACGAAGGGACGAGCATGGCATACGGTCCAAAGAACGATACTTCTCCCCCAGGGACCGGAACTTCGAGTGGGACTACAAGGACCAGCCGCCCGAGCTGTGGGACCAGTACAAGAACAGGCAGGAGGGGGAGGAGCACATCCGTGTGCATCCTTTACTCCAGTGGACCGAGCTCGACGTGTGGCGTTACGTGCAGCGGGAGAACTTACCCGTGGTAGACCTCTACTTCGCAAAGAACGGTCGCAGGTACAGGAGCATCGGCTGCGACCCGTGCTGTTCCCCAGTGGAGTCAGAGGCTGACACGGTAGACAAGATCGTGGAAGAGCTGAAGACCACCGATGTCTCCGAGCGAAGCGGCAGGGCACAGGACAAGGAGCGGGCCTACATGATGCAGAAGCTGCGCTCCCTGGGTTACATGTAAACGGTCAGTGATTTTCATGAAGAAGGAATATCTTAAGTTGGTCATCGTCGGTCATATCGACCACGGTAAGAGCACGTTAATCGGGCGCCTGCTGTACGACACTGGGTCTCTGCCCGAAGGCAAGATGCAAGAGGTACGGGAGGTCTGCGATGCCCTGGGCAAGGACCTCGAGTTCGGGTACGTGATGGATCACCTTGAGGAAGAAAGGGACCAGGGCATCACCATAGACACCGCGCAGATTTTTTTTAGCACTGAAGACCGGGAGTACGTCATCATCGACGCCCCCGGCCACGTGGAGTTCGTCAAGAACATGATCACCGGCGCCTCCCAGGCGGAGGCAGCGATACTCCTGGTGGATGCTGCCGAAGGCGTCCAGGAGCAGACCAGGCGGCACGCGTACATACTGCGCCTGCTGGGCATAGAACAGGTGATCGTGGCGATGAACAAAATGGACCTCGTCGACTACTCTGAAGACAGGTTCGAGGAGGTCGAAAAGGACGTAATCGATTTCCTATCATCCATCGACCTGCACCCCTCCCACATCATACCTATATCTGCGAAGGAGGGCGATTTCGTGTCCATCAGGCACGACAACATGCCCTGGTATGAAGGTCCCACCGTCCTGGAGGCACTGGACTCATTCGAGACCACGCCCCCAGCCAGGGACGCCCCTCTGCGGTTCGCAGTCCAGGACGTCCTGAACCCCGGAAAGAGGATCGTGGTGGGCAGGGTGGAGAGCGGTGTCTTGAAGCCCGGACAGGAGGTCACAGCGCTGCCTTCAGGCGAGAGCACTAAGGTGGCCACCCTTGAGGAGTTTTTAGAGAAGCCGGAAGAGGCCCTGCCGGGCAAGAGCATCGGCCTGACTACCGAAGACAAGCTGTTCATCGACAGGGGCAACATCATCGCTGATTCTACGGACCTACCCCGGGTGTCTAACGCTATCAGGGGCAACATATTCTGGATGGACAAAGAGCCCTACTGCAAAGGCGACAAGCTCTACTTCAGGTGCGGGACGCAGGAGGTGTCGTGTGTCATTGAGACCATCCACACTGTGATCGATTCCTCCTCCCTGGAGATACTCTCCAAGGACTCGGAGGAAATCAACAACAGGGAGGCGGCGGACGTCACCATCAGGACACACAAGCCCGTGGCGGTGGAGGAGTTTCTAAGGATCCAGGAGATGGGGCGTTTCGTGCTGGGCAACCAGGATGTCAGGGCGGGAGGCATTGTGACCGAGGTGGGCGAGTGATAGTCGTACTGGCCGTCGATGCCCTGGAGATTGACATGGTGGAAGATTTCCAATGTGACCACCTGATGCAGGGCCACTACGGAAGAACGGACATCTCCGAGTTCTCCGAGCCCAGGACCATGGTGCTATGGTCGTCGTTCATGACCGGCGAGAACAAGGAGGAAGAGATACTAGCCATGGGGGACAAGGAGATGTGGAACACCAGGATCCCTGTGGAAGAGACGTTCTTCTCCCGGTTCGAAGATCCCAAAGTAATCGACCTGCCCGGCTTTAACTACGATCTGGAGGTCCATCAGAGGTCGAGGGAACTTCTGAAGAAATACTTCGAGGCGGATGACAACGATAAGAAAGAAGACATCAGGAAGGATTACAATTCAGACGCGTTCGACCATCACCGTGAAGTGAAGAGGGAGTTCAAAATGGCACTGAACGGAGACCACGATCTCGTCCTGGGTTACTTTAGCGCCATCGACGTCATAGGGCACCTGAACTTCGGCAACAGGACCCTTATGAAGATGCTGTACAGGGACATGGACGAGCTGGCAGAAGAGGTAAATAGTCCCATGATCGTTTTATCGGATCATGGTATGGAGGCCGTAGGGATGTTCGGAGACCACTCAGGTTACGGCTTCTGGAGCACGAGCTATGTGGACCTGGGGACCCCGAAGATAACTGATTTTCCCGATATCATTCTGGAGATGAAGGAGGAATTACAATGAGTGGAGATATGGTAAACGTCAAGTTGCCCAAGGAACTGATCGAGGAGATAGAGGACTTCATAGCATTCTCGGAGTTCGAGTCAGTGGAAGAGTTCCTTATATTCGTAGCAGAGGAAGTGATGAAGGAGGACTACGATGACGAATACGAGGAGGTGGAGTTCTCAGAGGAGGACGAGGAGAAGGTCAAGGACCGTCTGAGGGCACTCGGGTACCTGGACTGATCTTTTTTCTCCGGTCTTTGAGAATTCTTATTCCTATCTAAGATTCCAAGAAGGGCCGAGGGACTATCGTACGTATTAGTCCTTACCGATTCCAACGATACCAGGAAGGATATAGAGTCACTTTTCATCGTAGATGCCACCTAGACTATTTCAAAAAAATTTTAAATAGTTTGGACTTCTAGTGACTGTACAAAGGAGAGAATCATATGAGAACTTCAATGTTAATCTACGGTGGAGTGCTTGATGCCATCACCAACGCAAATCGGGGAATTGCTAAGGTGACTATGGAAAGCCCTAAGGATCTGGATAGGGCATGCCTTCAGACCCTTTCGCTCGCATTGAAGGATGCGATTGACTATCCAGCAATCGAAGATGGCCCGGTGAAGATGGTCAATATAATGATCCGAGACGACTCAGGAGGTCGGTACGATGGTGGGGAATGAAAAAATCAAGGTGGACCTAGATGCTTGCACCTCCTGCGAAATATGCGTCAAGATATGTCCCGCAAACGCACTTGATATGGAAGAGACATATCCCGAAATGAAGAGGCCTGAGGATTGCACCCTCTGTGGTATTTGCCAGGATCAGTGTCCAGTCGAGGCCATTGAGGTCGAGGGTGGGGAGGGAATTGAGTTCGATGTAGAGACGGTTGCGGAGGATCCGCTGATGGCCGAGCTCTCTGATGATATCGTTTCCATCCTGGATATGGAGAGGGAGCCAGTGGGTGTGAAGCTTATACGAAACGGATCGACCCCTCCTCAGTCCTTCAAGACCGTTACCTCCCCACTGAGGCACTGTGTCTCCATTAACGCCGCCTCACTCGGCGCCCCCTTACACCTACCGACGGAGATGCACGCCTGCGCGGCGGCGAAGGCCGCTCTGGGAATGGAGGATCTTCCCGATAAGGTTCGATCGGGGAGGGTGCCTTACATGCACGGTCTAGCCGCCAGCCAAGAGGCGGCGGCGAGGATCATGGCCGATGTTCCCAAGTTGACCCATGGAACCAGGGGGACGATGGTGGCACCTCTGAGGTCGTTTTCGGAGGCTCCGGACGTGGTATTATTGGTTGTCCAACCGAAACAGGCGATGTGGGTGGCCAATGCATTAATCTTTGAGCGGGGAGGGCCACGGATCACAGCCAACTTCGCCGGGATGCAGGCCTCCTGCGGTGACGTGACCGCGATACCGACCAAGACGGGTGAGGTAAACTTCACCTTGGGATGCTACGGCTGCCGATCAGCGGGCAAATTAACCGACGATGAAATGTATGTTGGCATCCCTTTCACCAGACTGAACGATGTGGTCAGCGGTCTGAAAGGCCTCAGGCGGGCCATAGGGAAGCTCGAGGGAACTCACGGCGGAAGCGAAGGTGGATAGTGGGGGTGAATCAACAGTGGATGAAAGGACGAAAGAGTTGGTGGCGATAGGGGCATCGATTGCCTGCCATTGCCGTGAGTGTCTGGATTACCACCTGAAGAAAGCTATTGAACTGGAGATACCAAAGGAGCAGATAGACAAGGCAATAGACATCGGTGGCAAGATAAGCGAAGTGAGCAACAACAGGATGCGTGAGTTCGCCTCTAATGCAGAGGAGAATTAATCCTGTTGCTAATCCGGGTTCTCAGTGGCTTCGGACTACTTATCTGATCTATTGCGCCAAACCTCTCGATTTCAACTACTTTTAAAACATTATTATTTTGTCACTCGGGGAAACGACCCCGCGCCTTCCTCCTCGGGTAGGCTCGGTCTGACAAGATGAGCTTGGAATATCAGTAGGTGACTTGGTGGGCACCGAAGATCGGAAGTGATAAGTGGCAGAGCGCTCAGTCGGCGGTGATGGACGTGGCATCTCCTCTTCACCCCCTTCAGGCATTCAGATATCATGACGGCCACCCTTTCCGCTCTGGCGTGGTCGTTCGCTTCGAGGAGTAGCCTACCACGGGGGGATTTTAGCTACCTCCTCCTCATCGAAAATTACGAAGAGGATGGGAGGCAAGAGCGCACCATCCGTCAACTCCCGGCGACTAAACTCTCTCAAGGAGCTCTAGATCGATAGTCAGCCTTGTTGACGACGTGGCCTCGTAGTCCCCAGTTCCCGAGCAAAGTTTTCTGAATCTGTAGTTAACAATGACCTCACCTTCCCAGCATCTCTTTCAGTGCCGTTCTCGCATGATCATACTCAGGATCTTTCAATGAAACGCAATCATCGACATCCTTCCTTCCCTCAAGCAACTCGACGGCGAATGCCATGCAGGTGGGCATGCCGCACTTCCCGCAGTTGGTCCGGGGCAGTCGTTTGAGAATGTCCAGTATCCCGAGATCCTGCCATTTTTTGTAAGCTTCCGGGTCTATCTCGTTCTCGCGGGCGATTACATCCCCTATCCAGGCAACCACCTCGTCGAGCACAAGATGAGCCTCGTCTATGTCCTTTAGCTGGGTGATGGCAATCGTGCCCTCGGCGTCGATTGATACAATACTCACCCCCCTCTTGAAGCTGACCACGCCTTTATCAGAGAAAACGCTCCCACGCTTGGAGCTTGCGAGGTAACTGAGGTGACCGCCCAGGTCGGTGTCGGTCTCAGCGATGATTCTGATCTTACGGGGGTCCGCGATGCACTGGAGCTTCTCCTTAATCTCCCATTCAATCTTCAAGTTAATCACTCTCAATCTATTAATCAGATGATATGAGTATTTCAATTTTTCTTGTAATAGTCCTTGAACCGGCTCTCACCTCTCTAGCACCTCGCTCAGATATGAATTAGAAACCGGTCCAAATTTCTATGAGATAGTCGTGGGCAAACTCGGGCGTAACAGTCAATAGGATTACATGAAACTCACAACATGTAGATTGAAATGAAGGCCGAGGGGGGTCCTATGACAAGTGTTTAAGGACTCGTCATCAGACCTCAATGAATTCCCGTATCTTCTTCTTGATCTCTTCCAATTCCTCCTCGTCGGCCACGGGGACCTTGCTCTTCTTCACGTTAAAATCTTTGGTTAACTCATAGTATACATCAGCGCTGGCTCCCGCCTTTTCCAGAAGTTGCTTCGCACAATTCCCCTGACAACCATCGATTACGATAATCTTCTCTGCGCTCTTCACCTTCTGTACAGCATTCTTTCGTCCCAGTGCCAAGGCGGGGAGACAGAGCATCTCCACATCCCCTTCGTTATCGATTATAATCTCCCTAGCAACCCGATCGGCCAGGGTGCCGGTGTTGGAAGCTCCGCTGCAAGATACTATTAGAATCTCTGCCATTCTATCATGGATTCAAGTGAAGTAGAACTATTTAAAAATTATTTGAAATATGCTCGAGGCTGCCAACTTAAGGGAAAAGTGAAGTGTAAGCACAGAGAGGGATGGGATGTGCTCACGAGGGTGGTAGAGTTGCTCAGGGGTAAAAGAGTTTTCAAATGAAGTCGGAAACCGGATGAGATCAGGACACTCAGGTATCTGGATTGAACCTATGACTAGGGGAAGGACCGAGAGGTCAGTATCCTCTAACGTTCGACTTGGCCACCAGGGCCAACAGAGATATATTTAGACCCCCTCTCGATAGACATGCCTTCGGAGGTGACTGGATCTCTGGATCGGGTAGAAGTCGTGGACCACAGACCTGAATGGAGAGATCTCTTTGTGGAAGAGGCCGAGAAATTGAACCAGGCCCTCGGGCGGGAGGCAGAAGATATCATTCACATCGGCAGCACGGCCGTGCCCGGCCTGTCGGCCAAGCCCATAATCGACATCATGGTCTGCGTGAAGGGAGAGCCGAACGTTGAGGACATCGCTCCAGAGCTGGAGCCCCTGGGATATGTTTACGTGCAGCAGGAGGACGAGCCACGACGATACTTCTTCAGAAAGGGGATGCCCAGGACCCACCATGTCCACGTCGTGGAGCAGAGTAGCGGGACACCCAGGGAGCACGTGAGATTGAGGAACATCTTGAGAGGGGACCCTGAGATAAGGAGGGAATACGAGAGGCTCAAGACCAGGCTCGCGGAGGAGTTCCCCGATGACAGGGCCTCATACAGCGAAGGAAAGGACGAGTTCATACGGGAGGTTCTGCAGGAGTACACCGGACAGTATTGAGCTGGACCGTCCGCCAACGAGCTAGAGCTCTGATACAGGGGGCAGTAAGGTGTATGAAGTATCGACATCGTTAGGGACACAATGAGAAGCATCCGCCCGCTTTCCGCTGCAACGCTCTTCTTGACTCAAGGCCTGTCCGTTGTGCCAGATACCACTTCCAAAGAGATCGAAAGGGAACTGAGGAAGTACGGTGTTGACATGGACAGCGAGGCCGTTGATGAACTGGTGGCCGACCTGGTGAGAAAGCTGAAGGAGAGGAGGGTGGCCAGGTCCACGGAGATGATTCGAAGAGAGCTGGAGGAGAGGGGGCTGTTAGATGAATAGAACCGTTTTTTGCACAGCACCCTCCTCTGACTGTTCCATTGCATTACAATCCAGTTTATAGAGACCGGCGAAGGGTGTGGTTGATAACTTTTAAAAAGAGGACCCGAATGGGGGAACTTGAGAAGATGAACAAGGAAAAACTTTACATCAGCGGATTACCCGAGAACTCAGGCCCGGGGAACCTGCTTGGAGCCATCGCCGGAGAGGCCGGAGTTGACGGTGGTAAAGTAGGCAACATAGAGATCAAGGGCTCTGTGGCCACGGTGGATATCTCGGGAGATATCAAAGACATAGTTATTCAAGAACTAGACAACGTCTCAGGGAACCCCGTCCAGGTGTCTGACGCTTGCGACCCCCGAAGCCACTTCCTGGAGCTGGCCCTTCTAGTGGAGATCGAGAGAGAAGAGGAGATGGAGAGACACGAGAGGGAGATGAGGACCATGTCCGGCCGCGAGCGTGAGTCAGAGGGCCGGGCTATACTTCACCTCAGGGGCAGGGACGAGGGCACCGCTTTGGGCGGGAAGCACATGGTCAAGTTCATGAGGCAAAGACAAGGAGAGCCCCTGCCGGACACTGAGATCGGCGTGGGCGACCTGGTGATGCTCTCCAAGAACAACCCGCTTAACGACGACAATCCCACGGGCACCGTGGCCGAGAAGACCAACTACTCGGTCACCGCGGCCTTCGACATGAAGCCCCCCGGCTTCGTGTACGGGAAGGGGCTGAGGTGCGACCTGTACGTAAACGACATCACCTACCAGCGGCAGCTCAAAGCCCTGAACAGGGTCTACGGGACCTCAGACGCCGAACTGAGATCGCTGGCTCAGACAGCCCTTGGAGAGGGGGATATCGAGTTTGGAGAGGTCGAGGGACGCGTGGAGTTCCTGAACGGGGAGCTCAACAATTCCCAGAGGGAGGCGGTGAAGAGGGCGCTCAGTGCCCGGCAGTTCTTCCTGATACACGGCCCGCCCGGGACCGGGAAGACCGTTACTTCCGTGGAAGTCGCCAGGCAGCTGGTGCGCCGCCGTGAAAATGTGCTGTGTACAGCCGACTCCAACACCGCCGTGGACAACCTCGTGGAGAGACTCGCCGAGGCGGGAGAGAAAGTCCTCAGAGTAGGCCACCCCGCCAGGGTGACCCCCGCCCTGAGGCGTCATACTCTCGACGAGATGATTCAGCAGAACGAGAAGTACCGGGAGAGCATGGAGCTGAGGGAGAAGGCCATGGACCTCCTGGACGAGCAGGACCGTTACACCCACCCAGGTGGCCGGTGGCGCAGGGGGATGAGCGACGGTCAGATCAAGTCTTTGGCTGAGAAAGGCAAAGGGTCCAGGGGCGTCCCTTCGTCCAAAATTAAGGAGATGGCCAAGTGGCTGGAGCTCCAGGATACCATCGACGACATGTTCCAGAAGGTAGAGAGGCTTGAACAGGAGGCCATAGACGAGATGATAGAGTGGGCGGACGTCGTCTGCTCTACGAACTCAGGCTGCGGTTCGGAGATCATGTCCGGCAGGGAATTCGATACGGTGGTCATCGACGAGGCCACCCAGGCGACAGAACCCAGCTGCTGGATACCGATTACTACGACCAGCAAGGTCGTAATGGCCGGTGACCACAAGCAGCTGCCCCCTACCATTCTGAGTGAGAAGGCCCAGGAGCTGAACAGGACGCTGTTCGAGCGTCTCGTCAACGCCTACGGCGAGGAGATCAGAAGCGTGTTGAAGGTCCAGTACAGGATGCACGAGGACATCATGAACTTCTCAAACCGGGAGTTCTACGACGGCGTGCTGGAGGCCGACGGGTCCGTAGCCCATCACACCCTGGACTGTTTGATGCATTCCACACTTGATTCTGGGACGATCGACGAAGCACTACGACCGGAGACCCCAGTGATTTTCGTAGACACAGCGGATATCGATGCACAGGAGCGGACCAGGCCCGGTTCCACCTCCAAAGAGAACCCGAAGGAATGCAGGATAGTGGAGGCAACTGTCTCAAGGCTGCTGGAGCTGGGCGTTCAGCCCGAGGACATAGCGGTCATATCGCCGTACGACGACCAGGTGGACCTGCTGAGAAGAGAGATAGGAGAGGAACACCTTGAGGTGGACACAGTGGACGGCTTCCAGGGGAGGGAGAAAGAGGTCATAGTGCTCTCGTTAGTGCGCAGCAACGACAGGAACAACATCGGCTTCCTTGAAGATGTCAGGAGGTTGAATGTGTCATTGACCAGGGCCAGGCGGAAACTGGTCATCGTGGGGGACGGCGACACCATCACGACTCATCCCACCTACTCAAGGTTGAGGGATTACGTCCGCGAGAACGGAGAGATAGTAGAGGCCACTGATCTGTCTTGAGGGTATTCTTGAGGGTATAAATGTCTGTGTCTGTGGAACTATACGTGGCCGGGATCCCTCCCCCGTCAGGATAGCTTCTGTACATCTTCGACAAATCTTTAGTAAGCCTCTGGCTTTTCAACAACATCCCATGACCGAAGAATACGGCAAGAAGGAGCCAGAAGGCCTGCTCAGGGACATCAACCTGCAGGTAGTCCTGGCTGTCACTCTTATAGCGGTCATGGGCGTCTCTAGCATCACTCCTGCATTCCCCATGATCATCAGGGAGTTCGGGATCACTGACGCCGAGGTGGGGCTGCTCATCACCGCCTTCACCGTGCCCGGTGTGCTGCTCACGCCGCCGCTGGGCATCGTGGCCGATAGGTACGGTAGGAAGAAGATACTCGTACCCTCGCTGTTCATCTTCGGTATCGCGGGCACCGCGTGTACGCTGGCCCCTTCCTTCGACATCCTGCTTATGCTGCGCTTCGTCCAGGGTTTCGGGGCGGCGGCCCTCGGTTCACTTAACGTTACCGTCCTGGGAGACCTGTACAGGGGAAGGGCCAGGGCCACTGCGATGGGATACAACGCGTCAGTGCTCAACATCGGTACCGCCAGCTACCCGAGCGTTGGCGGGGCCCTGGCCACACTGGGATGGTTCTTCCCCTTCTATCTTCCCTTATTCGCCATACCGATCGGTGTTGTCGTAATAGTGTTCCTGGACAACCCCGAGCCCACCGGCGGTGAGGAACTGCGCAAGTACCTGGCCAAGACATGGAAGGTGGTCAGCGACAGGAGGGCGGTGACCCTGTTCCTGGCCACCGCCTCAAGCCTGCTGGTGCTCTTCGGCTCCTACCTCACTTTCTTCCCTCTGCTGCTGGACTCGTCCTTCGGTGCCGGCTCCTTTGAGATCGGCCTGATCATGTCCACGATGTCCATCACCACCGCGTTGGTGGCCTCCCAATTGGGCAAGTTGGCGGTGAAGTACGAATACACCACGCTGTTGAAAGCGTCGTACCCCTTCTACGCACTCGGTCTGGGCATCATACCGTTCGTTCCTCACCTCTACCTATTCCTGGTGCCCACGATTATCTTCGGCATAGGACACGGTATGAACATCCCCAGCATCCTCACTCTGCTTGCGGAGCACTCGCCCATGGAGTCCAGGGGAGCCTTCATGTCGGTCAACGGGCTTGTACTCAGGCTCGGTCAGACCATAGGCCCACTGCTGATGGGGGCGATTTTCGTCCTGGGAGGCTTCCTGCCCGTATACTGGGCGGGGGCAGGTCTGCTGGTATTCACTTTCCTGCTCCTGAGCCGCTTGTTGTGAACTGTTGCTTTCTTTCAATGGGCATAAGAAGAGATCGAAAGGTAGGATAGAAATTAAGAAGATGCTCGGAGGCGGTCCCCGAGCGTAGACCGGATCTTATCACCCTCTGGCCGTACGGTTGAACAGCCACATTCCCAGGCCGTACAGGACCACAGCGAACCCGGCGAGGATGATTAGACTAGGCAGTACTTCTTCCAGTCCTGAGCCTATGAGCATCACCTGACGGATGGCATTGTTGGCGTAAGTGAGGGGATAGACATAGGCGATGGGCTGTATCCAGGAGGGTATGGCCGACACGGGGAAGAAGATGCCGGTGACGAACATGGCGGGCATTATCACCATCATAGACATCTCCGCATAGGTGGACTCATCTTCGACCAGGGCGGACAGGGCGAGCCCGATGCCCACCGAGGCCATGGTGAGCAGCAGTACGATCACTGCCACCAAGAGCCAGGATCCATTCATGGCCACCCCGAATATTAAAGTGACAGCTAGGACGATAATCACCGCCCTGACTAACTGCACGGCGATAGCGTATGCGGACTTACCGGCGATGATCTCGTTGGCGGTGGTGGGCGTCATCGCCAAACGGTCCAGCGTCCCCTCTTCTTTCTCCCCGGCCAGCGCTCTTCCGGTACCCTGTCCCGCGGCGAAGAATATGGTCATCACGATGATTGCGGGGGCCAGGAAGTCCATGTAGTCCAGGTCGCCGTACGCCTGGGAAGCCTCCACCGGAGGGGTCCCGCCCTGGAGCTCACTGATTATGGTCTCTACGCTCTCCAGCATGGTTGACCTCACCTGCTGACTCTCCGTGGGGTTGACCATGACTTCAACGTTGGTCGTCGCCTGAGAAGTCGCGTTCTGCTTGTTCTGTAGATCAAAGGACTGGGGGATGAACACGATGGCATCGTAAGTCCCCTGCTCCATCCTGCTCTTGGCCTTCTCCAGGGTGATGTTGGGACTGCTCACCTGGAACAGATCGGAGTTCTCGCTGGCGGCCACCATGGCCTGGTCTACGGCCATGGCGTCCTGGGTAGCCTCTTCCATCACCACGCAGGTGTCTATACCCGAGATCTGACCGCCGAACCCGAACCCGAAGAAGAATATCATCAGCATGGGGAACATGAATAACGCGATTACTCTGCCCCTGGACCGTACCAGGTCCAGTAGGTCTTTCTTGAATATCTTTTGTACCTTCTTCAGGTCCATCTAAGGGCCCCCTGTCAGCTTGATGAAGGCGTCCTCCAGGGTGGGCTCAGGCACCTCGATGCTCTTGACGTTGACCCCCTCTTCTGAAAGGAACTGTGGTATCGTTGACAGAGCCCTGCTCCTGTCGTCGGTTATCAGTTCCATCTTCCCGTCAAGGGTACTCACCCTCTTCACCAGGTCGTGGCCTTCAAGGAGCATTCTTGCTTTCTCACGGTGAGAATGCTCCACCAGGAGATGGATGCTCTCCCCTCCCTTGATGGCCCTCTTCAGGTTCTCGGGGGTGTCCACGGCCACCAGCTCGCCGCGGTTCATAACACCCACCCGGTCGGACAGGGCGTCCGCCTCCTCCATGATGTGGGTGTTGATGAAGATGGTCACGCCCTCTTCGTTCAGGTCTCTTATCGTATTCCACAGCCTCCTCCTGGTCTGGGGGTCCAGCCCGGTCGTAGGTTCATCGAGTAGCAGTAGTTTCGGCCGGTGGATCAGTCCAGCGGCTAGGGAAAGTCTCTGCTTCATGCCGCCGGAGTAAGTCCCGATGAGGCTCTCTCTTCGCTCGTCAAGCCCCACCAGGTCAAGTAGTTCATCGATCCGTTCGCGGAGCAAGGGCTGCTGCACCCCGTACAGGGTACCCATCAGGTCCATGAACTCCTCACCGGTAAGCTTCTGATAGTAGCTCTCCCCCTGGGGCACCAGGCCAATGATATTCCTCACGCCGTCTGGATCCTCCTGGGCATCCAGCCCGTCCACCATGATCCTACCCTCGGTGGGCGACTCGAGGGTAGCGATCATCCTGAACGTAGTGGTCTTCCCCGCCCCGTTTGGGCCCAGCAGGCTGAAAATCTCTCCCCTGCGCATCTCCAGGTTGATATGGTCTACCGCGGTGATGGTCTCCTTCCTTGAAGAATAGACCTTGGTCAGGTCGATCAGGCTTAGAATGGAGTCATCAGGAGTTGGTCGGTCGTCGCTCTCCGTCATCATAATCCACCTTTTGCTGGTATCACAAGACCGAGTCGAACTCCCGTTCGATCTCGTCAAGGAGCTTCTGTAGCTCCTCCTCCCCGCACATGTTCCTGTACACGTTCAGGAACCCAAGGGCCATGTCCCGCACCTTCTTAAGACGCTCCTCTCGATCCTTTCTTATCTGGTCTAGGTGCTCTCTTCCCGCCTCGGTAAGACCGAAGTACTTCCTGTCTTCATGCGCGGTCTCCACCCTCTTGATCCAGCCCTTGTCCTCGAACCTCTGGAGGGCGCCGTAGACGGTTCCGTAGCTCGGGTCCCAGTACCCTCCCGAGATTTCCTTCAGCTCTTCAAGTATCTCGTAACCGTACATTGGCCTGTCTTCCATCATGTTCAGCATCAGGAAACCGGCCATGCCCTTGGGGTGCTTTCTTTTCATCATTCTACATAACATTTCAGAGGTCGTATAAAAGTATTACTTTCCGTAATATTATACAGTGTAACAATTCCTCTCGCGATGGTATCTATCGGCAGTATGCTAGGACCGTTATGGATGCGGCAAGAACGATAGTTTTATTTGTTCCCACCTTGAGTACTGAACTGAGTGGTTCGATGGAATTCAACAACGAGAAGACATATCACAGGATGGTTGACAAAGGTAAGGAAGAAGAGTTCCACAGACTCTACGATAAGGCTTACAAGTCTTTGTTAGAAGTATGCGGGGAGGACAGGGTGGTCCCCAATCTGATAGCCGGGGAGGAGAGGTACTCCGACTCCGACTATCTCAACAGGAGTCCCCATGATACATCGATGGTCATAGGCAAGTTCCAGAGGGCGACCAAAGAAGAGGCCCTGGAGGCCGTAGAGACCGCGGTGTCCGCCTTCGATAAATGGGGCTCGATGGACTACACGGAGAGGGTATCGATCATCGAGAACGCCAGGGACCTGATGAGGGAGAAGAAGTTCCATCTGGGGGCCGTGGTCACCCTGGACAACGGCAAGAACAGGTACGAGGCCATGGCCGACGTAGACGAGGCCATCGACTTCCTGAGCTTCTACTGCGCCCACATGAGGGAGAACGAAGGGTTCTGCGTGAAAACGTCTTCCCCGTTCCCGGAAGAGAAGACGGAGAGCGTGCTACGCCCCTACGGCGCATGGGCGGTCATCTGCCCCTTTAACTTCCCGGCAGCCATAACCACGGGCATGACAGCGAGCGCTCTGGTCACCGGGAACACCGTGGTCCTGAAACCGCCGTCGCCTGCACCACTGCCCGTCTACGAGGTGGCCCACATAATGCTGGAGGCGGGCGTCCCCGGCGGGGCCATAAACTACCTCTCGGGCGCCGGTTCCGTAGTAGGCGACGTGCTCATCAACTCCCCCGACATCTCGGGCATCGTGTTCACCGGGTCCAAGAAGGTGGGGTACCATATACTGGACAACTCGGTGAAAAAGTACCCCAGACCGGTCATCGCTGAGATGGGCGGGAAGAACCCGGTGATTGTGTCCGCGAACGCGGACATGGAGAACGCGGTGGAGGGCGTGTACAAGTCGGCCTTCGGCTACGGGGGCCAGAAGTGCAGCGCCTGCTCACGCGCTTACATTCAGGAGCCTGTATACGACGAGTTCCTGAAGAAGCTGGTGTCCATGACCCGCAAGACCAGGATCGGCGACCCTTCGGTCAAGGAGAACTACTTGGGCCCGGTCATCCACGAAGAGGCCTACGAGGACTACCAGAAGTATGTGAAGATGGCCAAGGAGGACGGGATCGTCGAGGTAGGAGGTGCCGTGGAGGAGAAGAAGGGCACGGAGCGCGGTTATTACGTCAAGCCCACAGTAGTCACAGGTCTGCCCGAAGACCACTACCTGATTAAGAACGAGCTCTTCCTGCCCATCCTGTGCGTGCAGGAGTTCTCCACGCTTGAGAACGCTCTAAAGAAGGCCAACGACGTCCAGTTCGGCCTGACGGCGGGCATATTCACTGAAGACGACGAAGAGATCGAGTACTTCTTCGAGAACATCGAGGCCGGCGTGGTCTATTCAAACAGGACCAAAGGGGGATCCACTGGAGCCATGGTCGGCGGCCAGTCGTTCGGCGGCTGGAAGGCGAGCGGCTCCTCGGGCAAGGGTACCGGAGGCCCTTATTACTTGCAGCAGTTCATGAGGGAGCAGTCCAGGACCCGGGTGGAGGACTGAGAGCTAGTGAGATAGGCTGTCGTCTCGCCCACCAGGTGACCAGTCCCCCCGTATGCACTCGGATATTGCAGATGGTCCATCTGTCGGCTCTGGATTCACTTAGTTCGTGAACAGAGCACTCGTTTAATCTAGGGGGCTCTTAGATGCAGTTGCCATTCTTTTCGGTAGAATCCGTGGCAGCTTCTGATCGTTGAGAACCGGATTGGCCCAATGGGATTTTCCGAGGTATGGAAGAATCCATAATATGGGTAGGAATAATATATACTATATTTATGTATTATATGTTACATATGAGTAATATATGCTACAAAACTATAGTACGTGGAGAGTGGCCCGGGTGTTCTTCGATGAACCCCTGGAGGAACACTACTTGATGGAGATCTCGGAGAAATCAGAACTATCACACACCTCCGTAAAAAGACATCTTGAAAAGTTGATGAGATTCAATATAATACTGGAAGAGGAACTGGAGAGGGGAGAAAGGATCTACCCCATCTACAAGAGAATTGATAACGAGAGATATAGGTTATGCAAGAGGTTAGACCTCCAATACAGATTGGAAGCAAGTGGATTGTTGGACTTCATACAATGGGAACTCACCCCGGATTGTATTGTTTTGTTCGGTCCTGCTGCCATGGGGAAGGACGTGGAAGGAAGCGACATAGATCTTTATGTTCAGGCAGGGAAGACAGAGCTCGGACTCGATGAATATGAGGGATCTTTGAGCAGAGAGATACAACTACACATGGAAGATAGCATCGACAATTTCCCCAAGAGACTGGTTAACAATATCGTCAACGGGATAGTGGTCTATGGTTTCCTCGAGGTTTCGGGATTAAAAAATTAGACCCGACCAAGAAAACACAAAGGCTCTTAAGGATAAGCGAAAAGATTGTTGATAGCATAGGAACAAAGATGAAAAGAGGGGAGGGATCATGCCAGAATATGATTCGGATTTTGGAGAGTATTCTGTATCGGAATCTGTGTTCACATTACCTAGTAACACCTGATTCAAGGTGGAGATCTACACAAGTTCACGAAATTCTTATTCTAATACTAGTTACCGTTCCTAGGCTCAGATTGAATGGCTCCATAGAGGTAGAGGGAAGTATACCTACTTCGAACAGCTAGGAACAAAAGACGGATCTCAGAGGATATCCGATTGAATGCCTAAGTCCACTCCGGCTTTGTTGAGGCCCGAGACCGATCCTCATCCTTCCTGTACGACCCTTTATTCGCCACCACTGAAACCTTCCAGGAAGCTGGCCACGTTCTTTCCCAGGACGGAGTGGTTGTACCCACCTTCGAGCAACGCGAACCTCCTTCCTTTACACTTCTCTATGGAGAACTCCTTGACCATGATGCCAAGTTCTTGGTAGTCGGAGGTGGTCAGTTTGCCTCCCCAGTCGTCCACGTGCTCGTCGAACCCAGCAGAGACGCCTATTATATCGCACCCCTGGGCCTTCTTCAGGCTCTCGCGCACCTCTTGGAGATACGACTTTCTATCTTCCGACACAGGGTTCAGCATCTCCGCTGTCGGCTCTCCGGATAGCGAGTTGATGTTCCCGTCGCCGGTGTGCAGGTCGAAGTCGAGTATGAAAGCACTGCGTATCTTGCCATCACTCATCAACCTCTTGATGGCGATGGCCATGTTGTTGAAGTAGCAGAACCCCCACGCGGAGCCCGGTGAAGCGTGGTGGCCCGGCGGCCTGACCAGTCCGAAGGCAGGTTCGCCTCGATACGAGGTCTCTGCAGCCTTTATGGAAGTACCAGCAGCCAGTGATGCCATATGGAATAGCAGGTCGTTTCTCTTGACCTTTTCTATGTGCTGTTCAGTATGTACCAACCTCAGATCATCCATAGTGGCCGTGGAGGGCTCTACGAATTCGATATCGGGTAAATCTTCCATTTCTCTGAGGATAGCCTCGATCCTACCTTCACTTGCCGCGGGGTTATGTGCGTAATCCGAGTTCTCGAAATCGCTATGGTATACGACCCTCATATGATTACTATATGTTTGGTTTCCTAAATATGTTAGATCGGAAAGGAGTATTGGATTGGAAAAGACAATATTATGATCAATTGAAAACACTAATACAATCCCTAATTTCCATTTTGGATCTGGAGACATCCAAGTGATCACAAATCAGATCTTCTTGTCTTGAGATCTCTAATTCTTTTTTTTATTACATTCTTTTTGTTCTTACTAACACTACCTATGTCCGATGATATTTGGCCTTCAAAAAGTTCCTTCACTACTCTTCCGTCTACATAATCTGGTATGGGGATATCCATCATATAGAGAATGGTGGGAATAATATCCATGATATTAATTCCATCAATAGTTTGCCCTTCCTTGATATCTGGACCATGTGCAATAAACACTCCAAATTGGGCGTGTTTCCCAGCTACCCTATTGAGAGGATTCATTATTCCCTTCGATTGAAGAGAGTTGGAAAACTTATACCCCTCTCTGAGTAATGTGATGATATCTGGCGCTTCCCAAACGTATGGCCCATTGTAGATCTCTTCACTCTTAAATACTTCCTTGAATACCGATTCCCCTGTCTCGTCATCGGTTAATTCCATCAATCCATTCATGACCTCTTCTCTTACCTCCTCGAAGTGTTCTGGCTCGACGACCCCAAAAGGCTCTCTTCCCTTAAGGTTAATCGTTATCCCCTGTGTTTCTGTTCCGTAGAATGACGATAGAAAAGCCTGGCTTTTTGCCCAGTCAATTCGCTTCTCAGGTTCCACAATCTCACTGAGAATCATTCTCAATCTGAAAGGGAGTTTCTTGACTAAGGGGGAAGAAAGTTCAAATATTTCTCCAAAGAGTCTTTTCAACTTGGCAAATGATTTATTAAAATTGCGAGTAAGGTCCCTGCCTCTTATTGAGCCTATTTTATTCCGTCTACTGAGGGAAGGATCTTTGATATTCTTCTTACGAAGGTAACCGAGTGATTCCAGATAGAGATTGATGTTCACATTCTTGTGATGGTCTTCAAAACCATGGTCAGATATGATAAAGACGTTTGTTGATTTGCTGACATTGTCCAGTAATCTGCCGATTAACCCGTCAATCTCCTCGTAATAATCATAGACGGCTTTCTTATCATCCCAGAGTTTATGCTGCATAGTATCTGTACCAATTACCATAATCACCATGAGGTCCCAATCATACTCTTTCATAAGTTCTAGAGAGGCCTGGATACGTCTATTCTCCATCTGGCACAATCTATTAAAAATCGTAGAATAATCTGACGAATTCAGTGTTTCCAAATCAAGAAATACTTCATATCCAACCTCATCCAATTTAGACTGCAATGAAGGAGGATGGCAGCATATCTCATCCGGGGGAGTCAACATACCAGATACGATGATGCCATTGATCTCTTCAGGGGGATACGTGCTTGTAACATTGATTACAATACTCCTATATCCATATTCGCTGAGCATTTTCCACATGGATTTATTCTTCACGTCTGATGAATTGATAGGTCTACCATAGAAATCATCATCATCCCTGGTTAAGAAATCAAAACAGCCATGTTTGCCTGGGTTGACGCCAGTATAGAAAGATGGCCAAGCTGGAATACTCGCCGGTGGGATTGTGGATTTTAGTTCTCCTCTAGTGCCACCATCAATCAGCTTCCTTATATTAGGCAATCTTCCGCTCTCAATCATAGGATCAATAATGTCGAAAGTTGCCCCGTCAAGCCCGATTATTAGATTCCTATTCAAACAACTACCCACCTATAGAGCATTTTTGACACCCTTTGGTTCATATTGCGGTTTTAGTATTCAATCTAGCCAATCAAAACAACTGAATACGAGACATTATTCTACTCACTAATGATAATGTTCCAGTTATTACTTTATTCCCTGAGTTCCCACTCTAATTTCATCTCAGTCATGGAATATCCACAGACCGTATTAATACAGTGATTACTATCACTTACTCAGAACTGTAAACTATTATCAGAGAGACTAGTTAAGGGAGGACCATGTAACCATTTGGGACTGATAGATAATAGGAAAGTTTCCACTAAAGGAAGATACCAATGTCTGAAGTCAATAGAGAACCTAAGGATTTGAGATGTTTGATAATCACAAATAGTTACCCCACGGAGTATGGTGATAGTGCCTCAGGAATTTTCGTGAAACAGCAGGTTGACGAGATCAAAAAACAAGTCCAGAAGGCGACCGTTATCTCACCTATCTATTCCTCTATAGAGAGACTCAAAGGAAATAAATCCGGACCAAATTACTCTGTTGACAATGTCGATATATACTTCCCTATAACATATCATGGACACCTCAACTTCCTTGATTACCTACTGAAAGACTTTAAGTCTAGAGAAGTATTGAGACTTATTGATAGGAAGAATATTCAATTCGATATCATCCATTCTCATTTCTCTTGGCCGGCTGGATATATTGGAAGCAAGATCAAAGAGATCTATGGCAAACCGCATGTTATTACTCTACACGAGAACTCCAACTGGCTGGAAGACCTTTTGGAAGAAAGGCCCAAACCGTGTCTAAAGGCCTGGAGATCGGCAGATACGATAATAAGGGTGAATCAAGGGCACGTACCCGCCCTCAGAGAGATAAATGAGAATACCATTCATATCCCAAACGGCTATTCTGAAGCATTCAAACCCCTCGACCAGGAAGATTCGAGGGAGAAGCTTGGGATAGACAAAGATGTTCTGTTGCTGCTCAGCGTTGGTGCAATTGTGGAACGAAAAGGATTTCAGTTCCTCGTTGATGCTTTGGCCGAATTAAAGGCTGAGCAGCAATTGCTTTGCATCATAGGCGGAGAGGGCAACTACAGAGACGAGTTACAGAATAGAATAGAATGTCTTGGCATGGAAGACACCATCAAATTGCCCGGCTATATCCCGGATTCTGATATGCCTCTGCTGATGAATTCCTGCGACCTCTTCGTTCTTCCCAGCCTGAGCGAGAGCTTCGGAATCGTCCAGATAGAAGCAATGGCGTGTGGAAAGCCGGTGGTAGCTACAAGGAACGGTGGTAGCGAGGAGATCATCACTTCGGAAGAACACGGCCTGCTGTGCGAACCCGGGAGTCCCCGAGATCTAAGAGAGAAGATAGAGACCGCTTTGAACAAGAACTGGGAGAAAGACAAGATAGTGGAATATGCCACACAATACTCACTGCCCAAGGTAACGAAGCAGATCTTGGAAGTATATTCTAGATTGATATGACTCTAGTGGCTATTTCTACATCTGTGGATGGTTGCCAGCGTTCTTGCCCACAATGAACTGATCGGAAAGTCTTCGCTGAAAATCTTGCTACTAGTAAGGCCAATAATAAAACCCAGTGTCACAAAGAAGTGGTTCACCACTATTCTTCGATCTCGCTGTAAAGCTTCAATAGGCGTCTCTCCATGATTCCCCAATTGAACAATTCTTCAGCCGCCCTCCTCCCATTCCGCCCCTTTGTCCTTCGAACCTCTGAATCTTTGAGACCTTCTAACCCCCTCTTTATTCCAGCCACTGTTGCCTCCACGGATACTCCGCAGTTGTATTGCTCGACAATATCTCCAGAGTACGTGCCTTTCGTCACGATCAATGGGACGCCATACGCCATCGCCTCAAACATCTTGTTAGGAGTGCCTATGCGATTGTTCTCGTTCGTTGGATCGAGTACGCAGAGAATTATGTCAGAATCGGCAATCTCTGCGAAGTAACTCTCCTGGTCGAGGTATCCCAAGTATTCGACATTTGCCCTTTGCTGTGACTCACTGCGGATATGACCGGCCAGGGATCCGCTCCCCGCGATCCTGAGTGACACACTTTCTAGACCATCTATCGCTTCTATATATTCGGGTAAAAGTCTCCCTCGGGCCAATCCCCCACCGTAGAATACGGTGATTTGATCTGTGCTCGGGGTACAAAGATTCACTCTGTCGGGCAGTGGGATGCAGTTCATTACGACAGTGGATTCCTTGTCCTCGGATACAACGTGTTCCGAAACCTTCTCATTGGCCGTGATGAAATGATCCACGTTCTTTGCTATCCTCCTCTCTATCCAGTCAAAGATGCCAGATATCCGGGCAGGAACATCAGATTGAACCATATATGCGTACACTTCATGAGCATCATATACCAGTGGAACGTCCTTTATCTTTGAAGCAATAGCTCCTAACAGCAGCGTATCAAAGTCGTGGGCGTGAATGATATCTGCTTCTTTGGTGAGTGTTTTCCAAACCGATTTGAGAAAGAAGGTTGGATAGCTCGTCAGTAATGCTTTCAACCCTCTGACGCCCCTGGCCTCAATCGTCCTGATCCTCTCCACAGTGAAATCCCCGGTTTCCATCCCAGGCTTGTCGCACCCCTTGTCCCAAGCTAGAATTCTGACATCATGAAACTTTGAAAGGCTAGTGGCCTCCTTCATCACCCTGGGATCGGGTCTATACTCATTAGCCAGGAGCATGAGGATATTCATGGATCTACCTTCTCGTCTAGAGGCTGGTGTTCCTCCTCATGTCATATCGGATATATGAAGTTTGGATAAGCGAAATATCCATCAGAACTGCTGATCTGAGGTACAGGGACTAATCTCCACCGGCGAATCTCTGAGAGATACCGTATTATGCCTCATACGAGGTGACAAAGAGTGTTGACTTGTGCAAATCTCAGATCTTAGGCCTTTTTCGGGATATTTTAATGAGCGAGGAGACTCTATGGAAGTCCACAGTGACCACAGAACTGAGCAAAAAGGGGCAGTTATTCCTCTTAATCCCAGCATTCCTGCTGCTTATAGGCATACTGCTAAGACAGCCATACACAGTGGTGGCAGGAACTGCCCTATTCTCACTTATCTTCTACTCAAAATGGACTCTAGACGACGCAAAGATCGACATCGAGACCGAGATACTTGGGAAGACTCTGTATGTCGACGAGACCTTCCAAATCTCTCACCGAATTTCCACGAGTGGCCCTGTGAGAGCAGAACTATCCCCTAACTTGACCGAAGAACTACGGGCAAAAGATAATCCGTGTCTGAATGGTCCCATCTCTTCAGAATCAATTCTCAGGTACAGGGCTGTCCCCAGCAGTAGGGGGCACTACGAGGTGGGAAGACTGGATGGCTATATCGAAGACGTCCTTGGATTGTTCAGTAGGCACGTTGAAATGCCTATTGGAAAGACCATCACTGTTCACAGTTCCAAAGAAGCCATCAAGAAGGCGAAGACGTACTCGAGGAGGAAGCACGCCGAAACATTCGTGGAGAGCCCCATGCAGTTCACCAGGAGGACGAACGAGTTCTCCAACATAAGAAGGTACCAGCCCGGAGACTCTTTGAAGAACATCCACTGGAAGTCGTTCTCCAGGTTCCAGGAGCTGATGACTATAGAATACGAGAAAATCTCTCCCATCGGGTGTCACGTCCTTCTTGACTGCTCCCCTTCGATGAGGAGACGGCTGCCCTCGGGAACCACCAAGCTGGAGCAGGCCATCTTCGTGTCGTTGGAGATCCTCAAGAACTTCGAGCTGCTGGGCCATCAGATCGGGCTCACCGCTTACGATCACAAGAAGGTCATATTTCACAGGCCCCTGGAGCTGGAGAGGAGCACCTTCAGGAGGATCTACGACGAGGTCACTGAACTTCCGGGGGCGGTCCAGACCGCCGAACTCTCGGTGAGAAGGTACGATTTCAATATGGAAAGGCAGCCTCAGGACAAACACGGAAGGGCGTTCATGGAAAAAATAGGAAAACTGATGGGCAAGAGAGGATGGATCCCCTCAATACTGTCTGCGGTGACACAGCTGGAGACCAGAGAGTCCACTGAAAAGATAGTGATCCTGATCTCCGACCTGGAGACCCAGCCTAGGGCCACTCTGGAGGCGGTTCAACGCCTGAGAAGACTCGATAACGAGGTATGGACCGTGGTCCCCTTTTCGCCCTGGTACGAGGCGACAGAGTTGGACAAGGAGACTTTGGAGAGGGCCTATGAGGACTACGAGAATCTGGAAACCATGGTGGAGAAGTTGAGGAGGATGAAGTCATCCGTATTCGAACTGCACCCCGGGAAAGAGGGCTTAATGATACTTGAAGAATGGAGTGGTATGAGATGAACTCGAGGGAGATGCTTGTCCATTCGTTAGGCACGGTCCTCTTTATATCCGCCGTGTTCCACTCCCAGTTCGAGGTATGGTCGTCTGTTCTAATACTCCCCTTAATATCGGTGTCGATAGCAGTACATTTGAACGAAGACAATACCGCCCTGCTGTTAACCGGGCTTTTCACCCTCCTACTTCCTTTCTTCTTTCCGATTAGTCACATGGGCGACCTGGTTCCTCTATCGATCTTCACAATCACCTTGGTGATTCCACTGGTGACTTACTGGACGGTGGTCCTCGCTCCCTCCCCGGAGATGATAGAGATCAGGAAAATGGCGGTGGCGGCAGCCTACTATTTCACGGTGGTCATCTCGTTCTACCTGTTACTGTTCCTGCTGAATATTGAAGGGTACTTGTTGGCGGAAGGGAACCAGGGGGTCCAGGCCATAGCACTCTCCGCCGTGGTCATCGCCGGCGTAATTCCCTATTACTTGGCACTGACCCTCAGGTCCTAGCCTAAAGCTCAATCTCTCTCAAAATCCCCTTTAGGTGCCTCGACCCTCTCTTCCAGGATCTCGTCCAGAATCTGTCTAGAGGTCATGTCCTCAAGCTCGGCCTCTATGGACAATATGAGACGGTGAGGTATGACCTTTCTTGCGGCCGCCTTGACGTCGTCCGGCAGGACGTAATTCCTCCTCTCCAGGATTGCATGTGCCTTGGAGGCGTAGAGCAGATGTTCGCCGGCCCTGGGACTCGCCCCCAGGACGAGACCCTCAGAACTCCTGGTCTCTACCACTATATCTCTGATGTAGTCGATGATGCTGTCGGCCATGAAGGCCCTGTGGTGCAGGCCCTGGATCTCGAACCCGAAGCCGTCGCCGATCGTCTCCAAGGGCAGTCTGTCGGCCTGCTTGTCCTTGAGCACCAGCATACGTCTCTCATCATCAGGAGAAAGATAGCCCATCTCGCTCTTGATCAGGAACCTGTCTACCTGAGCTTCGGGGAGAGGGTACACCCCCTCGGTCTCGATGGGATTCCTGGTGGCGATGACCAGAAAAGGCTCAGGTAAAGGCAAAGTCTTGCCCTCGATGGTCACCTGCCTCTCCTGCATCGCCTCTATCAACGCCGACTGTGTCTTTGGCGGTGCCCTGTTGATCTCGTCGGCCATGAGAACCTGTGCGAACACCGGGCCCTTGCGGAGCTCGAACTCGCTGTTCTTCTGGTTGTAATAGTAGTGACCCGAGATATCGGCAGGCAAAAGGTCCTGGGTGAACTGGATCCTGTTGTACTCCAGGCCCACCACCTGAGTGAACACCTTGATCATGGTGGTCTTGGCGATGCCCGGCACCCCCTCCAGCAGAATGTGCCCGCCGGTCATGAGACCGATGAGAAAGTCGTCGACAATGTCATCGTAGCCTACGACAACTTTGTCCACCTCTTTCTTCACTTCTCTGAACTTCTTCCCGTAATCGTTTATCTCTTCCACTCTTCCTCCTCCTTGCTCATGAAGTTCTCCTTGATCTTCCTCAGTTTCTTCTCGTGCCAATCAGGATGTTCATTCAGTAGCTCCCTAATTACATCTTGCTCCTCAATATCTCTGCGGAACAGGGGAATCCTCTTGACAAGACCCCTCACGGATCCCTTCACGGATGCGGGGGAGACGAATGTGGCTGAAAGTAATATTGCCGCCCCCACGAAGATCAGTACGAACATCCTGGAAGGGTAGTCTCCGTAGTAGGCGATGCTGTATATCAGATCCATCTCCCTGTGGCTTTCATCGAAGATGATGTTCGCCCGTCCCTCGGAGACGTAATCCAGAACGTTGTCGGTGAGTTCGGCGTTGTCCATCTCGTCCCCCATGGAATTGATGAATATGCTGGGGTCCGAGATCAGTATGAGTTCTCCCTCTCCGTACTTCTCCACGGAGAGCAGAGGCACGCTCTTCCTCTCCTCGCCCTTATCGGGCATCCCGTTGCCGTTCACGTCCAGCCAGCAGGCACTTGAACTGTTCATCAGGGAAGTAGCATTCTGGTCCAACCTCAGACCGGTGGGATGGTTCAGCAACACCTTGCTCACGTTATCCGTCAACTGATGTTCTCTTAGTTCAAAGGCCACGCCGAAGGCGGGGTTCTTGGAGAAAGAGAGGTCCATGAGCGGAGTGTCCATGAAGCGGGATTCGGTCTCCAATCCCTCGAGCAGGGAATTGCCCTCGCCGAAGTCATCGGCCAGTAACACTATGCCCCCCTCGGACAGGAAGTTGTGGACGTAGGCCACCTCCTGGGAAGTGAAGGTCTCTCCTGGCCCCAGTATGATCAACGATGATGAGTTAGGCACAACGCCGTAGGAAGTCAGGTCACGCTGGGTGATCTGCAGCCCCTTCCCGCTCGCGAGCTCCACATTGGGCGTCATCTTCCCCATCTCGTAGGTCTGTACCGCCATATCGCTGCACCCGTCCCAGTTCGGGTTGTAGATGCTGTAGTCCACATTGGTGGTGAGCAACGGTGCCGAAATTGAGAAGAAAAGGATCAGGAGTACTATTGCGGCCATGGAGATGTAGAGGATGATCTGCCGATAGGTGGGCCTCAGGAGACCACCTCCTCGATCTTCTGCACGGAGTTGTTGAAGAGCTCGATGTCCCCTTCGGTCACGGGCTGTTGTGTGAAGTAGGCCTTCTCGAAGATTGAGGTGATAGCGTCCACCTCTTCCTTCCCACCTTTCCCTATGCTCTCCTTGATGTTCTCGGCCAACTCTCTCGGCGTCTTCCCCCGCGTTATGTTCACAATACCTCTGGAGTGCATCAGCCTCAGGAGCTCCCCGTAAGTCCTGTATATCCCCTCTTTTGAGGTCGCTTCAGGCAGCTTCTCAGAGACCAATGAAATGATAGGGATCTCTTCCTCTTCTCCTTCAACCTCTGCTCTCTTACCACCCTTCCTCCAGCGGTAGAGTACCCCGATTAGGGCCACCGAACTCAACACCACGATGAGAAGAGCGATTTCATCACCGCTGGCAACGCCGAACAGCTCCTGTTCCACCACTCTGAAATCGATGTCACTGTAGGCACAGTCCCTGTACACCGTAGTACCTTCGAAGATGAGGGTGACGGTGTGATAACCCAGTTCAAGATCGAGTTCATTGACCGTGGTACTGTAGTTGAACTCTCCTTCTGAGTCCGTCTCCAGAGCGGTCAAATTCTTACCATCGATCTTAAGAACAACCTTCGCTTCAGGGAGAACCTCATACGAAGATGCGTTTAGTAGTTTTCCTCTTACCGCAACCTCCTTGTCAAAATCAAAGTACTCCTTCTGAGGACCCTCTTCTATGACAATTTCGGTGGGCACATTGATCTCAAAGGATACATCTGCTGAAGATGATTTTATGGTCTGATTGCCGATGTATGTGTAATTCAGACTGTGGAGTCCCAAGGCGAAGTTGCCTGCATCGTACGTCAGACTGAATAGACCATTAGAAAGAGGATGAATCATCCCCCCTTCAGGACCTGTAATGTTAACCTCAGTGAGATCGATAGGTGCCTGAGTAGAGAATATGCCCTCTAGCAAGATATTATCTTCGTAGTACTCCCTACTATCCAATTTGACCGACAATTCTGAATCCCACTTGTTGATGGTGACAGTCCTTACATCAGAACTGATATCCCCTTCGCTAATTTCCGCCTTCAACGCCATCGTGCCCAAGGACTGATTCCAGGGAACCATCAGACTCGTCTCGTAGTAACCCTTACTGTTCGTTTCTGTCGTAATGACATTATTACCATCCACGAATATATCGATGGAAGAATTGACACCATAGTCGCCGGAGATGATGAGCAGCCCCTCCACTTCGAACACTTCACCGGGATGCAGAACGGAAGGGGAGTAAAGGGTCAATGAGGTAGGCATCTCTTCGATCTGATTCAGGATTTGATCCAGAATATCCTTGTAGCTTTCGAGGAGTAGAAGGCATTCATCTATCTTCTGGTTCAGCTCAATGACATCCAATATCTGCGAATCTATCTCGTCTACGCTCTGCTCCATCTGATTTAGACTGTCTTCCATACTGTTGAGCTCGAAGGAGGCATCATGGAAACTATCGAGGGCTTCAAGGGAAATGTCTGAACCATTATCTTCGTAGGACACATTGTTGTAGTCTTGAACAACCTCCGATATACTGTCAATGAAGCCCACATGAAATTCTGAAAAACTGATCAGATGCTCCGAGGTATTGTAGAACGGAAAGTATTCATCTTGTACAAATTCATGACTGGGAAACTGCCCCCCATGTTCTTCGAAAAGACTAGTTGCATTGAGCAAACCGATGTTCTTACCAACCTCTAAACAGAGATTCAACTCATCTCTATCATAAGAATAAACAAAAACTCCTCTCTCTCCCTGATCCTCATCAAAACTGAAAGAATAGTTGACCATCAGTGAATGATCCAAAGACTCAACCATCTTTAACTCTGATCGGTTCAAGGAGTCGTACAGTGAACTCAGATCAGAATCTTCTTGACCATAATCCTGATGCTTGACAGCTCCGTTCGCCATCGCCGTAACTGGAATCAGAAGAACAAAGACCAGCAATAAAGCGGAAACGGTGGTTCTCCACTCCCTAAGCATCATAATCTGAATTGTGACGAAAGACAAAAGCTTTGTCAAACAAGTTTATAATTTCCTAGTTCCCTCAGGTAGTAGAATGAAGCTCTCAACTCTCAAGAAGCCAGAATACAGTTCTAAGATCGCTGGAGCCGTATTCTTCATCATAGCCCTTCTTCTCTTCCTATTCACTCAGTACACAACAGCCGCCTTGGGTGCAGCATTCATAGGACTCCTCCTCGTGCTACTCATCCACGAGAGTACGGTGGAAGAGGAGGTAGCCATCGCGGGACTGTTTAGCGGAGTTTCCTCTCTCAACCGCCTGTTGGACGATCTGGAGATAGATGGAAACGCGATAGCTGTTCCCCCTGGTAAAAACCTGACCGAGTCAAGAACCTACATCCCTGCTGGAGACTTCAACGGATTGCCTGATTTATACGATGAAATGAGTATCGTTGGCGTCGAGGGCAAAACAGGAATCTCTTTGGTGCCAGTAGGACTCCCTCTGTTAGAATTAGCTAAGAATAGGATGAAGTATGACCTCAAAGATAGCGGAATGGAAGGGGTCCATGATTGTCTGAGCCACCTGTCTATTGGGATGGAAATGGCCCGTAGCTACCACTTGAAAGAAGAAAATGGGGAAACTAGACTCATAATCAATCTTAGCAAATACGAAAATTGTTGCCAGAAACTTAGAAAAGAGTCCGGAGATCTTTGCAGGAAGGCAGTATGTCCTATATGCAGTGCATTCATAACTGGTATTTCAGAGGGTTCTTCCCTACCTATTAGAATAGTCAGATTTGAAAGGAAGGAAAACCTAGCAGAATTCTTGCTTGAAAAAATCCAGGAGAATTAGAAATGTCCATATCTCAAAAGATGACTGTCTTTTTGTCACTATGGATAGTCCTTTCATTCTCAGTAATGGGAGATTCTAACATTGAGTTGCTCGGTGTTTTAATTCTTATTGGTATGCTTGTAGCGAGAGAACTATCCAATTTCTACATTAGAGCCAGCACAAGATACCGAGTGAATATTCTTATTTATATTGGGATAGTATTCTTTATTGTAATTATTGGGAGAAAGGTCTTAGTAATATTGGGTCTAATTTGAGGAATATGTAGAAACCAAAATATTTATTTGATGAATTTCACTTTAGAATCTCGTTAGAGATCGTTTAGATCTATGACAACCACTTACCTATTTAAGATAGAGAGATACAATATGGGATTAATAGCATTATGGACTAAAGATTTGATATCAAGGTTATCTAGCATCTAAGAACATCAAAATATTGGGAATCGGAAGTATAAAAACCTCGTGGCACACATAATGCCTATTGGGAATTCAAGAAAATAGTTGAATTCCCTGCATTATAAATTATAGTTTCTCTCTTAGACTTACCAAAATATTCATCGGTATCTTTCCTTTGATAGCCCTTTCCATCATCACTAACACAGATTTCATTCTCATTAATATTCCAGCTTCTCAAAAAAGTATAGCTTCTGACATCAATATCTCTTGATTCGTTTGGAAGGTAATCTGTAAATTCGAATTCATAATAACATGATA
Organism: uncultured Methanomassiliicoccales archaeon; assembly: GCA_964580935.1. Classification (GTDB taxonomy): domain Archaea; phylum Thermoplasmatota; class Thermoplasmata; order Methanomassiliicoccales; family CAZOLG01; genus CAZOLG01. The sequence continues at coordinate 134,665 of CAZOLG010000004.1, forward strand.
TTAAATCTAATCCATATGGGGTGTCTGCGTATACCAAAGAACTTTCAGGCAATAACTTAGATAGACTTCTTGCTGAATAGATCTCTTGAGATGAATAATGTCCAGAGTCATAATCGTGGTAACTCAGGGAGGGGGAAATTGGTATATGAGAATTCTCTACTGGATAATTTCCAATAGAGAATACAAGACCGGAATTGAAAATAAAATATATTAAAATAATTATTGAAATACAGATTCTCAGGGAAAAACCAAAAAAGGTTCTTTTAAAGTTAGAATTCACTCTTGAAACATTATTTAAATAAGAGAGTTTCTTATATTTATTATAAAAGTTAGATAGAAATTTCCAGAAAGTTTTGAATCCGATTATGAAAAGAGGAGAAAGAATAATTAGAAGAATGAAATAGAGCCTACTTATTGGTAGGCCAATAGTTGAGGCATATGGGATTGTTATGAATATGGCTAATAGTAGAATTGACGAGGATTTCAGAGATATGCAATCGTTCCCGTATTCCTTGATATTACGAATCATACCTATGAAACCGATCAAAATAAAGAGTTCAGTTAGAATTAGCGTAATCTGATAAACCATTCCAATCAATGAGGTAGAAAATAATCCTTCTCCAAATGCAGTTCTGACAAGAGAAGAGCGGGATGATGCATTTAAGAATTCACTCAGGTTAATAAAAAGTTGATTGCTAATTTCAATTAGTGAATTTAATATCTCTCCGGATGAAATATAGAAATACCAAGCACTACCACATACAATACACATTGCTATGAATGATCCTTTAATATTCGATTTAGAACCGCTACTACCTATAGATAATTCATTTGTTTTTTCAGCAGTCCAGCTTCTCATTTTGACAAGCGCCCTTTTTATTAAGTAAGACAGAACAATGATTAAGATGAAAATAATCCCTAAGGTATAATGAGAAGATATTAGGGAGAAGGCTAACAGAACGAGTAACACAGATTTTTTAGAATCCGGAATCTCTTGATCAAACAGTGTCAGTATTATGAGTGCGAGAAATAGAATAGAAACTTGCTGTCTTCTTAGGAGTATTGATTCCAAGAAGAGATATGGAAAAGACAGCCAGAAGAATGCCGAGATGAATGAAAACTCTTGACCAAGGTTTTTATTGTAGGCGGTATATAAAGCAACAGGCGTAAATGAAAAAATTGTAGGATAGATGATATTAAACATTAGATTAGATTCTATACTACCCAATATCTTGTATATCGGACCTAATATAGTTATGGATGTTGAAGCGCCAGTGATATAATCTAAAGAAGGATTCCAATATCCTTGTCTTACAATTGAATCTAGAAAATAATATTCAAGATCAACATTTAACCTTCGTGGGTACGCGGATACCATAGATAAATGGAACATTAATGCAAGAGATATCATAAGCAATGCAAAGGGATACACCTTCCTGGGAATGAATCTCCTGAAAAGTATAACAATAGGTATAATCCCAATAGAAAACACTAGAATCACTAGTGGATAATTATTAATGGGGGCAATTCTTGCAAACAGGATGGCAATTAGTGGAAGCAGAGTCAAGAATAGATAAGCAGGAGAAACGTAATTGATTAGATTGAGATATCTTCTCGGTGAGGGAGAGTAATCCTGATCTCTCAAATATGCCAAAATAGAAAGTGAAGAAATGAACATTGTTAGAGTAACTGCCAATGGAAACAAAGATATTGGATTGGAGATATTCAGGATTGGGAGAATTATATTAACAAATATTCCAAACAATATCAAGCTAGATATGCTAAGTCCGAGGGCATAAAGAATTGTTTTGATTTTCCCTAATTCATGCAATTTTAGGATTCTTAATATTAGGAATCCCGGGAAGAATGTCAAGTATATGAAAACAACTCCTCCGCGAATTAATGTAATAAATGGCGACAAGAATCCCATATCGACCAAGACCTCAATACTGATAAGACCTAAGGCTGATAAATGGAAGGAAAAGATTAATAGCAAGAATTCTCCGAGCCTCCAGTCGTTAAGGTTGAAAATACAGTCTCCTTTTATTGATCCCCCTCCCTAATTTACATTCTTTTTTACCATCCAATTTATAATTTTACTCATTAAACTCTCATTCTGTTAATACGAAACATTATGTTCAATTATCTTAAATAGGCCTATGGTATGGATATTCAATCTCAATCATTTTCATGTTGAAGAATGAGTTCTGGAAGAATACTAATAATGCTTAGAAGATATAATTTTCCTAGATTAATTCTTTGTTTGATGGTACTTCATGTTTCTCCAGTATTAAATGAATATCTACTGATTTAGTTCTGTTTCAAGAAGTCTCAATTTTTCTTTCTACCCTCCTAAAAATCTTCATATTTGAATCTCATTTGGTTTGAATAATAGAATTAATAGAATAATTATCTGTATTCAAGACAAATAAAGTTCAAATCCACCTCTCACAGGAGCAACGAGATTGACAAAATTCTAACTGTTAAAATCACTTAACTCTCTTATCCGCTAGTGAATTTTTATTAATAATCTATTCAAATATAGCACATTAACCGATTAGGATTACATAGTTGATTATATCTATAGAAATCGGTTTCTCGTCCACTGATTCCAATTGTTGGATTACAAACAAATTGAGTATTAAAGAGAAATTAAGCGGAGTCATTCTAGCCTAGAAGAAAGCGTGAATCTTTAGATACTCTATTCTCTTGAATTTCCCTTCTTTCTTCCAAAGTATCCTCAAGATTAATTATATTCCAAGTTATAGATTTAACTCGAGCTTTTGCCTTAATGAAGTCCCCATCAGAAATGATGTCAACTAAAGATCTAATCACAATATGGCCCAAGAAAACTTGAATGAAAAGGAATAAGGTCCCCCATTGAAGATTCTTTATTCGACTCCTTAATGCATTCTTTGAAGTTTCATAAATTCTCCAACCACTATTTTCTTGAGAAGAGCTACCAATTTTGTGATATATTTTGCTAGAAGGAACAAGCACTATACGAAATCCTCTAGTCCAACATCGAAAGGATAAATCAACGTCCTCATTATAGGCAAACATTTCATTATCAAATTTCCCCAATCTGAAGAATAACTTCTTTTCTATTAGTAATGCTGATCCAGATGCATAAGAAACTTCGATGCATCCTTCATTAGAGTACTCGTCTTTGATGTAATTCATTCTTGAAAATATTGATCTTTTGCTCCGTAAACCAAATCTATTATAGAACAACTGGTTGGAGCGTAGATCAGTCCTATCGTAGTAGGAATATTCTAACGGCATCACGATTCCAACATTATCATGTTTTTTTATTGCTCTTATCAATTCTTCAAGAGCATCTTTCTCCACAATTGTATCGTTATTTAGAAACCAAATATATTTCCCCTTGGCGTAATCTGATGCCTTGTTATTACCCTTGCTATATCCTAAATTCCTGCTCGATTTCATTAACTCTATTCTGTCTCCATATATTCTTTCCAATCGATCGTAGTCCTTATCCCTTGTACCATTATCTAGAACAATGATTTCATAGTTATCGTAAGACTGATTGAGCAATGAATCGATACATTCCATTGTATCAGTTATTCCATAGTAGTTCAAGAGAATGATTGAAACCAGGGGATAATTTGCAGCCATTATTCTCACCGAATAGACATCTCTAATACGTTTCTCTTTTCCTTCTAAAAATAAGATTATAAATTGCCCATTTTGCTAAATTCGGTTTATATGCAGAATTGATTAGTTGAGCAATCATGCTCGCTAGACCATTCTTATTGGTTATTCTTTCAAGCAGAACTTTTACTAAAGTTGCTATACCGTATTTATGGGGCAGAGAAAATGTATCATTAAAACATTCTCTCTTCAAATTCCCCCCCATTGAATCAATTAGGAACTCAATTTTATCTGGAACAAAACCATGCACTTTCTCATGTAAATCCGCAATCAAATATAAAGATGCAAATCCAGCACGCCTAATGTTATTCTTCTCAAAGATATAAGAAACGTATTCTAATCTATCTCTATCCATCATGTCGGCATAATAAAGACAGGTATAGTAGTCTCCCAAGGTAAACATCTGTTCTGGTATTATGGAATGAGTCAAGACGACAGCCATGTCAGCTTCTGGAGATAAAGTTCTGAAATTCCTTCCATCTCTGGTAACATTAGACTTATAGGGCTCTAAAGTTGAACTATCCATATATATAAAGTGACTTGCCGAAACCTCTCTATAGAGATCAATATAATACCTCCCCCCAATTTTCCCCCTTAATGTAATATTCTCCATTCCTCCTCTCTTATCATAGATCACGGTCTGGCTAGGACATTCGTTGGTCTTGTAGTACCCTTCGTTTAACAGAATATCTATCAATTCGATGTATTCTCCCTCATCGCAAAAGAACAGGACGTCGACATCACTGGGAGTATGTGGATAAGGTTTGAAAAACTTGAATAAAGCAAAATCATCTGTGTGTTCATTCAAAACTTTCGATATTCTCTCCGCTGTCTTAAGAGTTTCCAAATATCGATCATTGGCTTCTCGATACTCACCCTCTAGTGGTAAGACATCATCAATTTCGTTCAATCGCTCTAGTAGAAATAACCCAATCTTATTCTTCTCTGCCAAATTAAACAGTTCCCTCTTCCTTCTCGATGAAAATTCTTCAAAGACCCCTTCTGAAATATGGAGAGGGGAACCCAGTAGCAACATTAGACTTTCTATAGTAGACATCCCTCGATCTCCTTTTTCACTTTAAATAGAATCGACTCTTTGTCGATTTTTCCTTCTAATATATTGAACCTCTTTCTCTTGGCTAATTGTAAGTATAAATCCCGTCTTTCAACTAAGTATCTAATAGACTCTATGTCATCCTTTCTTTTGTATGCTATATCTTCTTTGATATCAATCATAAAGACAATATCTGGTTTGGGGCTTTTTTTGATTAGCCATGAGTAATTCATTAGAATTTCATCAAGAGTGGTTTCTCTCTCAGCAGCTATGTCCGTGATTATGGTGTCATACACGTAGCGGTCACATATAATATTCTTTCCTAGAAATAAAGGAATTGATACCTTTACTAATATTTGAAAATAGTAATCAACTAACATTAAATTATAGTAAATATAAAGGAGAAAAGGATGATCTATAATCATTTTTCTTTTTTTTTCTTTCTGAACCCCTCCATAGTGACTATTTGTAGAGAGACTCTCGATATAAAACTGAATGATTCTAAGTGCTGGCTTAAGTATCAATGGAATATATCGTACATATCTGTACCTAAAATTAAACTTCTCTTGGAACTCATAATCGCTCAATAGATTCTTACATAAAGTGGTTTTTCCAGAACCGTCGATTCCGATTATTGCTACAAAAAAGCCCTTCTTACTCATAGCACGAACCTCTTAAGATGGCATCATAAAGTTCTTCCAAGTCATTCACTGTGTTTGCCCAATCATATGGTAATACTTGTTTCCTTGTCTGGATCACAGGTCTTTTGTTCGAAAGCCTCTCAATTATTCGATCAACATCTATAAGGTTGTCGTAGAAAGAAAACCCTTGACCCTGCTCAAATAGGTGAGGCAAACCTCCAAATTCTGTACTAATTATGGGTAAATTACAGGCCATCGCTTCAATCACAGTGAGAGGTATTTCCACGCAATCCACAATTCCATCGGTTTCTTTCTTAAAATGTGGTTTTATCGGAAATAAGTAACAATCGGATATATTATATAATTCATTAATCTCCGGATAATAATTCAATCTAATATCACATCCCATGTTAATGAGACTATTGATGATCTCCTTATCATTGTCGGCTGAAGGTGACCCAACTATCAGAACTTGAATCTTGTTAGATTGTATTTTTCCCAATGTTTCTATGTTACGTCCTCTCTTAATCGATCCAATATGGAGCACAACAAATTTATTGGGATCAATTTTGTATTTTCTTCTCAAATCCTCTTTGCGTCTATCAGAGACATTAGAAAATCTATCGGTATCAACGCCACATAAAGGAAAAAACTTCGTATTTAGAGACAAATGTGAAAAGATCTCATTTGCTCTAATTGATCCTACTAAGACTAAGTCAGGTTTGAAGAATCTTGGATAGAACTTAAGATCGGAAAAGTCTGGATGCATGATGGAAATCAGCGATCTTGCTCTATTGCACCACTGTTTACATAACCATAATAGGATAAAACTCCTAGAAGTTGAGCCGGGGATATAATGTATTATCTCTGGTTGGAATTCTCTCATCTCTTTCCAGAATGAAAGTTTCAAAAAATCCCTCAAATCAATATTCAAAACCGCATTGTTTTTGGATAGTTCCTTACTGAGATAATGAGTTGTTTTTATCATGGCTTCGTCTAAATTTTCATTACATTCTCCCAACAAACAAATTCTCATTAATCGATACCTCTACGTGGTTTATATTTGAATCATGGAACCCATTGACAACTCTTTGATGCCGTCTTATAGAGTGAAATATTCCTTTTAACTATTCTATCCCAATTGTATTTTGCCTTGACCATTTTGTGCGCTGCTATCCCCATTTCTTTCATGATATCTTCATTTTTTAAAAGTGATTCAATGCGAGTTGTTAGGGCACATATATCCCCCTTCGGAAATAAATAGCCGTTTGTACCATCCTCAATAATCCTATTTGGCCCGGGAATATCACTCGCAATACACGGAGTCCTCGCAGCCATTGCCTCTATTAGTACCATTCCAAAGGCTTCAGATAGGGATGGAAAAATGAATATATCTGCCATTCTATATAAATACACCAAATCGGATTTTGAAACATACCCTAGTCGCTTAATTCTCGAATCACTATCTATCAAATCATCTATCTCTTTGGAAATTCTCTTATCAATTTCAGGGCCGACAATTAGAAGTTGAAAGCTAGCATCTAGGCGTTTTGCACTTTTAATTAGAATATCGATCCCTTTTCTCTCATTCATCATTCCTACAAATAATAAAATAGGGATTTCATCATCGATAGCGTATTTATCGTAAATAGGTTCAGCTCCGTTCATATCGATTTCAAAATCTGAGACTTCTACTCCGTTAGGAGATATATATATGTCACTCTGTTTATTAGGAATTCTAGAAGAAATAAGCTCCTTATCACATTCAGTCAAAGCAAAAAGATACTCTGAATTCTCGAGAACATAAAGAAGTTTTCTTATGATATATTTTCTATAAATTATTTTTATCAAAGAATTCATTTCCACTATTTTGTCCAGTTCTAACATTTCGGGTATTCCATGCATAGTAATGAAATAGGGAGTATTGTTCTTAATGCACATCCTAGCTATTTGATACATACTGAAAAAGGGATGAGGGTTATGTAAATGGACCACGTCAAAATCATTAACTAGATCATCATCAATATCCATTTTGATGAATACGTTGCTGTATCTCTTTGGAAAAAACGGCACAAAATCGAATATCTGTTTTAACCTCTCATCATGAGCTAATATCTTTACATCTCCTCTAGAAACCCCTAGTTCATAGAAAATATTATTATCAAAATCTCCCTTCATCTTGGCGATTTCTGTCGGAACATGGTGGGAAAGATACTTCCCATACATTAGACCCGCCCTAACTCCTCCACCTCTTGCGGATTTCGTGCTGATTACAATATTTAAGATTTTTATTAGATCACATCCACATGCAATCATAAACGATTTCTAATTATTTTTCTAATTTTGGCTTTCTTGTCTGTGGGTATATCGCTTATAAGAAATTCCTTATGATCTCTTAGACACTCCGAATAATATGAAAGAGTTTCATTCCCATGAAAGTCGAAACATTCTAAACTTTCGTTATAATTTGATTTCCCCAATCCTTTGCTTCTGGATCGGATTATTTTATTCTCCCCATCAATAACGCCTTCTATATAATCTATTTCGCATTCTATCTGTTTCTTTTCATGATGATTGAAAGGTAGCTCCGCCTCCACGTATGAATATCTTCTTTCTCCCTCTTCTGCATTCTTTAAGAGACCAATATCATTACTATGTAACAGAGGTATATTTATGATATTCTTTATCGTATAGTTAATATCTATGAGTTGGCAATTATTGTCAAGTTTTAGACCTTTGCGAAATAGCTCAGGAAAACTTACAATTAAGGGTACTCGTAGTACTATGTCTTTCAAATAATTTATATAATTCTTAGGATTGTACTCCCCCAATATCTTTCCATGGTCTGAAGTGAAGAAGATCATTGTATTGTCTATAACTCCATCCAAATTCATTGAATCTATCAGTTCACCAAACAGTCTGTCTTGATACTTCAGGGAAGCGTCATAGTAGTCATTCAGAATACTCACAATGGCTCCCTTATTACTCTTCCCCCTGTAATAATTTCTAATCCAATAATTATCAAAAAGAGATTGAAATGGAAGATATGAATCGTCAGATAAGTCGTTGATAATCGAAAGCGGAGGATAATATGGTTGGTGAGTATCCATCAAATTCATGAAAATGAAGAACGGCTTGTTCTTCCTAATGGAATATCTCATTATTTTCTTTGCGAGCCGAATTGAGAAACTTGAGAATTCGGGTCTTTTGATCAGATAAGGAATCAATAATTTCAGGGAGAAGCTATTCAAATGATTTTGGAGATTATTAAGAATGGAAACTTTAACAGGAATGTCGATTTCCATTTCAAGGCTGTTGAAAATCGAACCATCTGATTCAACGAAAATATTGAAACCCTTGTCCATACCCGCTATAGATCCTACCCAAGGATTATTGGAAATGCCCGCGGTTAAATACCCCCTTTGTCTAAGCTCTTCAGCCAAAGTGATATGTGCCTCATTCAATTTCACATTTAAATCACTTGAAGCAGATAGGAGCCCATGTTCAGATGGATATAAACCGGTGAAGAGGGATGCGTGGGCAGGAAGAGTCCATACACCTTGGGTGATACAATTTGAGAATAGTGTACTCCTCTCTGCAAATTTGTCAATGTTTGGAGTTGTATCCCGTTGGTAACCATAACATGAAAGTCTATCGTGTCGAGTACAATCCGATAGAAAAATCAGAAAGTTCGGACGATTTTCAGTCATTTAATCTCACCAACAATAAGGGAATTATCTAGGTCTTTGACATTTTCTAGGGAGAATGCAATAGTATTGTTGAGGTTGCATGGGAAAATCAATCTAGCAAATCCAAATACATACGGGAGAAAATTTTTTTCGAATGAGACAACATCATACCATTCCTCCAGATCAGGAGAGAACCATAAATGGGCTCTATTATCTAATTCAATTATTCCATTTTCATTTGCAGTGCCTATTATGTATTTATCTGCGGAAATTCTTCTCAAATTGTATATTGGACCATCGAACATTCTAATTTTGCTTATTTGTCCACTTCTTCTATCATATTTGATCAAATGACTTTCTTCGCTGGGACTATCCATCCCCCAATATACTGATTTTTCTTTGAATAAAAATTCTAAAGTCCTCCACTTCTGACTACCTTGTCCTAAAATATTGATGTTTGAAAAATCATAATTTGCATTACCAATTATGCATTCTTCATCCTTATCTCCTGTGGAAAACCATATTCTATCTGAACACGGATCCAATTGCAAAGCATGGATGTGCTTAATAGCTCCTGATGGAAAGGAATGGATTTTCTCCCATTTAAAACCATCTTCACTTCTGAATATGTCAACTTGATCTCTTCTGAGATTTGGAAGGTATTCACCATAGTATACATACTTTGGCGTGATGCAGAGGTTATGATCCAATAACTGGAATGATCTAAGAGGTACATCTAGATGTACAAAGGAGGAGAAAGCCGGGTTAGAAATATATAAACCAGAATTACTCCCAATCAGGACTTTATCTTGATATTTCTTTATTTGAGATATGCCCAATCTAAATATCTTACTGGCAAGATTAGAATTTGATAGGAACTTCTTAATTTGATTTACTGGCAGGGTATTACGAAATCGGAGCTCATTGTCTTCTAGATTAAATTCATATATTGAATAATTCTTAGAGGCTATAATCCGCCTATCTATTATTGTATGAGCCCTCAATCCTGGGATTCGATTATCAATTTTCAATTCCATTTCAATATTTCCTATATACTAATAAAAAATCATTTTCGCTCTGTATCCCCATTTACTATATATGTCATTATTCAATTGAAGTTACCAAGATGTACACGATGAATTAGAGGAATTGTGTAATACTTAGTCCTATATGAATTCGCAATTCCTTAATCGCGCTTGGATCCACTACAGAAACAAAATACTAAATACTCTTTCATTCCATGACATTCTGGGATTCTAAGACCATCTCTTGTCCATTTTGGCATTCCACTAGATCTTTTCAATTGATATTCCGGAATTTCAACTCATTGGAAATAGTGGGCGATTGCATAATCATCTCTAACTTTCTCATCGCCACTCTTTCTAAGTTCATATATCTTAAAATATTTTCCTGATTCATAATTGACCATTTTCGATAATTCTCATTTTTCACCTTGGTTCAAACGTTCAAACAATTCCTCATAATGTTCAACGCTTTCCTCTAGATTCATATGATTTTCCGAAAACAATTTACCATTTCTTCCCTTCTCTCTCTTCATTGAAGGATTCTCATAAAGCTTCAAGATCGCATTCTGCAACTGCTGTTGATCCCCTGGGTTAGTAACTATCCCAGAACCCGACTCATGAACCACTCTAGAAGTTTCAGTATCCGGTGCTACATTGGCGATGATGGGCTGTCCTACCACCATCAGATTGATAATCTTTCCTGGAAGACAGGGTGCTTTCATCCTCTCATCGAGAGAAACAATGGAGGCATCAGAAGAATTTACGATGTTAAAGTATTCTTCTCTTGGCTGGAACGGTAAGAATTCTATATTCTCTATGTCCTCTTCAGCCACTCTATTGTGTAGGCGGTCCTTAATCATGCCATCTCCAACAATGTAGAATATGATGTCATCGATATCCTTCAGTCTCTTTGCCACATCAAGTATATTGTCGAGACCCTGAAACGGTGAGAGTATGCCAGCATAGGAAACGAGGAACTTGTCCTCTATGCCTTCCTTTTCCTTGAAATCGGCTCTCTCGGTTCTCTTCTCTATGTCCTGGGGAGAAGTCCCGTTGTAGATGTGCTCTACCTTGTCCGGATCAGCACCCCTGTTTATCACATAGTCAACCCCTTTCTCGGAGAGGACGGTGATATAGTCCGCGCTCTTGTACGCTTTCTTCTCGAGCCTCTCCATGATCTTGATCAAAAGCCGGTTCTTCAATACTCCGACATCAACCAGTTCTTGGGGATGGAAATCCTGGAAGTTAAGAATGGACGGCGTCCCGTCGCAACTCCTTATCTTCTTAGCCATTCGGTACAGGGGCAAGGGAGGGATGTAGAAGATACACCCATCGAATTCTTTTCCTAGTCTTTTGTAAGTCTTGAAGTAGGTTCTGGGTAAAAGGAAGTGTTCAATTCCCCGGATTATGGTATTATCCTTGCTCGTAATGTGCTTGCATCTGTGAACCTGGATCCCGTCCATTTCTTCTTCCAAGGGAAAGTCCTTGCCTTTGTCCTCCTGCCCTAAATTAAAAGTTCTCGGATAGGAAGTTATCACATCCACTTCGTGCCTTTCTCTGACAAAACTTCGGGCGAGGTCGTAGTAGACGTGAGCCGCACTCCCTATCTCAGGAACGAAATATGCCACAACCATCAGTATCTTCATAAGTTCTGTACCCGTCCTAGGTTCAATATAGTCTCGAGATCAATCAAGGGCGCGTGATTGTGGAAACCCATCATTTCAATCTGAATACCTGTTAACCCCCTCAAATTGTGTATAATTACTCTATCCTTATGATGGATCAATACTAACCAGGCATGAAATCAATCAATGATCGTTTAAGACAGGCAATGACAGCTTGGAAGAGCTGATCTGCCTTTGCCTCCAGCATATTCCATAAGCATCATTCAGAACTCAGCACAACTGCAAATCCTTTCCCAGTTATCATCAAACCATCCGTGGACCTTTCTTAATCCTTCTCCGAACCCGACTGTTGGTTCGTATCCTAGCAGCCTGTTAGCTTTTTCGATAGAGGAGAGCAGCCGCTTCTTCACGTCCCAGTTCCTCCTTCCCACGTACTCGATGTTCCCCTCGTTTCCGGTCAGCTCGTTGATGATCCCTGCCATCTCAATTACTTCATGCTCCTCGCCCGAGCCCAGGTTGAATGCCTCCCCTATGGCTTCTTCCCGCACCCCCATCAGGAGCAGGCCATCAACGATGTCGTCCACGTAGGTCCAGTCCCGCGTCTCACTCCCGTCACCGGTGATGGGCAACCATCGCCCATTCATCGCCCAGAAGAAGAAATTGGGTATCACATTCCTGTACTTCCCTGGCACTTCACCCGGCCCGTAGACGTTGAAGAACCTGGCGTTCGTGGTGGGAAGGTCGTAGAGGTTGTAGAAGTAGTTGGTGTACAGCTCCCCCAGCAATTTCGTCACCTGATATGGTGTGTGAAGGCTAATCGAAATGTCGTCCTCTTTGAAAGGCATCTCTGAGTCTAGGCCGTACACTCCGCAGCCAGAAGATGAGTATACGAACCGCTCCACATCGACCAGTTGAGAATACTCAAGTGTTTTCAGAATTCCCAAGCCGTTTACCATTAGATCTGTTTCTGGGTGATCAACGGAGTTCTGGTTCGCGAAGTGTGCCGCCAGATGAAATACGATGTCCGGTCTTTTCTTAAAAACCATCTTCAAGGTTTCATCATCCAGGATGCTTCCTTCGAGGAAATCAATGTTCTTTCCCCTGGGTAGATTCCACTCGTAGGAGGAAGAGAGATCGTCGAGGACTACTACCTTCTCTGCTCCCAGCTCTGACAACCTCCTTGTGAGATTGCCTCCGACACATCCTGCTCCGCCTGTGACGAGTATTTTCTTGTCTTCGTACTCTACGTACTCACTCTTCATCAATCATCAATCCTGTAGTACCATTTCATCCATTCGACGGTCCTCTTTATTCCTTCCCCAGGAGGAATCCCAGGATCGTGATCTAGATCCTCTACAGCCTTCGAACAGTCGATGGTCTTGATCTCGGTGGTGAAGGGCTCTGAATCCTCGTATGTCACGATTGAGTCATCTCTGCCTACCGCTTCCAGGATGAGGTCAGAATACTCCTCGATGCTTCTTTCCCACTCAGGCCTTCCTCCGACGTTATAGGCTTCACCGGGCTTGAAGTTATCAATGATGTTGGCCCAGGTTCTCACCGAGTCCTTTACGTAGTCAATGATCCTCTTATGTCCTCTGTACACGGTATACGGTTTGTCGAAGATGGCATGATATACAAATTTGGGAATGAAGCCGCGGTACGGGGTGTAGTGCTCTCCAGGTCCGTAACAGTTAACGGGTCTAACCCTCACCGTTTCAGTCCCATGCATCTCCGCCGAGTTCATGCACATGAGCTCGCCGGCCCATTTGGTGATGGCATAATCGTTCATCTGGTAAGTGTCGCTTATTGGGTTCTCTACCATCACATCCTCCGTCATTACGCCACCGTAGTCGCCGTAAACTTCTGCACTGGAGAAGAATACCATCCGGAATCCTAGCTGTTCCTGTAGCCGGAGCATGTGTTTGGTGCCCATGCAGTTAGTCTGCCACAGGTTCTCGTAGTAGTCCTCTCCATTCCACCGGCCGTATTCGGCCGCCAGATGATAGACGTAATCGAAATCGTTCTGATCGAAGACTTCTTTCAACTGCCTGTAGTTTCTTACATCGGCCCGGACGTAGTCCTCTCGGTCAGTATTGTAGAGGTCAAGTGCAGTGACTTCATGTCCCCTGTTCTTCAGTTCATCCACAAGGTTTGAACCGATGAAGCCCGCACCACCGGTGACCAGAACCCTTTCTGTTTCCATTAGATCCCCTCTTGAGAATTTATTTACCACAATTGTAGTTTCCGATCTATTTCAAGAATCACGAGCACGCATGTCGATAATCCTCTTCAATAGTTTGTACGATTCTTTTTCCCGCTTCACCATCACCAAAGGGATTGCTCCAATCGTTTGTTCTGGCCATCATATCCATCGCACAATCCGATATACTCTCGGGATCGGTTCCTGCAAGGATATTCGAACCGACCTTGATTGTCTCCGGCCTCTCCGTGTTGTCCCTCAGGGTGACACAGGGAACGCCCAGTATGCAGGCCTCTTCCTGCACACCTCCCGAATCTGTGAGTACCAGCTTGGCCCCGGATTCCATCTGAAGGAAATCAAGGTATCCGAGTGGTGGAATGATGTTCACCCCATCTGTCTCAATGCCAAACGATTCGATCATCTTCTGAGTTCGAGGATGGGCAGGAAATATCGCCGGAAGGCGGAACTCATCTATCACCCGTCGCAGGCCTTCCATAATGCCTTTCAGTCTGTCTTCGACGTCCACGTTTTCCTGCCTGTGGGCGGTGACTAAAATATAATTCTTTTCTTCTATACTAAATTCTGATAGGGGATCTTTTCTACCCAGAGATATCTTCAGATTCTGATGAACTGAGTCCACAATCGTATTCCCGGTTACGAAAACACCTTCTTCGATCCCCTCTTTCGCCAGGTTCGACTTCGCCTCGTCAGTAGGTGCAAATAGATATTCAGACACATGGTCGGTGAGTATCCTGTTGACTTCTTCGGGCATGCTCATGTCGTTGGACCTCAGCCCTGCTTCTACATGGCCAATATTCACTCCCATCTTGCTAGCTGCGAGAGCCGCTGCGAGGACCGTGTTCGTATCCCCCTCCACCAGAACAATATTAGGGCCCTCTTCTTCCAGTATTCGTTCAACGCCTATCATTATCTTCCCTGTCTGTTCGGCATGACTCCCTGAGCCCACATCTAGGTTGTAATCAGAAGTGGGAAGTCCAAGTTCGTCAAAGAATATCTTATCCATATCATAGGAATAGTGCTGCCCAGTATGCAATATGGAGTACTCTATTGAGCGATCGATGCATTCTCTGATAATCGGGGACATCTTGATTATCTCGGGCCTCGTCCCCAGTATGATACATACACGCATTCTATCGCCATCCCCGTTGTGCGGCGTTGATCACTGCATGTAGTATCAGTCCCGTCATACCGGCAAGGGTGCCCACTAGAAATAGGAATAGAGCCATCAAGGTTGGCCCCAATCTTATGTAGTTGAATGCTTCGAAATACAGGTATTCATTGACCCCGATGGCCAGTCCGGCGATGGCAAGGATAAATCCTGGAAGTCCGAAGAACAGGAGGGGATGTTTAATCTCCATATACCTGATTATGGATCCTATAACGCTCCATCCATGTCCGACAGGATTCTGGGTGGAACTATCTACATCATATCTACAGCAGATGGGGATCTCCTTCACCCGCAATCCATGAGCGTTGGCCTCCATCAGTATCTCCGCAGAGACTCCCATGCCCTCATCTCGGGGATTGATCATCTCGATCGCCCGTCTTGAATAGCCTCTAAAACCACTCTGGCTATCTTTTGTCTTCACTCCTCTATTTGAACCGATGTTGGTTAACCAGGTGAGGACGTTGATACCGAACTGCCGATATTTTGGAATCTTGCTCTTGTCTCCCTCATCCAGGAATCTTGATCCGATGCAGATGTCTACCTCTTCTTCAACTACGCACTTCAAAATGTCTGGAATATCTCCCGGATCATGCTGACCATCACCATCCAGGACTACTAGGGCGTCAACACCGTTTTCTTTCGAATGTTCGAAGATACTTCGGATGGCCGCCCCATACCCCATGTTCCCTCCATGCCTCACCACCTCTGCCCCCGCTTCCTCTGCCACCTTGGCCGTTCTATCCGTACTACCATCATCTAATACCAGTACCTCGTCCACGTAGTTCTTAGCTCTAAGAACTACACTTCCTATTGCCACCGCTTCATTATAGCATGGGATGGCAGCAAGTGTTTTCATTTCCTCTTCCCTCAAAACCTTCCACAACTTCAACCCGTTAGCCTCAGTTCTAATGGGGCGACCAGAGCCACTAAAGCATTGAATACTCTGTAGGTATATTTCGAATAAGCAGGAACAATCAAGAAAGGGATCTCTTGATCCTACTGGCCAGCAGTTTCATGGCTACATATGTCTTCCAGAAGACATAGAATAGTCTACTGACAAAGGAAGGATCCCGGGGGGAATAACCCTTCTTTATGCGAACAACATTTTCCTTTATGTTATCCATATTATGAACCTTCGTAGTTACTTCTATTTCGCCAGATATCCCATATCAAGTTCAGTAATTCTTAGCGATATCTTTCCTACTCTCCTCCTAATCAGGATAGATGCTCTCTGTTCTTTCATCAGGACAAACATTTTAATATCTTTCTCCTTCGTGTGCACGAAAAAGCTACATTATCGTCTAATTCTATATAGTATCAACTAATTCCGCCGATCCTCTTATCATCCCCATGTGGGTCAATTCATATCGGCGGATTCCGTTTGAAGGTGCTATGACTCCTCGCTCTTTTTTGCTCCAAGTGCTCTCTTCGCTCATTCCAAGTAATAATAGATCTCTTCTACCTTCAGATCAGGCCTGTACTTCCTGACGATCCCGACGAACCGCTCCTCCTGGGCCGACCTGTAGGTACCCCACAGGTCCTGGAACAGTTCGTCTCCTTCCATCTCCTTCACGATGAGCCTCTTCTGGGCCTCGATCAACTTGTACCTGTCATCCTTCTTATCTTCGTGATTGAGAAGTCTTTCTAATTCATCGAGAACACTGATGAAGTACCCCATTTTCTTGGGCCTGTCCGGTCCTATGCTCTTGACCAGTCCACACTTCTCGCAGTATGGGTGGGGTGCCGGTGTCTGGTAGTCCCCTTCATCAAGAACATGTAACCAGTCCCTGTCGTGGGACTCATGGGGACACAACTCCTCCTTATCGATTTGAGAACTTTCCAGACCCATTCTATCTCCCCTCAAAACCAGAGGTGGATTCTGTATTAAATCTTACTGAGGTCATATATAACCCTTTCAATCCAAACTATCGTTCTTGGGAATGGAGTCTGAAGATCATTTCGAATGCTTCACGATCTCATCAAGGGCTGTCCAAGAATATATCTTCGGTGAATCACCTCTCCTAATGGATGAACAAGAGGGATCATCCAGAACTGTTTGAAAACTATATGAAATTCTGCAGGATAAGAGCAGATGCTATCCAGGATCAGACCATCGATCTACGGGGAGTCAGATGGTTCTATCCTACGACACTGCTACCATTGGGCGTACTCATTAAGAAATCAGATTTTGAAATGCTTCCTCCTAAAAACACAGACGTTCGTAACTATCTTAATTTGATCATCGATCCAGGACCTCCTTTGTCTGGTTCAAATAGAACCTATCAACCGATGGCCACCCTCCCATTGGAAATAGATCGGTCGAATAAGTGTCTAAAGTCGCTTTACTCCGCCCTTGTTGATGGAAAGAATTTGGGCGAGGCCAATCCAATAAAGTACCTCTTTGGAGAACTGGTAGACAGTATCTATGAACACTCACTCTTCGATAATGCTGTCGTTATGGCTCAGGACTACGAGAAAAAGGAATTTGCGGAGATATGCTTCTACGACGACGGTATCTCAATAGGTGGTAGCTTCAGAGATAGTGGATTAGACTTTGACGATTTGGAGTCTCTTGCCGAAGCTGTTAACGGTTTATCAACCAAGAACTGCGAAAGAGGTTTCGGTCTAAGCTCCAATGTGGGCATGTGCACCGAAGGTCTGAATGGTGAGTTCTTGGTTCCAGGGGCCGGCGGTTTGTATCTGGAAAAAGGATATCAAAAGGGTCATAAACTCAGTGAGGGCTATGGAGTAGATAGAACTCTAATAGGAATGAGGATCCCACATCGAGAAGAGGAGGTAGATATCTATGAATACACAGAATGAGACCATCACTATTAGGATTGATAGAACGGTATCTCCAGATCTAGCTTTGAGGTGTACTGCAAAGGAATTCTGTGAGAAACTTGAGACGATGGAATCCTCTGCAATAACCATTGATTTCCGCGATGTTAAGTCAATAACCAGATCATTCGCTCAGGAGTACCTCAAGTATAAGAGAAAATCCCGTAAGAATATTGAAGAGATGAATGTTCCCGATAATGTCGTGAAGATGTTCAAAGCCATAAGAAACACCCGGTCTAGGAAGCAAATAGTTGATATGGATTCTTTGTCTGTGATTCATGTGTAGACACATGTTGTCATTACTGCACCTGATACGTTTCGTTTCAAAGGTTACTCTGGCATCTATATCGAACGGCTCAAGGCACTACCGACAACGTAACGGTATTCTTCACACAGTCTTCGCAGCCTATGTCCTCGACGATGATCCTGTACAGCTCGTCCGCATCCTCGGTATTCACCTTGACCACCAGGTCGTACCGCCCGAAGACGACGTGCGCCTCCTCGACCTCCTTCATCTGTAGCAGTTTCTCTGCCAGGTCGAAAGAGGAGCACGAAGGCGGCTCGTGAGACCTAACCATTATGTAAGCCGTAGTCATCTCAATATTATACCCGTAGTCATATCAATATTGTATTTGTAACTGATATGATATCAGTCCAACCCTGTTCTCGTCAATATCTGCCGTCCATTAGGTAGGGCCCCTGCTCTTGGTCACCGGTTGATTACTCTCAATTACGATCACATCTCGGAGAGGGTGCTCTACAAAGAGGCCGGGGAATGGTCAATCTATCAGCCCCCAATCGAGAGGGGTACCTCTTCTGATGGCCTTAACGGCCTTTCTCCCCAGTACTATCTCGATACACCTCGGAGGTAGTCCAAACCCGGGGCGTATAGGGGCGATGTTTTCTCTGGTCAATCTCTCTTCCTTATCGATATCTTCGATAGCGAAGAGGGAGCGTCTAAAAACAAGACTCGACTGTTCCTCTTCAGTGGGCCCGTAGCTGACCTCCCCTAGAGACTTTTCGGCCAGTCTGACACTGGTCACCAGTTCTCTCAGTTCGTCTGGCTCCAGGGAGAAAGATGAATCCGGGCCGCCTGACAACCTGGAGAGGGTAAAATGCTTTTCGACCATTGAGGCACCCAGGGTCACGGCGATTGTGGGGACGGCTGTCCCTCTGGTGTGGTCTGAGAGACCCACGGGGAGGTCAAAGGTCTGGGCCAGGTGCGGGATCGTCCTCAGGTTCATGTCGGAAGGGTCGGCAGGGTACGAACTGTTGCATTTGAGCAAGAGTAGTTGGCGGCAACCCGCTTCCCTGGCGGTGGTGACCGCCCTCTCTATCTCGGAGAGCTTAGCCATCCCTGTGGATATGATCATTGGTTTGCCCGTAGAGGCTACTTCCTCGATAAGCTCAAGGTCGTTCATCTCGAACGAGGATATCTTGTGGACTAGGACTTCCAATTTCTCCAGGAATTGGACACCTTCTTTGTCGAAGACGGTGGAGAAGAAATCGATGCCCACCTCTTCGGCCACTTCTCTCAGTCTGGGCTGCCATTCGTACGGCATGGAGGACTCCTTGTACAACTCGAATAAATTCTTCCCTTTCCATGTACCCTCCGATATCGTGAAGTACTCATTATCGCAGGGGATTGTCAGAGACTCGGGCCTGTATGTCTGCAGTTTGATCGCATCAGCACCCGCCTCCTTGGCCTTCCTGACGATCTCCACTGCAACCTCAAAATCCTGATTGTGATTGGAGGACATCTCCGCCACGATGTACGTCGGATGCCCCTCCCCTATTTTCCTACCGTTTATTTCCATTTCTCCTGGCATCTTATCCCCCCTTATTGATTGGCGAGTCGGGTATGAACATATGTTCTGATTTGCCTAATGACCATCTACTCTTCCCTCCCGTTGTCGTTCGATTCTTCATATTCTAGACTCAGTTGCAGGTAAACGCGGCCATCTTCTGTCTCGAAGTAACAGCCCTTGTATGGCGGAAACGTCCTGGCCCTGATCAGGTCGATGAGTTCTCTGGCCGTATATTCCTCATCTAAGTCGATCTCGTCTATCTCCTCGATATCTTTGACTTCATGATACGTCCCCTCTCCCGGATCCTGGGTCATAGCTTCAAATTCACCGCTCTTGATCTTATCCCATTTCTTCTTGAACAATTCGATAGAGGCCATTTCCAGCTTCTTGTAGAGCGACTTACCGGTGTCTGTCGGCTCGATATCGACTTCTTGCCGGAATAGTATATCCCCAGTGTCAACGCCCTCGTCTATGTAATG
This sequence comes from uncultured Methanomassiliicoccales archaeon, assembly GCA_964580935.1. Classification (GTDB taxonomy): domain Archaea; phylum Thermoplasmatota; class Thermoplasmata; order Methanomassiliicoccales; family CAZOLG01; genus CAZOLG01. Next base: position 154,891 of record CAZOLG010000004.1, read on the forward strand.
AAGGGTGACACCCGCCAGGGTACCCTCTATGATGCTCCATACGTTGGGGTATGCCCCCCTGTTGTAAGGAAGGTATGCGGGGTGGACGTTGATTACACCTTTGGGAAACATGTCTATGAACTCTCCCTCAAGAATGTATCCAAAGTATACTGAAAGTCCGACGTCAGGCTCGATGTCCCTAATACTCTCGATGACCTCCTCTTCTCTAAGGCTGTCTCCCATGAAGATTCTGCTCTCAGGGAGGCTAATAGTGTTCAATATCTTGCCACCATATTTTCGCTTATTGCGAGGGTGGATTATGAGGCATGCGATGTCCTCCCCCCTGCTCTCAAGCCATTCGAGGATCTTCCAACCTACGAATCCGTTCCCCATGTATGCGATCTTCAAGTGTCCACCTCCAGCATCTCGTCCACCACCCTCTCGCCCCCGAGACCGTCGATCAGTTCCTGACACACTAGGGCGATACTCCTTCTTTTCTCTTCGCCGTTGAACAGTAGTCCGAAAGAACTAAGGAATTCGTCCTCTTTCAGCTGGTGGTGCCATCCCAGGTTGACCATACCGCATCGTCTTTCGAGTTCCTCGGCTATCATCACCTGGTTTTCCGCCTGGATCACCACCATGCTCGGGAGGCCCATGAACACCAGCTCCCATGAAGTCGTGCCCCCTGATGCGACGGCTATGTCAGCGTGGCTCATCACTTCCGACATGTTGGAAATATCCTTCAGGATTTTGAAATCTTTGGACAGGTCCCCGGTCTGCTCCTTCAGGTCCTCCAAATGGCCGTAGTGGGAGCCGACTACCACGCTGACTTCGAAATCCTGCGGTGCCGCTCCCAGGTACTCTACGACCTTGCCTGTAGTGTTCCACTGATCTGCTCCACCGAGGGTAACCAGAATATTATCTACATCTTCTAATCCGGTGCGTTCCCAGTTCCTGAACCTCCAGAACTCGTCCCTGAGCAGGACGTATCTAGGTCCTAGAAGTATTTTGGACCCCGGTGCGTCATAATCGATGTTCTCGGCGTAGAGGTTCTGGTTCAGCAGTAGGTCGCAATGGTATCTTTCCAGATGACCGTGATCGTCTACGAGTAGCGTCTTTAAACCTGAGTCTTTGATCATCTTCTGAAACTCTGTGCCCAGGTGGTACCCATCGGCCACTATCATCGAGGACCCCGATTCTTCCGCTACGCGCAGTGTCTCCATGCCATCTGCCCTTCCTCCTGGCTCGGAATCGAGAATCTTATGAACGATGTCATCATCACTCATCCGTGAGATCATATCTTGTGAGGCGCTCTTCAGCAGAAAAATTACATCCCCCCCTCGATGTATTATATGCTGGGCGAGGGCTAGACACCTCATGAAGTGTCCTGTACCCATTGACTCTCCTGCATCTACACGGAAGAGGAACGATTCGTCTATCAATCTATCTCCTTCTGTTTCACATCTTGGTTGATTTCCAACCACTTCGGGTTGTCCTCAAGTAGAGATACCACGTCAAGCCATGAAAAGTCTAGACCTTGGAAAACACCGAATATCTTCCTGACAAGCTCCAGGTCACTCTCAGTGTCCACTGTCCAGCGGTGATATGAGTAGTCGACATCGTTCCTTACTGCAATCAGTGAAAACTCGTCCGGGTTCCTGTAGATGTACGGGGTAACGTGTTCTCTCCAATCCGGGTTGTGATCTCTCTTCCAGGCTTGCTTGACGACCTCAAAGCTCATCACCTCCGCATCGAGACCTCTAGGATATGTCCTCGGGGGAAGGTTGTTGCTCGCGTAGTCCACCTCAGCTGAATAGTAAGTTTCTACCACCTTGTCGATAAGTCCCGGATCGATGAGCGGGCAATCAGATGTTACACGCACGACCGTCTCCGCCCCACACTCCATCGCTGCCCGATAGTATCTGTCCAGCACGTCATGCTCTTCACCCCTGTAATAATCCCAATTGCTCCTTTCGCAGAGCTCCAGTATCGGCTCCTCGGTATCTGAAGTTGTGGTGGCGATAAGCACATCATCAATAGTTCGCGACTTCTCTACCCTGCTAACCACGCAGTCCAGCATCGGCCTTCCCGCGATTTCCAACATCACCTTGCCCGGTAGCCGGGTACTGCCCATTCGGGCCTGTATTATGGCCACGGTCTTCATCATCACTCACCGAGAATTTCCCTGAGAGAAGATATGACGTATTCCACCTCCGTATCTTCCATGGCTGGATAGTCTGGCAGAGTCAATATCTGATCGTAAACTCTCTCGGCATCAGGGCACATACCCCGTCTTGTGTTCAAATTGTCTCTGTAATATGGATGGAGGTGCACTGGTATGTAATGCACGTTGACACCAATGTCCCTGCCCCTCATCTGATCGAAGACTTCGTCTCTAGACAGTGGGGCCTCTTCGTCGATCTTCACCACATATAGATGGTAAGCGTGCGACACCACACTGCGAGTCTTCAGTGGGGTGATATGTTCCGATTGAGAGAACCCCCTATCGTACCTCTCGGCGATCTCTCTTCGCCGCTTCAGCCATCCAGGGAGCTTCTTGAGCTGGGTGATCCCCAGTGCACACTGTATATCTGTTATCCGGTAGTTGTATCCCAGGTCCACCATCTCGTAGTACCAGGAGTTCTCCTCTTTCCTCTTATGGACATCCTTATCGATTCCGTGGTTCCTGAACCGTCTAGCCCTCCTGGCAAATTCATCGTCGTCGGTTACCACCATGCCCCCTTCTCCAGTCGTTATGTGTTTGACCGGATGGAAGCTGAAGACTGTGATATCCGCCAGTGTGCCCACTTTCTTCCCCTTGTACTCCGCACCCAGAGCGTGACAGGAGTCGGCTATCAGGAGGACATCGTGTTCCTCGGCAACAGCCCCCAATTCGTCGTAGGCGCATGGCTGGCCCGCGTAGTCGACGCACACGATAGCCTTCGTCTTCTCGCTGATGCTATCGACCACCTGTTCATGATCGATCAGTAACGTGTCAGTATCGATATCTACGAATACAGGAGTGCCTCCCTGGAACAGTACTGAGTTTGAAGTGGCTGCGAAAGTCATGGGCGGGACTATGACCTCATCGCCCTGTTTGATATTTGCCAGGAACATTGCAGTATGCAGTGCCGCCGTACCGTTCGCAACCGCGACCGCATTCTCCGCCCCGGTAAATTCTTCGAATTCTCTCTCGAACTCCTCGATCTTAGGTCCCGTTGTCAGCCAATCAGATTTGAGTACTTCGACCACACTCTCGATGTCCTCTTCTCCGATGGACTGTCTACCATATGGTATCAAAACCAACACCTCAGATGTCCAATAGCCTCTTCAACTCGTCTTTAGTCAGCCAGACATCATTGTTAGAACTTGAATACTCGGTCCCCTCCTCCATGGGCTCCGCTTCTTCCCAGTTTTCTGTCTTCCACCATGGATGTACCGGCTGTATGATGTACCTGTTCTCTAATTCCAGAGCCAGCCTGGATTCATCCTTAGATATCAGTACTTCGTGTATCTTCTCTCCTGGTCGGATCCCCATATACTCGATATCACATCCGGGTGCAATTGCTTCGGCAAGATCCATTATCTTCATGCTCGGAATCTTTGGTACAAAGACTTCCCCACCATGCATCATCTCCGCGCTGTTCATCACGAACTCTGAGGCCTTCTCTAAGGTAATCCAGAATCTGGTCATCCTTGGATCGGTAATCGTCAAACAACCTTTCTCCCTCTGCTCCATGAAGATGGGTATTACGCTGCCCCGGCTCCCCATAACATTGCCGTAACGAACGCAACTGAACCTAGTTCCCTTCTTTCCAGCATAGGAATTAGCCTGGACGAATAGTTTTTCAGCAACGAGTTTGGTCGCACCGTACAAATTTATTGGGTTTACTGCCTTGTCCGTACTAAGTGCTATAACTTTGCTGACATTACGGTCCAACGATGCGTCTATGACATTCTTCGCCCCGATTATGTTGGTCATTACTGCTTCAAGGGGGTTGTACTCACAGGCAGGCACCCTCTTCAGGGCCGCCGCATGAACTACTATGTCGACCTCTTCGAATGCCCTCCTTAATCGATCCACGTCCCTCACATCGCCTATGAAATATCGTAGATTATCGTGGTCGAAACCCTCTACTCTCATCTTATGCTGTTTTAGTTCATCTCTGCTGAATATGATGACCTTCTGTGGATCGTGTCTTTGCAGAAGCAACTCAGTGAATTCATGTCCAAATGATCCAGTACCTCCCGTAATCAATACTGTACTGTCATTCCAGTTCATATGCCCGACCTCATTCTGTAAACGGATAAGAATGTCCTTCTATCTAAATAGATTATCCTTCTGGCATATCGATTCGATCCGGTAGAAAACAAGTAGTCATGATCCGGTATTATCATGGCTCAATCCGTCCAGAATACTACTGAGGTTGACTGGATTGCACATTGATTCATAGGCTGGTAATCAGAGGCTGGCAGGTGTGAAATTTCAGAATCCGTTATCGAAATAGCCGTTACATTGAGGGCTAGTTAATCAAGTTACAGGTGCCCTTGTGGGATTGGCTACGTAACCCTCAATCCATCATAATAGGCTTGAGAAATGAAAAGACAGAAGTAGCTACTCAGCCCTAAGCAGCCTACAATGCGTGTGGCAGTTGTAGGGGGTAGACCTCCTGGCAAAGAGAAAACTGGGTACGATAATGTAGTCAGAAGGCTGGTGGAAGCACTTGAGTCAACTGACGAAGTATACCATCTGCCAACAGATTATGAACTCTCCCTTTCATCATTGCTTGGATCCGGGATCTATGCCCTCCTTATATCAGCAGACAATATGGTTGAATCTATCTCTGTTACCAGAGAGATCTCTGTTACCAGAGAGTACTCTATTACTCCGAAAGACAGGATATTGAATCTCTTCCGATATTGCCTGTTCAAGTCCCATGCCCAGGAGGTTCTAGATTCATTATCTCCTGATATTGTTCATATCCATGGTCTGACCTTCAACCAGCTCCCGTTCTACGATGCTGCTATTGAGAAATCTATTCCCTTTGTGGCCACCCTGCACGCCCTGTACTCGATAGACAATAGTGTTTCTACACACTTCGATAAGAAACTCGAAGAGCGTCTCTTGAAGAAGATTGTCAGGAGTAATGGTGCAGTGACCGTAGTTTCATCGGAGATGAAATCTATTATCGTGGAATCCTTCGGGATTGATGAAGAAGACATCTTCGTCATTCCGAATGGAGTGGATCGGGACAGATTTCATCTTGCAGATAGAGGCGAGAAGGATGAACTCAGGAAAGAATACAGTCTACCTAGAGACCAGGTTATATTTTTGACGGTCGGCACTCTGAACGAGCGAAAGAATCAATCGTTCGTGCTGAAAGCCCTAGCAGAAATGGATGATGAGACACGGAGTTTAATCAATTTCCTGATTGTAGGTGAGGGACCTTTGAAGAAAGATATTCTTGAATTTGTAAGAAACGAAGGATTGGATGACTCGTGTACCGTCTTCGGTTGGGCTACGGAGGAGGAGTTGCCACACCTGTACTCTGCAAGCGACTTCCTGGTACTCCCCTCCACCTCCGAAGGTTTTGGTTTGATAGCGTTGGAAGCAATGGCATCTGGTCTACCGGTAATCACGTTTTCAGATATGGAGGGACTGTCCGAATGGTACGATCCCGGTTGCGTCGAGCTGGTCAGGGAACGAAAACTCGGCGACCTTATTGAGTCGATAAAGGCTGCCATGGACAAGAACTGGGACAGGAAGTGGATACTTGAATACTCAGAGAAATTCCGCTGGGATCAGATCTATGATGATTACAGAGAGATCTACCGTAGATCGATAGAGAGGTTTTCTGAACGTTGACCCGGGCCTCTACCGGTTACTGATCCTAGAGAACACTTCCGGCCAATATCATGGATCGGAATTCATCAAGACTTGAGGGGATCCCGATAGAGTTCCTCTCCAGAATATCGGTCTCCCGGTAGCCCAGTTTACGGCCCAGAAGTTCTGAAACACACACTATTGTACTTTCCTCAAGTATCATGCGACTGGTGATCAAGGAAGTTGAAAGGTCTCCTACAATGGTCTTGGGGCCTCTGTTCTCTGAATTCAATAGAATCAGTTCTGTGGGAACATGTCTGGGCACCAGTTCCATGTTATCACGGTCACTGAGCTCGAGATAGTCCGTTTCCTTTTCTCGAGGGTGATATTTGCAGATGATCCTATCAAACGCATCCTGGGTGGAAGTGAGAACTTCCCTCCATTTTGCCAGGAGACCGCGGCGTCTGTCGCTGCTCATCAATGATTCAGAATTCGGCAATATCAGGAAGCAGTCCCAATCGCGCTCACCAGCGCAAAAAGCAGAGCGAAGATCCTTGAGGATTTCACCATCGATCTTCCTAAGTAAGTCTTCTGGTAGACGATCGAGCCCCCTCCTCCGTAGTTTCGGAAGTACTATTTCCGGATAAAACACCATTGAGGAATCGATGTATCTGCTGCTTCCTAGTGTGTCTATCCTCTCGTACCAGCTACCGAATAGTAACTTCATTATTAACTCAACGAAATAATAATCCCGTTTGAACTCTCTGGGTAGGTATGCGGCCAAGCCGTCCTCCAGATAGACGCTCTCTCCACCGCTCCGAGTGTTCATTAGGGCCAAGATCTGACCTTCCGGTTGGGAATCATTTGGTATGTATGCCTGACTGCCGGGATCGATTCTTCCGGACAGCTTCCTCTTCAACCTCCTCGTGTTGATGGTCTGGGCCACATAATTCATAATCGTGCTTCTGGACGTGTTGCTGTCCCTCAGCCGAATCACTTCAGAGAACGGGAATGAGGAGATATGCCTAAGTTTCTCTATCACCTCTTCTCCTTTCAAGAAGTTGGGAACGAATATCAGGACGTTCTCTTCCGAGTTTGTTGACATGCGTTCTGTTAGGCCTATGGAAAGTAGGAGGTGATATGGGGTGAAGGTGATGAAATATCTGCTCATTATCAACTGTTCATACCCTTGATGAGTTTATTCTTTTTTGTTGTCGAGAACCGTTAGGGAAAAACCAGACTGCACCAAGAGAATACATAGAGAGTCTACATGTCCAACAAGACTTAATGTTATTATGAATGTGCAAAATCCCCTTTCAGAAATGGAAGGCTTGTCGACTCTCTTCAATTCTGCGAATATGCTCTTGAATTTGAAGTCTGAAATTCTGGAGACCTGAGAGAAGGGTGACGAAAGAACGATGGTTAACTCACGAACGGTGGTTAACTCACCAGTCTCTCTTTGGCCCTGCGGTAGGAGCCCTCGATGAGGGTGAGGTCCCCTTCACGGCTCACCTTCTTCAGTTCGAAGATCCTGGCGAACTCCTCTGCCTTCTCATCGAAAGCCTCCTGTTCCCCGATACCGGTCTCGATCTTCATTACCTTCTTGTAGTCGGCGCTGTCCAGCACGATCTTCATCAGTCTGTCGTCGTGGCCGTTGGGCACCACCCTGGTCTTCTCCGCCATCTCCCTCCAGTTGAGGGCCCACATCGGCGTGAGGAAGAAGATGCCCAACTCCTCGCTCACCAGCTTCTGGTAGGGTTCTCTTCCGCCCACCACGGCCGCGATGCAGTCGTCTACGATCTCCCCTCTGCTGTCCCTGAGGATGGTCACCGGAGTGTTTATCTCGTCCGCCCAGCTGTCGATGTCTTTAAGGGCGTTACCGCACAGGCCGTAGAAGGCGATCACGGACTGGCAGACGCCTTCCAAGGCGCTCAAAGTCTCCTTCATGTCCTCCTTCAGCTTCTCGGGCTCCTCGTGGAGGGCCATGTCCTTCATCCAGATGAGGGCGGAGATACCGTCGTGCTGCGGGATGTCGGTCAACTTGTCCTCGGCCACAAGAGAGATAGGTATCTCTACCGCGGAACTTAGCTTTTCCGTGATCCCCCTCCTGTCCTCGTTGTCCACTACATAGATCTTGGAAATATCATCGTCCCGGGACACCGTGTACACTATCTCGTCCTCCATCAGCAGGCATCCGACGATTCCGAGCATTTTGTGGGTCATGTGATACCTCCTTGGGCTTAATCTTGACATTGATATTTTAATTATATTATTGGACTATTTTGTCGGTTCAGGTAGGCGGGATTATTTCTGTGGTTCCACCTTCGGCAGCCCGGCGCTGGCATTGGCAACTGCTCGATTGGAAAGAAATAATAAGGTGCGGGGTCCCGATGAAAGAAACCCCTTTAAGTCGTTTTTTGGACTACTCCCCGATGGGGTACCTGCCGTACTCGTAGCAGGTGTCGTACATTGCTACGACTACTTCGGGCGCGGTCTCCGGCTCGATGTTGTGGGAAGCGGCCGCTATGTACCCCCCTCCCGGTGCCAGCTTATCGAGGTACCCCTTGGTCCCCTCGATGACCTCCTCTTTGGTGCCAAGGGCGAGCAGCCTCTGCTCGTCTATTCCCCCGTGGAGCACTAGGTCATCGCCGAACTCCTTCTTCAGCTTGGAGGGCGCCATGTTCGTCGCCAATGGCTGGATGGGGTTGAGTATGTCAACGCCGATGTCGATGAAGTCGGGTATCAGCTCGTAGACCGATCCACAGCTGTGCATCATCACCTTGGCGTCTGTGTTCTTCTTTACAGAGTCCATGAACCTCTGCCAGTAGGGCTTGATGTATTTCTTGTAGTCGTCAGGGTTGACGTAAGGCCCCTCCTGGCTGCCCATGTCGTCCGCCACTAAGACCACATCACAGTACTCTCCCACCTTGTCCAGGTAGTTCTCGGCGAATGTGCAGTTGAGCGTGGTGATCTTCTCCATCATCGCCTCGTACATCTCGGGGTTAGTCTTCATGTCGATGAAGTACTGGTCGAATCCCCTGATCAGGTGGTATGTGTGCAGTATCATACCCCAGTATCCGAGGAGTCCCCGTACGGCGTAGTCCGTGTTCTCGTGCAGGTCTCTGAGCACCTCTTCTGTACCCTCCTGGTAGTAGGAGTCGAGAGGGTCGGCCCACTTGGGGTAGTTCTCTACCTCCTCCGGTGTCTTGGCGTCACCCAGCGGGAAGTCCGCAGGGTGATACCAGTTGCCTATGGCCTGAAGAATGATGCCGTGAACCACGGACATCTTTCCGCCGGCCCCGAACTTGATCGGCCCTTCGGCGTTGGGAGCGAAGATGTGTCTGAAGTCGGAGTGCAACCTCTTGTAGATCCTCTCGTCTATGTTGGCCACGCTGTTCAGGATGTAAGCCACCGCCGGCTTGTCGTAGTCGGTGATGTCCAAATGTTTGGCTAAGGCCCTGTATCCGTACGGCCCAGCGTCCAGAATGGTAGAGATCAGACCTCCGAAGTCGATGGGGACCCGGTCCGGTTCCTTGTGCTCACACGCGGTTTTCACCCTTTCTCTAGGTGTCATCTCGTCCATCTATTTCACCCCCAGGGCTTTCTTGATTACCTTTGCGGCTTCAAACGCGTTGGGTGCGTACAGGTCACCGCCGATCTCATCAACGTATGCCTGGTCCAGAGGGGCCCCACCGCAGATGACCTTCACATCGTCCCTCACCCCGTCTTCGATCAGAAGATCGATGCCGTTCTTCATGTTCATCATGGTGGTGGTGATCAAGGTTGACATACCCATGACGTCCGCTCCTGCGGCCTTGACGGCCGAGGAGAACGTGGTGGGCTTGACATCGTTTCCAACGTCGATGACGTTGAAACCGCTGACCTCCAGGGACACGCACACCAGATTCTTCCCGATATCGTGAATGTCCCCTTCCACAGTGCCCATCACCGCTGTCCCGATGGTCTCCTCCGTGGCCCCGAAGTGTGGCCGAATGATCTCCATTGCCTTCTTGAATGCTTCCGCTGAAACGATAACATCCACCAGAAAAGCGTCACCCTGATCGTACCTATCACCGATAATCCCCATTCCTGCAGCGAGACCCTTTTGAACGATCTCTTTAGGGTCCCGTCCTTCGTCCAAGGCTTCATTCACAAGATCCAAGGTCTTGTCAATTTCACCTGCATCTACAGCTTTCGCTAATTCTTCATACAAATGCATTCCTCCAGAGCACTCCACCCAGAGTGCTTATACTCCATCCATTGAATGAACTTAATGATAGAAAACCCTTTTGGTGAGAGGCTGAATACGGCCGCTGATCGGTGATAGAAAACGGTTTGGAGGCGATGATCGTTCTCGCCGAATTGACCTTTTATTTGGTATCTGTGCCCGTTTCTCTCGGAATTTTTTACCTAGACCGACAGGATAGATGGACAAATCTGGTATTCACCGATAATGCTAAATATTTTCCAACCCCATTTCTAAATAATATCCTACTATGGGTGGTAGGGGGAAAGACAATGGTTTTAACTTATAGACTAGAGGAAATGGATTGGTTAGATCCGCAGCTACCGGCAATTTGGAAGTCACCGGCGATATATGTACAGGGACCCGATGCGGTTTCTGATACTGGTAAGTACTGTGGACACCTGGGTAAGAGAGCATTCATACTCGGGGGCACAACTGCTCTGAAACTGACGCAGGACGCCATCGAAGAAAGCCTTGCAGAGCAGGGTATCGAGGTAGCTGATGTCTACCCCGGAGTATGGCTGTGCTCGGACAACGAAAATGACAAGGTAACTGAGGCCGCAAAGGCATCCGAATGTGATTTCATCATCGGAGTGGGAGGAGGATCTGTCGCCGATGTTGCCAAGGAGGTAGCAAGCGATCTTGATATGCCGGGCAACCTGGTCATGGTAGCCACTGTGGCATCGATGGCCGGACACACGAGTGCCCTGTCAGTGGTATACAACGATGATATTACCTGGAAGAGATACGACCTCTTTCCGGAAGATACTCACGCCGTCATTGTGGATTCCAAGGTAGTGGCCGAAGGGCCCGTGGATCAGACCATTAACGGTATGGGCGACGCGCTGTGCATCAAGTTCGAGATGGAGGCCCAGAAGAAGGGAGAGACCCCGGCGTTGGCCGGAGGATACTCGACCGTTTCTTCAAGGCTGATCGCCAGGGAATGCTGGACTCAGCTCAAGAAGTACGGAGAGCAGGCACTGGTTGCCAACAGGAAGAGGGTGGTTACACCAGCTTTGGAGAGGATCATTGAAACGAATACTCTGATGGCAGGTATCGGATTCGAGAGCGGAGGACTGGCCGGAGGTCACGGGATCCACGACGGTCTGGTGGGGGCGGGTATGCTCGCACTGCACCAGAAGGCGGAGAAGCACATCCCTCACGGGCAGGTGATCTCGTTCACCACGATCACCCAGCTTATCCTAGAGGACAGACCGACGGAACTCATAAACGAGGTAATCGCCTGGGCCGATTCAGTGGGACTGGCAATTACCTTCGAGGATCTATTGGGTAAGGGTTCTACACCCGATGAGGAGATGCTGTGGGAAGGGGCCAAGATGTCCTGTCAGCAGGACAAGGTACTCCTGGCCAATCCGTGCCCATTATCCCCGGCAAAGGTCTATTCAGCTCTCATAACTGCTGATGAGCTGGGTACCAGATACCGGGAATGCAAATAGTGCCAAACTTTTGAGGGGTTACCCCCCTTTATTTTTATTTTCTGCAGGTTCCCCAAGTAGCTATTTATCCTAGGAGTCGTATTTTGAGGGAAAATCCCGACCCGTTGGTCATTAAGACTGACAATGATTCGATGTTCGAAATAATATTGGTATGCCGGGGCGGGTATTCAATGAGGGAATGTATTCATGTATAAAATCAGATTTGAACCATCCGGATTGATCGTTACCGTTACCGAGGAGGGGGAGATGCTTTGCGATGTGGCAGAGAGGGCCGGTTTGACCCTGGAGTCCATCTGTGGAGGCAGGGGCAAGTGCGGACGGTGTAGGGTCATAGTCGAAGAGGGTTTCGCTCCGGTGACAGACGAGGACAGGGATCAGATCACCGAAGGGAAGCTGGAGCGGGGCATGAGGCTCGGATGCTGTCTCGAGATCTCTGACGATCTGGTGGTGAGGATCCCCGAGGAATCGACAAGAGAGGATCAGATCATACTTGAGGACTCCACGGTGACCATACAGCTCGATCCCTTGGTCAAGGAGTATGTGACCGAGATCGAAGGGGCCTCTCTGGAGTACCACTCTGGAGATCTTGAACGACTCATGAAGGGTATATTCGGCACGGAAAGAAAGGCTCGTGTCTCTCTGGAGACTCTGGAGGAATTGAGCGTATTTTCGAGATCGGACGATCCACTCTCGGTGGTCATGAGAGGGAACGAGATACTGGATATCAATCTAGCTGCCTCGGGAGGAGCGTATGGGGCGGCAGTTGATATCGGCACCACCACGCTGGTGGCCTACCTGATGGATCTCTCGACAGGCGAGTGCGTGGCCGTCCGGTCCAAGATGAACCCACAGGTGAAACATGGGGACGACGTTCTCTCCAGGATGTCCTTCGCCATGCAGGCAGACAACGGGAGAGAAGTCCTGCAGGATATGGTGACCGGTGCGGTGGACGACCTCATAGAGAGGTGTGTTGCCTCGGCCGGTATCGGCCGGAGCCGGGTGTTCGAGATCGCCGTCGTGGGAAACACGGCCATGCATCATCTCTTCTTCGGGATGGATACTTACAGTCTGGGCAGGGCGCCCTACGTGCCCGTTGTCTCCCAGCCATACGAGACCAAGGCCTCCCAGCTGGGCCTTGAGTACGCTGAGGAAGCATATGTCTACTCTCCCCCCAACGTCGCAGGTTTTGTCGGTTCAGACCATATAGGGGTCCTGATGGCCTGTCGGCTGTGGGAGAGCGAGGAGCCCCAGATGGTGATGGACATCGGCACCAACGGGGAGATATCGATCGGTAGTAGAGAAGGGATCGCGAGTACGTCATGTGCTGCAGGGCCCGCCCTCGAAGGGGCCAATCTGAAGCACGGCATGCGGGGCGCCACGGGGGCCATCGAAAACGTTTCCATATCGGACGACCTGGAACTGTCATATTCCACCATCGGGAACAGCAGGCCCAAGGGTATCTGTGGATCGGCCGCCGTGGACGCCGTATCCGAGATGTTCAGGGCGGGGATTGTCGACTCCAAGGGAAAGATAAGGAGGGAGCTGGATCACCCGAGGATACAGACCATCAACGACGAACTGCAGTTGATACTGGCCCCGGCCGAGGAAACTGCCACCGGGGAACCCGTTTCCATCTTCCAGAAGGATATCTCGGAGATCCTGAACGCCAAGGCCGCCATGTATGTGGGAGCCTCTACCCTGATGGAGGAGATGGGTGTGGGACGGGAGGACCTCCATTCCATCCTTCTCGCCGGTGCCTTTGGCAACTACATATCGCCCCGGAATGCGATATCTCTGGGGATACTCCCAGAGGTGCCGCTGGATAGGGTGATCCAGATAGGGAACGCCGCCGGCTCGGGGGCCAAGATAGCACTGCTCAACAAGAGGGCAAGAAAGGAGGCGTGGAAGTTGGCTAGGGAGATCAGGTACATCGAACTAGCAGCGAGGTCCGATTTTCAGGATAGATTCTACAAGGCCCTCTACATACCTCATCTAGACGAGACACTGTTCCCTGAAGTGATGTCAGGGGTCAGAGCGTGATCAAGGGAGATATCTCATGAACTGGGGTCTGGGCATAGACACCGGCGGAACGTATACAGATTCAGTGATACTCGATCTCTCATCGGGGAGGGTGCTCAGCAAGGCGAAAGCACTCACCACGAGGGAGGACCTCTCTGTCGGCATGGCCAACTCCATGGACTTGCTTGACAGCGAGCTACTGGATAGGGTCAATCTGGTTTCTATTTCGTCCACCCTGGCCACCAATTCCGTGGTGGAGGGGAAGGGCTGCAGAGTGGGTCTCATCGTAATCGGGAAGGAATTCGAGAACAAGGTACAGATCGAGAGGTTGATCCAAGTGAACGGAGGCCACGATCTCGACGGTGAGGAGATCGGGGAACTGGACCTGGGGTACGCACGGGAGGCAGTTCTTGAGGCGAAGGAGGAGGTGGACGCGTTCGCAGTGTCCGGCTACCTCAGCGTGAGGAACCCCGAACATGAGATAGCGGTCAAGGAGATGGTGGAGGCGGTGGCCTCTTTGCCCGTTGTGTGTGGACACGAGCTCTCTTCCGACCTGGGGTTCAACGAGAGAACCGTGACCGCGGTACTGAACGCCAGGTTGATACCCATAATATCGGAACTCGTCTCATCGGTCAAGGAAATCCTCAAGAAATATCACATCAAGGCACCCCTGATGATCATGAAGGGTGACGGCTCCATCATGAAGGAGTCGGTGGCCATGGACAAGCCGGTAGAGACGATACTCTCCGGTCCAGTTGCCAGTCTTACCGGGGCCAGGTTCCTGACCGGGGAGGATGACGCGGTGGTCATCGATATGGGGGGGACCACCACGGACATCGGCATCCTGAGGAACGGCAGGCCGCGGCTGGACCCGATCGGCGCCACCATAGGGGGCTGGAAGACAAGGGTAAGGGCCATCGATGTACACACGTCCGGGGTGGGAGGTGACAGTCGGATAGTCACCAGTGACGGCAACATACATGTCACCCCTCTGCGGGTCACCCCCATATGCATCGCCGACCACTTGTACTCCGGCCTCAGGGAGAAAGTGTCCAACCTTTCTGGGTTCGACGCCTCCCCGAAGACAGCTTTTCAAGATTTCAATAAGTTCCCACAGACCACGGACTTCTTCATCTCGATCAAGGAGGTAGAGAATCTCAAATTGAGTGATAACGAGAGATGCATCGTGGAGATGGTGGGGGAAGGGCCTTGTTCCCTACAGGAGATCAGAGAGGCCACCGGACTTCCCCCTCTCTCGTTCGGATTGAGGAGACTGGAGAGGTTTGGTATCGTTCAACGGATAGGGCTCACTCCTACCGATATACTCCATGTCGACGGCTCCTACCGGGAGTACGGTTCAGAAGCCTCACGCATTGCAGTACAGGTCCATTCAGAGAGGTACGGGACCGATGTCAAGACTTTCTGCAGAGAGGTGAAGGAGGCGGTGGTTGACAAGGTCTCTAGGGAACTTCTGAAGAAACTCTTTCATGAAGAGACAGGAAAAATGCCGGAGGGCCAGGTGGCTGAACACCTCCTTGAGATGTTCGTTACCCGGAAGAATACCCTTGACTACTCCTGTCAGTTGACTCTGCTCAAGAAGATCATCGGGATTGGGGCACCAGTGACCGCATATCTGCCCCAGGTAGCAGACAAATTCGAGACTACACTATTGATCCCTGAGCATATGGAGATCGGAAACGCAGTGGGTGCGATCACGGGCAGCATCGTGGAGGAGATAGAGATGTTGATCAGGCCCAAATCCTTCATGGGGGAACTTGAGGATCCCCCGTGCATAGTGCACTCTCCCGAAGAGAAACTGGAGTTTGAGTCTTATTCGGAGGCCTTGAAGTATGCTAGAGATAAGGGAACTGTATCGGCAAGAAAGAAGGCGGATCTTGCCGGAGCCGCCGATGTTGAGATCACAGTGGACATTGACGATACGATCGTCGAGGCCGGAGAAGAGAGGAGTGTCTTGATTGAAACGAAAGTGGTAATAAAGGCCATGGGCAAACCTCTAGGATTCTTTGAGAAATGAGATGATACACTTATCCCTCCTCCCCCCTCCTACTACATTGGCAATTTTGGTCGGAGGTTTTGATTGGAAGCGTTCAAAATCCAATTCTGTCTTTAAAAACCAATCTACCCTCCAAATTTCCGGTTTCTACTCCTGCTCGTAAGATCAGCTCAAGGCACTACCGACAACGTAATAGTCTTTTTCACACAGTCCTCACAGCCTATGTCCTCGACGATGATCCTGTACAGCTCGTTGGCACCCCCGGTGTTCACCTTGACCACCAGGTCGTACCGCCCGAAGACGACGTGGGCCTCCTCGACCTCCTTCATCCGTAGCAGTTTCTCTGCCAGGTCGAACGAGGAGCAAGAAGGCGGCTCGTGAGACCTGACCATTATGTAAGCCGTAGTCATCTCAACAGTATATTGGGCCTTACTAGCATATCAATTATACCCCGTACTTTCGATGATCTAGCCTTGGGAGGGCACGGGGTCCTTCGTGTCGTTGTCCCTCGCGCTGTCGAGCCGATCCAGCAGGGCGTTGGCCCCGTTCACATATCCCTGGTGATGCTTATCGTGGTGTATGGTGAGCAGTCTACTTGAGATATGCGGTTCGAGGACGTCGTAGTCGTATGACAACTCGGGCAGTCCGTATTTACCCCAATTCATAGTGTTCACGATTCCCTCTCTAGCAGGCCTATTTTTTTTCATCACTTCTTCCGCTTCGTCTATAAGAAAGCCTCCCATTGCCAGACGGTTGCCCACCAGGACTCAAACCGGCCGAATCGGGTGAAGTCCATCAGTGGCATGTATTTCGGTCCATCTTTTCATCACTGAGAACACGGGACGGAAAAAGGGCGTTCAAGCCCTGTTTCCACCTTCAGAGGACTTGCCCGGCCGGGCGATGATGAGTTTCACCAAGTCCAGGGGGGCCAGGGACATCACCCTAGCGACACGAAGGCCGGAGTTGCGGACCGTCTCTTCCGTACGCCGGTTGATGTGCGGGCCCATGATTCCCGAAACGATGGGATCCATGAAGTCCATCACTCTGCCCACCATGGGGGGAGAGTCGATGCGTACATGTTCCAGTAGAAATATCCACCCCTTCTCTTTCACCACCCTATCGAGCTCCTGTAGACCGCGGCGGGGGTGGGGCACCGAACAGAAGACGAAGGTGGAAACCGCGGCGTCGAAGGTATCGGCAGGGAATGCCAGTTCCTCTGCATCCATTCGGAGCAGGTGTATGGAATCTCTCCGATCGCTCCTCCTTCCCGCTCTAGCCAGCATCCTAGGACTGATATCGATTCCCAGCACCTCGGCCCCCTGGGGATAGTATGGAAAATTCTTTCCCGTACCCACACCTATCTCCAGTATCAGGCCCGGGGGTACCTGCTTCCACAGTCTCTCCCTCCACAGGCTGAACCACCGCTCGGGGACCATCTCCATCAGGTCGTATACTGGGGCTATCCTGTCGTATCTGGCCGCCGTGTCTGTTCTCTTTTTCCTACTTATACTTCTGTTCACACTGTCACCACCAGAACGGTTGACGGATATCTGGATGATTGGCCCCGACCCTTCACTGTGGTACTGATAACTAGTGGAAAGTTACCCCCTGCCCTTGCCCGATACTTCCACGGATCTTCTGGTGTCTCACGATGTCATGTCCTTATTGCAACTCCGATATAGCCGCCTTATGAAGGCAGGGATTTCCCACTCCCTGGTTAGCCCCCGCAGGTTTGCGGTACTTCCAGTCCGCGAACATATCCGCCATTAGGGCCGCGATTCTACACTTGTGTGAATAAAATTTGAACCCATCTCTTATAAGCCCTTTTCAAACACATCTTTCCATTTAGGTTCAGTACGGCGGGAAGGGAATAGTCCCACACTGGAGCGATGAGTCCTGCTGGGGTACACGTTTCCATCCACCTTCCTCATACACACCATGGGGTGGTCGAAGATAGGCATCTACTAATACTATACGTGCCCAATTGAATTGTCAAGGAGGAACATCAATGGAAGTACCCTTTTTGGAGCAAGTCAAGATCCAGGCCCAGATACTGGTACCCATACTGAAGGAGTTCCAGGAGGAGTTCGGAGAGAAGAAAGTGAATGAAGTGGTCGAAAGGGCCACCTCTCCGATATGGCGCCATTTCGGAGATCAGTGGTGGGAGAACACCCCGGGCACGCCGGTGGAGAAGATCAGCAAGGCCATCGACATGTTCGCCATCGGGGACGCCATCGACGTCGAGGAGTTGAAGAAGACGGAGTCCGAGTACGACTTCAACATCACCCGGTGCTCCTACGCCGAGTTCTATAGGGGCCTAGGGGAACCGGAGCTGGGCTCCCTGCTCGTCTGCGGCGTAGACGAGCCGATGACCGAGGGCTACGGTGCGGACGTTACGCTGGAGAGGAGATGCACCATAATGAACGGCGCCGAGCGCTGTGAGTTCCGGTACACCATAAGGGAATAGATAACGAAAGCTCCACCCTCTTGGATAACATCCACATCTACCTCAGGGCAAGCCCTTTGTCGTCAGGCATCCGCGGTCAATGTCTTTCTAGTCGAATCAAACGGGCACCACTGTTCCCTGCAGTTCTGCGGAGACTGGGGAATACTTTGTCAGATATTTCTCCAGGGCCTCGATGGCGTCCACGTCCAGGTCCCTTCGGTTGCTGCCGTAGCGGGCGGGTATGCCCTGGGTGGTGATGAAGGTGGCCTCGTAGGTCTTGCGTGGGTCCAGTCTGTTGCCGCCCACGAAGAACTCCTGTATCCTCTTACCTGCCGGGTTCTCCACCTTGAAGTAGACGTTGAGGCCCATGCACCGCTTGACGTACCCTCCCATCTGCTTGTAAGGGTCGCGGGAGAAGGTCCTCTCCAGGTTCTCCTCCATCATCTCCCACAGCTCCCTGCCCGTGATATCGCACACCGATACCGGCGGGTTTACGGGGACTATATTCCACAGGTCGTTGAGGGTGACCTCGCCCTGGAGCACGGGGGCACCGTACCGCCAGCCGTTGGAGAAGGCCAGCTGGGCACCGCTCATCTCGAGCATAGCCTGCAGCAGCAGGTTGTCCATCGTGGACTCCATCACCCTGCTGCGCGACAGCGGTGTCTCAGTAATGCCCACCTCTGTTTCCAATTTGTCCCTGTGCGGTTCGAGTACCTTATCCACCATGTCCTCCATGGCGGGGTCCGGCGGTATGTCCCTGTTTACAGAGATCAACTGGTGGTGGTAATCTTTGATAAGTCCGTTTTCTGCCTTCACATCCAGTCGGCCCACGAAGGAGCCGTGGCAGCCGGACTGCATCACTACGGTGTCGTTCACCGTCACCGCACGCATCAGCCTGTTGTGGGTATGTCCACTGAGCAGTATGTCGATGCCGCCCACCTCCCGGGCGAGCTTCAGCTCCTGGGGGTACCCCAGGTGGGAAAGTAAGACCACAAGGTCCACACCCTCCTCGTTCCGCAGGTAGTCTATGTAGGAGGGCAGCTCCTCGTTACCCAATGTAAGGCAAATCCCTTTGCTGAAGTGGTCGGGCATGGTCTTGTCCACGATTGTGGCAGCTATGCCCAGTACGCCTATGGACAGGTCTCCTTTCTCCACGACGGTATATGGAGGGAAAACGAGCTTCCCGGTGTCCTCCTCGTAGCAGTTCAGGGCCAGGACGGGGTAGTCGAGTTTGTTGCCTATCTCCTTGAAGTTCTCGGGGCCGTAAGCGAACTCCCAGTGGGCGGTCATGCCGTCGAAGGCCAGGTGGTTGAGCAAAGGGACCAGGTCGTGTCCTTTGCTGTGCACCGGCACGTAGGTGCCGTGGATAGTGTCCCCGTTGTCCAGGACTAGTGTCGAGTCCGGGTTCTCTTCTCTAACTTGGTTGAACAGGGAGGAGATCCGGGCGTATCCGCCCGCTTTGCCGTATACCTCCTTCTCCCCCCACCAGTAGTACTCAGGGTGTTCCTCCATATAGCCGTGACTGTCGTTTAGTTGCAGTACCGTCAGATCGAAATGTTCTGTCATTTGTAGCCTCCCTCATCTCAGAGGGCAGGAGATCGAGTTCCAGCCGGCGGTGCCGCCGCTGATGACCACCAGGTCCTCCCAGCCCTCCTGCTTGAGTAGGCTGGCCGCGGTGGCCGAACGGACACCGCTCCCACAGAATATGAATATTCGCTTCTCTTTGGCCACTTCGTCCAGTCGGCCAGGGAGCTGGGTCAGGTGGATGTGGTGCGCGCCAGGGATCTCCCCCTGCTCTTCAAGCTCCTCGTCGCTCCTGACGTCCAGTACCCACGGGCTCCTGTCTTCATCTAAAATGGAACACAGGTCCTGAACTGTGATCGTCCGCACCGAGTCACTGTCCCTCCCGGCCATGTGCCAGGCGTACATGCCGCCTGAAAGGTAGCCCCGGATGTCGTCGAACCCCATCCGCACCAAGCAGCCGTGTAATCCTTTCAGTGTAGTCCCCCTCCCCAACAAGCAGTATTGGTAGGCCGTAAGACAAAAACCACCCGACGAAGTCCGGCACCCCGTCCGCCCAGATGGATAGAGACCTGGGCACGTGCCCTCCACCGAAACCCAGTTCCTTGCGGACGTCCAGCACCTGGCTGTCATTGGCCAGTCCGGCAAACTCCTTCGGGGTCATGGGCCTTGGTAGCGGGAGACTGCCCAGCAGGGGCGCTCCCTCGATGTTCAGAAGTTCCATCTCCCGGAAGTAGGGAGGCCGCTCCAACATCTCGGCCACGTTCTCGACGAACGCATCTTTGCTTCCGTACTGCAACTTCGGATTTCTGCTCCTCTCTATACCCACCGTGGTCCATTCCCTTTCCGCGATGGAGGCACCGCACACCGACCCGGCACCGTGGGCGGGGCAGACGATCACATCGTCCCCCAGGGGCAGGATCTTCTCAAATATAGACTCGTAGAGCCAGGAGGCCATCTGCTGTAGTCTGTCCTCACCCATCAGGTCCATGCGGCCCACGTCCCCCGCGAACAGCACGTCCCCGGTGAAAACCATCCATGGCTCTCCCATGTGGTCTCTGAGCAGATAGCTCATGCTCCCCGGCGTGTGCCCCGGAGTGTGCATGGCCTCCATTCGTAGTCTACCTATCTGAAAGATCTGGCCGTTGTCGACGGCCTTGCCGTACTGGTAGTCAAGCTGTGAGTCGGCGTGCCATGTCTGGGCACCGGTCCGCGCCGCCAGTTCCACAGAGCCTACCACGTAGTCCTCGTTTCTGTGCGTCTCCACGATGTCCGTAATCCTGAAGTCATGGGCGTAAGCCTCTTCTCTGTACACCTCGCAGTCCCTGCGGGGGTCGATGACCACCGCTTTACCTTTGTCACCTACCAGATACGAGTAATGGGCCAGCCCTCCGGACTCGATTCGCTTGAACAGCAAGCAGTTCGCCCCCAGCAGTGCTTAGTACGGATTACTGCCCGTCACCACCGGGTTGTCCGGGTATTGTGACCACTCGGTGAACGAGCCCTCGTAGTTCTTCACTTCGGGGAAGTCGAAGTACCACTTGAGCAGTATGAACTCGTTGGTGGCCTCTCTGCCCGTACCGCAGGAGCAGATGATGGTCTTGTCCTTGGTGACCCCTCTCTTCTCTAGCTTGCCCTTCAATTCCTTCTCCGGCTTCAGCAGCCGGGGGTTTCCGTCCACCATCAGGCTCTTCCAGGGGAGGTTTACCGCACCGGGGATGTGCCCTGGCATGGGCCAGATGGACTGCCCCTCGTACATGTTCGGAGGCCTGGCATCGAGCAGGACCACGTCGTCCCGGTCCTTCATGTCTTTGACTTCGGCCATCGTCACCCGGTAGTCTTGGACGTCCACCTCAAAACTCGACCCTTCTATGTCCGGGAACTTCTGGGTGGTCTCTCTGCCTTCCTCCTTCCACTTGTCGTAGCCGCCGTCCAGGACGTAGATGTTCTGGTGTCCGAACCTGGCCAGGGTGTAGGCGACCATAGTCTGTTCCAGACCGTCGCCCCAGCCCCTGAAGTCTCCAGTGCCGGTGTACACCACCACGGGCACATCGGGCTTCAGGCCCACCCTGCGGAACAATGACTGCATCGCAGTGTCTGGAATGTAGTTACCAGGCCATCCCTTGCGCGGAACTCTAAGCAGCCTCTGACTGAAGAACACTGCGCCCGGGATATGTCCCGCTATGTAGTCGTGGATGTCCGGTTGAGTGTCCAGTATCATTATCTTTTCGTTTTCCAAATTCTCCTCGAGCCAGTCTGTAGAAACCCATTTCACTCTGCCTTTTCCAGATGGATAAGGTCCTTTCGATTCCATTTCATTTCACCTTTTTTAATACTCTTCTCTCGAACCACCATACTCAGAGATGTAGCATCTCCAGAATCATCCCTCTTTTGGAAGCTTCAACTATATATTAATTGGGAATCCAAAGAGGTCTCGCTCGGAAAAGGGACGATCGGATATGGAATTGGTCAATTCAGGGAATGAAAGTACCTCTCAGAAATAATGATGCCAGCTCTGACAATCTCCATATGTTGTCCGATAGTGCCACGATTCTTCATGATTCTTCATCATTCTATCACATCTTGCGGCTAAGTAGGTAAATGGATCGCTCCTCCTGCTTAATGGTTGTCACAGAGTTGCTGTACCGACGAGGACTGTGATAGCAGATGACGGGCCCAGGCCAGAGCACCAAATTTGCCACTGTTCTAAGGCATATAGATTAGGACTCCTTTTAGCATTCCAAGTAACTCATAATGTCCATATTTCTCATTTCACTTTGCAGAGGGTCAAGTCCGCAATATCTGGTTGATCAGTACGTCGATCATGGGCCCCGAATTCAATGTGTTGGATGAATCCTACATATACAGGTAAAATATAAATCAAAGTAATACTGATGTATAACTTGTGGTTAGAATGTTCATCAAGGAAAGGAAGGTAGGACCAAAAGGTCAAGTAGTCATACCCAAAGACTTCCGAGAAGAGATGAACATCTTTCCGGGCAGCAAGGTGGAGTTCGAATACACGGAGAAAGGTATTTTAATAAGAAAAGAAGACGAAGAGACAGAGAAGATCTTCGAAGAGGTCGCCAGGAGCGGTGAGCGGATTACCAGAGACATCCATCCTCACGAAGCCTACGAATCCGAAATGGAGGATAGGAATTGAGCTATATCGACTCCAATCTTTTCATCTACGCTGCGTTATATGACGATGAAAGAGGGAAGAAGACCAGAGGGTTCATAAAAGACATCCGCGAGGGTAATGAAACAGTCTTCACTTCCGCCCTTACGTTCGATGAAGTATTCTGGATAGTGAAAAAGGAAAAAGGGGTCGAAAATGCTCTGGAAGTGGTCAGGGCAATGTTGGAGATGAGGAACCTGAAGTTCGTCGAGGTGAATACTTCGCTACTCTGGAGGTCTTACAAACTGATAGAGGGTCATGGACTGGATCTGCGGGATGCTATACACTTAGCATGCGCAG
Organism: uncultured Methanomassiliicoccales archaeon; assembly: GCA_964580935.1. GTDB lineage: Archaea > Thermoplasmatota > Thermoplasmata > Methanomassiliicoccales > CAZOLG01 > CAZOLG01. Next base: position 177,875 of record CAZOLG010000004.1, read on the forward strand.
TAGAGAAGGGAGTGAAGAAAGTAATCTCGGCAGATTCTGATTTCGATGGCATAGAGGGGATAATAAGGGAGTGGATTTTATGAGGGAACGGATACTATGTTCCGGTTTACTCCCGGATATCTGACCACGCGTATTCTGCAAAGGCCCGCATCTACTGTCCATTTTTGTTCTTAGAACCAGAGTCTCTATAATCATTCTATTCCTTTTCAAGTATTCAATTCAGTGGACCGTCTTATATGAAGAAGTGCAATTACTGCACACGAATCATATGGCATGGCGTCACTCCCCTCTTCTCAGAGCCCTGTGCAGAGATGTAGCTCCTGTAAATCAAATCCCTTAAAAGGGAGAGAGGTAGGTTGGTAAGAGGTTTTCTTAAGCATCTGCCTTGAGAACGGGCACAAAACCCATCACTATTTCCTCGCCCTCAGGCCGTAAATTTCAGTGCTAGGGCGTGAGGCTTCCGATATGTTAGTTTTCCGGTTAATAAATCGTCCTCTATGTCAACACAGCAATACACTGGATGTGGCAGGGCCATATCTATTGATAGGAGGGCATCCCCGTGGTGCACGTGAATAGCGTGGAGAAGTGAGCTTTACCGAGACTCTATCAGATTCTTGATACTCGAGTGTGGCAACAAGGATTATAAATAGAGAGTCCTATTATGACTTGAAAAATTTAACAAATATGTATAGTAAATGAAGTGAGATAATGCTATGGGAGGAGATTATCAGAGAGGCTGAGAACGTGGACGCCCGCGTGAGGAACGTCTACCAGGAGGAGATGCAGAAGGCCGTACTCGCTGGACTTGCCAGGAAGAGGAGCTTTGAACGAGTAGTTTTCCAGGGTGGGACCGCCCTGAGACTGTTCTACCGTAATCCCCGATTCTCTGAGGATATCGACCTTGTGCTGGCTGAGGGCGTGGAGGAACATGATCTGTCCTCTAGCATGTCTTATGTTAAAGACTACTGTGAAGACAGATTTCCCTTCCTGGAGTCGGTAGGGGTTGGTACCCAGAAAAGAACGAAGGAGCTGCAGAGATACGTGCTGAAGGCGCTCTCCGATGCCCCGGAACAGAGGCTCAGATTGCACATCGAGCTGGCGTCTGTACCCTCGTATCAGAACTCCCCCAGGATATTGGACTTTCCACCCCTCCGGCCTGCTATCCTGGTTGAGGACCCGATCGAGATCCTCGCTGACAAAATCTGTGCCCTGGCCCTGAGACGCTATCTCAAGGGCCGGGATCTGTGGGACATCTATTTCCTCACCAAGGAGCTGTCCGAACAGCCGAGGTGGGATCTAGTGGCCAGGAAGGTTGAGGATTATGGGTACAGGTCGTCCTATTTTTGTCAGGGTTTGAAGGATGCAAATCGTAAGATCGAGAGTGAAGGTGAAAGCATCCTGGAGGGCGAACTCAGGCGTTTTCTTCCGGAGCAGATCCTCACCCGATACCGCTCTTCCTATCGCAAGATACTGGATTCGGTGCTGGAGATTACTGCTGATGTCGATACTGAATTGGAGGCCGGTGGCATCGATGAAGATCGATGAATGGTTGGATTTCTTCAAGAATCACAAGGGCAAAAAGCTGTTCTCCCTCTCTGATATTACACTTCTGACTGGCGAGAAGAAGTCTACCGTATCAGTTCAGCTCTCCCGTCTGGTTAGCTCAGACGTAGTCGATCGACCGGTAAAGGGCTGGTATGTCAACCCATTCAATCCCCCCGACGATGAGGAACTGGCCATGGTTATTAGAGATCCTTCCTATCTCTCTATGGAGTACGCCCTCTCTAGACACAGCATTCTCAGCCAGAATGTGGTTACGTACATTCTGGTGACTCCGAGACTTCCCTACACTTATCGCAGCGACGACAGGGTCTTTGAATATCACCAGATCAAGAGGTCCCTCTTCTGGGGGTATCAGAAAGAGGGCATTATCCAGGTCGCCGAGGCCGAAAAGGCCCTGCTGGATCTGGTTTACATTCGTTTCTCCAGGGGGACGGATATGGACGAAATTACTCTAAATTCACTCATTGATGACATGTACACTGAGGACCTTGACATGGAAGTACTGTCCTCATATTCGGAGAAGTTTGACACTACCACGAGGTCATTCGTATTAGGTCTCTTCGATGATGTCTGAAGAATTGCCAGAGGGACCAAAATAGATAGAGTATCAGGAAGGGGTTTTGCCTCTTGTGCTAGTCAAAGGGACTCTGCGTATCACGATGTGCTCGTTCATTCTAACACTCAGGCCGTGAGCTTCAAGGCCAGGGCGGTGTGCATTACCAAGCCTATGCCCATTCCCAGTACGGGGTACATGAACCATAGCGAGCTGGAGTAGTTGTCAGGTTGATAGTTGCCAGCAGTGCGCTCACGAAAGCGTAGACTACGCCGTGGATCTTGATGCCCTTGACCGCCCCTTCTCTGTCTTCGTTCCTCTCTGTCTTCACCGCGTTTATGTTTTCCATCTTATTCACCTTTCTGAGCTTCGTTCCAAGCTCAATTGTAGTGAACCCCCCGGTCTCTTATATGTGTCAGTTAGAGATCTGATTTCCAAATTGGAATCTATGGGCATCTAGAGCTCTGATATGTTAATCAGACGGTTAATGAATCCGAATCTGTAGTTTAGTAAAGAGATACTGGCACCGATGTTACCGACGGACCATGCACAACTCGGCATCCCCGGTGGTAAATGGTGATGCGGACAGATGAAGCGGTCTGGAGGGGCGTATTTCGTTGTCAAGAGGTGGTCTCTGTGTTCCTAGACCTCGGCTGGGCGACGGTCACCTCCAAACCGTAGTCCCTTAACTCATCTGTTACCTCTCTCAATACCAATCTGTAGTCGGGAGGGTTGATCAGCAGCACTTCGAGGTCGTCCCTCCATTCTCTCTCGGTAACACGGATTTCCACGATGGGCTGTTTGTCCATTACCTTCATCTTCTCCATGAAAAGTGAGGGTTTTGCTTCCGTCCCCTGCTTCAACATGAACCATACGTCGTAGAGATCCCGTCCCTTTTCCCTGGTACTCAAAGCCCTCAGCTTCTCTGCTAGAGCCTCTGTCTTCTGCAGGCTCAATGAGTTTATAACTCTGGTCTCTGGGTATTCGAAGAACAGTCTCGTCCATCTGGGCTCCAGGAACACGTCTCGTCGCGTGGACACCTCGATGTGTATGCTCCTCACGGACTTCTCAGTACCATCGTAAAGTGGGCCCCTGTATCTCAAGCGTCCTGTAACCGACTTCTCCTGCTCTTCCGGATTGTGAATAGCTGCCTCCACCCCATAATGGCTGAGTGATGACGCCGCCTCCCTGAGGGACGAAGATGGGCCGTGGTCACCCAATCGGGTGAAGTCCAGATCCTCTGAGAACCGGTCCAGTCCATGGGCGTGCTTAAGGAACGTGCCCCCCTTGAAAACCAGCTCCTCCGTAATCTCGTAAAGCTCCCTGAGATAAAGCGCTTGTATGTAATCCTGCTCAAGTATGTGCAGGGGGAGCCTACTTCCGTGTAATTCCCTCAACTGGCTCCTGGTAAGCATCATATCCCTCTGTTCGCGTATATCTTCCACCTGGGGTCAGGATTCTCCCTGCCCCCCTCCGGATCCAGTTTTGTGTAGGTGGTAATCATTTCTCTGAGAGGCCTCCCGTCGTTAATAATGCCCTTCTTCTCCAGCATGTATCCAAGCCTGGAAGCTAGCGTAGTGCTTCCGATCTTCTCGCAGTATTCGTATATACGGTCGAGGTCCAGGGATCTGTCTATTGACTCATAGATGTGTTCCACACCTCCTGCGTAGCGGGGATGTCTGAGACAATCGATGACCGTCTTTTCCTTATCGGACACTATGATCTTCCCGTATCTCTTGTATCCAAAGAACAGGTCCTCGCTGATAGTGACATATTTCACCTTCTGACCCTGAAATTTGAGAGGCCGCTTCCGCTTGGTGGTGGCCACGAAGACCTTGCGGGGGACCTGATCGGTCATCTTGTGATAATGGAGAGCGCTCCAGAAAGCGATGTAGGAGGGCGAAAAGATGTCGGACACAATCTCCAGTATGTCCAGCTTTTTCATCACCTCGGTCAGAATGTACTTTCCCCTTTCTATCCTGCTGACCAGCCCCTTTCTCTCCATGTTCTGTATGATCCTGTAGACATTGTCTTGCGAGACGTCTAGGAACCTTCGAACATCCCGGGGGGAGAAAATTACCATGTCCCTGTCTACTATCTCACTTATCACTTGAGATTCTCTACCGGAGATACTCGGGTTGTTCATACGGGCACCTGCATTAGTAAGTATTATCTGTGTAACCAAATGGGACGTTTATCATATAAATAAGTTACATGAATTATATCAAGATGTGTCCAGTCTAGTTCTCAAATATGACTGATATGAGCCAATGATCGGTGGCAAACGCCAATCACTTGCATCATGTCCTCTATCCCCTGACCAATTATTCACTCCCGCAGTTCTCCCTTCATCCTCAGGTAGTCCTCTGCCGACATGGGAAAGTTCTCGCTGTTCTCGAAGAAGCTGTCGATCAGCTCCGCCTGGTGGGAACTCCAGACTTCGTTCGGTACCGATCATACCAGCTGGACGTAGAGACGTACAAATCTCTATTGGTGGCATGAACAGGCCCTGGTCGTCGAAAACTGCTCGTGTATTCTGACGGATAGACTACGATCGATATGAAGGTCACTACCAGGCTGGATCAGTTCGTCAACGATTTCATTAATGTCATAGATGACGCAACTTGGCATGAAGTATGGTCGTAGAGTCAATGAGGCCATATCGCTGAGTGAAATTCTTCGATGAATGTTCAATTTTCTAATTAATAATACCAAAATGGTATTATGGTTGTACGTGGAAATGAGGCAACCGGTATGTATGTTGTATGAACCTCATAAATAACAATTCTGTTAATTAATTGTAAACAAAACACATATATTTACGGAAATCAATTCTTGAAGTAAGATGGATAAGCTGACCGCTGTAAGGCGTCTAGAGTCTCTAAGAGTGGCGGTGTTCACTCCCTCGCAGGTCTCTGCACTGTTGGGCAAAGACATTGCAGGGACCAGGGTAATGTTGAGTAGACTGACCAAAGACGGGGTGCTTATCAGGGTGAAAAGAGGCCACTACTGTCTCCCCTCTGCCCCGGTACTGAGTGTGGCCTCCAGCATCTACTCCCCTTCGTACGTCTCTCTCTGGGCCGCTTTAGACTATTACGGAACCACCACCCAGTCCCCAAAAGTCATAGATGTCATGAACACAGACTATTCGGGCAAGAGAGGCCTGTCGATCGAGGAGGGAAAATTCACATTACGGTTCGTCAGGACTAAGGAATCGTTCATATATGGTGTGGATAAAGTCTATCTGGCCGATAAGGCTGCCCTCATAGCCGATAAAGAGAAGGCCGTAGTTGATGGCCTGCTCTTCAACAGATATCTCCCTTTGAATGAGGTAGTGGAGGCGATAAGGGACGGAGTTGAGGTAAGAGTTGCCATAGTATACGCGAATAGGAGTGGAAAACAGGTGGCGATGAAGCGTCTAGGATACCTACTGTCCCAGGAAGGATTCCACTGCTCTCCGGACGACTTCCACGGCCTGTCTGATACGTATGTTCCTCTGGATCCTACCTTCCCCCGGAAGGGAGACTACGATTCCGAATGGCGGATTATCGATAACAGGAGGCAAGGATGAACAGAGAAGAGCTGAAGGAATACATCGGGGTGACTGCATCTTCGCTGGGCCATGTTGAGAAGGACTACTTTCAACATATCGTGTTGGGAGCACTGTCCAGGAGGTGGAGTGCATATCTGGTATTCAAGGGTGGGACCGCCTTACAGAAGATAGGGGTGGTACCCCGGTTTAGTGAAGATCTAGATTTTACCGAACAGAAAGAGATATCTCCTGAGAGAATTGCTGATACCGTATCAAAGGCCATAGGTTCATACAATTATCCTGCTGAGTTCGATAGTTTCTCTGATCAGGAAATGACCGCCGGTTTCAGAATGAAGATTCAAGGCCCACTGTATAGGAATAACAGAGGTCTCTGTTCCATTCGATTGGAAGTGAGTAGGAGGGAGGAGGTAATCAGAAGCCCGAGCGTCGAGGAGATTGATCCTCACTACAGGGATATACTCCCCTACGTGATTAGAGTAATGGATAGGGGTGAAATTGCCGCGGAAAAGGTACGGGCCATTCTGACCAGGGACCAAGTGAGGGACCTCTATGACCTCTCTCAATTGGTGAAGAAAGGTGTCGACCTGGACAGGGGCTTGGTAGACCTTAAACTCAAGTACTATGATATGAAACTCGAAGTTTCAGATCTGGTGGAGAGATGTAGAACGTTAAGTAAAAGGTGGGAAAGAGACCTCGGGACCTTAATAGAAAGCGTACCTCCCAGAGACGAGGCTTTGGAGGCCGTTTTCTCGGTAGTGGAAGGGTTAAGGTGAACCTCCGTCCCCAATGATATTCTCTGCCTTTTCAGTCCTCTACCCAACGTCAACCCTGTAATACGCTGGATCAGGTAACCATCTACTTAGCAAGCTCTATCTGTGTAACCAGATCGGATGTTCTTCATCAAATAAGGAAACCGATTACATCAGATTATGTCTGGCATGAATTCTCAAAACATGACTGACCCGGACCAAAGCCAGTTGGCAAACGAAACCCCATGTGCCAAGGCCCTCTTTCCCGCACACAGCCATTCACTCACGCAGTTCCCCCTTCATCCTCAGGTAGTCCTCTGCCGACATCGAAAAGTTTTCACTATTTTCGAAGAAACTGTCGATCAGTTCCGCTTGGTGTGCGCTCCAGGTTTCGTTCGGCACGGACTTGACCCACTGGACATAGAAACGTACGAAATCCAGTCTCTCCTTAAAGTTCCTGGTTCGATCAAACTTCAATTCCATATTCGCCCTCCACACCCATTTCACGCATGAGGTTCCTCAGGCGGTCCATGTTCAGATACTCTTTGAATATCCCCCATAGATACAAAGCGTCTTCGATGTCCTTTTCGCTCGATAACCACAACTTATAGGCTATCTGCATCTCTATGGGCGATATGAACAGGCTCCGGTCGTCAAATACTGCTTTCATTCTATTGGAAAGGGAGAACCGGTCGAAGTCGTCTTTGGGGAACTTCATCTCGATGTTGGGGATCACGCTGCCCTCCCTCGCGGCCCTGATGGCAAATCCGTCTGTTAGCATCTCGTATAGTCCATCAACATCTTCAGGGTTGATGAACTCGAAGCCCTGGCCCTTGACATGATCGTGCAGAGACTGAAACTCCCCCCTTTCCAAGTACTCAAAAATCATGTCGACATCTTCTGTACCTCTGGGCCTCCCGAGGAGTATGGCCAGATAACCGCTCACCACCACATATTCTGCGCGGTCTTCTATTGCACTCACGAAATCGAGGACGAACCGATCGAGCCTGGTAACGACCTTCCCATTGATTACTATCTCCTCATCAGAATAAACTATATCCATGGTCTCCTGCTCCCCGATCCGAACCCTCTCGCCCTCAGGGTTACATGGGGCTGATAGCCTAATAGGGACTCTCCGGTAAATCAAATCTTGGCATGCGGCAAGTCTATAGGGCCCGTGTGGTGAGACGACAGAACGAAATTTCTTTCTGATCAATGTTCAATTTCGTGTATCGCAATAATACCAAAATGGTATTATAACAACACACAGATATGAAAATGTGAAACTCCAAGACGTCTACAGGGACCTCCTGGATAATAAGGTGGTCAGCACTGATGATATCACTGAGACTGTGAGCGAGCTCACTGACCTGAGTCCCAGACCTCAGCACGTGCACAACAAGTATATCAGGCCACTTCTGAGGAAGGGACTGATGGAAAGGATCAGGAAAGGGCTGTACTATGTGAACTCCGTTGAGGAGGCGAAAAGACTCGGCAAAATGGACCGGTTCCTGTTGGCTTCGAAGTTGCGCGATGATTACTACCTTTCCCATCACTCTGCTCTGGAGTTGCATGGGTGCGCAAATTCCGTCTTTTCCACCGTCTACGTGTCACTCTCCTCCGAAAGCCGGTTTTCCTCGTTCCAATTCAGGGGCATAGATTTCAGGCCGGTGTCTATCAAGGCAGTGAAACTTGGGACAACTACATTTAGATGGAGGGACAGAGACATTGTCACCAGCGACCCCCATCGAACTCTGGTCGATTGCGTGGATAGGCCCGACCTGGTCGGTGGGTGGGAAGAATGTATGAAGAGCCTTCAGGACCTGCCCGGTATCCGCATTGCCCGTGTATTGAATATAATCGAGGGACTCGAGAAGAGAACTCTTTTCAACAAGGTTGGATACGTCCTGGACATACTGAGGGGGTCCAGCCCCTACTATGAACACATCTCTGAGGCGGACATGGAGGCTCTCAGGCAGAATATCACCAGGAACCCTACCCGCCTGCAAAAGGGGGAAGATTTGGTAAGGTCAGAGCGATGGAACCTCTACGTTGAGGATGACTTCAAGGAGTACTTGAGAGGAATATGATGGTCTCCGTTGACTGGCAGGGAATTGATCAGACTCTGTCCGAGAAGATAGAGAGGCTGTTCACCCTTCTTCACAGACTGTACTCGGTGGAGTTCCTCAAAAAGAGGCTGTCTTTCTACGGCGGAACGGCCCTACAGTCTATCCATTTCGATATGAGGTATAGGTTGTCAGTGGACCTTGATTTCAATTTCCGTGAGCGGGATGAGCATGATTGGGGAGAGGTGAGGAAAGGAATAGATGAGAGGATCAAGTCGATAATTGTGGCTCTGGGTTACGAAGATTTCCGTATCCAACCTACTTACCCCATGGCACGATTCGATCTGAAGTACAAGACCAGAGAAGGGTCTATTGATTCACTGAAAATAGAGATAGGGTATATGAGAAGAATCCCTTTCACCAGGGACGTTGAGTATTCTCTGACCACGGGTATAACGCCGGAATTCGGATTGACCAGCCCCCTCAAGGAGGAGTTGTTCGCCAATAAGATCGCGACATTCTTGTCCAGGGGTACAGGAAGGGATCTCTTCGATGTACATCTTATTTCCAAGTCCGAGTTCAATCACAAATGGCTCAGGAAGATCCTGCTTCTGGAGAATGTCGCCGTCCTCTCGAGACCTCTATTCGACATCGATGTGAAAGAGTTGATCGACGGTACCGCGATCAACCAGTCTCTGACGTCTCTCTTGCTTGATAACCCCATACCTCAAGGTATGAAGAGCAACAGTCTGGATTTTATCCGTAGACTTGTCGATGATCTGACCACTCAGGAAAGGAAATTTCTCACGAAATTCTATGATGATTATGAGTTCAAACCGGCACTTCTAGAACTTGAAATTGCCAATGAAGACGTGGACAGGCATCCCGCGATACTGTGGAAACTGATGAATATGAACGAATGATATCGGAGATCGCGATCCTTGATCAGGAAGTAACACCGCCCCCGTATCGATATTTCTGGAAGTGGTATCCATGAAGAGTTCCTCAATACCATCAAGTCTAGATATTGATTCCAAGCAAGCTTATAATCGACCCCCTTTAGTGCTCCAAGTGTTCACCGTTTTGAGTTTCCATAGACCTCGATGTCAACCCCCTACCTACGTAACTAGGTGGAGGATGGAACCGACCATTGTACTATCCGTTTGATTCAATTTCGTGTATCGCAATAATACCAAAATGGTATTATAACAACACACGAATTGTACGGCATGACCCACACCCCATCTCTCGGACCTCCTCGAAGTCCATGTCTGGAGTGTGCCCCCTCATCTCCTCTGATCACGAACAGCAAGCCCTTCTTGATCAAGGTCAATGTCGGTAGCATTACACTCCTGCAAGAATTCTTCAAGTGAATTATCTATTGAGGCTTCTCCGCCTAGGGTGTCCACTCTCCCCGACCAAGGCCATATGGGCGGAGAGCCCCCTTTCCTTCAATCATACTTGAGGTATGTGTCACATGTACTCAAGAATTGCTCGATTCTTCCTACCAATGATTATCGATTATGTGATACCGGATTCTATCTACTCTATAATTCTACTCTCCAATAGCTGAATTGGTACTCCATGGTTCAATTGAGGTGAAGTATCAAACATATATGTGGTACAGTACTCGAAGGTTACATTCTTGTTAATTTAATCGAATTAAAACATATATCAAGGATCGCATCCCTCGAAGATAGGCTGGTCAGACGTGTACCGATCGAATTTTCCGTATCGGAACAGAAGGGATCGCATTTCTTTACCAGGCCTCGAACCCCCCAGTTTCAGGGTCAGATCAACTCGAGGAGCGTAGAAGGCAATAAGGGAACCCTTGGAGAAGGCTGTTTGTCAACGGCAGAAAGTTGATTCTTTTTGCGGATGGTGTTTGCGGGGACATGACGATATGTGATGCGGATTCAGTACGATCCTCTCTTCAGTTCTTGTCCGATTGAAGGTGGGCATTTCTCGAACCGCCCAGTCATATACTTAGTTCAGGCGGCGGCTTTCGGGCAGAGGAAGTTCAGGGTTCTGAAAAGCAAAAAGGTTTCACAAGGAGAATTCCATTTCTCATTCTCACCCACCTTCAGGTTTCCTGAGTCGGACCTCGAATCTGGCACCGCCCAGCTCCGAGTCCCCCGTCCCGATCTTCCCCCCGTATATCTCCAGCAGCCTCTTGGCAATGAATAGGCCGAGTCCAGTCCCCCGTGATTTATCCGTGCTGAATCCTTTGTCGAATATGATGCCCCATCGGTCTGGGGGAATGCCCATCCCGCCGTCTTCGACGGTGACCAGTACCTTCTCTCCCTCGTCCACAGTACCTATCCTGATCAAACCTCCTCCGGAATGGTACGCCGAGTTCTCTATGAGGTTCGAGAACAACTGGTTGAGCAGAGTGCCAGCCAGTACCGTATGCTCTTCCACTCCAGAGGTGTCGATATCCATACCCGACTCCTCGACGATATCCATGGAATGTTCGACGGCCTCCTCGATGACCCCTCTGATGTTGACCTCACTGATGTCCTCGTCCTGGGCCTGCCTGAGGGAGGAGACCTTCTCGATGATCTCTGAGGCCTCCTTCATACTCTTCTCCATCCTGTCGAGATAGCTCCGGACCCCTTTAGGCAACTCGATCTCTTTCATCAGGTCTAGGTACCCGGTGGCCACCTGGACCTTGTTCCTCACGTCGTGCCTGAGCAGCGAGTTGAGGAACTCCTCCCGCCCCTTCGATTCCTCCCTCTCCACTATCCTGCCTATCTGGTCGGTGATGGTCTCGATTAGTTCCCTCTCCTCGCTGAGAAAAGGCCCCTCGTCCCCTTCATCCTTCCTTTCAATATAAACTACCTCCAGGAAACCTCTCTTGATGCCGTTCACCACGATGTCACTCCGCTGACTCCATTCTGTGCTCTGGAAGCCCGGCGTCGTGTATTCCTGTTCGTCGAACACCAAACGGGCACGGGTGACCTCCGGATAGTGCCACGAAGGGGGAATAAAACTCAGTGCCTGCTGGAACAGTTCTCCGAGCGTAACCCCCCTCTCCTCGTACAGCCGGGAGATGCCGTGGAGGCAGTTGAGCTCCTTGACCCGCTCCTTCAGCTCCTCTTTACCCTTCTTCCTATCGGTGATATCATCGAATATGGTGTAGACCTCGCTGGGCTCGTCACTACCGTCGAACAGTGGGATAGCGTCGATCTTGATCCATCGGTATTCCTGCTCCCGTGGATTGTACACGCCCATCACCTCGCCCGTCACCTCCTCGCCCGTCCTCAGGGCCACCATGGAAGGGTGCTCCCTGCCGGGAAAGGGGCTACCGTCTTCCCGTAGCGCCCCCCACTCCTGGCTCTCGGAACTCCTGTCGTTCATCTCCTCCAGGCTCACCCCGAGTATCCTCTCGGCAGCGGGGTTGGCGGAGGTAATCTTCCCGTCCGGGCCCTGGTACACCACCCCTTGAGTCATGGTCCTGAACAACCTACGATATCTCTGTTCGCTCCTCCGGAGCCTGTCCTCCACCCGTTTCTTCTCCGTGACATCCCGGTATATGCGGACTATTTCACCGGACGGAAGCCTGTAAACGTAGTTCTTCCTCCATCCACTGATCCTTTCGTCCTCATAGAATGAAACGGGGTGATGTTCCGCCTCCCCCGTATTCCACACTCGGCGAAACACATCCAGGAGGCCGAAATGTTCCACCCCCGGAAACACTTCGGTAACCCGTCTCCCGAGGATATCAGTCCTATCAACATCTTCGATCCTCTCCACCGCCTGGTTGACGTCCTCGATCACGAACTCTTCCCCGTCATCGACCGCCTCGTAGACGGCCACCCCGCTTTCAATCCTCTCGAAGAGTTCCTTGAATTTCCTCTCGCTGTTCTTCAGTCTTTCGTCCGCCTCTATCTTGGATAAGGCAAATGCCAGGTCCCCGGCCACCTCCCTCAACAGTTCGAGCTCCTCTCCGATCATCTCCCTCCCTTTGAGGCAGGTGGACAGCACGCCCGATATCGTGTGGTCCCACACCATGGGCACTAATATTGTCGTGTGCTCCGAATCTAGATCGCAGTACTCGCACACCTCACAGTACTCGGAAGTGCTCTTGATCACCCTCTCTGCCCCGCCTTCATAGACCTCTCTCAGACACCTCGGTGCCCTGTCGTCTATTGAGACCATCTCTTCCAGGGCCCCTCTGTCCCGCTCCCCCTCGTGTACGAAGGCGGTCATGTCCCCATCGTCGAAGAGGGCCACGAACACATCATAGTACTCCCTGGTCTTGAGCAGGATCTCGCAGGATCTCTCCAGCAACGCCTCCACGTCCGACTCCTGAACTATCAGCTGGTTGACGTCCCTGATCGCCCTGAGCAGGGAGTTCAGTTCCTCTTTCCGCTGTTCAGATTCCATCAGCCTACGGTTCAGTTCCTTCAGCGACTTCCTGGACCTCTCCTTCTCCACGATCTCTCCGATCAACCTGGCCGAGGTCTCGAGGCGGTTCTCGGCAGCGTTGATGATGAAAGAGGGCCTTGTCTGGTAGGCGGCGGAGAGTTCTCTCAATTTCTCCACCTCTACACCGTACTTCTCGGCGATCTCCACCAGGTCTTCTCCCCTGGGAGGATCACCGTACCCGAAGTTGATCGCCCCGATGATTTCGTCACCAGCCCTGATGGGGACTGCATACAGGCGGATGCCTCCCTTGCACTCAACGTCCACGGGCCCTCCTTTCTCCATCGACTCCTTCGAAGCCTCCCAGCAGCACTCGTGGCAGAGCCATTTCCCGCTCTCCAGCGCCTCCCTGTTATCTTCTGTACCGCAGAGTGCCCGGGAACTCCGGTCCAGAAACTGACACCATCCTGAGGAAAATATCCCCAGGGCGTAGTCGCCGTTCTTCTCATATATTGCGGAGGAGGTGTTCAGGAGTATCATGAAGTGGTTGACGATATCGGCCAGCGTATCTTCTTCCAATGAATACAGAATCTCGCCGCCGGTGTTCGACTCGGTGAGGTCCCCGTAGGGCGGCTGGTAAGTACACTCTTCCACGTCTTTAGACAGCAACCAGTTGATCCTCTCCAGCTCGTTCGTCCGGCGCCAGGACTCCACCTCCTGTTCGATGGCCTGGGCCAGATCGTGGAACTGTGCGGTGGGATCTCCTCTCTTCTGCATGTACCGGTCAACGCCCAGGTTGAAGGCTTTCGCGGCCACTTCCTCCCGGCCCCTGCCCGTGAACATGATGAAGGGGATATTGGATCCCCTGCCCTCCCTTATCGCCTCCAGAAACTCCAGGCCGTCCATTTCCGGCATCTGGTAGTCGGACACGATGGCATCTATGTCCCGACTTGCGAGCATCTCGAGAGCCTCTCTCGCCGATGTAGCAGTCTGAACCTCGAATTGCCCTATCTTCTTCAGGAAACCCTCGGTAATCTCCAGGAAGGCGGGTTCATCGTCCACACACAATATGTTAACAGTAATATCATCCCCTCTCAGATAGTCTGTTTCACCATTATTCTCCACTACCACCCTTGATTCAACGGCCCTCTGGACATGAAATCGGTGGAGATAGAAGGCGGAATTCATTTATTTAATGAGAGCCGAATATCTAAAAACTTTACTCTCTCGGTTGAAACTCTGCTATAGATCACTCTTTGATTCCCCCTTCCGTGTTCACCCTTTCCGTTCTCCCCCCGCTCGAATCCTATTCGTCACAAGGTTAGATCCTTCGATCCCCTTGGCGGGTATGCCTGGTGTCTTACTCCAAAGGCCTCTTCTCCGTATTCTGTCTCCCATCCCACCTTCGGGCCAGGATTAAATAATTGATTAATGGTTCGACTAGTGTGAACTCCGAGCCCCAGTGCAGAATAGAGATCTCGTATATCGATCCCGTGCTCTACACTTCTATAGTGGACCACGACCTGCGTAAGGACATATTGAAGGAGCTGTACCGCCAATCCCTCTTCAGACCTATTTCCAAGAAAGAGCTTGCCCGAAGGCTGGACATTGGGTACCACCAGTTATTCTATCAGCTCAAGAACCACCTGTCGGACTTCTGGTGCGTGGAGAAGGAGGAGAAGGTAAGGGGTACCAGGAGAGAGCTGATAAGCCCCAGAAACAGGAACGCGGTCTACATCACACTGGGGGCTGGTAATAAAGTCTATATGATCGATCCACTGGGCGGGAGGTTCGGGCCTTTGCCCAAAGTGGGGGTGAGGTGCGAGTCCTGCAGCCACGAACAGGCCGAGAAGTGCCTGGACTACATGGAAGAGTCGTCGTTCGATATGCAAGTTGGGGAGCGGGAACGTCAGCTCCTGGGGGCTAACGACCGCTACGTCCCCTTCCGTCCCCTGGACTACGCCATACTGTCCGCACTCAAGGAGATCACCGAGGGGAGCAGTCAGTCTATCGTCATCCCCTGCAGGGAGTGTTCGTACATCCAAAATTTCTTAGAGATCGAGACAGAGTGACAACTCGGGTATCGTTCTCTTCTAGGGCACTACGGACGGGGGTATTTAAGAGAAACTCGGAGAGAGTTGTCTATTACTACTGGAAGTGTTATCCGTCAGGCTTACCCTCTCAATCCCTACGTCTGGTGATAGCCCCCGGCGGACAACCCTCCACGCAGAGCCCGCAGGCGATACACTCGTCGGATAAAAAGGCGAGCCGCAGCGACTCATCCTCGATTTCGAAGGCCCCCACTGGACACAGGGAGACGCACATGCCGCAGTCCGTACAGCGGTCTCTGTCCACGGTCACGAGGTCGGTGAGTTCTCTGACCTCCACTCCGGTTTCCTCTAGATACTCGATACCCTCCTCGATGGCGCCCCCCTCCCCTTCCAGGGATATGATCAGTTCGCCACCGTACTCATCCACTTCGCCCCTCAGGACATTCAGCAGTAGACCGTAGTCCGAGGCCAGTCTATAGGTGATTGGCTGATCCACCAGCCGAGGGTTGAACTTGAGAAGGTATTTCTTGGAAGCCATCTACGCATCACCTCCTCTAACGTCCAGCGGTTTCATACCACGCCGCTCCGGGAGTTTCTTCACCGGGGACGAGAGCAGGAAATCTCCCTTCTCGATCTTCGACTTGAGCAAAGAGGCGATGTCCCTAGCCTTCCTCCTGCTGGACAGCGAAGAGGTCCTTACCGTCTTGCCGTTCACCTCGATCTCCCCGGAGTTCAGCTTGGCGTAGCTCACCTCTTCCAGGGCCTGTCTGCTCCTGGATTGCACGGAATAATCGAGCACCGGGGTGTAAATCTGCTCGTTGGTGATAGACACGTCCTCCATGATACTCTCGTCCAGTATGGGTATAGGTACTCCTATGCCCACTCCTAGAGAGACACCATATTCGTGGAAACAGAGCCCCTCCAAGAAGTCGGGTGACATCTCCTCCAGGTCCCCGCTGATGGCCAACGCCCTGGCCGGTCCTACCGGTACCCCGTTCTTCGTAGGCCTTTCGGTATTGAACTGGGTTCCCTCCCAGGAGACGTACCCCTCTGCCCCTCCGAAGAAGATGCGGGTGCCTATACCTATCGTCTTCAGCTGGGGGTCGTTCAACAGCGGCGAGAGTTCCCCTGCGCTGGAGTAGGTGGCGTTCCCGTACTTGGGCAACAGTTTGCCCATGTAGGTGTACAGCACCTGATCCGAGGAGTTGGTGGCCACCGCGTAGTTCTGGTAGGCGTTCCTGGGGTTGTACAGGTAGGCCTGGTTCAGCGTGTCCAACGATATATGGGTGTCTATCTCCTTTCGGGGATAACAATCTGTACCGTACGCTGTAGCTTGCAGGTGAACCGACCTGCCCCTCACCA
This sequence comes from uncultured Methanomassiliicoccales archaeon, assembly GCA_964580935.1. Taxonomy (GTDB): domain Archaea; phylum Thermoplasmatota; class Thermoplasmata; order Methanomassiliicoccales; family CAZOLG01; genus CAZOLG01. The sequence goes on from CAZOLG010000004.1 coordinate 194,140, forward strand.
GGTCTTCGATGACATGAGCTCCTCCATAGCTCATATCCCCGTCCTCCTTGATCTCGGTGGCCCCGATGTAGGCGTCCACGGCGGCCAGGCCCGCGTACGTGGGAACATCATTGAGGAGAATCCTGTGCATCTTGATGGGAGGCTCCGCGTGACCGAAGTTGAGGAACGCGCCTGAAGAACACATAGCCCCGAAGGTGCCTGTGGTCACCACGTCCACCTCTTCCGAGGCACGCGCGACTCCTTCACTTTCTACAAGATCTATGACCTCTTCTGCGGTCAGTACCACTGCGTCGCCGTCCCTTATCTTGGAGTTGATCTCCTCGTAGCTCCTTTTCATGTCGTAACCTCTCGGGTCTCTAATTGTAACTATTGTTAACTATTTATTGTTTTCCCTTGATATCGGGGAGGAATCATTCATCCGCAAGATCAAGAAAGGCGATAGCTGGACCTCTCCCCCCGCATTCACCGGAAATCTAGTTTCCTCGTCAAGACAGCCACCGGAAGGATTCTATACACCCTGATGTCTAGATTATTACGGGAGGAGGATTCTTGATGATGCGGGACAAGATCCCTATCCTGGTGATGCTGTTGGCCTCCACTGTGGTCGTTGCCGGATTCTCAGGATGCGTAGGGGAAACTGAGGGGGCGACAGTGGCCCTCAGTCTGCACGGCCCACAGGCCAGCGATGGAGTCATTTCGGTCAAGGCTTCCGTTACCGGAGCTAAAGGCGACTACAGGGTCTCTCTATCAGGACCTGATGGTAACACCACCTGTACCAGTTATATTGCCGAAGATCAGATGGATGACTGTCAGAGCTGCTGTTGCCTGAGCCTAGCGGAGCAGTATGAGAACCCGCCAGTCGGCGAGTACGTGGTGACTGTGTGCACATACGATGGGAACGAGGTCCTGGCCAGTGGCACTATCCATTACACGGGGGCCGATGTCCAGATCGAAGACGCGAGATTCTCTTGGGACAACCACGAGAACATCCCTAATGCTCTGGACAGTGTGACCCTATCGGCGGTGAACCATGGAGAGGTGGCCTTTGTCGAATATATCAAGCTTCATATCGGCGGGAACACCGTGACCAGCGCCATAGACCCCGTGTACTCCACGCAGCATCTTTACCTGGATGATACTGCGGTGAGCCTTACCGCGTCCAGCTTTTCGCTGTTTGCCGAGGACGGTACGTACGAAGTAACCCTGGAACTGCTGAGCCTTTCCGGCGACACGATGGCCACCCTGGAGACCATCACAGTGGTTTCCTGATCGCTATTGAATCGGGAGAAAGCGTATTATCCGCCCGGCACCTATAATAGATGAGATGCCAACCCGCAGAGTGTTCACCGAGGCGATGGAGAGACTCAATCAGAGGGTCGTGGACATGGCCTCGCTGTCCAGGATGGCCATCGAGAAGGGGGTAAGGGCGTTCATGACCCGCGACCTCGAGCTCGCGAAGGATGTGGAGGAGATGGACAGAGAGATATACGACCTCCAGTTAGAGATAGAGAACAAGTGTTTCGATGTCATCGCCCTCCATACTCCCGTGGCCTCGGACCTGAGAAGGGTCTCCACCTCGCTGAAGATAGTCACCGACCTCCACCGGATCGGTCGTTACGCGTGGGACATAGCCGAGTTCACCGAGGCCATGGGCGACCGACAGCACTTCAGCCGGCTGGTGTCCCTGCTCCACATGGCGGAGCTGGTGACGGGCATGGTCACCGCCGCCGTGATGAGCTTCATCAACGAGAACGCGGACGAGGCTAGGAAGCTGTTCCAGAAGGACGACGAAGTGGACGAGGTGTGGGAGATCATACTGGAGGAAGCGGTGCGACACATGGCCGAGACCCCGGAGGACATCGGGATGGGCATGTACTACATTCTGGTCGCGCGCTACCTGGAGAGGATTGCAGATCACTCCGTGGATATCGCGGACAGGGTGATATACATGGTGGAGGGGCACAGGATCAAGCAGGAAGTCGGCGGAGAATGAGAGGCAACAGGGGAACTGATCCCTGGAGTGTGGACTGTGCGGCTCCAGCCCAGAGGGAGACGATCATGGGAAATCAGTCTGATGGTAAGGAGGATACGAGGTCCGCTCAACCTGTTGAGGAAGAAGGTCCAGGCCTGCTCTTCCTGGTCCTCAAAGCGGTCCTACTGCTCTGAAGGGTGAAACTTATAGCGGATGGGGGAATTAACAATGGTGATGATTGAGAAAGTCAAGATATGGATGAAGGAACTCCGCGCCCCCTTCTTCATAGCGGTCATCGTGCCTGTATTCTTGGGGGCGGGACTCGCCGCCCACTTGTACGGCACCTTCGATTTACCGCTTTTCACACTCACCCTTCTGGGAGTCATAGCCGTCCACGCGGGCAGCAACGTTATCAACGACTACTTCGACTACCGCTCGGGGACCGATGTGGTCAACAGGAACAAGAGCCCGTTCAACGGAGGCAGTCCGTTCCTAATCAACGGGCAGCTGAACCCCGAGGAGGTACGTTTCGGCGCCTATGTTTTCTACGCAGTCGGCCTGCTCGCCGCTCTCGTTCTAACTCTACTAGTGGGATGGGTAATCCTGATTCTATTCATCCTCGGCGTACTGTTCGGGTACTTCTACACCCACTCCACTGTGAACCTGGCCGGGAGGGGGCTGGGCGAGTTGGTGGTCTGGTTCGCCTTCGGTCCGTTGGCGGTCCTGGCCGCCTACTACGTCCAGGCGGGGACCATCGGACTGGAGGCGCTGCTGATCAGCGTACCCATAGGCCTCATGATATCCAACATCATCCTGGTCAACGAGTTCCCCGACTACGAGGCGGACAGGAGTGCAGGCAAGAGGCACTGGGTGGTGAGAATGGGAAAGAACAGAGCGGCCCAGATCTACGCCGCTATGACCGCCCTCGCCTACGCTGTGATCATCGTTCCCGCGGTGCTGAACGTGCTGCCCATCTGGTACCTCGCCGGGCTGGTCACTCTGCCTCTAGCATGGAAGGCCACCCGGGCGCTGATAGACCGCTACAGCAAGCGGGAGGCGGTGCTAAAGGCCCAAGCATGGACCATCCAGGTGATGGCCCTAACCGGGGGAGTGATGACCGTTTCCCTGTACATATCGGGATGGCTGTGAGAAGGACACCCGCGCCTTCAAATACCTATTACCCGGATGCTAGCGTAGGGCCCGTCTGCGAGAACCGCCTGAAGGCAAAGCTTGATTACTGATACCTGTGATTAACGATAGTTGAGGAATGACGATGGACCGAGTTTACTTTGACAACAGCGCCACCACCAGGGTTGCACCAGAGGTGATTGAGGTTATGACCCCTTACTTCGCCGAGGAGTACGGAAACGCGTCCAGCCTGCACTCCTTCGGGGCGGAGGCGGAAGAGGGGATGCGCAGGGCCAGGGCCCAGGTCGCCCAGGCCGTGGGCGCCGAGCCGGACGAGATCGTGTTCACTTCTGGAGGCACCGAATCGGACAACCTGGCGCTCCAGGGCTATGTTTTTGCCAATAAGGAGAAGGGTAAGCACATCATCACATCGGCCATAGAGCATCACGCGGTGCTCCACACCTGTGAGTTCCTGGAAGACCAGGGCTTCGAGGTGACCTACCTGCCCGTGGACGAGGACGGCCTGGTATCTCTGGATAGACTCCAGGAGGCCATCAGAGAGGACACCCTGCTCGTATCGGTCATGGCCGCCAACAACGAGATCGGGACAGTGCAGCCCGTCAGGGCCATGGGGGAGATCGCCGAAGACCACGACGTGGCGTTCCATACGGATGCGGTGCAGTACGTCACCAAGGTGCCATTTGATGTTGGTGATGACCACGTCACCCTGGCCGCCCTTTCCGCTCACAAGTTCCACGGTCCCAAGGGTGTGGGTGCTCTGTTCGTCAAGAAGGGCACTAAACTGCAGCCACTGGTGTACGGCGGGGGCCACGAGAGGGGCCTGCGCTCGTCCACGGAGAACGTGCCCGGGATAGTGGGCATGGGCAGGGCCATCGAGATGGGTGTGGAGAACATGGCAGAACACGTGAGCGAGATGACCGGGATGAGGGACCGGATCATCTCCGGCGTGCTGGGCGAGGTGCCCGACTCTCACCTGAACGGCCATCCAGAGGAGAGGCTGTGCAACAACGCCCACTTCGGGTTCGACTTCATCGAGGGGGAGTCACTGGTCTTGAGGCTGGACATGGAGGGGATAGCCACCTCCACAGGTTCGGCGTGCTCTACGGGCACTTTGGAACCGTCGCATGTACTGCTGGCCATAGGGCAGACGCAGGAACAGGCACACAGCTCGTTGAGGATCTCCCTGAGCAGGATGAACACTATGGAGGAGGTGGACTACTTCCTGGAGGTCATCGGGGGGACCGTGGAACAGCTGAGAGCCATGTCGCCGCTCGGGAAGGGGACGGAGACATGAGGTACTCGGAGAAGGTAATGGAGCACTTCAGGAACCCCAGGAACATGGGGGAGATGGACGACCCAGACGGGGTGGGCAAAGTGGGCAACCCCCGGTGCGGGGACGTGATGTTCATCTACATCAGGGTGGAGGGCGACGTCATCGAGGACATCAAGTTCCAGACCATGGGCTGCGGGGCCGCGGTGGCCACCAGCAGCGTGACCACCGAGATGGCAATGGGCAAGCATATCGAGGAGGCGTTGAAGATCGAGAGGAAGGAAGTGGCCGATGCCCTGGACGGGCTGCCACCCCAGAAGATGCACTGCTCCAACCTGGCCGCCGAGGGCCTGAGGGACGCCATCAGGGACTACCTGGTCAGAAGCGGCAGGGAGGAGGAGGCAGAGGCGATCACCGTCAAGGAGAAGTACACTGGGCCCACCCACAGGGGACAGCTCATCATGTTACAGTGAAGTAAGTTCACTCGATGCTCCAGCACTCGGGCATCTCATCGCTCATCTGCACCTTGTAGATCTCGGCCAGCATACTGACCCTCTTCATCATCTTGCACATGTAGCAGATGTCGTCCACCAGGTCCTCCCTGGCGATGTCCTCTGTTAATCTCTCCATCTCCTTCTTGAACTCCACATACTTCTCGCTGTCTTCCAGTTCCTTCCGTTTGCCCCTCTTCTCCTTCATGTACTGGGAGATGGCAGCGTCGCTCACTCCGAACATTCTGGCCACCTTGGCCTGCGTGAACCCGTGGGATTCGATCAGCTCCTTGGCCAGCTCCTTTCTGATGAACGGAAGGACGTACCACACTATCAGTTCACAGGGCATCTTCATATTGTTACCATTACATTAACAATGGTGAAACATTTATCATTTGCCATTCGGATATATGATCCCCGGCAGATGTCCGCGGGTTTCATGGAATCCAAGGGTGAAGAATATGAAAGATAATCCAGAGAACGGGCCAGGTGAACTCAGAGTAAGAGTCAAGTACTACACCACTCTCCGGGACCTAGCAGGTGCCCCCGAAGAAGAAATGACCCTGTGGGAGGGAGCGGTGCTCAATGACCTGATCGAAAAAGTGATGACCGTCTATGGTCGGGAGGCCCGGGACTACCTCATGCAGGAGTACGGGGACCAGAGAGACATCAACCGCTCAATGTACTTCCTGATCAACGGAAAGAATTTCAGGACCCTCTCAGGGATGGAGACTCCCCTCAGTGACGGCGACAAGGTGGCCATCATTCCCCCCATCGGGGGAGGGTGAGTTAGTCCAGGGACTCCCTGTACTCCAGCATGAAGTCGACAGGTTTCTTGGCAGCCTTCATGATCTCCGGCGAGGGACGGACCTCGTACCTCTCTTGTTCAAGGGCCGACAGGACCTTCTCCAGGGTGTGCAGCTTCATAGCGGTGCATACCGCCTCCGCATATGCAGGGATGAACTCGGCTTTCGGCCTCTCTTTTCTCATCCTGTGGAGTAGACCCACCTCGGTGGCCACTGCGAACTTCTCGGCCTCAGAGGACAGAGACCTCCCGAACATCTTGGAGGTGCTCCCCACGAAGTCCGCGGCCTTCCACGCCTCCGCATTGCACTCAGGATGGGCGAGTATCTCCGCGTCGGGATGGTCTTTTCTCAGTTGTCGCAGGCCTTCCTCGGAGAACAGTTTGTGCACCGGGCAGAAACCACTCCGAGGGATGGCTATGACCTCTTTGTCAGTGTACTCCCTGGCGTACTCGGCCAGGTTGGAGTCGGGTCCGAACAGTACGGTGTCCGAGTCCATGGCATCGATGATGGTGTTCGAGTTGGCCGAGGTGCACACCGCATCGCACTGCGCCTTCGCCTCCGCCAGGCTGTTTATGTACAGTACCACATCGGCACCCGGGTACTGCTGCCGGTAGAACTGTATGGTCTCGGCGGGAAGCATGGCCGCCATGGGACACACCGCGTGCCTGTCCGGCAGGAGCACCTTCTTCTCCGGGTTGAGGATGGCCGCCGTTTCGGCCATGAAGTTGACGCCGCAGAACACGATGATCTCAGCCGGGGTCTCCGTGGCACACAGCGACAGCTCCAGGCTGTCTCCCACGAAGTCGGCCATGTCCTGGATCTCCGGGCGCTGGTAGTTGTGTGCCAGTATCACAGCCTTCTTCTCGTCCCTTAAATCTTGTATCCTATTGAGTAGCTCCTCATTTTCCATGACTATCACCCAGATCAGCAAATATGATTCTCAGATCCTCGACCGAAACCTTGATCGAGACTCTTGAGCATGGATCCGTTCCGCCTCTCTCGCTCAGTCCTCGAAGAGGTCCGTACTCAGGTACCTCTCGCCCGTATCTGGAAGGATCACCACCACTTTCTTCCCGCCCCCCAGCTCCTGTGCCACCTGTTTGGCCGCAGACAGCGCCGCCCCGGAGGAGATGCCAGCCAGTATACCCTCTCGTCTGGCCAGCTCCCTCGCCTGTACGGACGCTTCTTCACTGGTGACGGTGATGGTCCGATCGATGACCTCCATCTCCAGTACCTCGGGTACGAAACCCGCCCCGATCCCCTGAATTCTGTGAGGTCCTGCTTCTCCGCCGGATAGCACGGGAGATTCAGCCGGCTCAACGGCCACTATCTCGGCTTCTGGTCTCTCTTTCTTGAGCAGCCTGCCTACACCGGTGATGGTGCCGCCGGTGCCTACGCCGGCCACGAAGGCATCCAGGGTGGGCAGGTCTTCCAGAATCTCCAACGCTGTGGTCTCCTCGTGAATCTTTGGATTGAAAGGATTGTTGAACTGTTGGGGCATGAAATACCCCCTCTCCTTGGCCAACTCTCCGGCCCTCCGGACGGCGCCCCTCATACCCTCGTCTCCGGGGGTGAGTATCAACTCGGCCCCAAAGGCTTTCAAAAGACTCCTTCTCTCTGTGCTCATCGAGTCGGGCATGGTAAGGACTAGAGGATATCCCTTGGCGGCACACACCATGGCCAATCCGATACCGGTGTTTCCTGAGGTGGGCTCGACCACTGTCTCGCCCCCTTCCAATTTGCCCTCCTTTTCTGCATCACGGATCATAGAGAAAGCGATCCGGTCCTTCACCGAGTTCATCGGATTGAATGATTCCATTTTCCCATATATCTGGGCCGAGTTCTCTTCAACAACGCGTTGCAGCAGGATCAACGGCGTCCTGCCTATGGCCTCGGTGATGTCTTGATAGAGCATAGTGTCTTTTCTTAATGGCATCTCTATATATTAATCTTTAGCAATTGTTAATAACCATCTTTGCCATGTGGGGACGTCCGTTCACTAAACGATTGTGAAATTATTTAACTATGAGTCCTGATATTGGGTAAGCGAGGCGGAAGGATGTCCCCGGATGACGAGTTAATGCAGATGTACGGTGAGATGCTGGTGGCGCTGAACAAGATAGAGAGTTGCGGTGAATTCGCCAGCATCATTCCTGAGGTGAGGTCCAACATGGTGTACGCCACGAGGGACGCTGAATCAGAAGGTGATGTGATCGCCATTCAGGGGAGAATCACCTCGGTTGAAAGATCTCCCAGACCGGCGGGCAGACCGGCGCTCGGAGCCTCCAGTCACATGGCCCGTTTCATCATCGGAATCATGGAATCGTATCCCAATCTTAGGGCGGGGATCAACCTCGCCTATAGCGACCGGCTGGGGGAGTTCCTGGAGTCTTATTGCGATGACAGAGGGTGGAGTTTCTTCGGTATCGACAGGGCCAAGGAGCCCGACTCGGCCAAGGAATCAGAGGGCGGTTCGATACCCTGGAAGGTAGGGGAGGTGCTTAGGAGAGAGCGGGAACCGAAAGTGGTGTGCGAGACCGGGGCGGTGGGCAAAGAACCGGTGAGCGTTCTACTGGGAGAGACTCCGGTGGAAGTGGTCGATGAAGTCTGTGCACTGGCCAGGGCCTATCGTTCAAAGGACCACCCGGCCAGAGTTGGGAAGGTGGATAATGAACTGCTCGACCAATTGATAGCCGGCAGGCTCGGCGCTCCCAATGACCACGTAATAGTACCTCCCAGATCGGGTATGGACGCCGGGGTCATCGAGCTTAACGGTGAGGGGGTGATGGTGGTGGCCGAGGACCCCGTGTTCTCCATACCGGGCCTTCCCACCGAGTTCTTCGGATGGGCGGCGGTACATATCGGGGCCAGTGATGTGGCGGTGATGGGCCTCTCACCCCAGTATCTGACGTATACTCTCCTGCTCCCCACGGACACTTCCGACCAGGAGCTGGAATCGCTGGTGGACAGCATACACTCAGCGGCCCGGGAACTGGGCATATCTATCGTGGGCGGACACACTGGGTTCCTGCCCGGGCTCGAGACCCCTCTTATCGGCGGTATCACCGTGTTCTCAGTGGGCGACAGGGCAGACCTCATAACGCCCGCCGGTGCGAGTGAGGGCGACGTCATCGTGATGACCAAGGGCGTGGCCATCGAGGCTGCGGGTGTGCTGGCGGTGGTCAGGAGAGAAGAGCTGGTCCGGGAACTAGGCCGGGAGATGGTGGACAGGGCCGCCGATCTCTGTTGGGAGATGACGGTGGTGAAGGACGCCCGAATCGCCAGCTCGGTGGAAGGGGTGTCGGCGATGCACGATGCCACCGAGGGAGGGCTCCTGGGGGCGCTGTACGAGATCTCCGCTGCCAGCGGGATCGGAATTGAGATCCATGAATCAGAGATAGTGGTCCCTGAGGAGGTGAGGGCGGTGTGCGATACTCTTGGGATCGACCCCTTGAGATCGATAGCCGAGGGTACGTTGATAGTCACAGTCGGTCCGAACCACGTGGATGAGCTGATCGAGGCATTCAACGAAAACGGTATCCAGGCTGCAGCCATCGGAAAGGTTTTACACGGGATAGAACGGGTGATGAAGAGAGCGGACGGCGAAGTAGTCACTATAGAGCCGTCCACTTCTGATCCTTTCTGGCCCGCCTTTTTCGAGGCTTTAGGTATTTGATACTTGAAAATTCAAATGAGAAGTTCAACAGGGTGGAACAAGATGAGAGAGAACAAACGGCTGACCAGGATGGATCGTGAGAGATATTCTCGTCAGATCATGATATCCGATCTGGGAGAGGAGGGTCAAGAGAAGCTGAAGAACGCCACTGTAGCAGTCTTCGGTCTGGGCGGTCTGGGCTCTCCGGCCACCATATATCTGGCCGTGGCCGGTGTTGGAAAGCTCATACTGGCCGACTACCAGAAGCCGGAGCTCTCGAACCTCAACAGACAGATCCAGTACTGGGAGCAGGACGTGAAGCTCAACAAGTCGAAAGCGGTGGCATCGGCGGAGAAGATAGAGAAGATCAATTCTGATATTGTGGTCCAGCACAAGGATTTAAAGGTCACCGCGGACAACATCGAGTACGTGTTCGGTGAGGCGGACCTAATCGTGGACTGCCTGGATGACTTCTCCCCAAGGTACCTGCTCAACGGGTACTGCGTGGAGAACGATATACCGTTCGTTCATGCCGCGGTGGAGGGGTTGCACGGTCAGATCACTGCTATCGTACCTGGTAAAGGGCCGTGTCTAAAGTGTGTGTTCCCCACACCGCCGCCGAGAAAGGACTTGTTCCCCATCCTGGGGGCTACCGCGGGGGTCTTCGGAGTGCTCGAGGCCGTGGAAGCGGTCAAGATCATCACCGGCATGGGGGAGCCCCTGATTTCCCGACTGTTGATCGGTGACCTCAAGTACCAGGAATGGGAAATTCTGGACGTGAGCAGGGTCGATGAATGCCCCGTCTGCTGCGAGTAACGGTCGTTAGCTATTTCCGTCATGAAACGAAGCCCCGTGAGCGAGTATAAAGTGGATTACGCAGATAGGCCGCAGCGCAGGCCGCTACGTTTGGAACACCTTTGGAATTTTTCAGCACCTCGGTGGCCCCTGATTTGATCACAGGCGTATCAACAGACCTTTTCAGAGTCTTGATTTTGTTAGAGTTAATAGTAAATAGCGGACATAATGCTCTATGGCTGTGGGACGTCTATGAAGGAAACGGGCAGCAGTGAGAACAGTATGGTACTTGAAAGGCACGAACTGATCAAGATACCGAAGATGGGTGGGACCTCTCATTCCGGGGAGGAATGCAGTAGCTGCGGAAACTGGATTCTGAAAGGGTGGGAGACATGCCAGTGGTGTGGTGAAGAGCTCCAGCAGTTGTCTCAGTCATCACCGTTCTGAGGTAGGCGGCCGATCTTCCCAGTGATTCCCAACCGCCTTTAGACGTAACTCCTGTCTTCGAATACCAACGGGTGAGAGGAAAAGCATTTCTTGGCTGGACTCCTTTCTTTACGTGAATGAGTTACAACCCTCTGAAGACTTACCAGGAGATCGGGAGAGTGGTGGTAAGGGGCGAACATAGGAAGTACTACAGGTTCAGGCCCGCCCAGTTCTATGGGGGTACTGCGACCGCGGACTGTGTGGGGTGCAACCTATCCTGCTGTTATTGCTGGAGCGACAGGCCGAGGAGAATACCCCAACAATCCGGTGCCTTCTATTCTCCTTCGGCGGTCAAAGACCGCCTGGTGAAGATCGCAAGGGACAACCACTACCGGCTGGTGAGGCTCTCGGGCAACGAGCCCACCATCGGTAGAGAGCACCTGATCTCCCTGTCGAGGGAGATACAGGAGACGGGACTGCAGTTCGTTCTGGAGACGAATGGGATAATCCTTGGAGCTGAAATTTCGTTTGTGGAGGAACTGCAAGACTTCGACAACATCCATGTCCGCGTCTCGCTCAAGGGGTGCAATCGAGAGTTGTTTTCAAGGATTACGGGAGCCGAACCGGGGGGTTTCGAACTCCAGATTCAATGCCTCAGGAACCTTGTTGATTACGGCATCGAATGTCACCCCGCCGTGGTCGCAGACCTGGCTACCAGGAAACAGATGCGGTCTCTCCGAGAACTTCTGGCCGGTGTGGATCCGGAGCTGGAAGGTAGGTTGGAGGTGGAAAGACTGATCTTCTTTCCCCACGTGGTGGATGGATTGAAGAAAGCCGGTTTTGAGGAAGTCCTCTGATCTCGGGAGGGCTATTGGGTGTTAGTGACACCACTCCCCGGGAGAGGGTCTGCCCTCCATCATAATCCACTCACCCGTGAGATGAAAATGTATATATATTCCCCAACGATTTCAAGATTAATTGAAATTGTGAATTCAGTCACAGTCGACGATTAGTGGAGATCTGATCAATGGCCGAATCGGTGACCAGTAAACTATCAATCTTGGACAGGTATTTGACTCTTTGGATATTCTTGGCCATGATCCTTGGGGTCGGGCTCGGAGCATTGATCCCGGGTATAGCCGATATACTGGACTCCCTGAGCATCGGCACGACGTCCATTCCAATCGCCGTGGGTCTCATCCTCATGATGTACCCTCCGCTGGCCAAGGTCAAGTACGAGAAGCTGCCCGCCCTCACCAAGCAGCCTGAGTCCAAGAAGATGTTCAGCACTTCCCTCTTTCTCAACTACCTTGTGGGACCTTTTCTGATGTTCGGTCTTGCCTGGATCTTTCTACCCGACATGCCCGAGTACCGGATCGGTCTAATACTAACAGGACTGGCGAGGTGCATCGCCATGGTACTGGTGTGGAATGATCTTGCGGAAGGGGATCCCGAGTACACCGCCATATTGGTGGCCCTCAACTCAATATTCCAGATCATCATGTATGCCTTCTATGCCTACTTCATGATATTCATGCTGTCCGAGTTTATCGTTCCAGGCTCCGGAGTGGCGGTGAGCATATCGATCTGGGAGGTGGCCCAGTCGGTGTTGATATACCTCGGGATACCGTTCGCTGCCGGAGTGGCCACCAGGTATTACTTCCTCCCCCGGAAGGGGGATGATTGGTACGACAACAAGTTCGTGCCCAAGATCAGCAACATGACCCTGATAGCGTTATTGTTCACCATAGTGGTGATGTTCTCTCTCAAGGGAGAAGTCATCCTGGAGCTTCCGTTGGACGTGGTGAGGATCGCCATACCCCTGGCGATATACTTCACCAGCATGTTCTTGCTCTCCTTCTACCTCTCGATCAAATTGAAGTTCGACTACCCCCATGCAACGGCTCAATCTTTCACTGCGGCCAGCAACAATTTTGAGCTCGCTATTGCGGTCTCCATCGCTCTGTTTGGCATCGGCTCCGGGGTCGCCTTCGCGGCCGTGATCGGCCCCCTGATCGAGGTACCTGTCCTAATAAGCCTGGTGAACGTCGCCTTCTGGATACGCAAAAGATATTATGATTCGGAAGACAGGCCAAAGGGTGTGGTTGCGGAATCGGGAGAGACCTGACGCCGCGCTCTTTGCAGCACATAAGAACCCGGTCATCCGACCACAGCTATGGCTGTCATACCGCAAAGAAACGAGTATCGGGTCCGGCTCAGTCCCCGACGTCCTACTATTCGCTCAGCCTCTTGAGGAAGACATCGATCGGTATGGCGGAGAAAGTGGTCGTCTCCAGGGTGCCTCTGGATCCAAGGTTGACCATTACTTTGGCCACTGTCTCGTCGTCCGGGGCCTCCAGGACATTCAAGAAGTCGTATTCTCCTAGCAGGGCGAACTGGTCTTTGACCTCGGCCCCCATCGATTCGATCTCTTTGTTGACTTCCTTGAGCCTGTTCGGCTTCGATTTAAGAGTCTTCCTTCCCTCATCCGTCAATCTAGATAGCACGATATATGTTCCCATAAGATTCCTCCTATCCCATAATTGGAGTCCATCTAACTTAATTCTTTTCCGAGCCGGAGGGGGAGCGCGCCCCCCTCATAACACGAGAACCCGGAAGGGTCGCCGACGGCGGGTTGTCAAAAGGTCTCCGCCTTCCAGTCCCTGATCAGCTGCAGCCATTTCCCGGCGTTCTCCTCGCTATAGGAGAACTCGTTGTCCGCTATGAGGTCATCGAGCGAGTGGGGCCGGGTCTTCGCCGCCCACTCTATGACTGGAATCATCTCTTCGTTCATGATTTCAACGCTATCTCGAGAAAGAACTGCATTGACATTACATATCAGCCCTCCTCTGAACTCGAACTCGCCCCTGCTGTACTCGACTCTCTCTATGCCCAGTTCACTCAGCCAGTCGCTGCTCTCGAACATCTTACACCTCACCGAGTCATCGTCCAGCCTGCAGTCTCTGACCATCAATCTGCATTTCACGACCGCGTTCCATGCCATGAGCTCCCTGACTTCCTCCTTCCCCACCTTTCTCCAGAACCCTTCGACCTCGTATCTTATCTCTGGATGAAGACACTCCACGGCCCGGTCGATACTACCGGCGTTGTGGTGGGTGAGAAACTCCTGCAGTACGTTGAGATGACCCATATCTACCACCGGTCCACACTGGACTGATACTCGAAACGGTCTCAGTAAATATTGACTTTTCCCGACGGATCACAACCGACCGAGCAGGAGGGCGTTCGATATGACCAGTAGGGACATGCCCATGTCGCCTATCCCTACCGCCATCCACAGGGTGACCAGTCCGGCGAAGGTCAGTACCGCGAGCGCCGCTTTCACGCCTATGGAAGAATAGACGTTGGTCTTCACCTTGCGCATCGTCCTCTCGCTGAGGTCCAGGAGGTAAATCAACGTGGAGAGGTCGTTCTCCATCAGCGCCATGTCAGCCGCCTCCAGCGCTGTATCCGATCCGGCCGCCCCCATGGCTATCCCCACATCGGCCTTGACCAGGGCGGGGGCGTCGTTGACACCGTCCCCCACCATGATCACCTTCCCCCCTTCCTTCATTTCCCCTATTGCATCGAGCTTGTCCGCGGGCATCAGGTTGGCCATGTAATCGTCCAGTCCCAGGGCCCCGCTCACGCTCCTGGCAGTGTCTTCATTGTCGCCGGTGAGCATCACCGTCCTGATCCCCCTGCTCTTCAGTTCCTTGATCGTCTGGGCTGCCCCCTCCCTGATGGTGTCCTCCACGGCGATGAGGCCGATAGGGGTACCGTTCTCACCCACCACGATCACCGTCTTCCCCTGGGAGGACAGTTCCCTTACCAACTGCTTGGCCTTCTCTTCCATGTCGAACATACCCGGGTTCCCCAGGGCGTACTGTTCGCCGTCTATGCTGCCCTTGATCCCCATCCCGGTGAGAGACTTGAAGTCCTCTACCTCTCTCAGGGCCCCTCCCACCAGTTCGCTGTGCCTCTCCATTATCGGCTTGGCCAGCGGGTGCAGGGACAACTCTTCCAGGCTGGAGGCGATGGTCAGGACCCCGGACTCTGAGAACTCGTCCAGCGGGATGATATCCGTCACCTCGGGCTTTCCCTTGGTCAGGGTACCCGTCTTGTCGAACACTATGGTCTTTGTCTCCCTCAGGGACTCGATGAACGCCCCTCCTTTGATGATCACTCCTCTCTTGGCCGAAGTGGTCACCGCGGAGAACATGGTGACCGGAGTGGAGATGACGAACGCGCAGGGGCAGGAGATGACCAGCAGCACCAGAGCCCTGTACAGCCATTCCTCCAGTGCCAGACCCAAGGCCGCTGGTATTATGAAAACTGATGCGGCCAGTACCAGTACGGCGGGAGTGTAGTAGAAGGCGAACTTGTTGATGAAACGCTCAGTCTCCGCCTTCGAGGTCTCCTCCTCCTCGATGAGGCTCACGATCTTCGATAGGGTGGAGTCCACGCTCTTCTTGGTCACCTCCACCTCCATCATCCCGTCTCCGTTGAGCGTGCCTGCGAACACCTGGTCGCCCACGCTCTTGAGCACGGGGATGGACTCTCCAGTGATCGGTGCCTGGTCCACCGCGGACTCTCCCTTGATCACCTCTCCGTCGATGGGGATCCTCTCACCCGGCCTGATGATCACCGTTTCCCCCTTCTCCACGCTCTCAGACTCCACCTCCACTTCTTCTCCCCCCCTCCTGACGGTAGCAGTGGAAGGGGAGAGATCGAGCAGCCCTCTCAGCACCTTCCTGTTGCTGAACACGGAGTAGTCTTCCAGGGTCTCGGCCACGTTGAACAGGAAGATCAGCACCGCCGCCTCGGCCCAGTAGTTGATGAACACCGCTCCCAACGCTGCCAACACCACCAGTGAATCCACGTCGAAATGGTACTCCTCTATCAACTCCTCCACGCCGTGCCAGGCCAGGGGCAGTCCCCCTACCGCGATGGTCGCCGCCATCAATAAGATCTGGAGATGGATGCCGAAGACCAGGGGGTCTGCACCCGCCAAGAATAGTATCAGCGTCACCAGCAGGGCGATCCCCAGAAAAACAGTGACCTTGGAATCGAGGAGGAAGCTCTTCAGGGTGAACTCCTGGTGACGGAGTTCAATGTGCCTATCGATACCCCTTACGTCCACCTTGCAGTAAGGACACTCCTCAAACTCCTTGGACATCCCTTTGCCATTCACCGTGTGTTATTTGAAAGCTGTGATATTACCGTTATGCTAGGCCGTGAGAGGTATCAACATCATCGGACATGGATATCATCTTTCATGGTCCAAACGGTCTTAGGACGGACTTCAGCTCGCTCCGGTCTCAGGCCACCCTGACCTTTTCGTACCTCGGATCGTGAGCGGCCGGCTCCCTCCATTCCTCAGTCGACCAGCGGGATGTAGTAATCGTGGACAGGTACTCGCCTGCGGTTCTCTCTGCTTCCCTCATCTCCTCCGGTGTGGGCCGCCTCCAGGGGGCCCCGGGTACGGGGATATAGCCGATGATGTGGTAGGGGATTTCCTCGTCCACTCCGGCCAAGAATCGGGCCACCTCTTCTATCTCCGGTACATCGATCAGTTCCGGGATGAGCACCGAGCTAGCATCGAGCTTGATGCCCCTGTCGTAGGACACCATGAAGTTGTCCAGCACCCGGCTGCTGGGGACGCCGCAGTGACCCCGGTGGATGTCTTCTCTGATCGTCTTGATGCTTATGTTGGCCTCGTCTATGTACTCCGGGGGGACGTTGGCGCCGTTGGAATGACCGAGCTTGGTCACCGCCTTGCACTCCTCTTGAGCGAATTCCGCCAGACATCCCAGCTCCTCACAGAGTGTGGGCTCTCCCCCCACGAAGTGAACCCTTTCGATGTCCAGCTCCCTTAAGACATTCTTGATTTTTGAGACCTCCAGGCATGGTGAGTAGTCCTGTTCCCTCAGCTTGTACGAGCACCAGTCACAATTGAAGTTGCACCCCCTGTTGTGCAGGTTTGCTCTCTTGTAATCTTCAGAGTAGGTAATCTTGTAGATGGACATTCGATCACTTTCCGCCGGTCATACCAGATCTCTTAACACTCTAGGTATCTAATCGTAACACGAATTTTTAATTCGTAATACTAGAACATACCATTGGTATATGAACCTTATCGGTGACAGCGGCTGGAAAAGAGAAGGCGAACCTATTTTCGGGACGCTCGCCCTGTATGGTGACGGGACCAGGTGATCGAAGTGCTGGAATTCGTAGTCCATAAGATCAGAGGGAAGTGTCCTGTGTACGAGAAGGGAGACAGGATCGTCATCGATGGACCGGAGATCGTGGTGGAAGAGAGTGACGCCCTGTGCACCCACACGCTTTCCACCCTCCTACACTACACCACAGTCCTGGAGCAGAAGTGGTGTCCGGTGGAGCTGGGACTCACCACTCCCCAGGAGCCGGATCAGGCCTACCTCCAGTGTGTCGATCCCGGTGCTCCGTACACCGAAGGAGGAACGGTAATCTTCCGGTGCAGGAAGGATCCTTGAAGACTCGATAGGCCGAGGACAGTGGCACTTCTCCAACTCTTCATGAGCTGTTGAGGCGGGCCGTCCACCGTGAGTACGCATCGTCAAAGGTAGTGCCTGACAGTATAAGGTCCAGGAACTGCAGGTGCTCCTTGATCCTGCGCAGCACCAGATCGTCTGGAAGTTCTTCCCCTCTCATGGTCCACTCTCTGAGCTCCCTCCTGAGAACATCCATCGGCAGTCGGGCGACGTCCACATCCATCCTCTTGACCTTCAACCCCCTCTGCCTCAACTGCATCTCCGTCTCCTCGCTCAGGTCCACGCAGACCATGGATTCGTCGGCCAGTTCAAGTAATCTCTCCGTCTCCTCTGACGAATCTCTCTGTAACAGGCGCATCTCTTCTACCAGGAGTTCTTTCCAACGCCCGAGATCGATCTTCCCCAGCCTTGCTCTGAGAGACAGCGAAAGGAAGTCCATGGAGATCTGTCTCTCCTGACTGAAGGAGAGGGGCTCCCTCAGCAACTGTATGTATTTTCCCTCACCGATATCCACCACGCCCTCCAGGAAGGGGCGCCACGACCTCAGTACGTGGGCGTCCTCGGGCAGTCTGATCTGCCCCAGACTCTCCATTTCGTCGATCACACTGTTGAAGTCGAAACCCCGCCTCAGGGCCTCGAGAGCGTGCCCCCAGTCCCGCGGGAGACGGAGGTGCAACGATCCCCAGTCCACGTTCTCCAGCACGTGGAGCACTTTCTTCTTAGA
This sequence comes from uncultured Methanomassiliicoccales archaeon, assembly GCA_964580935.1. Classification (GTDB taxonomy): domain Archaea; phylum Thermoplasmatota; class Thermoplasmata; order Methanomassiliicoccales; family CAZOLG01; genus CAZOLG01. The sequence goes on from CAZOLG010000004.1 coordinate 211,961, forward strand.
CCAGCTGGTCTGGACCGATGATATGTTTATTAACTCCCCTCCGTAGATCTCGATTCCCCCTGCCTCAGACGGCAAGAATGAGATATGGGACCGGGAGGGATTTATCAATTTTGGCACCGATCCCAGAACTGATATTTCTGAGGTTCCGGCGGTCTGATTGCCACCCGGTCTCTGAGATCTCTAAGAACTTCCCTCTGAACCCTGTTAACCCACTCACATGGAGGAGATATCCGCCTTCGATACCGCCCTGTCGATCTCCTGCTTCAGGTTCTCCGGTAGGCCCTTGATCCCCCCTTCCAGAAATCCGCGGACGATCATGCCGACGGCCTGCTCCTCGGACAGGCCCCTGGCCATCAGATACTCTATCTGATCCTGGGCTATCTTCCCCACAGACGCCTCGTGTGTCATCTCCACGTCGGGCACCCTGGCATCCAGCTGAGGGATGGCCACGGTCACTCCCGGTTCTTTCATAATGAGGCCCTTACACTCCAGGTGGGCCTTGATTTTCTCGGCCTCACCCACCAAGTGACCTCTGGCGTATACCGTACCCCCGGTGGTGATCGTCCTGGAGATGATCTCCGCGCCGGTGTCCGGTGCGGACAGCACCGCTCTAGACCCCAGGTCCAGTTCCGATCCCGGGTGGGCGATGGCGATGGTGTTGAACTTGGCGGAAGCGCCTTCCTCTACCAGGTGGGCCGTGGGATAGCTTTGGACACTCTTGACCGGTTTGAGGATGACGTAGTTGTTGACGAAGGAAGCGTCACGACCGACCTCCACCTTGGTCCTGGGCCTGACTCCTATCTGCTCCCCCCAGTTGTGGATCATGCTGAAGGTGAGCGAACCGCCCTCCTTCACATACATCTCCGATATGCCAAGGTGCAGCGCCCTTTCCACACCACTGCCTGTGGTGCAACCGGTCACCACTTCTAGCGATGCCCCCTCCTCCACGACGACGATGTTGTGCACGTACTGCGAGGTGTCCCTGCTCCCCAGCATGAGACATGTCTGCACGGGGAGCTTCACCTTCTCTCCCGGGAGCGCCCTGATGAAGTATCCGTCTGCGTCCTCCAGGAAAGTCTTGGCCGTGTACTTGTCCGAGTCCACCGGGACCAGGTTCCACGCATAGTCCTTCAACCAGTCGTACTTCTCCATGGCCCTGGAGACGGACATCAGCTCCACTCCCCTGTCCACCAGGGACTGGTGAGTGGGCATGTTGTCCTGCATCAGGAAGCTACCCGACCTGCCCTCACCGCTGGGTATAACGCCCACGTCCAGGAGCGCCTCCTGAGTGTCAGTGTCCAGCTCCTCGAGTGTCTCCCTGGTCTCCAGGTCTTTGGGAGCGTCCTCATACTCCTCAATATCGATTTTCTCCCCATAATCGCTCTCTTTGGAGAGGGCCTCCAGGGCCCTCTTCTTCAAGTCATCTGAAGCTTGCATCTAATGCACTCCTCGTATCCTCTTTCCCGTATCTGTTCAAGCAGCTCCCTCGGGTTCCCCGTGCACTGTATGGTTCCGTTGCACAGGACGTAGGCTCTGTCCGCTTCTATGTAATCAAGTATCTGTCCCGTGTGAGAGATCACCAGGGCCGACTTCCCGTCCTTGCCCTTCCTGCCCGCACAGGCGATCTTCCCCGAGAGCAGTTCGTTTAGAATCTTACCCACCTTGTCTATCGACTCCAGGTCCACGCCCGACTCTGGTTCGTCCAGCAGGTACAGGCACGGATTCTGGGCCATCAGCTGCAGGATCTCGGATCTTTTCAGCTCCCCGCCCGAGAAGCCAACATTGAGCTCTCTGTCCAAAAATCTCTTAAACTCCAGTTCGGAAGCCAGTCCCTCCACATCTATCTCCCCTTCGCTGACTGCCTGCAACAGGCCGCGGAGTTTCACTCCAGGGATATTCGGAGGCCGCTGCTGGAGCATGCCTATCCCCATACGGGCCCTGTCATGCACCGAGAGGTCGGTGATGTCTTCGCCATGGAAGATGATATTTCCTTCAGTGACCTCGTAGTTCTCGAAGCCCATGATGGTCATCAGCAGCGTCGACTTGCCCGAGCCGTTGGGCCCGAACAGGATGGAGGTGTAGCCCGACATGATGTTCATATTGATATCGTGAAGTACCTGTTTGCCGGCCACTTCAACACTTAGATCCCTAATCTCAAGCATGGTTCACCCGCCTTTCTTTATCGACGATGTAGGCGGATTTAATCCTTTTGCCCTTCGTGGAGCGTCCTCAGAATGGTGCTGTGATCACGCACCAACTGAAGTCTTTAACTATTGGGTACCCAATTTGAGTGTGTGACAGGAGACAGTGAACCTTCATGATCCACATCAATATAGAGAAGACGACTGAGGAGGAAGCGCCCCTCAGGGTCGACACCATGGGCAAGGTAGAGATCGAATTTGGACAGAAGGTACTCGTGGTGGGCGGCGGCGTCTCGGGGATGCAGGCTGCGCTCGACCTCGCCGGGGCCGGGTATCCGGTGAGGCTGATCGAGAGGCGGGCCGAGCTGGGGGGTCTGGCCCGGGAACTTTACTCCCTCACACCGTGGGACGTTCCCCCCTCCTTAATATTGGACCCTATGATGTCCGAAGTAATCGGTCATCCGATGATCACCACGGAGTGTTCAGTCGAGCTGCAGGGCCTCAGAAAGACAGGCGGAGGTTTCCAGGCAGTAAAGGCGGCTGCCACCTCAGGCGAAGGTGCGGAGGTGACGATCGAAGAGGTCGTGGGCACCCCATGTGTGGTCATGGCCACCGGGCTGAAGCCTTTCGATCCCTCCCCCATCCCCGAGTTCGGATATTCCAAGTACGATGACGTGTTGACCACTGTGCAACTGGAGAGAGAACTCTCGGAGACGGAGGACGCGCTGATCGCCCCTTCAGGCCGGGAAGTGAGCAGAGTGGTCTTCATTCAATGCGCCGGCTCCCGCGTCAAGAAGAGAGGGCTGTCCTACTGCAGCTCCATCTGCTGCGGAGCGTCCATCAAGAACGCCCTGAAGATCAAGGAGAACTTCCCGGAGACCGAGGTGATCGTGTTGTACATAGACATCCGTACCCCGGGCAAACACGGCGAGCCCCTTTACAGGAGGGCCAAGGAGGCGGGGGTCAGATTCATCAGGGGCCAACCTTCGATGATAGTTAAGACCGACGGCAGGCTCGAGGTGTGCGGGGAGAACACCCTGCTCAAGGAGCTTTACGAGATTGAAGCCGACCTGGCTGTACTCAGCGTTGGCCTTCAGATGCCTGATGACATCGGCAGCATGTTGAGCGAGGTGGGGCTCTCCATGAGAGAGGACGGCCTGCCTGAAGACATGCGGCCATCCGACCGCGGAGTCCCCGGACTGTTCCTGGCAGGATGCCTCACCGATCCCAAGTCGGTGAAGGACAGCTTGGACCAGGGGAGCGCCGCCGCTGCGAAGGCCGTCAGATTTATGGAGAACAGATACAGGGCTTAGTGGACCGCAACGGGACGCTACTCCCCACCTTTGTCGTTCCCCAACTCCTCGATAATGTAGTTCTTCATCTCCATGGGATTGACCACCTTCAAGAAGTAGTTGATGTCCTTCTTCTTCAACTCGCCCAGGGCATAGAGGGCGGTGGCGAATATGGCGATGGACAGGCCGGCGTAGATCACCAGGTCGATCCAGCTCCCCATGGGCCATACCAGGCTGAAAAGCAGCAGTCCTCCGGCGTCGATAACCCCCGCCAGTAGGTGGCGAAGCAACCTAGGGTTGAACTTCGTGTCCGTGAGTTTGAATATCACCACCCTACCGCCCAGGCAGCGTGCCGCGTAGTTGCCCAGGTAGGCGAGGGCGGCGCCAGTAGCGGCCAGCCCCATCAACTCGACGCCCATCAGTGTCTCAGGGATCAACATGAAGAGCAGTACTATCTCCACCACCAGGGAAATGAAAACCAGCTTTGCGGTGATGGAGGGGCGATCGATGGCGTTTATCTGAGAAAGGTATACTCCGTTTAGGATGTTGAACGCCATTGCCAGTGCCAGGAACCTCATTGGCCCTCCCGCCTCGGCGAAGGTACCCCCCAGAAGGATCACAGATACCTCGGTGGGGAACAGGGCCACCATGACTATTGCAGGTAGCGTCACCATGATTATGTACCTCTCCGCCTCAAGGGTGGTCTTTCTAACGGCATTAAGGTCCCCCTCTGAATGCATCTTTGAAAACGTGGGGAATACCAACGTGCTGACTGCAGCCCCCACCACGGTGAGAAGACTCATTATGGACAGGCCACCCTGGTAGTACCCCACGAAGGCACTGGCCCAGAAGGCGCCCAGGACGATCTTGTCCAGGTTCACGGACAGCGCATTCATGATGCTCACCGTGGCCAGTGGGGCCGCGAACACTGTGTAGTTCTTGAACAGGGTGGGCTTCTTCCACTTGATCCTGTCTCTAGACAGCAGGAGAAGGGCCACCACGGCCATCGCCGCCCCGCCCAGGAGGTAGGCGTAGGCTAGGTGGACGGCCTCCATCCTGTTGAGGGAGATTAGTACCACCACGGGCACCCTGATCAGGGGATCCATCAGGGTGGCCAGCTGGGTCTTGGCCGTTTCAACCCTGGCATTAAATGTCTGCAGGGCGATCCTCGAGATGTTGACGAACACCTCGAAGAGTACGAAGAGGCCTATGATCTCGAGAGAGGCCTTACCCATCTCATTCCCCAGGACCATTGACCACACTCCTAGGGAGGCCAGTACCACCGCCACCATGACCCCGGTTAATATGAGCTTGGTGACTATGAAAGTGCTCAAACAGTCGTTCAAGTTCTTGCCTTCGGAAATCCTCTTGGCGTGGGCCGCGTCATACCCCAGGTTGGCCACCACGTTGAAAGTGACCACCAGTGCCATGCTGTACGATACCGTCCCGTAGATCTCCGCCCCCAGGTAACGGCTGATAAAGAACAGGCCTATGAATGCCAGCCCTGCGGACGTGATCCGTGAGAGGATTATGAGGAAGGATTTCCTACCTAGCAAGTTATCGAATTTCGGATATTCTGGTTTGTATTTAACTCTGTTCTTTACTATTCGTCCTGAACAAAAACGAATCCGATATTAATGGTCCGAAGAAATTAAAAAAGAAAGGGGGAAGTGGGTATGGGACTTACCTTCACTTCCTTCTTGCAACAGCGTATGCGACCGTGACCAGCGCCACACCGGCGATAGCAATAGCGATCAGTAGCGCCGATTCAGAGAGCGCGAACCCGTCATCCCCGATCTCCAAGGTGTGAGCGGAGAAATGTGGGACGTACACGGCAATGGTGGTGAAGTCCTCTCCACTCTCTACAGAATAGACGGAGTCCTCAAGTGCGTCCCCGGTGGCATTCAGTGCCTGATCGAGCCCGGATACTCTGTCGACTTCTTCACCATCAATCTTGACTTTTTCACCCAGCGACTCCATCACTTCGTTGTTGATCTGGAGTATCATCACTTTGCCCTCTGGAGCCTCGGAAGAAACCTGCACTATGATCCTCTCCTGGCCGAATTCCTGGAGTTCCATCATGTACTGGTGCTGGTAGCTTTGCTGCATGACCATCACATCTCCGTTGGAGCCCATGATGGACATCTCATTGGAGATCTTGCCCTGGGCGATGGCGTTCATCACCTGTTCTTCATGAGCACCGGCGCCGCCGGCGAAGTACGGTTTCATGCGGAAGAAGGTCTGACCTTCGTTGACTGTCACGTTCACATAGATCCCGCTATCAGTTTCCTCCACCTCGATTGAACCGTTGGCCACACCTATCAGGCCGTTCATCGTGGAAGTGGAAACGTTCACCACGTCGGCAAGGTCTCCTTCTACTTCTGTTTCATTGACTGAAGCTCCTTCAACGGTCAGGAAGGAGAGTGCTGCCGAGGAGTTGTTGGTAGCCACGTGGAGTAGCGCGGTGGGGTTGTTGTGGACGATCATCTTGGCGGTGTCGTTATCCTGCATCATTATCGAGCCGTGGACTCCCATGTCATCGGGAACGAAGTCCACAAGCTCTACTGATTGGAAGACATCGGAGTAAGTCTCACCGGTCCGGACTGAGTAGTTCATGATCTCACCGGTCTCTTCACTGTATTCGAACTGGATGAAATACCCCGTTGCCACACCTTCAGAGTAATTCAGTATACCGAACATCTTGTGCTGCTCAGCGAGGTTCAACATCTGTTCCATCCGCTCTTGGGCCTGCTCTGGAGTCAGGTCATCATGGGGAGTGAATTGGGTCCCATTGTGATCGGACATCGGGTCATTGGGAATCATGTCACCGGGGGCCGCCCCTTGGGCCATCACCGGTGCGGAAGCGGTGATGACCAGGACGCCTATAATGGCAACCAAAATCCCCGATAGGAATTTTCCTTTCATATTGTTCACCTAAATATTCTACTCAAGAAAGACATTGAATCCTTTTTTGGTTCAAGTCTCGAACAGATTTGAACGTGCATCGAACGTCGTCTTCGAAAGGTAGCACTCATAGGGGACGGCCCCGTCACCCTTCATTCACGATGGTGGGTCATCGGCCCTGTCCCCGCACTCTTCTCTGAGAACGGAAAGGGCTTCTTCCCGGGTCAGAGGTGGCTCGAAATCCAGGTCCCTCTCTTCTTTCCACTGGAGCATTGTTCGGGTGAGCGGGGGCAGCTCAAGGTGTGCTTCCCCAAGCACGGATCTCTCGGTCGCCAGCTCTCTTATACTCCCGTCGAAAAGTACGCGTGTGTCCAGCACCACCGCCCGGTCCACCAGTTTGAACGCCTCTCCCAGGTCGTGGGTGGCCATCACGATGGTGACGTCCAGTGAGTCAAGTATGTCCATTATGGTCTCTTTACCCCTGGGGTCCAGGTTGGCCGTGGGCTCATCCAACAGCAGAATGGAGGGGCGCATGGCCAGCACTCCGGCGATGGCCACTCTCTTCTTCTCCCCGTAGCTGAGGTGATGGGGTACCCGTTCTTCCAGGCCCAGTATGCCCACCTGCTCCATGGCCTCTTCCACCCGCTCCTCGGTTTCCTCCCTGTCGAGGCCCATGTTCGTGGGCCCGAAGGCCACGTCGTCCCGCACGGTGGGCATGAATATCTGGTCATCAGGATCCTGGAACAGCAGTCCGATGTTCTCTCTGGCCCGGCGATCATTATCGCCCTTCACCCGTTCACCCATGATCTCCAGTTCACCTCTGTCCGGCAGGAACAGTGCGGCCATCAGGTAGAGCAGCGTGGACTTGCCCGCACCGTTGGGGCCGAGGACCACCAGTCTTTCGCCCTCCCCCACCCTGATGTTCGCGTTCCTTAAAGCTTCCGTCCCGTCGGAGTAGGAGTAGTGCACGTCCTTCAGGAAAAGGGCTACCAGTATGACGCACCCCCCTGGAGGAAGAAGGCGAGAACGGAAATGAGTATGAACGAGGAGGCGAGCAATGCATCCCTCTTCTTCAGCACCATGTCGTTCAGGGTCCTGACCTCTCCCGTGTACCCTCTGGAGAGCAACGCCATGTAGATGCTCCTGGCCCTCCTGTACGACCTCACGAACACCATCCCGGCGGTGTTTGCTATGACCCTGAACGCTTCGCGGTGCAGTAGGTGTCTTCCGCCCATGAACCCTCTGGCCCTGCGGGCAAGCCTCATCCTGTCCAGCTCGCCTATCAGCACGAATATGAAGCGGTAGGTGAAGAGAAGCAGTGAGGCCAGAGCGCGTGGAAAACGGAACCACCGCATGCCCTTCATCAGCTCGAAGAAAGGGGTGGTGCTGGCCAGCAGCAGGAGGGCCAGCACGGAGTCGGAGATCCTCAGGAACATGGTGAGTGCCGTCCCGGCACCCGATGAGTAGAAGAGGGACAGTGAGGCGAACAGAATGAAGGGAAAAGCGATCAGGTAGCTCTTGCCCACGTGGGGCAGTGGGACGCCTGAGACCAGAATCAATGATGTTACGAACACCAGACAGAGGAGAAGCGGCAGGAGTTCAGTGAGTAGGGCGAGGACCACGATCAGCATCACGGTACTAGCTATCTTGACCCGGGCATCGAAGGGATACAAGAGAGAGCTCTTCGCGTACTGGTCGATCTCGTGGTGCCTCATGTCACCTCTCCTTCACCCCGAATCCTTATCCAGCCTGGTATACCCGTAAATGAGGCCAAAAGTGAGGGTGAATCCGATCACCCCGGCCACGAAGGCCGAAAACCAGTCATCCCCGTAGTCCAGAGGCGCCTCGTAGAAGGGGTCTTCCTCCACCCCTGCCTCCTCCATCGTGCTCTCCAGTCCGTCTCCCTGACCGGCGGAAAAGGTGAAGTAGAACACCAGGCCGAAAGCGAACAGCAGAATGATGCCCAGCGAGGCGATGATGTACTTCTTCTTGACGTTCACTGTGACACCTCCTCAGCCTCGATCCTCATGGACAGCGTTTCCGGCGCAACTTTGGCCAGATAGGCCACCACCCCTACGGTGATTATGGCCTCTCCCACCCCGATGACCAGATGGTAACCCATCATGGTGGGGAAGGCGATCACGGCCTCGATGCCGTACGCACCGCCTGACAGGCCGTAACTGAGGGCCAGCTGGGCGGCGCAGACCACGGCGGCCACGAAAACCGAGGCCCAGGCGGCCAGCGGTATGCTAAAATTCTTGTAATTGTCAAGTGCGTTCAACGTCAGCCAGGCCACTGCAGGGGCGATCACTGCCATGTTCAGTACGTTCAGGCCCAGGGCGGTGAGCCCCCCGTCGCCGAACACCAGGCTTTGGATAATGAGGATGACGGTGAGCACCAGAACGGCCCCCCACGGCCCGAGCAGGACGGTGGCCAGTGCCGCACCGAGCAGGTGCCCGGTGGTCCCTCCTCCCACTGGGAAATTGATCATCTGGGCCACGAAGATGCCCGCTCCGAGCACGGCCATGAAGGGTATGGTCTTCTCGTCCATCTTCCCCGAGATCTTGCGCAGGGAAAGACCGACGAAGATCAATGTGCCTATCCAGCCTATGACCAAGACTTCAGGCGACATCAAGCCGTCGGGGATATGCAATTCTATTCCTCTCCGTAACACGATTTGTAATTTCGTGTTACCGTTAAATGAATCGATCTTCTATTTATAGCTTTGGAGATGCCCGACGTTTGTTAGTGACCATCAGCAGTTGCTTTATACCCCCTCCTCAATGCCGAGATGAGGCGTCAATCATGAAAGTCATAGCGTTCAACGGCAGTCCCCGACTTCTGGGCAACACTCACATCGCGCTGGAGACGGTACTGGGGGAGCTGGAAGAGGCGGGCATTGACACCGAGCTCATCCAGATGGGGAGCAACACCATCGACGGCTGTCAGGCCTGCGACACCTGCACCCAGAATGCCGACGGCAGGTGCGTCATCGAGACCGACCCGGTCAACGAATGGATGGAGAATATGGTGGAATCCGAGGGGATCATAGTGGGCTCACCGGTGTACTTCGGGAACGTCACCGCCCAGACCAAGGCGTTCATCGACCGGATAGGCAGGCTGGCCAGGGTCAACCACCACCTGTTCAAGAGGAAGGTGGGGGCAGCTGTCGCCGTACACCGTAGGGCGGGGGCACTCAACACATTCAACGACATCAACCTGTTCTTCCTCATAGCCCAGATGATCGTGGTGGGCAGCAGTTACTGGAACGTGGGACAGGGACTGGAGAGGGGCGATATCGAGTCGGACGAGGAGGGCCTGGAGACGCTGAGGACACTGGGTCAGAACATGGCCTGGGTCATGGAGAAGCTCTACGACTAGGGCCCCTCGGTAGCCGCCTTCATCTCCCTCATGTGCCTCCCCGCCACTTCGAGGGCGGCCTCTCTGTCCTCTAAAGAATTGTCGTAGAGGGAGATGATCTTGGACCCTTCTACCACGCCAGACGCTCCCCCGCGTATGGCCGTCCTCACGTGTTCCGGAGAGGATATCCCGAACCCCAGTACCACCGGGAGGTCGCTCTCCTCGCGCACATCCTGGACAACCTTGATCGAGCCCCGCTGAAGTGCGTCCCTGATGCCCGTGGTGCCGGCCACCGAGACCGCGTATACGAAACCCGACGCCCTGTCCAGTATGGACCTCAGACGCTCTCTGGTCGTGGAGGGGGTGATCAGCCTGATCACGTCCAAACCCTCCCTGCTGGCCAAAGCATCGAGCTCGGCCGACTCCTCAGGTGGGAGGTCGACCACCAGCAGCCCGTCTCCACCGCAACTGGACAGCCGGGTGCAGAACTTCTCCAGTCCCATCTGCAGCACCGGGTTGTAGTAGGTCATGACCACGATGGGCGTGTCGAATTCCTTTCTAACTTCCCCGATCATGTCGAATACGTGAGGGGGGCGGAAACCGTTGGACAGGGAACGCTGCATAGCCCCCTGTATGGTGGGGCCGTCGGCTATGGGATCGGAGAAGGGGATGCCGATCTCCAGCATGTCCGCCCCGGCCAGGCACGCCTCCTTCACCAGTCGAACTGAGAACCCGGTGTCGGGGTCTCCCCCGCAGATGTAGGGGATGTAAGCCCCTTCTCTCTGGTGTCTCAAAGCTTCCATCGTCTCGGCGATCCTGCTCACAGTTCACCCTCCATCTTGGCTATCTGCTCCACGTCCTTGTCGCCCCTCCCCGAGAGGTTGACTACGACGTGCTTATCGGGCGACAGTTCTCTGGCATGCTCAACGGCGAAGGCGATGGCGTGGGCGCTCTCCAGCGCCGGCGGTATGCCTTCAGTCTCGGACAGAAGGTGGAACGCATCCACGGCCTGTTCATCGTCCACCGCATGGTACTGCACCCTCCTGCTGGCGTTCAGCGACGCGTGCTCCGGCCCCACGCCGGGGTAGTCAAGACCCGCCGCTATTGAGTGTGCGCCCATGATCTGGCCGTCCAGGTCTTGGAGGATATAGCTCTTGGCCCCGTGGAGGACACCTTCGCTACCTCCCACTATACTGGCAGAGTGTTTCCCGGAGTCAATGCCCTTTCCCCCCGCCTCCACACCGTGCATTTCCACCTCCTCTTCGATGAACGGGTGGAACAGTCCGAGGGCGTTGCTCCCCCCGCCCACGCAGGCAATAAGGCTGTCGGGCAGGCCACCTATGGCACTCTGTATCTGGCTCCTCACCTCCTCGCCGATCACCGACTGGAAGTCTCTGACCATCGTGGGGTAAGGGTGCGGGCCTACCACACTGCCGATTAGATAGTGGGTGGAGTCGCTGTTGGTGGCGAAGTCTCTGAGAGCCTCGTTGATTGCGTCCTTCAGCGTCCTAGTGCCCTGCTTGACCACCCTGACTTCAGCGCCCAGGAGCTCCATGCGATACCTGTTAAGCTTCTGCCGTTCAGCGTCCACTTCTCCCATGTACACTTCACAGTCAAGGCCCAACAGGGCGCAAGCGGTGGCGGTGGCCACCCCGTGCTGCCCGGCCCCCGTCTCGGCGATGACCCTATCTTTGCCCATCCACTTGGCCAGCAGGGCCTGGCCGAGGGCGTTGTTGATCTTGTGGGACCCGGTGTGTGCCAGGTCCTCCCTCTTGAGGTAGATGAAGGCCCCGCCGACCTCCTCGCTCAGTCCATGGGCAGGGTACAGAGGAGTTGGCCTGCCTACGTAGCTGGAGAGCAACTCCTTCCTCCTGGACAGGAATTCCTCATCTTCTCTAAGCGTAAAATACGACTCTTCCAGTTCCTGCAGCGCCCTGACCAGGATCTCGGGCACGAAGAACCCCCCGAACCTCCCGAAGTAACCCTTTCTCATTCTCGACACCTCCTGACGAACTCTTCGACGAGCGAGCGGTCCTTCCTGCCCGGCGACCGTTCCACGCCCGAGGAGACATCCACCCCGTAGGGTGACAGCTTTCTCACTTCACCCACGTTCTCGGGGGTCAGGCCACCGGCGATTATTGCCCTGGGACAGCAGTCGACAGGTACGGTAGAGTAGTCGTATCCGCTCCCCTTCCCCGGAGTACCCTGTTCGAAGACCACCGCGTCTGCCACCGGGCCGTATCTCTTCGCTTCCTTACGCTCGGGCCTGATCCCTCTGATCACCCGTACACCGTTCTCCTTCAAGGCGGAGATCGAGTCCCTGTCCAGCTCATAGGACTGGAGCACGTCTGCACCGGTGGCCTCCATCACATCCAGCGCCTCGTCGACCCCTGAAGGCTCGGTCACGATCACCCTGGTCACGAACGGGCCCAGGGCTGAGAATATGGAGGGGATCTCTTCCAGCGGTAAGCTCCTCATTCTGTTCGGGTAGTGGACCACCCCTATGGCGTCCACTCCCAGCTGTTCGCACATCTTGGCATCTTGGACGTTGGTAATACCGCATATCTTCACCCTCATCTAAACACCTCTCTGGCCCTCTCAACCACCGCTCTCGTTGTTTCCCCTGGCCGTTCTGAGTTCATTAGTAGACTACCTATCAGCACGGCGTCGTATCCTCGTAGTTGACGGAGGTCGTCGGGCGTGCTCACTCCACTCTCCCCTATGAGCAGCTTGCCTTCGGGCAGCACGTCCCTCATGCTACGCAGTCTACTGAGGTCCACATTCATCGTCTGAAGGTCCCTGGTGTTGACCCCCAAGAGCTCGATTGAGTCGTAGTGCTCGCACCCCTCGAGCTTCTTCAGGTCCCGAGCGTCGTGTATCTCTACTAAGGGCTCCATCCCCATACTCAGGCATTCTCCGGCCAGCCCGTCGAGGGACTGGAGGTTCAGAAGCTTGGCTATCAGCAGAACGGCATCTGCCCCCACCGATCTGGCCTCTATCAGTTGTTCAGGATGCATCACGAAGTCCTTGTACAGCATGGGCAGGTCGACCCTGGACCTGATAGTCCTGAAGTGTTGTACGCCTCCTCCGAAGAACTGGGGCTCCATGAGCACTGAGATCGCAGACACCCCCGCGGACTGGTAGGCACTGGCGATCTCCGAGGGCGCCCTAGGGGGGAACATCTGCGATGGGGAGCGCGGCTTGTACTCTGCGATGACCGACAGGTGGGGCTCTTCCCTCAGCCTGCCGCTCAGTGAACCCGATCTACTCTTCGCTTCCTCTACTCCACCGTCCTCTGCAAAGAACGATAGTGCCCGGTTTAACGCCACCTCGGTTAGCATGTTCGGTCTTCTGACCACATCCCTGTCGATGGCCGAGAGCGCCTCCTGTCCCTTTTCGATCCTACGCAGCTCCTCGACCAGTTCACCGATGCTCTTCAGTCCCCGGGGAGAATAAGTGACCGAGTATTCGGGGCGGGCAGGCTCCTGCGCTTTCATGAACTCCAGGAACTGGTTGAGTTTCTGCAGTGCCCCGCCCTCCTCGATCGTCTGAAACGCGAGCTCCACGCCCTCTTCCATGGTATCCGCCCTTCCGGCCAGGTACAGTACTGCCCCTGCGTTCAGGGCCACTATGTCCGTCCTGGGCGAGTGCTCCCCCTTGAATATGGAGCGCATGATCCTCGCGTTCTCCTGCGGCCCCCCTCCCTTGATGGACCGTCTGTCAGCGGTCTCCAGGCCGAAGTCTTCAGGGGACACTTCGAAGTCCTTGATGTGTCCGTTTGACAGCTCCACCACCCTGGTGCAGCCCGTGTTCGTAATCTCGTCCATACCGTCTCCGTGGACCACCATCACACGGGAAGACCCCATCCTCTTGAGCACGCGGGACATCACCGGCGCCAGGTCCGGGTCGTATACGCCCACCAGCTGTCTCTCCACGCCGGCCGGGTTGGACATCGGTCCCAGCAGGTTGAAGAAGGTCCGTATGCCGATCTCCTTCCGCGGAAGCTGGACGTTCTTCATCGATCGGTGGAATACCGGGGCGTACATGAAGCCCACCCCGGTGTCCTTCATGCAGCGCTCCACGACATCAGGGGGCTGGCTCACCTCTATGCCCATGGAGGAGAGCACGTCGGCGGACCCCGATCGGCTGGAAACCGAACTGTTCCCGTGCTTGGCCACCGGGACACCCGCCCCGGCCACCACGAAGGTGGCCGCAGTGCTGATGTTGAATGTACCCGCACAGTCGCCCCCGGTACCGCAGAGGTCAACGGCCCCGGCCGGTGCTGAGACCGCCTGTGACTTCTCCCTCATCACCTCCAGGAAGGAGGCAAGTTCGCTTTCGCTCTCTCCCTTCATCCTCATGGCGGTGATAAACGACCCGATCTGGCCGGCGCTGGCCCTCCCTTCCATCATCTCCAGCATCACCGCGCGGGAGAGCTCCCGGCCTAGTTCCTCCCCTTCGACCGCTTTGCCTATCGCCTCCTCTATCACGATCTGCACCTCCCCAAGAAGTTGGAGAGAATGGTCTTACCCTGGGAGGTCATCACCGACTCGGGGTGGAACTGAAGACCGAATATCTCCTTGTCCTTGGCCCTCAGGGACATGATTTCCTGTTCATCGCTAAACGCACCGACATGCAGGGATGACGGTAGGCCCTCTTTCTCCACAATAAGGGAGTGGTACCTGGTGGCCATGAACGGGCTGGGGACACCCTCCAGAAGTCCTTCCCCGTCGTGGTGGATCCTGGTCACCTTGCCGTGCACCAGTCTCCTGGCCCGGCCGATCCTACCCCCGAAGGAATAGGCGATGGCCTGGTGTCCCAGGCAGATGCCCAGGACGGGCCTGTGGTAACCTTCTGCCTTTATGACTTCCAGCGACTTCCCGCTGTCCTTGGGGTGGCCGGGGCCGGGTGAGATCACGAAGCCGTCGACCTCCTGGCAGTATTCGTCTATTCGCGTAGAATCGTTCCTCTCTACACGCACCTCCGCCCCCTTCTCCCCCAGGTACTGGGCGATGTTGTACACGAAAGAATCGTAATTGTCTATAAGCAGTACGGAGACCATCTAGTCACCCCCGGAGGAGGCTATCGCGGACAGCATGGCCTCCATCTTGTGGCCAGTCTCCTTGTACTCCCTCTCGGGCACCGAGTCGGCAACTATGCCCGCTCCGGCCTGGACGCTGGCCGTTCTGCCCGACCGTACGATGGACCTGATGTTGATTCCGAAGTCCATGTTCCCAGTGAAGTCGAAGTACCCGACGGCGCCGGCGTACGGGCCCCTGTGGTCCTTCTCCATTTCTCTGATGATCTCCATGGCCCTTATCTTGGGCGCGCCGCTCACCGTTCCCGCCGGGAAGCAGGAACTCAGCGCGTCGAAAGCATCGAACCGTGTATCGATCTCGCTCTCGATGTTGCTCACCAGGTGCTGCACGTGGGAGTACTTCTCTACCGACATCAGGTCGGTGACCTTCACCGTCCCGAACCTGGAGACCCTCCCCATGTCGTTCCTGTGCAGGTCGACGAGCATCAGGTGCTCTGCCCTCTCCTTCTCGTCGAGGAGCATGTCCAGCTTGAGCTTCTCGTCCTCCTCAGGGTCCGGATCGCGGGGCCTTGTTCCCGCCAGGGGTCTGGTGACCATCCTGTTCCCTTCCAGCCTCACCAACATCTCAGGAGACGAACCTATCAGATCCATGTCCTGGAAGTCCAGCAAGAACATGTAAGGCGAGGGGTTCAGCGCCCGCAAGGCCCTGTACACGTCGACCGAATCCCCTTCAACCCTGAAGTCCGTCCTCCTGGAGAGCACCGCCTGAAATATCTCCCCCTGCTCGATCATCTCTTTGGTCTCCATGACCATGCCCTCGTACTCGTCCTGGGTGGTGTTGGAGATCCCCTCCCCTATGACTGGAGGCGCAACCTCCCTGGAAAGGTCACTGTCCAGCGCATAACGCAGTTCGTTTATGTCACCGTGGGACACCATGAACAGCCTGTCGTTCAGGTGATCGATGCAAACCAGGTGCCTGGGAACGATGAAGTAGAGATCGGGGTAGGGCTTCTTTCCCCTCCTGCTGGGTATGTTCTCAAACTCCTGCACCATCTCGTATCCGACGTAACCCACCATGCCGCCGCAGAAAGGCGTCAGCTCGGAGGCACCGCAGTCGAAGGAATGGAAAAGCGATCGCAGGTACTCAAACGAAGAGGAGACTTTCTCTCTGTGCCCGTTCAACTGGACAGCATCCCCCCAGGCCCTGAAGGTGATAATCGGGTCGACGCCGATAAAGGAATACCTGGCCGTCTTCCTGGGCCCCTCCACTGACTCTAGTAAAAAGCACTCTCCTTTGAACTGTTCTCGTAGTATCCAGAATATCTGCAGAGGCTCTCCAGGAACCCGATCTTGGATAGCAATGTTGGTGTTCAAACGCCGGGCTGGGGGCTCGAAAGAACTCTCACCGTGGACGCCAAAGTAAATCCCTCTGCAATTTCATGGACGTTAATGATACGTAACGTCGTATAAATATCTTTGTTGTATATATCTATACATTATTAGACTTGAAGGTTGCTACGAGCTAACTGCCCAAATATTGAGTAGGAGCACCCGTAGACAGACGAACTCCTGTGTAGAACACAACCTTGATATTGAAAGGGATTATAGGCACTGATAGCCAAGTGTGCATACACCTCAGTGATTTAGATGGGAGACCTAGAGATTGACAGCCTGGCCAACTTATCCTTCCTCTTCCTTACCCTGATCGCCCTCTCTTTCTCCATCGTACTGGGTGCCTGGGAGGGGGCCGGACTGTATCAGCAGTTCTTCGTCCCCCTCTCTTTCGTATCACTGGGAATAATGGTCAAGTACGGGGACCAGGCCTTCGACACCGACGCCTTCAACCAGAGAGTGGCCCTATTCCTATCAGTGCCCGGCGGTCTTCTGATGGGGTCTCTCATCGCGGTGGACATCAACGCCGCCATAATCTTTCTCGGGCTGCTGTTCTCCCTGCTGTTCGCGGGCAAGCTGGACAACCTGGCATTCAAGATCGGATTCGTGCTGGCGCTTGCCGTGGGGGCCTCCTTCCTACTGCTGGGAATGAAATCGGTGAGCGTCCTGGGCATAATCGCGGTATTCTCCGCCTCCCTGCTCGACGAGCGGGTGAACGACATGGACTGGGTGGCGAATGGAGACGGAACACTGACCGCCGCTCTGAAACAGCGGCCGTTCCTGAAGACCGTAGTACTGGTCCTGTGCGTGTTCTCCGTCCTCTCATCATTCATCTACCTTTTCGCGTTCCTGGCATTCGACTTCGGTTATTCTTACGTCGAATCGGTATCTGTAAACGGGGGCTGGTTCCATCACTGATGTTGCCGTAGTGGGCGCCGGCCCCGGCGGTTGCTCGGTCGCCTACTACCTGGCCAAGGACTCCGATCTCGAGGTGACGCTCATCGAGCGCCTGCAGGCCGACAGGTACGAGAGGTACCACAGGATGTGTGGGGAGGCCCTGAGCTCCAGGACGTTTTCGGAGCTGCCCACCATCAGGCCCTGGGGAGCGTTACACGAGATACGGAGGGCACACGAGGTGTGGCCAGGGGGCACCGAAGTAGATTACAGGGTGAAAGGATACGTGATGGACAGGACCACCTTCCTCCGTCGACTGATAAGGGACTTCAAGGAAAGAGGGGGAGAGTTATTGAGCGCCAGCGTGAGTCAGGTCAGAAGAGAAGATGACGACTTTTCGCTGCTCTTCACCAACGGGGAGAGGGCGAACGCCCAGTTCCTGGTGGGCGCGGATGGCGCTCACTCCACGGTGCGCAGGCAACTGTTTGGTGAGGAACCTAGGGTTATGATACCCGTGAAGCAGTACGTGGTGGACAGGCCGATGGACGATCACACTATCAGGTTCTACTACGACGAGAAGTACCAGGGAGGCTACAGGTGGGAATTTCCCAGCGGAAGCGGGACCAAGATCGGGTTTCCCATGGGCACTGATGAGCCTCCCGCAGGCCCACTGGAGGAGCACTCGAGGCACATCCCCTTCGGAGTGGACGAGGTGTGCCATAAGGGAGTATGTCTGGTGGGCGACGCCGCCGGTCAGGTGAACCCCCTCACCTTCGGGGGCATCAGGACGGCCATGGTGGCGGGGAGAAACGTCGCCCTGGCGATCAGGGCAGGTGATACCACTAAGTACGAAGCGTGGTGGAAGAACTCACCCTTCTCTTCACCGATCTTCGAAAGAGTTTTCCTGCGGTTGAAGGGTATGAGCAACCAGGAGATGCAGAGGTCCATGAGGCCGTTCGCCACTGGTTGTTACCCCCTGAGCTACATCTGGGCCTGGTTGGTCAACAAAGAGTACAGAGAGCTCTACAGGGCCTACAGGCTGACTTCGAAATACGGCTGGTGATGCAATGAAAAAGAAATGTGATGTTCTGGTAGTGGGCGCGGGGCCGGCGGGCAGTGGAGCCGCTGCTGCCGCCGCGGACCAGGGCGCAAATACACTGATGATCGATAAGAAGAGTGAGATAGGCACGCCGGTGAGGTGTGGTGAGGTCATAGGCAAGTCGTTGCTCGATGCGGCGGACATCGAAGTGCCCTCTCGAGCGGTGTGCCACCGCCAGGACCACACCAGGTTCATCCTCAACAGGAAGGTCGCCATCAGCAACTACAGCCCGTATTGGCAGAGTATCACCGTCGAGAGGAAGATATTCGACAAGTACCTGGCACAGGAGGCGGCGGAGTCGGGTGCCTCAGTCCAGGCCAACACCAAGTTACTGTCTCTTGAAGGCAGGGAGGACGTCAAGTCGGTCAGGCTCTCCCACAGGGGAGAACAGGCGGAGGTCAGCCCCCAAGTCGTGGTAGCGGCCGACGGAGTGCACTCTACCGTCGCACGCAAGATGGGCGTAAAACACTTCACGGACGACATGGTGGCCAGGGGAGTGGAATTCGAGATGGTGGCCGAAAGAGAGCTGCCAGCCGCGATGCAGATCTTCCTGGAGCCCGAGGTGGGACTTGGTTACGGATGGATCATACCTAAAGGAGAGAGAAGAGCAAACGTGGGCATGGGGAGGGTAGGCCCCTTCCCCAATAGACAGCGCACCCTACACTCCTGGGTCTCCGCCCACCCCGTGGTTTCCCAGTACTTCGACGCTGATAAGATCCTGGAAGTAAAGATGGGGGAGGCCCCGGTGCCCGGGTTCAAGGGAGGACTCAGGAAGGGCAACGTTCTGTTCGCCGGCGACGCGGCGGGACAGACCCTGGCCTTCGTGGGAGAAGGGATCATGCCCTCTTATTCCTGCGGCTCCATCGCTGGATCGGTGGCCGCTGCCGCCTGTGGAGAGAAAGACCTCAACCTTCTCGACAACTACGATATCGTGCTCAGAGACCTGATGGGGGAGGAGATGGAGATGGGGGCCTCTCTGAAGGACATGATCGTTGGGATATGGAGAAGGAGAGACTTGCCCACCGGCTCCAAGACGGCGCTGTGCGGCCTACTGATGAGCGAGTGTATCGGATCTGATGTCGAGGATTATGGGGAGTATGCCACGCTGGACGCCCGGTTGTCTGTCCGGGGACTGGAGCGCCTGCTGGGAGATGCCCCAGAAGGGATATCCATCGAGAAGGTGCAGTCTTGACATCATCCTTGGTAACTTGGTGACACGCCCCAGGGTCATGCGGGAGGTCGTGCTACTGACTGCTCCTTATCCACGATCTGTAGCCACTACAGTTCTCGTCCGCGGCCGTCGGTTTCGGCGTACTCTCTCATCTTCCCTCATAACACTCCTTAATCGACCGTGTGATGGTGCTCTTGCCCGAACCGTCTATGCCGTCCACGATGATCCACTTCACAGTCACACGCCCAGTGCCACCAGTATTAGCGCGGAGGAGATGGGTATGATGAGGTTGTCGTACCTCCCCGGCGTGTACAGCTCTACCAGGGCCACGTAGGCACCCACGAGCAGGGCGATGCCGGCTATGTAGGGGATACCGATCGCAGTTGAACCATACACGCCCTGGGCGTTGAGCCATTGGTAGAATAGCATTACTATTGTAGTGACTGCAGCTGCCCCCATGAATACGCTCAGTGTACCCTCCAGCGTCTTGCCGTTGCCCAGTCTCCTGCGGCCGAAACGTTCCCCTATGAGCCCGCCCAACCCGTCACCGTAGGCCATCGCCACTATCCCCACCGAGGCCGCCGCCCTGTAGTCGAATAGGAAGAAGGCGAGTACGGTCCATGATACCGCGTAGTAGACCAGTCCAAGGTCGTGACCTTCTTCGCTCGCATAGCCTAGAAAGGTCTTCTTGAAACGCTCGGCCCGGCAGGCAGGAGATGCGAGGTAGAGAATAGGTATGAAGGGCGCGGCTGCCAGAAGCGCCATTACATACTGCGAATCGAAGATCCACCACATGAAGACGATGTTGCCCGTCAGCACATGAACGGTCTTCCTCTTGCAGTTGTCGAATCCTCGACTGTCTAGGAATCTTGCGAGCAGTACGACAGCTGCCACGTACGAGTAGACCAGTAAGAGGCATACCGCATCCCCCGGGGACACCATCTCATCAAGGCATTCCTTAGCCGTTTATCTGACTTTCGTAGTGGTCGGGGGACTGGGAATAAATGGATGGTCGGCTGTCCACTCCGCAATGTACACACCGTACCGGAAAATCGGTCTGGAACATGGAAGATACAATGCCCAAATCCCAGATCGGGCCGCGGTGCCTGTAGCCTTCAATCCTACTCTTCGATACTACTTGAAGAGGATCAGCAGGAAGACGAAGTCCTCCACCGCCTTCACCGCGTGCTTCAGGTCCTTGGGCATGTGGATGAAAGACCCCGGTCCGTAGTCCTCAGTCTCTCCGCCCAGGGTGATGCGCCCCTTCCCCCGGATGACGTATATGGTGGCCGGCATGCTAGCCGTGTGAGAGGACAGGCTCTGCCCCTCCTCCATGCAGAACAACACCCACTTGCCCTCTCCTCTCTCCAGAAACGTCTTGCTCACTATGCCGTCCTCGGCGAATTCGATCATCGCGTCCAGCTTGGCCGTGAAGGCCCTTTCTTCAGTCATGGTGTCCCTCCCCTGCTGTATGGAACAGATGCCTACAAACATTTTTCTCATTCTGAGCTGACGAGTGGGGCACCGCGAGAGGGACAATCCGAGGTCCTTATCACCTTGTATATTGAAAAATGATATCAACCCTTTACCTACATGCTACTACCACATGAAGACTTCACTGAACGTAGGAAAGATCATCGGCATTCCAATAAACATCCACTTCACCTTTCTACTGATACTGCCCCTGTTCGCCTGGGTGTTCGCCATATCGGACGTGGTGGTGTTCGGCATCCCCCTGGGGTTCGCCCACATGGACCTCGGCTTCTGGGTGAGAATGGCCCTGGGCGTGGTAGGAGCGGTCATATTCTTCCTCTCGGTGCTGGCACATGAACTTGCGCACTCCTACGTGGCCATCAAGAACGGCTACAGCATCTCGGGCATCAACCTCTTCATATTCGGGGGTGTTTCTCAGATAGAGGAGGTGCCTTCAGAGGCCCCGGGAGAGGCCCTCATCTCCTTCGTTGGGCCGGTTACCAGCTTCGCCATAGGGGCCATCATGCTGCCCATCATGTTTCTTTTGGATTCCATGGGCACTCAGTTGAGCATCCAGGCGGTGTCCACCACTTTCGGTCTGATAGGTTTCTACAACATACTGCTGGGAGGTTTCAACCTCATACCCGCCTTCCCCATGGACGGGGGAAGGATCCTCCGCTCTCTGCTGGCCAAGAAGGTGGGCTTCATGGAGGCCACCCGGATCGCCGTGTCGGTGGGCAAGGCGATGGCCATCGCCATGGGTATAATCGGCCTGTTCGTCAACATCTGGTTGATCCTGATCGCGGTGTTTATCTACATGGGGGCCAGCGAGGAGGAGCGGGGTGCCCAGCTGTCCTACGCCCTGGAAGGGGTCAAGGTGAGAGAACTGATGACCGAGGAGGTCAAGACCGTGGAGAGAGGCATGCCGCTCAACTCGTTTATGGACAAGATGTTGAAGGAGAAGCACACCGGCTACCCGGTGGTCGATGGTGGCAGCGTGGTGGGCGTGGTCACCCTCCAGGACGTCACGGAGATACCGCGGGACAGGCAGGGGACGATGACCGTGGGAGACGTGATGTCCGGCAGTGTGGTGTCCGTGTCCCCTGACAGCGACGCGCTGGACGCCAGCAAGATACTGTCCAAGAGGGACATCGGTAGGCTGCTGGTGATGGAGGACGACCGCCTGGTGGGTATAGTCACCCGTACCGACGTGGTCCGTTCACTGGAGATCTTCTCTGCCAGGGCCAAAATGGGGAGGAGCTAGGCCAAAGTTAAATACCACTCCGATATTGCTAGGCACACGAGACGGCCACAGATGAACATCGGAGCAGTTATCCACGGTCCAGAAGTCATCGACACCGGCCTTTGTCAGAAATACCTAGATCATCTTCGTTCCCTGGGCGAAGTGAGGGCCAAGCTGGGAGGTACGATGGGGGCGGTGGCCCTCCTCGACGCCGAGATGGAAGATCAGATCGAGATCAACAACGAGCTGGTCTCCGAGGCCCTGATGTCACTTGTCCAGGAGTCGGACGTCCTTTTCATGCTCAACCAGGCCAAGTCGAGGGAGAGCGGGCTTGCCTTCGGCAGGAAGGTACTGCAGAAGATCGGGGAGTCTCTGGATCGGTCGGTGATCCAGCTGGACGACGGGTTCCTAGTCTGCTGGGGGGAGGGCAGAGAAGAGATGGTGGAAGAGATCGCCGAGGCGCATGGCCTGGACCTCATCCGCCAAGAGATGCCACGGGCGAGTGAGCAGTCCGACTTCAGAAAGATAGAGGGAGTGGTCCAGGGAGAGAATATTTGGATCGACGGCGTGGTGATAGGCAAGGCCACCAGTGAGCGGGTGATCATCCGCAGAGAGAAGGGGGGCATCACCTACGAAGGGGTGCGCACCAAGCCCTCCGGTCTCAGCAAGCTGGGCGATTTCGACCTGTCGACGGCGCTGATCAGGAGCGGGGAGGTGAGGAGGACCAGGGCGGATCCCAGGCGCCTCCCTTCGGACTCCGGCGATCTGGTGATGCTGGTGGACCACGTGGCCGAGGACTCCTTCTTCCTGGTTTCCGAGAATGAAAACGTCAAGTGCGCGGTGACCGTGGGAGATGATACCACGCGCATCACCTCCAGCGTCCTCTACCGCTTCGGAATCCCGGTCATCGGGCTCACCGATGGTGACGAGGACGGCATCCACCACGAGGAGCTATACCCTCCCGGGTCGGCCGTACTGCGCCTGAAGCAGGGCACAGACGACACGGTGGGGGCCGAGGTTAGGAAAAAGGTGTTCGGCGGCCAGGATACCTGCAGGGTCGAAGACAACCTGATTTCCATACTGGACAGGATCAAGCATATCGCCGGAGACCGACTCCTCTCCTGCAACATGATAGCTGAGTGAATCCCAAAAGTCTCTAACACTTGAAGTGTTTTTGAGCTCCGCACCAAGACAGAAACAGACCTACAGCGACAGGCCCGCCGGTAGGCGATGAAAGTATCCCTCGACCGCAGGTCTTCGCCCAGTTCAGATGTGTTCTCTCAGTTCGCCGAGCGGGATGGTGAGTTGCACAACGTCCCCTACAACGGCAATCAGATCGGTCCTCAGTTTGATCCTGGGGTTCTTGAGCAGTGATTTCTTCAGACCGAGCTTTTCCACCAGGTCCTTGTTCACCTCGACCGATATGGTGGGCACCGTCCAGTCGGAGGTCTCCACGTTGGCACCTACCAGCACGCCAGCCTTCCTTCCATCTTTGGTCAGAACATCCTTTTCGGACAGACAACCTAGTTCAAGTGTCATTCCCTCTCCTCCACCCTTTTATAGAGGCCTGCGATATTAACACTTTCGGAGTTTACATTTAGAGTGTTGGAAACACGGGCTCCGGCATGGCTTCAGCAACAACTCGGTCCGGAGCGGATCCTTGAGTCACGGGAGACACCGGTGGCAGCTTTCATCCCCGCATCGATGATCAGTTGAGAGGGGACCACTTCGAACTCCTGGGCACCTATTATCACCGTCCTGCACTCCTCGTCACCGCAGACCTCGCAGCACTCGCTGCTACCCACGCCCCCGTCCAGCCAACCCTCGAGAGGTTTGCCGTTGACGTAGACCATATTAGAACTGATGGGATCCTCACTGAACTCTTCCTGAGACAACTCTTCCTTTTCCAGTTCGACATCGATGCCCAGTGGAGAAAGGGCGCGACTCAGCACTTCAACAGCCTCTTCGACCTCAGACTCGGTCATCCTGCACCTCTCGCAGGTTTCACCGTCTGAAACCAGTCTCTGCCATTTGATATTAAGCGTCATACAATCCTCTCATAATTCTCAGGAATATAAACTCTATGATACTCGGAGAGCTCAACCCCGTAACTCTCCCGGGCGGCAAAAACGGGCAATCACAGCCGTCAATGTTTGAATATGATCATCAGCACTGCCGCGGCCAGGAAGGCCACCCCTCCCCAGAACAGGCTGCCGAACAGCAGCCACACCACCACGGCTATGATCGCCGCCGGCAGGAAGTGGATAAGGGTACCTATGATAACGGCCAGTATGACGATACCGATGAGGATCAATATGGCCGTAGCCACCAGTAGAGCTAGACTCACAGCTATGTTGTTACCCTCCGGGAGTCCCAATTACTTACTCAGGGATTAATCTTACTACTCGCGTTCTTGGCCACTCTCTGAAAAGAATGATAAGGACAGGTTACCATATCCCTCTCAGGATGGAACCATGATCGGGACCTGGAGAGAGGATTATGAGAGGAAGAGAAAATCGGCCCAGGAGGCAGTGGCCACCATAGGACGGGGGGAGAGGGTGTTCGTGGGCACCGCCTGCGGAGAGCCCCAGTCTCTTGTGAGTGCACTGATCGACAGGGCGGGCAGCCTGGCGGGCAACGAGATCATCCATACTCTGTCTCTGGGGCTGGCCCCTTATACCGAGGAGAGGTTCGGTGACGAGTTCCGCTTGGAAGCCTTTTTCATCGGCCCCAACGTGAGGGACGCGGTCAACGAGGGCAGGGCGGACTACACCCCTGTCTACCTGTCGGAAATCGACCGACTGCTCAGGGAGGGCAAGGAACAGGTGGACGTGGCACTCATCCAGGTGTCCCCTCCCGACGAGCACGGCTTCTGCAGTCTGGGGGTCTCGGTGGACATTACCATGGCCGGCCAGAAGCAGGCAGATGCAGTCATAGCGGAGGTCAATCCCAACATGCCCCGGACCCTGGGGGACAGCTTCGTGCAAGTGAAAGAGATAGATCATATCGTGGAGAGCGAGCAGCCCCTGCTGGAGTGGACACCGGAGGAGAGCGATGCGGAGGTCATGGACAAGATCGGGGAGCATGTAGCGGGCTTAGTGGGCGACGGGGCCACCATACAGGTAGGTTACGGGGCCATACCAGACGCGGTGCTGAAGCACCTCTCAAAGAAGAAGGACCTGGGCGTCCACACCGAGATGTTCTCCGACGGGATCGTGGACCTGGTGCACAGCGGTGTTATCAACGGCAGTCAGAAGACGGTGCACCCCGGCAAGATCGTGGCCTCGTTCTGCATGGGTACCAGGAAGGTGTTCGACTTCCTGGACAACAACCCCATGATCGAGTTCCATCCGTCGAGTTACACGAACGACCCCTGCCTGATCGGCCAGCACGACGACATGGTGGCCATCAACTCCGCGCTGGAGGTGGACCTCACCGGACAGGTGTGCGCCGACCAGCTCGGTTACCAGTTCTACTCCGGCCTGGGGGGTCAGGTGGACTTTATGAGGGGTGCCGCCCGGGCCAAGAACGGGAAGCCGGTCATCGCTCTGCCGTCCACCGCCAGGGGAGGAGAGGTCTCCAGGATCGTGCCCCGACTTTCCGAAGGCGCGGGGGTGACCACCACCAGAGGGGACGTGCACTACGTGGTCACCGAGTACGGTGTGGCCCAGATGCACGGCAAGAGTATCATGCAGCGGGCGCTTGAACTGATCAATATCGCCCACCCCGACTTCAGGAAGGAGCTGCTCGCCGCGGCCAAGTACCACCACTACGTCTTCCTTGACCAGTCCGACGAGGCCTACACCGGGCGTCCTTACCCCGACCAGTACGAAACCTATAGAGAATTCGACGGCAAGCAGGTGTTCTTCAGGCCGGTCAGGCCGCCGGACGAGCAGATGATGAAAGATTTGTTTTACTCTTTCTCAGAAGACACCGTCTACACCCGCTTCATGCAGATGAAGAGGAGCATGCCCCACAGGGAGCTGCAGCACTTCGCCAACATCGACTACGATACGGAGATGGCCATCGTGGGCCTGATACGTGAAGACGAGATGCAGGAGATGATAGCGGTCGGCAGGTACTATCTGGACGAGGAGACCAGCGAGGCCGAGGTGGCCTTCGTGGTCAAGGACGACTGGCAGGGCAAGGGCATAGGTACCTTCCTGCTGGACTATCTGATCAGGATTGGCAGAGACAGGGGCATAGACGCCTTCGTCGCCGAGGTCATGCCCCAGAACAAGCAGATGATCCACTTATTCGAGTCCACAGGACTGGACGTGGAGACCAGAATGGTGAACGGCACCTACACCGTGCGTTTCCCTCTAGAGTCTAAGGAACAGTAGAGAACAGTAGAAAAGAAAGTAAAAAAGTGGAAGAGATTTCAGGATTCGTCGGTCATGCCGCCCGAGAGACCGATGTCCTCCTCGGTGGGGAAGAAGGAGTAGGCCAGCGAGTCCCTCATATCGTCAGTGACCCAGTTCGGTATGTGCAGGAAAGCCCTCTGGAACTGCTTCCAGTCGTCCCCTGACATGAAGATCTTCGTCTTGTCGATGGGGAAGACCTCGGCGGTCTCCATGCCCTCCATGACCATTATCTTGTCCTCCACGAACTTCTCCACCTGCTCCTTCGAACCGGCCCATACTGAGAGGAACATGTCGTCCTCTCCCAGGGTGAACGCCCCGAAGTTGGGGTACACTCCGCCCTCAGGGGTCAGGTTGATCAGTTTCTTGTATAGGGAGTAGTAGTACCTGGGGAGGCACTTCATCATGATGCTGTAGCGCTTCACTTCTCCCATCTCGCCCTCTCTCACGGGCAGGAAGGTCATCTTCAGCAGTGGTATTGTGGTGGTGTCAACGATATCTGCGCGCTTGCCTATCTCCTCTACCAGGAAGTCACCGATGGACTCTACATCGTCCACCATCACGAAGGCGGAGACGAACCTCGATCCGGTCTGGATGGAGGTGAACAGCGGTCTCACCTTCTCGCTCTCAATGGAGGCGAACTTCTCGTTCACGAACCCCCATATGGGGTCCGCGTCCTCTTTGGGAAACATTCTTATTCGGAATATCATCCTATCTCTCCTTTCTCTTATCTATCAGTCCCTCTACGACGGACGGGTCTGCCAGGGTGCTGGTATCTCCCATGTCTCCTGTGTCCCCAGAGGCGATCTTCCTCAGGATCCTCCTCATGATCTTACCGCTCCTTGTCTTGGGCAGCGTATCCGAGAACTGTATGGCCTCTGGTGTTGCTATGGGACTCACCGTATTTCTGACGTGCTTGATCAGTTCTTTCTCCAGATCCTTACTGCCCTCTATACTTGTCTTGAGGGTCACGAAGGCGTATATGGCCTCGCCCTTGATCTCGTGGGGCATTGGGACTACCGCCGCCTCTGCCACGGCCTCGTGGCTGACCAGGGCGCTCTCAACCTCTGCGGCCCCGATACGGTGGCCGGAGACGTTGATCACGTCGTCCACCCTGCCCATTATCCATATGTCTCCATCCTCATCAATTCTTGCCCCGTCTCCGGTGAAGTAGACCCCCGGGAAGCGGGACCAGTAGATGTCCTTGAACCTGGAGTGCTGACCGTACACCGTCCTCATCAGTGAGGGCCAGGGCCTCTTGATGACCAAGTAGCCACCCTCGTTGGCATCGGCCTCGGTGCCGTCCTCTCTGTACACGGCGGGCTCTATGCCGAAGAACGGCCTGGTCGCCGCTCCCGGCTTGAGCGTGGTGGCACCGGGCAGAGGTGTGATCAAAATGCCGCCGGTCTCCGTCTGCCACCAGGTGTCCACGATGGGACACTCACCGTTACCGATGACGTTGTAATACCACATCCATGCCTCGGGGTTAATGCCCTCTCCCACGCTTCCCAGGATGCGCAGCGACGAGAGATCGCGGTTGTTCGGCCACTCCTCTCCCTCCTTCATGAGCGCCCTGATGGCCGTGGGCGCGGTGTAGAATATACTCACTCCGAATTTCTCCACGATCTTCCAGAACCTGTCCTTCTCCGGGTAAGTGGGCACCCCTTCGAACATGATCGAGGTAGCGCCTGCTGACAACGGTCCGTAAATGATGTAGCTGTGTCCGGTGATCCACCCGATGTCCGCGGTGCACCAGTAGGTGTCATCCTCGTGGTAGTCGAAGACGTACTTGAAGGTGAGGGTGGTGTACAGCATGTAACCTCCTGTGGTGTGTAGCACACCTTTGGGCTTGCCGGTGGACCCAGAAGTGTACAATATGAACAGTGGGTCCTCGGCGTCCATTACCTCCGGTTCACACTTGATGGACGCACCTTCGACCTCGTCGTGCCACCACACGTCTCTACCTTCCTTCATCTCCAACGGGATTCCAGTTCTCTTCACAACAATCACTTTCTCTACTGGAGTGTCCCCGGACAGAGCGATATCCGCGTTCGACTTCAGAGGTATCAGCTTCCCCTTCCGGTAGCTGCCGTCCGATGTGATAAGAAGCTTGCAGTTGCTGTCGTTGATCCTGTCCCTGAGGGACTCGGCGCTGAATCCCCCGAAGACCACGCTGTGGATGGCCCCTATCCTGGCGCAAGCGAGAACAGCTATAGCCAGTTCTGGGATCATCGGCAGATAGATGGAGACCCTGTCCCCCTTCTCCACGCCGTGCCTCTTGAGAACATTGGCGAACTTGCAGACTTCGTTAAGCAGCTGCCGGTAGGTGAAGATCCGAACGTCGTCCTCCGGCTCGCCCTGCCAGATCAACGCCGCCTTGTTCTTCCTCCAGCTCTCCACATGCCTGTCCAGGCAGTTGTATGTGGCGTTCAGCTTGCCGCCCTCGAACCAGGTGAATTTGCATTCATCCTTGTCCCAGTTGAACACGTCATTCCAGCGCTCGAACCACTCGAGCTCCTTTTCGGCATGCTTTTCCCAGAAATCTTCAGGATTGTTGATGGACTCCTCGTACATCTCGAGGTATTCATCCATCCCAGAAATGTGCGCTTTCTCTTTGACTTCTTCCGAAGGAGGGAACTCCCTCTCTTCTTCCATAATAGATTCAATAGTTTCTGATTTAGACACAGATCAAACCCCCATATTTCGCATCACTCCCTCAGACTAGAGAAGTGACCGCTACACTTGTGTATTCTCATGATGTTAATAAATTCTGTTGTAATATTCACAGTGAACTCACGGAATAAATGTAGCGATTGTCGAAATTCGTAAAGCAAGTTCGATATGTCTGGATTCGTGAACGGCGGTCTCCCTCGCCCGATTTTCCGTCGTCACTTCGACAAACGTTGAACAGATGATTCACCAAATGTTTAACCATAGTTACTATCGCCCCCTAGGGGTGAAGTTCAACTCACCATTCGCAGTTTGTCCTACAGGGTCAGTGAATGAGGTCATATTACGGTGAGCTCTGATTATCCAGTTCGATAATTTCATGAGCAAATTATTTATAGTGCAAAGATAAAAGGGCAAGTGTAGGTCTCAAGTCCCTCCCCCTAAGGAGATTCAAGGCCTGCAGGGTGGGATGCTTAACACCTTTATTCAGAGACCGATGTGGAGAGATTCTTGAGTAGACTACGTCAGTGGTGCGTTCCAACCGTTCTCTGCCTTTGACACTTCCCGAACAGGGCCTACATAATTCGTAAAATGCTTATTCTATACTTCCATTAACGCCCCTGTGAACATACTGGTAACCGGCGCTTCTGGTCAGATCGGTTCTTACGTCCTCGAGGAGTTGAGAGGTGGGCACGAGGTCAGGGGCATGGATGTGGCGGAGCAGCCTTACCCCCACCTGCGGCAGTGCACGAGGAGGATGGACATCAGGAGCGGGGAGGTGAAGGAAGCCTGCGCGGGTGTGGACGCCATCGTACACCTCGCCGCCCAGGTGAGCGTGGAGAAGAGCCTGGAAGACCCGCTTTACGACTGTGACATCAACCTCACCGGTACCCTCAACATGCTCCGGGCGGCGAGTGACTGCTCGGCGGACCTGTTCCTCTACGTCTCGAGCGCAGCCGTGTACGGTAACCCGAGGTACTTACCAGTTGATGAGGAGCATCCCACAGAACCGCTCTCTTTCTACGGGGCGAGCAAGATGTCCGCAGAGTCGTACGTCAGGGCCTTCGGTGACAGCCTTAACCTTCCCTACATCATCGTCCGCCCCTTCAACGTCTACTCCCCCAGGGCCGCGCCAGACAGCCCTTACTCCGGTGTCATCACCCGCTTTGTGGAGAACGCCAGGCACGGCCGCCCTTTGGTCGTAGAAGGGGACGGGGAGCAGACCAGGGACTTCGTTCATGCTGAGGACGTGGCGAGGATGATCTCTATGAGCCTGGAGAGCGATGTGAGGAACACCGCCCTGAACTGTGGTACCGGAAAAGAAGTGACCGTCAACCGACTGGCCTCTTTGGTGGCCCAGAAGGCGGGGGTGGAGGTGGTACACGGAGAGCCCAGAGAAGGTGATATCAGGCGCAGCGTGGCCAGTGTGGAAAAGACCGAAGATCTTCTGGGTTTCTCTGCTAAGATCGCCCTGGCTGAAGGGCTGGAGGTAATGCTACGATAGTCAAAAAGTCAGAAATGTGGCAGGAGCCTGCAGCTTCCTCTGGTCGGGAGTAACCGGCGTCTCGTCTGGAGCGTGCACCTTCTTACCTGGTGATCGGAACCTGGTCCAGCCTGTAATTGTACTCCTCAGTGGTCCCGTTCCTCATCTCCATCTTGGCCCTGATCTTGCCCCGCTCGAAGATGATCTTCGCGCTCTTCATCTTGGACTTGTAGACACTCACTCTCTTGCCAGACTGGTTGAGTTTTCTCTCCACGCAGAATATCAACCCCGCCTTCTCCAGTTCCTTGATCTTCCTGTAGCAGGCGGCTATGGGTATGTCCAGGCTGTTGCTCAGATGCTTGGCGCTCTTGGGCTTACCCATCGTTGCCAGCAGGATCTTTGCTGAATATTCCTCCGTCAGCAACTTAGACGTCTCTAGGGCGTGCATTGGATGCACCGCCACTATCATTTGTTGCCCGGAATAAATAGTATTCAGGCCGGTTATCATTTTTGATTCTGCCCTTTTCGCTCCATCCAGTGTTCTCCTGCTCCCGCTCTCCCTTGCCCATTTATCGGAAATAGAAGAGGCTCTAGGGCCGATAGACCAGCTGATCGGCGTCACTGAACATCCTCATGGACATCTGGGCGGTGGATATGACCGAGGCCAGAGTGTTGGAGGCGAGGATCATGAAGATGATCACTAGCTGGAAGACGGCCGCGGTGCCCGGATCCGAGCCTGCCAGTATCATACCGCTCATCAGCCCCGGGATCCACACCAGGCCCAGGGTCCTCATATTGTCCACAGTGGGTATCAGCGAGGCCCTCACGCTCTTCTTGATCATGGGCAGGATGGCCTGATCGGAGGTGGCCCCCAGGGCAAGAAGGTTTTCGATCTTGAGCACATTGTTCTCCACTTCGCCCCTCAACCGGTCCATGGCTAGGGAGGTGATGTTCATCGTGTTGCCTATCACCATACCTCCGATGGGTATGAGCACCTCGGCCCTCATGTCCAGGACTCCGAGGACGGCCATGGCGGTGATGATCGCCGTCGAAGAAGCGACGATGGTGGTGGAGCACACCATGAAGGAATTGGGCAGCCCCACCGCCCTCTTGGCGGAGGTGTGGGAGGCGATCATCATCATGATGATGAGTATCAACACGATCCAGAATATGTTCTGGATGTCGAAGATCACGGTGAGTACCAGGGCCAGAATCATCAGCTGTACGAAGGCCCTTATGGTAGACACGGTCAGGTCGGAGACCATTTCCAGCTCTCTGTATTTGGTCAAGGCGACAACCAGCACGATGAGCAGTGAAGCAATACCTAATCTAATCAGATTGTCCACTGTCACGAATTCTTCCAGGACCATCACATCCCCTCCGGATCGAAATTCTTAAAGAAATCCCCGGTGCGCATCGTAGCTCTGACCTCCCCCTCTTTCATCATCATCGTCCAATCACCGATCCTCTTGCTCTGCTCCATATCGTGGCTGACCATCACAAGGGTCAGTCCCTCGGCCGCCTTCAGGTCCTTGACTAGGGACTCGATTTTTCTTGAGGAAGCAGGATCGAGGGAGGAGGTGGGCTCGTCCATCAGAAGGACCTCGGGGTCGTTGGCCAGGGCTCTGGCAATACACATCCTCTGC
This sequence comes from uncultured Methanomassiliicoccales archaeon, assembly GCA_964580935.1. Taxonomy (GTDB): domain Archaea; phylum Thermoplasmatota; class Thermoplasmata; order Methanomassiliicoccales; family CAZOLG01; genus CAZOLG01. Next base: position 244,128 of record CAZOLG010000004.1, read on the forward strand.
TGTTCGCCCACCGACAGCTCCGACGCCTTCCTGTTCAGAAAATGATCGCCCAGGCCCACCTTGCTCAATAGTACGCTCACGTCGGGCTCCGTTCTGTCGACCAGCTCGGGCCCCATGAGCACGTTCTCCTCCACGGTACCCGAGAAGGCCACCGGAATCTGGAACACCATCCCCACTCTCCTCCTCAGTTCCCGGGGCTCGATGTCCTTCACCGACTCTCCGTCCAGGAGTACCTCCCCCTCTTCGGTCTCGATCAGCCTGTTCAGCGTACGCAGGAAAGTCGATTTGCCCGCCCCCGAGGGCCCGATGATGGTGAATATCTCACCCTCGGGAACGACCGTTGAGACCCCTTTCAGGATCTCCTCGCCGCTCAGCCTGACAGATACGTTCCTCGCCTCGATCTTGCCGCTCATCGGAGAGCGTAAAGGCCTCAACTGATTTAATGGTTATACGATGCAGATATGGTGAGTTGGAGCATCGCAGCCGGGAGAGTTCCATTCTCTTTGGGGCCTAAAGAATCATCCGCCCTTGTGCATGTGAATATCTCTCTGTGGGTAGGGTATCTCGATACCCTCTTTGGTATAGGTCTCGAATATCCCCTTCCTCAGGTCAAATATCACGTCCCAGTAATCCTCGGTATTGGTCCACGCCCTGAGGGACAGATTTACCGAGGAGTCTCCGAGCTCTGATACGATGATACCGGGCTCTGGATCTTCCAGGACCTTCGGATGACCCTTCATAACATCCATCGCGATCTGGATCGCCCTGTTTATGTCTCCGTCATAACTGGTACCCACGCCGACCTCCGCCCGTCTAATCGGCATGCGGGTGAAGTTGATAATCGGGCTGCCCCAGACTTCCTTGTTGGGTATAGTGATAAACGTGTTGTCAGGGGTGATCAGTATGGTGGACATGATCCCCACCGTCTCCACCTTCCCCTTCAGCCCGTTAACCTCCACCGTCTCTGCCTTGGCGATGGGCCGCAGGGTCGCAATCCAGACACCCGCGAAGAAGTTGTTCAGGGTATCCTGCATACCGAAAGCCAGTACCAAACCCAGTATTGCAGACAGGCCCAGTACCGCCGACCCGGTGTTCACTCCCAGTGTTCCCACCACCACCATGATCAGTATCACGTAGAGGAACACGGAGAACAGTCTCGCAAGAAAATCCTCCATCAGTGGCGGCAGCGGGCTCTTCCGGATATATCTCTTGATGAACTTGACGACGTACTTGATCACTATCCAGCCCACTATAAGTATGATAACGGCCGTTATCAGCTGGATCAATGTGATGTCAGTGAATGGAATTGTACTTTCTAGATTCATATTCCTCCTCCTTAAGTCTGACTCCCGGGATTAAAAGGCAGTCTCACAGATAAAAACCTTTCTTGCAAAAGATTTCGAGCTTGGTAACAATCGCCTACTTCATCCACCACCTTCTGAAACTGGTCCATACTCTGTCCACTCTGGAGAATGCGGACTTGAGCTCTGAGGCGTTCACCAGCGAGGAGATGAGCACTCCAAAAAGAGCACCCGCTATGACGTCCAAGGGAAAATGAACTCCGATATAGACCCTACTCACCCCAACGGCTGTCGCGACCGCCGCCAGGGGCAGTAGCGCCCGGGGGTACGAGTGCCCCAGCACTCCTGCCAGTGTGAACGCCCCCTCTGTATGTCCCGAGGGGAACGAGGGGTCGGTGGGATGGAACAGGGCGGCGACTCCCTCCAGCGCGTCGAAGGGGCGGTCCCTGTCCACGATCAGTTTCAGGGCCCCCACAACCAGTATGTGTATCCCCACCGCCACCAGGAGATAGAAGGCCACCTTTCGTTCACCGAGGAGCCAAAGCGCTGTCGCGGAGACGATCAGGAAGGGTATGGAACCCACCTCGCTGAGTAGTCTCAGTGCTTCAGCAATATCGCGTTCCCAGGCGGAGTTGATCTGCAGGAACAGCTCCTGGTCAGCGTGCACCACGTCCGAGAGGAGCAGCAATAACACTGACAGGATGGATATCAGTAACAAGAAAGCGACCAGCATCCTCTTGTCAGTGAACAACACCCGGGCGGTCATCGTCTGCTTCAGACCTCTCTGATTATAATTTACCTGGGGTGCAACCACCGGGACAGGACATACAGGCCGGGCGATGTTGCAGTCAAAACGGAGGTGAGAACTGGTCAATACCAAATATCATTTAATCTCATCCGATATATTGATTCAGTATGAGGTGGGAGGACCTGGAGCTGGGCCTTTCCTGGCTGTCCATAGTGCTGATGTTCGTGGCCACAGAGACCGCCCTGTTCGTCCTGGACCCGTTCTGGATCCTCATAGGTATGTGGGCACTGTGTATAGCCGTGCTCCCTGTGGTGATAAACAGGAGGGTGGAGAGCGTGCTGCCCTTCGAGTTCCTGCTGCCCATCACCGTCCCCTTCATAGTCTTCATCCTGGGGGCCTTCGCCGGATGGTTAGAGATGGCATTCTACAGCGTTTTCCTGAGAGGAGCCGAGGTGGCAGCCACCTTCCTGATTGCGCTGGCTACGGTAATCGACCTCCACGCCTACACGGACTTCGATACCAACGAAGCGTTCGCCGTGTTCCTGACGGTGGCGATGACCATGGCCCTGGGCAGCATATTCGCCATCGCTGACTTCATCTCCGACGAGCTGTTAGGGACACACCTCCTGGTGAGCAATAACGAGCTGATGATCAACCTGGTGTTCAGCTTCCTGGGCGGGCTGCTGATGGGCGTGCTACTCATTTTCTACCTGCGCCGGATGCCCATCTCCAGGCTAGAAAGGTACAGCCTGCCAGCGGAGGGTGATAGATGAAGATCACCCGCCAGATGCTGGCCTCCTACGCGTTTCAGTTCTCCCTGCTTGCCCTGTTCCTGGTGGGCCTGTATCAGGGAGAGTTGCCTGCGGCACTTTCATCCCTCTTCGGCTTCGGCCTGGCCCTGGTTCCCATGCTCCTCCAGAGGAGGAACGTGGTGGCCCTCCCGTGGGAACTGACCATGTGGATCTTTCTGGCCCTGTTCCTGCACAACCTGGGAGTGGTGATGAAGTTCTACGATACAGTGTGGTGGTGGGACAAGATGACACACCTGCTGTCCACCTCCCTGATCGCCGGTTTCGGGTTCATCGGTATAGTCATCGTGGACAAGTACGCCGACTCCATCCACCTGCCTCCCATCTTCCTCCCCTTCTTCATAGTGGTCTTCGTGATGGCAATGGGAGTCACATGGGAGATCATAGAGTACGCCTTCGACCTGCTGGGGGCCAATATGCAGTACTCTTTGTCGGACACGGTGATCGACCTGATATTCGATCTGGTCGGCGGGCTACTGGTGGCTGCTATCGGACCGCTGTACCTCAGGAACCGTTCGGTGGATGCTTTGATCAGCCAGCTGGGCGTGGACGGTACTGTGGAACGGATAAGGAGCAGGATGTTTGAGAAGTGAATTTTAGGAATTAATGTGTTTCAGCCGCTAGGGAAGACAGCCGGTTCCGTAAAGTCTAAAACAAGATCGCAGGCGGTAGCATCAGCAGCAGGAAAATAGCGCCCCAGAGGGCGGCCTTCCTCTTGTGCAGTGGAAGCTCCCTGTTCCTCAGCACCCAGAATATCAGGAAGGCGAACGCCAGAAAAACGATCTGGCCCCCGGCCACGGCCACGTACTTTCCCGAGAGACCTCCGAAACCTTCGATGAGTATATCTCCCGAGATACTGGCCAGTACCAGACCTTCGATGGCAAGGACGACACCAGCCAGGTACTCGATCCCGTCGGAGAGCTTCACCCCGAGGACTTCAGTGTTCAGTGGGCCTATGTCCAACCACCTCATCGCTATAATAAGTGCTCCCAGTACCATCATCTGGGCGCCGACCGCTGTTATCCAGCCGCTGCCCACGCCACCGAAACCGTCGATGCGGACGTTGGCCGCAGCGCCCGCCAACACCAAGCCTTCAGTGATAAATATCAGCGCCAGCATCGGGCCCGCCAACCTAGTGATGTTCACCCTGACCTCTCTGTGGTGCCAGTACCAGGCCATGCTAATCAGCCCTCCGAGGAGCAAGAGCTGACCACCGGCCAGCACCATCCAGGCGTCCCTGATGGTCCCCACGCCTTCCAGATCTACTGTGCCTTTGTAAGCGATCATCACCAGGCCTTCAACGGCCACTATCACGCCCACCAGTAGGGGCAACAATCTGACGAAGCGATTGTTCAGTAGGCCTTCTTTCCTACGGACCTTCGTCCTCCAGAGCTGGTAGACGACGACCACCAGTCCCAGGACGAGCAGCTGGGCGCCGGCCACGAACATGGTCCTGGACAGCATCCCCCCTATGCCCTCCACGCTGAAGGGGGCGGCCACGGTCATGATAAACAGCCCTTCGGCGAGGACCACGACCCCGGCGAGAGCGGCCGCCACCTCGGAGACGCTCGTGCCCCATAGATCACTCTCACGCCAGAACCAGGCTATGATCGGAAGTGAGGCAAGGACCAGGAGCTGGACCCCTGCCGCCGCCATCCAGAACTCCCTGATGGCCCCCAGTCCTGACACCTCCAGAGGAAAAGAGTAGATGGCCACGATCAGCCCTTCCATGGCCACCACCTCCGAGAGCAGTAATGGGGCGGAATCGAGCAGCCCCTCCTTGAGGCTGTACTTTCCGAGCAGCTTGCGGTGCCTGAAGGTCCAGAAGAATGATATCAGGAGGCCCAGGATGAACAGCTGGACTCCGATAAGTGAAATGGTCTGGCTCTGTACCCCGCCTATGTCTTCGATCACCACCGGCGCGGCGTTTCCTATGATGAACAGTCCCTCGGCGGCAATCGCTCCCCCGGAGAGGGCGGAAACGATGTGCGCCCAGTTGACTTTCTGGTCGCGGTGTGATATCCATGCGTACAGGAGGAAGTAACCGAGTAGGAAGAGTTGGCTGCCTCCTCCCACCATCCAGAACTTGTGAAAAGTGCCTGCTGACTCCATGCTGAAGTCGCCAGCCATAAAGGGGAGTACCACCCCTTCTAGGGCTATGACGGAAGTCGCCAGGAACGCTATAGTAGAAAACGAGCGTCTCTCGAACAGGGTCCTGCCGCCCAGTCTGCGATGACCCATCGTCCAGTACAGGAAAAGCAGGGCGCCCAGCACGAACAGCTGCGCCCCGCCGATCAGTACTGTCCTCTCCAAGATTCTACCTATGCCCTCGATGACCGTAGGGGAGGCCAGGAAAACGAGGGCCAGGCCTTCAACCATCACGACAGCACTAGCGATAATCCCTATTAGTCTCGCCCGGGTATTCCCACTCCAGATACTCCCCTCCATGGACATGAATCTGCCTCTGGTGGAAATTGTAATTAGAGTCTCCTGATTTAAATCTACCTATCTGGATAGAAGATTGTTCAAGTAAGCCCTCAGGGGTTCCGAAAACTCTTGATGAGAGAGACCAAGCGCCATATTGGCCTTGAGCCATCCCAGCCGGTCACCGATATCGTACCTGTCGGCCTCTATCTCGTAGGCCAGCACCTGTTCTTCAGTGCTCAACGACCGTAGCGCATCGGTCAGCTGCACCTCGTCTTCCCTGCCCTTCCCCACCCTCTCGATGCATCTAAAGACGGTGGGAGATAGGACATACGTCCCGGTGATCCCCAGGCTCGAGGGAGCCTCCTCCAGGCTGGGCTTCTCCACCATGTCGTCCACCCTGAACAGGCGATCGGCTATCCTCTCACCGGCGATGATACCGTATTCCTCGATCTTGCGCTCCGGGATGGTCTGCACCGCAATCACGGAACAGTCGTACTCCTCGTGGACTCTAATGAGCTGCTCAACTACCGGTACCTCAGAGATGTTGATGATGTCCGCCAGCATCACCGAAAAAAACTCGTCGCCCACGTGCCTTCGGGCGCAATACACCGCGTCCCCCAGGCCCCTGGGCGCCTTCTGCCTCACGTAGTGGATATCGGCCATCTGGGAGGTCTTTCTGATGGCGTCTAGCTCCTCCCACTTCCCCGAGCTCTCCAGTACCGCCTCCAGCTCGGGCGACCTGTCAAAGTGATCTTCGATGACTCCTTTACCCCTTCCGGTGACCACTATGATGTCCTCTATGCCAGCGTCCACCGCCTCCTCTACCACGTACTGTATGGTGGGCCTGTCCACCACGGGCATGATCTCCTTGGGTAGCTCCTTGGACAGGGGCAGGAACCTGAGCCCCCTGCCGGCAGCAGGAATCACGGCCTTCATACGATCACCAGCAGATACCTTCGTAGTTCTTCGTGTTCACCACTCTCCTGCCGTCGATCACCAGCCTGTCCCCGTAGAGTGCCGGGTCTGAGTACTGCGGCCATTCAGTGGCGATGACCACCGCGTCACTCCCCTCAACGCACTCCTCGGCCGTGGCGCAGAACATCCCGTCGGAGAACAGTTCCCTGAAGTTATCCATGGCCTCTGGGTCGTGGAGCTTGAGCTTTGCGCCCCTATCCTTTAGGGCCCTGACCACTGGCAACGTCCGGGTCTCCCGTACATCGTCAGTCTGGGGCTTGAAGGCCAGGCCGAGCACGGCGATCGTCTTGCCTTCCAGGTCCATGTGCTGTTCCAGTAACTCGACGACCCTCATCGGTTGATCCTCGTTCACATCGAGCACTGAACTGAGCACTCTGGCCTGGCCCCCCATCTCCTCGGCCTCGGCGATCAGGCCCCGCACATCCTTGGGCAGGCAGCTGCCCCCGAACCCCAGTCCCGCCCTGAGGAAGTGGGGTCCGATACGCTCGTCTAGTCCCATGCCCTCTGCCACCTCACTGACGTCGATACCGATCTCCTTGCAGATGTTGCCTATCTCATTAATGAACGATATCTTGGTGGCCAAGAAGGCGTTAGAGGCCACCTTGATCATCTCGGCAGTGGTCGGGGAGACGTGGACCACGGGACAGTCGAAGCCTTCGTACAACGAAGTCACCAGGTCCAGCGTTTCCTGATCATTGGCACCCACGATGATCCTCTGCGGCGAGATAAAGTCCTGAAGGGCGCTCCCCTCCCTCATGAACTCGGGGTTCATCGCCACCCCCAGGTCCTGACCCACCTTCTTGCCCGACACACTCTCTAGCAGCGGGATCAGGGTTTCTCTAGTAGTCGTAGGAGGCAACGTACTCTTGATGACCACAGTGTGCCTCTCATTCTTGTTCCTGAGGACCTCCCCTACCTCCCGGACAGTCTTCTTTATGTTCGAGATGTTAAGTGAACCTCCGTCGTTGGAGGGCGTTCCCACGCAGATAAAAGTCAAATCGGTTCCGGCTATGTCCTCCACATCGCCCGACGCTCTGAACAGACCATCTTCCAGCGACTCCTCGAGCACGGCCTCAAGTCCGTTCTCGAATATGGGTAGCTCCCCTTTGTTCAACGCGGTCACTCTTTCTGGGAGGATGTCGATACAGACCACATCGTTTCCCTTTCTGCTGAAGCAGAGACCGGTCACCAGTCCCACGTATCCTGCACCAAGAATCGATATCTTCAATTTCTCACCGGTTCCGCATTGTTGAATTATTCAAACCTATTATATCATTTGCCAAAGATTTGTCGGTGTATTTGTCAGAATCGCTTCGGGCCCTTAGCGCTGAAAGGTTGGATAGTGGTCCATTCTCTAACATTTGAAAGGAACCGGGGCCCCCAGGGCTGTCGGATTCGTATTCCAAAGAAACCCTCTGCCATGAGAAAGAAAATAAAAATAAGGAGGAGGCCAGTGAGAAACGTGCGGGGCAAGCATGAAGCGAGTACTGCCAGCCAGAGTATAATTGGCGGGAGTGCCAATGATACATGGACGGTCGTCCTAGGTAGGGATGACCGCCGCTCCTTCCCATACTCATTTTCATTAACTATGGTTAAAATATTTCAATATTTCCATTCAAGTCTCGCTCACCTCAGTTGAAGGGCACATAGAATGCGAATCTCGTTACTTCCCTTCGATATTTCCGGAATTGCTACGAGATTTTTGGAGGTCTACGATAGGACGCGATCGCGCTTGGGGTCGGTATATGCAGGGACGTGCTAGCTCTCACATTCGATTGGTTTTTAGTCCCCCGGTACAATGTAATGATAGAGGCGATGATATGGTGGAAATTAGATACCTGGGACATTCCGCGTTCCAGATCTCTGGTCAAGGCGGTTCGCTGATAATCGACCCCTTTCTTACAGACAATCCATTGGTGGACGTGAAGGCGGAGGAGGTGCACCCCGACCTGATACTGCTGAGCCACGCCCACCAGGACCACCTGGGGGATGCCATTAAGATCTCGAAGAGGGAGGACGCCCCGATACTGAGCACCTTCGAGGTGGCGGGATACTGCGAGTCGAAAGGCGCTTCTGCCATCCCCGCACACATGGGCGGTACGGTGGAGTTCGAGTTCTGCAGAGTGAAGCTTTTCCCTGCCTGGCACAGCTCTTCGGTGGACGAGAGGGACCTGGGGAACCCCTGCTCTTTTGTGGTCTCCATAGACGACAGGGCACTGTATCACTCGGGGGACACCGCTCTGTTCGGCGATATGAATCTGATCGGTGAGCAGTACCAGCTGGACGTGGCCATGCTGCCCATCGGCGGCCACTTCACCATGGACATGGAGGACGCGGTGAGGGCCGAGAAGTTCCTGAGGGCCGATGTGGTGATACCCATGCACTACGGCACGTTCGACGTGATCGAGGCCGATCCAGAGGAGTTCTGCAGGAGACTGAAGGAGGAGACGGGCAAGGGCTGCAGGGTATTGGGCATCGGAGAGGCCTACTCCCTCTGACCGTCATTCACCACTGGCGCTCGAAGTAATAGGGCAGAGCGCATAGTGGCCCAGCCGTGTCCACGGAGCGATGACCCAGTGAAATGATTAACAGTGAAATGATTAAGTATCTTGCAACTCTATTCTTTGAACATGCCACTCGGAGACCCCATGGGAAAAGCGGAGGGCGGTGAGGAACGAGCCAAAGTAGGCAGCATATGGATGGTCACCATCCCCGTTTCAGACCTGGACACATCAATCGAATTCTATCATCAAACGCTCGGACTGCCCATACTATTGGACAGCAGGCAGAACAACTGGGTAGAGCTGGGCAAAGAGCAGGGGGAAGGGGGCATCGCCCTTTACGTGCCCTCCACGTTCGACGACGTGAAGCCGGGAGACTCCACAGGCATAGTGTTCCAGACCAGGGACATCTACGAGGTCCATCAGAGGCTTGTCGATCTCGGCGTGGAGTTCATCCTCAAGCCGGAGAGGCAGGCGTGGGGAGGGATGATCGCTACTTTCCTCGATCCGGACGGAAACGTGTTGATGTTGATGGAGGATCCCGAGCATTACAACCGGGCGATTTCGATGGGAGAAGATGCTGACATCGGAGGCAGCTGGTCCCGGTAGAATATCAGAAAAGTACAGAGGGCCACGGACCCCTCAATAACTCTTGAGGGAGTCATGCGGTAATGTCCATGTTCAGGTTAAGGCTGAGCATGTCGCCCTGTACGGCCTCGATTATCTTGGACTGCTGGGTGGTGGCGTAGTCCGTGTACTTCTCACCGCTAAACTCCATCCGATCTTTCTGGAGCAGGAACCACATCTTGTACTGCCCCTCGATCTCAACGGAGAAACTGTAGTTCATCTCCCACTGCTCCGTCCAGTTACCCTCTATGTCGGGGTCCACGTGGTCTAAGGTGACATTAAAACTGTCGAAGAAGTACATGCTATGCACCACGGTCTGGTTGTCCTGGAAGGAAGAATTCACCAGCCAGATTTCCACACCGTAGTACACCGTCCGGTACTCGTGGTTGGCGATGCCGATGATGAGCGAAGCTTCTTCATCCACGGTCAGAGAGGTGGGGTAGTTCGCCGCCTTACCTCCAGGGCCCAGTATGTAGAACTCGGTGAACTTCTCCCCCTGCTTGGGGACCGCTATGACATACGCCAACGCGATCAGAGAAGCGGCTATTGAACACACCAGGATGATGGTCAGCGCCCTGTCCAGCCTGCTGCCGCTCTTGAACGCCTCCCGGTACTGCCGTTTCACCTGCTCCAGTTCGAAGGGGTAGAAGGCCTCCAACACGCTCTGCCTCCTCCACTCGGTCAACAGGCTGAATACGATGTTGAAGGCGGTGATGCTGACCAGTATTGGAGTGAGGCGAATACCGAAGGGGGTGTAGTTGAGCCCCAGCCCTATGAGCGGCGTGATCGCTATGGAAAGGCCGAAGGAGAGGGCGACCCTCTCGATGATGCCCAGGTCGTCGCTCCTGGGGAACAGGAAGGCTATGAGCGCATAGCCGGGGAAGAACAGGATGAAGGGGAGCCCCAGGACCACCCGAAGCGGGCTGTCCGGTATGGCCAGTATGACCGTTATGAGCAGTAGGGACGACAGGATGATCCCTACCAGGTCCCAGGACCGGCGTAATTGGAACTTCATCTTCTGGCGGATTTTCTGGAAGATACTTAATTGTTTGGAGAACAGTGCTTCGGCGGGGTCGCAACGTCCCTCATCGCTCAACGTCCACGAATACCGTTTTCAAGAACGGCGGTTCTGGAACAAGTTATTTTATCATCCTGGTTGATAATGTATGGAGAATGAAACACCCGATCAGAAGTGCCCTAGACTACCTTAACGCTCATGGAAATCTCATAGAAATACTGCACCCCCTCTCCATCCAGGGCTCACTGGACATAGGCCCCATTCTGAGAAGTCTACTGGTGCTGCAGAACCAGGACGGCGGGTGGTCTTTCTCCGGTCTGGGCAAGAGTTCGGTCCAGGCCACCTCTTTCCTGATCGACATCGCCGCCGATCACATCGACTCGGCGGTGTTGAGGAAAGGCACCGAGTTTTTGCTGGACAGGCAGAAGGCCAACGGGGGGTGGTCAGAGGTCACTCCGCTCACCTATCCTAGGGAGAGGTTCTCACTGAACCCTTACCAGGGGGACCCCAGGATCAGCATCAGGAAGAGCGTGACCTGGCTCACCGCCCACTGTTGCCGTGCACTGAACAAGATGGGGCTGGGGGAGAGCGCGGTGAACAGGGCGGTGGAGTTCCTGCTGGCCAGTCAGAACAGCAACGGGAGCTGGTCCCCCTATCTATTCTACGATGCTGAAGGAAAGGGAGACCCTTTCTCCACCGGCGAGGTGGTCTCCTTCCTGGTCAACACGGGCCACGACCCCCTGGAAGAGCCCCTGGTTTCTGCTGTCCAACTGATCGCTTCTCCACTCTCGCTGGACGACGAGTGGTCCCGCCCACTGAACCTGCTGGGGATGGCCAAAGTACTCAACTGCGCGGGGCCAGAGTACGAGGAGGAGCTGCAGACCACCATCTCCGCCCTCCTCAGGAGTCAGAACGAGGACGGTGGGTGGAACCCGGTGAGCAACGGTATGACCTCCGACCCCCAGCTGACATCCTGGATCACCGTATTCCTGCTGGAGAACTATGTCGAGGGCGCTGAAGGTTATTGAAACTTTTTTATGTGCAATCCCTCATTCTCCTAATCGATGGGGCTACAATTGAGGGGCCGAGGGAAACTTCTGACTGTCATCGTCACCCTGATGATGGTCTCAGCTGTGTTCACCACGGTGCCGATCACAGGTCAGGCGACCTCAGACTCATTTTCTGAACCATTTCAAATAAACCACGATCTGCAGTTCACCAATCAGAGAGCCCCTGATGTTGCCGTGTCAGAAGACAACATCTCCGTGGTCTGGGAGGCGGACAGCAGCACCGACCTCCCCCGCGTGGTCTACGCCCAGTCTTCGGACAACGGTTCCACGTTTACTGATGAGGTAGTGGTGGGTCCGGAGGAGCACGGAGCCCAGAGCGACCCCGCTTTGGCGGTGAACTCCACCGGCACCGTATTCGTGGTGTGGACCGACGACCGCTCGGGACAGAACAGGATATTCTTCTCCAGATCGGATGACGGCTCCAATTTCACGGACGGCAAAGCCATCGTGACCAGCCCCGGTGGGGAGCAGAGCCTCCCCGATATCGCCTTCGCCAACGGGACCCTCTACATCGTCTGGGCGGAGTCGATCGGGGGCGACCGCGATATCTTTCTGTCCAAGTCCAACGACAACGGGACCACCTTCCAGCCCCCTCAGCGCATCGATGACACGGGCACCGAAAACTTGATTCAGAACTTCCCCAGCGTGGCCGCTTCCGACAGCGAAGTCTTCGTGGTGTGGCACGACAGCAGGGTGAGCGATTTACTGAGCATATACGGCGCGTTCTCCAACGATTCTGGAGAGTCATTCGCGGCCGATGTCAAGGTGAGCGACGGGAGTACTCTGGAGAGACACGAGAGGCCCCAGGCGGGCATCGTTTCCGGGCACCCCTGCGCGGTGTGGCAGGACAACAGGGGAGGGGACTGGGGCATCAGGTTTTCGAAGTCCATGGACAATGCTACATCGTTCCAGTCTTCGGTGGCGGTGAGCGACGGTCCTGAGGACAGTGACCAGACCTCTCCCTCCATGGCCTCGGACGCCTCAGATCGAATCATGGTGACCTTCGTCGACGACCGCTCGGGCGGCGACCGCGTCTACTTCTCCATGTCCAGGGACGTGGGGTCTACGTTCACCACCAGCATGGAGGTCTCTGACGCGGCCGACGCCCGGCAGGTGGAGCCCGCCCTTGCTGTCTCTCCGTACGGCACCCCGCTGGTGGTGTTCGCCCAGGAGATCAACGACAACTGGGATATCATGTTCACCAGTCTGATCAACGAGCCCCCGACGTGCAGCATCTCGTACCCTTCACCGGGGGCCGAGGTCCAGGACGAGATCGTGATTACAGGCAACGCCTCCGATCCTGAAGGAGACCTGGCCCATCTTGAGGTGAACGTTAGGATCTCTCAGATGGGCGGGGGTTTCGACTCTGGCTGGCAGGAGGCGTACGGCAAAGACCCCTGGAGTTTCGAATTCAACACCAGCACGGTGATCAACGGGCAGTACGTCCTACAGGCTCAGTCGTTCGACGGTGAGGCCTACTCCGAGCTCGTGAAGGTTTATGTCGTGGTGTCGAACGAGGAGCAGCCCTTCCCCGACCTGCAGATCCTGCCCGCTAACATCACAGCGTCCACAGACAAGATAGAGATGGGCTCCCGGATGACCATCAACGCCGACATCTACAACACAGGGAACGTTTCAGCGTATGCGGTCAAGGTGAACTTCTACCGGGGGAACATTCTGCTGGACGAGACCACTCTGTCCAGAATCGATGCCGACCAGAAGAAGACCGTCAGTTTCGTGTGGTCCCCCCTGGAAGGATATCACACACTGACTATAGAGGTCGACCCCGCCGATGCCATATACGAGATCAGGGAGGACAACAATAAGGCCTCCAAGCAGTTCTCTGTGAAGCCGGCGGGTTACTACCGCCCCGACCTGCAGGTCTCCCCTTTTAACATATCGGTCACGCCTGACGGGCTGGTGAAGGGGGACGTGGCCAATATCACGGTCTCGGTGTTCAACAACGGTACCGTCAACGCTTCCAATGTCGCGGTTCTGGTCAAGGTAGACGGCGTGAATCTGACGCGGGGGACGGTCAGTCTGATCCCTATGGGAAACAGTTCTCAGTTCCTGTGCAGCTGGACAGCGGAATTGGGTGAACATACGATAAAAGTCATCATAGATCCAGACAATCAGACCAGTGAACTGAACAAGACCAACAACCAGGCAGAGGTCACTGTGGACGTCTCAGTGGACGAAGCCTTCCCCGGCTGGTACGTGGCATTGGCGGTGGCACTGATACTGGCAGGGGCGGGAGTGGCAGTGTACTTCTTCAGGTGGAGGAAGTAGGTTCCTGGCCCACTTTGTGAGCACCTTCAATCGAGGAAACAAAATTATTTTAGGTTCAAGATGCGTAAGGAATGAAGGTGAAGAGATGTACAAGATAGAAAATATCGTGGGTCTGGAGGTCATCAGTGACGACGCTCGTGTACTGGGGGCGGCGGAGAAGGTTGTGCTGGATACCGCGGCGTGGAGAGTTCCCGCCCTGGGCTTAGGCCTCAGAAAGGGCATTGAGGAGAGTATGGGGCTGAAGAAGCCCCTGTTCGGCAGCGCTTCCGTGTTCCTGCAGACCTCGGCCATCGAGTCAGTATCGGATACTATTACGCTGAACATGAGCTTGAAGGAGGTCAAAGACGCGATACTGGAGCCGGAGACCAACCCTCAGACCGCGGGCACCATCGTGGGCACCAGGGTGATCGGACGCAAGGGTAGGAAAGTAGGCATCGTGGACAACTTCACATTTGAGCCGCACAGAGACTGGGCGATCACCTTCATGCACATCAGGCTGGACAGAGGGGTCATCGACGACCTGAACAAGAAGAGGTCCATGATGGGGACCCCGGAGATCAGGGTGAGAGCCGAGGACATCCGGACCGTGGGCGACATCGTGATGCTCGAACTGGACGTGGAAGGTCTACGGAACTTCCTGGAGAAGAAGCCTGAGGTGGGTAAAGAGGAAGAGGAAGCGGAAGAGTCCGAGGAAGAGAAGGGGCCGGGGCCCGAGGAGGAAGAACCACAGAAGGAAGAGCCGGAAGAGAGCGAGGAAGAGCCGGAAGAGAGCGAGGAAGAGACTGCCGAAGAGCCTGAGGAAGAGGACCTGACCGTTCCTCCGGAGTTCGGCAAGAAGAAATGAAGTCTGAAGGGAAGTATACAGCCGGGCTGTACTCTCGGGCGAAGTGTCAGCTCAACTGGTCGCCGCTGCCCATGTGAAATCCCAAAATTCTATGGGACGATGACGTCCCATTTCTTAATATCTTTTTATGTGAATCAACAGGTTGGAGCTGTCCAACAGAGGCGACACGATGATCGAGATACAAGGACTGACCAGGAGGTTCGGAGCGCTGACCGCAGTGGACGACCTCACGTTGTCCATCTCCGACGGGGAGGTCTTCGGATTCTTGGGGCCGAACGGGGCGGGCAAGACCACCACGGTGAGGATGCTGTGCTGCCTCATCGAGCCCACTTCGGGAACGGCCTCCATCGACGGCATGGATGTGAGAGACGATGCCAGCAAGCTGAAGATCAGGGCCAGGATCGGCCTGCTGCCGGAGACCCCCGGACTGTACGAGTCCCTGAGCGCCTACCGCAACCTGGAGTTCTACGCCAGGCTGTACGACGTGCCCGAGAACGACATAGACAGAAGGATCATGGCGCTCTTGAAGACACTGGGTGTGTGGGACAGGCGGGACGACGCGGTGGGAAAGTTCTCCAAGGGGATGAAGCAGAAAATCGCCATCGCCAGGGCCCTGATCCACGAGCCAGAGTACTTATTTTTGGACGAACCGACGGCGGGCCTGGACCCCAAGGCCGCACTGACGGTGAGGAACTACCTCCTGGACCTGAAGGAGGAGGGCAGGACGATCTTCCTCAACACGCACAACCTGGACGACGCCGAGAAACTGTGCGACAAGATCGGGGTGATCAACACCAGGCTGTTGGACACAGGCTCTCCGCAGGAGCTGGCCCGGAAGTTCTACGGACGCACCACGGTGATCCAGCTCAGCGAGGCGGGGGAGGAGATGGTGGAGAGCGTGTCTTCTCTGCCCGTCGTGAAAGCGGTGAGGCGGGAAGGCGACACTTTGTTCGTGGACGTGGAAGACCCCAAGAAGGAAAACCCGCTCTTGATCTCCACCCTGATAGGAGCGGGCGCCCAAATTGAGTTCGTGAACGAGATGGAGTACGGTCTTGAGGACGTGTACATGAAACTGATCGGGGGTCTGGAATGAGACTGGACAAGATCTGGACCGTGGCCCTGAAGGACATGTGGGAGTTCAGGACCAACAAGTACATCATCGTCTCCTTGATCTTAATGCCCCTGCTGATGTCGGTGGTCATGCCCACGGTGTACATACTTCCCATCACCATGTTCGGCCCCGCCGATCCGGGGGAGCCGCACGCCCTTCAGTTCAATGTAACTCAGACCATGGAGAACGATGCTGTCGAAAACACCACCATCGACAACGTTGAGCTGAAGAACGTCAGGCTGAACAATGTCGTGGCCCGCTCCTGTATCTTCGAGAACTGCACCCTTTCGAATACTCTGGTACAGGACTCCTACGTCAAGAACTCCACCGCCAACAGCTCCTTCCTGGCGCACAGCAACCTTCTGCAGACCTCTACCAGTGACAGCACGTTCAGGGACGTGGTGGAGATCGGCGAGAAGAGCGAGACCGAACAGGTGCTGGAGCTGTTCATCGACTCCCTGCTCATGTTCTTCGTGCTCATACCGGCCATCCTTCCCACGATCATCGCCTCCTACAGCTTCGTGGGGGAGAAGCTGAACAAGAGCCTGGAACCGCTACTGGCCACCCCCACTTCGGACCTGGAACTGATGCTGGGGAAGTCGGCCTCCATATTCCTGCCCACCATGGGCGTGACCTGGCTGAGCTTCGTCCCCTTCGTCATACTGGTCAACGCACTCACCGAGCCGGTGCTTGGCCGGTTCCCGCTGCCCGACGCGATCTGGGTCTTGGGGGTGTTCCTCCTGGCACCGTTGATCTGCACACTGGGTATTTCGGCGAACATCATCATCTCCTTGAGGGTCAGCGACGTCAGGGCCAGCCAGCAGATAGGCAGCCTGATCGTACTGCCCATCGTGGCGTTCTTCATCATAATACTCTCCGGCCTGATCACTCTGAGCGTGCTGAATATGGTGCTGTTCATACTGCTCATGGCGGGGATAGATCTGGTAGTAATCTATCTGAGCACCAAGATATTCGCACGAGAAGAGATACTGGTCAGATGGAAGTGAGCCTGCCAGAGAACTCTATCACTCGGTCTTCCACTTCGAGATGTACACTCCCACCACCATCAGTACCAGAGCGATGACCGCCACCACTCCCAGGTTGACCAAGGCGGATTCGGTGTTCCCGTATATCATGGAGTCCCTCAGACCGTCGTTCAGGTAAGTAAGCGGAAGCACCTGGGCCACCACCTGCAGGTAGCCAGGCATACTCTCAATGGGGAAGAAGCTGCCCGCAAGGAACATCATGGGGAAGGTGATGGCCGCGGCGGCCGCGTCAGCGCTCTCCTCGTCTTTAATGAAGCGGGAGATGACCATGCCTAATGCAGAAAACATCGCGCTGCCCAGTATGATCAGCAGCAGCGATATTGGGTCCATTATGACCGATACACCGAACAACAGGATGCCCACCGCGAGAATGGCGCCAGTGGAGATGAACGCCACCACGATCTGCCACAGCATCCTGGACAGCAGCCACTCCCAGCGTGTTAGGGGCGTCGTAGACAGCTTGGCGAACAGCCCCGAGTTGCGGTAACGGGTGTGCGTGCTCACCATCCAGTTGACCGCCGAGGTCATGATGGTGAGGCCTATGACGCCGGGTAGGAAGAAGTCCACGAAGCTGAAACCCTCCTGGATGATATCCCCTCGCTGTATCTGTATGGTGCGGTCCGCCTGCACCAGCTGCAGGTTCCAGTTTTCTACCACAGAGTTCAGCACGTTGGAAACTATGGAAGCACTGGAGCTGGTCTGATCCACGCGTAAGTCCAGGGTGACGTTGTCCGCTCCGTTTGAAGCCACTGCCGTATGGAAGTCTGGTGGGATGATCAGGAAAGTGGTCAGCGAGTTGTCCTTGATGTACTCTTCTGCGTCCACGGAGCCGTCCACCATCTTGACGTTCAAGGCCCCAGTCTGGTTCAAGGACTCGATGAACTGCTGTGAGGCCTGGGTGTTGTCTAAATCTTGAATGTAGAGGTCGTAGGAGCTCTCCCCCATACCGGAGAAGATGGCCCCGAATATGAGCATGAGGACTACGGGAAAGGCGATAGTCCAGAACACGGCCGCCCTGTTCCTGAAGAACATTTTTGCCGTGGCCACGAAATCGACAAGTATCCTACTCCTCATCGATCAGTTCACCCTCCACGATCTTTTTACCGGTGAGAGACAAGAACACGTCCTCCAGGTTGGACCGTTGTAGAAGAATCTCGCTGTAGTAGGCGCCCTTCGCCTCCAGTAGAATCACGAGCTCTGCCAGGTTCTCCCTGCCGTCGAGGCTCACCAACACGTCCTGCTCTTTCAGCGTGCTCTGGATACCGTTCTCGGAGAACAGCTCCTGCACCGCCTGCCCACCGTTCTTGATGATGCAGTTGGTGCCCGTGCCGTGCTCGCTGATGATCCCGTCCGGGGACCCCAGCACGATGAACTCTCCCCTGTTCATGATGGCCACTCTGTCGGACAGGACTTCGGCCTCCTCCATGTAGTGTGAGGTGAGTATCACTGTCTTACCCCTTTTCCTCAGGTCTTTGATCACTTCCCACACCTCCCTGCGCGCCCTGGGGTCCAGGCCCGTCGTAGGCTCGTCTAGAAAGACGATCTTTGGATCGTTTACGAGGGAAATGGCGACGCCCACGCGCTGCTTCAGGCCCCCTGACAGGTTCTTGAAGTACTCGGTCCTCTTGTCCTCAAGGGCCACAATCTCTATCAGCTCGTCGACGTCCACGTTATCTTCGAACATGCCGGCGAAGTACTCGATGTTCTCTTTGACTGTGAGAAGATCAAAAGCATCGAATCTCTGGGGTAGCACTCCGATCTCCTTGGCGATGTCCCTGGACTGTCTGTGGATGTCGTAGCCCAAGACCTCGACGCTGCCCGAAGTGGGCTTCCTCAGGCACTCCAGGATCTCCACGGTGGTGGTCTTACCGGCACCGTTGGGGCCAAGTATGGAGAATACTTCCCCCGCGTGGATATCGAAACTGATGCCCGCTACCGCCTGCAGGTCTCCGTATTCCTTGACCAGGTCCCTGACCACTATGTAACTCTCAGGCATCTCTCCCCCTCATCCGATGGATACTCCCAATCGCTCAGACTATTTCAATATTTTTGAATCGTCCCTCTGAAAGTTAAAATGATCTTGCAGGGTAATCGAATTTCCTACTCCAAATAGTTTTACCTATGGCATGGAATATCGGATTGAAGTCAAACGGAGGAATGCGGATGGGTGATCTTAAGCTGACCGATAGGGACCTTGAAAGGTACTCGAGACAGATCATGATCGACGGGATCGGTGAGGAGGGGCAGAGGAAGCTGAAGAATTCGACAGTGGCGGTGTTCGGTCTGGGGGGCCTGGGCTCACCGGCCACTATCTATTTGGCGGTCGCAGGGGTGGGTAAACTTATACTGGCCGACTGCGATAGGCCCGACCTGTCGAACCTCAACAGGCAGATACTGCACTGGGAAGAGGACGTTGAGGCCCAAAGGTCCAAGGTGGAGTCCAGCGCCCGGAAGATACGCTCCATCAACTCGGACATCGAGGTGGTGGAGGAGAACGAGAGGGTCACCGGGGGCAACATTGGAGAGATGTTCGGTGAGGCAGACCTAATCGTGGACTGCCTGGACGATTTCAATACGAGGTTGATGATGAACAAGTACTGTGTGGAGAATGATACACCGTTCGTCCACGCCGCGGTGGAAGGACTCCACGGCCAGGTCACCTCCATCAAGCCGGGGAAAACCCCCTGTCTGAGGTGCATGTTCCCCACGCCCCCTCCCAAGGCGGAGACGTTCCCCATACTGGGCGCCACCGCCGCTGTGCTGGGGGCGCTGGAGGCCGTTGAAGCGGTCAAGATAATCACCAGAGTGGGAGAACCCCTGTTCTCCAGGTTGATGATCGCCGACCTGATGCATCAGCAGTGGGAGGTGATCGAGGTAGAGAGGGTGCCCGACTGCGAAGCCTGCTGTCCTCTGTAGCTTAACTCTCAATGAACAACTGCCGATTGGGATCGACAGTTCAGATTTTCATATGAGAATTTGCTCCTTTCAGGTGAATTTATCGAGAGAAAAGGATGGTTCGGTCTGGATCTTGAATGTAGAACATTGGATCTCCCAACATTTAGAAATCGGCATCGGGAAACAGGGCCCTGATGTAATCGATGGCCTTGCCCAGGTGGTCAACAGACCAGGACAACGCCTTTTCGCCCTGGTCAGTGATGGTGTACACCTTCTTTCTCTCCTCTTCCTGGGAAGTGATAAGTCCGTGCTCCTCCAGGTGCTGTAGTGCGGGGTAGATGGAACCGGGGCTGGGGGACCAGTATTCCTGCGTGATCTCCTCGATCTCTTTGATCAACGCGTAGCCGTGCATCGGTTTCTCCGACACCAGCTTCAGGATGGAGAGCTTCAGGAAGCCGGTCATGTAACCGTGCTTCTGGAAACACTCCTTGAAATCGTCTGCCCCCCGTTTTCCCATACTATCACAAGGTACCTATGTCTTTAGATGAAGTAAAATCTCGTACCGTATTCGGCCGCCGCCTCGGACATTGCCTCCAGTCGGTCAACGACACCGGAATACCACTGGACCATCCTGCCTCCTTCTTCGGGCAGTTTCTCTCTCAATAACCGCGCCTCTTCGATCAACTGCTCCGCGTCCTCCGGAGAGAGCTTCTCTCTTGACTCTGCAAGGTCGAATACGCTGGCAACGATCGAACAGTCGTACTTCTCGGCTATGCCGGGGAGCCTGCTCTTGGTGGGACCGAAGGTGCCTATGCATCCTCTTCCCTTATCCCAGGACAGGTCGCATGCCTGGCAGCGCTCGTTCATTTCGTCGAAGGAGAGCATGTCCCACTCTGTTACCACGTCCCCGTACTCTCCCCCTCCGAGCAGCTTTGACTTCACGTCCGCCGGGAGAGTGTCTAGCTCGATCCATCCGGTGTAGTACCTCCTGGCGTGTGGTCTCAACTTCTCCTCGTCCTTCTCCTTCTTGAGCTTTTCAAGGTACAGAGGATCCCAGTCCTCCTTGATGTTATTCCTGGATACGAACGACTCCCACTGGTCCCCCATCACCTCTTGGGCTGTGGCCCTATCCACCACCAGATCGTACTCCGCAAAATCCTCATAACCTGAAACTGATTCCAGATGAACTCTTACCAATGATGTCTTGTCCTCTTTGCACAACGATTCGTCACTATCCAGTTCACATAGAGCCATGCTAATTCCCAATTCGGTTGCCTCCCGGTGTCCAATCATCAACTGAGAATCCTTATTTATGGATTCCTATCGTACTTTCTCGACCATGACGGAAAGGGAGGAGTCCCCACCTATTACTCTTTATCCGGTTCCTCCTGAAAGTCCTCCAGCTCTTCCGATTCCGGTACTTCCGAACCTTCCGCCGACTCTTCAGAGTCCTCATCCTTTTCCTGTTCTGGATCCTCTACTGTCGATTCCTCTTTTCCCCTCTCCTCCAGCCATTCTTCCCTGTAGGAGGGAGCTTCTGCAAGATAGTAGACTCCTTTCAACCCGGCGGCCACCAGGAACAGGTAGACCAGCGGGGTGAAGTCCAGGGCCACACTCAAACTCTCCACATCGATAGAGAGGTTACCGCCGAGAGTCACGGTCCAGATCCACACGCCTATGGCTACCACCGATATCAGTCCCACGATCATCCTGGAGTAGGAACCTTTGGGATAAAACCAGACGAAGAAGCTCAGGACGGTTATAGGGATGCCCACCAGGATCACGGCGTTCATGACCAGGTCCAGCTTGTCCTGGATTGGAATGTCTCCTTCAACACCGCTAAGCAGCGATGTTACCAAATAGATGATGGCCAGGGGTATGACGAGATATTTGATTGCTCCCAGGGCGGCGCCGATGATCCCCTTGCCCAGGTTACCTTCCTCAAGAGCAAATTCGTTCATGGCATCCCTCCCGGTGCTTCCCAGTAGTAATCAAAAGTCATCTGCTGCTCCACGCCGTGGAATCCCACGGTCATGTCCAGTGTGAGAGACTGTGAGTTGTTGAGCATGAATTGAGAGGTCTGTTCACTCAGAGGGAACAGGAACTCTCCCGTGGTGTACTGGCTTAGAGTAATCGTTTCACTGCTCTCTCCTATAATCGAAGTGCTATTGCTAAGTACGCAGTCAACGGTGATCGACTGGCCATTGAGCATGTCCGAGGCGCTGATGTAGTAAGGAGCGTGCAGTGTGATGGCCGAGTCGTTGGAGGTGTGATAGACGTTCTCCACACCGTAGTCCTGGATCAAAGGGGACCAGTCCATCTGCTCCGACGCGTTCACACTCATCTTCATCAGCTTCATCATGTACTGGGCCTCGATCTCCACCTCGGTGTCGAAGGTGGTGCCGTTGAACACCATGTTGCTGATGGCCTCGTTGCTGATGTCGTCCAGGTCGATCCTGAGCATGACGTTGAACTGAGTGGTCTCCCCCGCTGTCAGGTCCACAGGTGTGTTGACGTAGTCAGTGATCTTGTTCCCCATATCGTCCGATATTTCGAAACTCACCGAGAAGTCCTCTATGTCGTAGTACCCGCCGTTATTGACCCTGATCGGTTGGGAGAAGCTGAACACATCGTCCTGGAGTGTCCAGCTGGACTCCTGCGTTTCCGGAATGTCAACGTCCAGACCGCCCATGGCTAGAGGCAGTATACTAAGAATGATTATGATTGCGATGACTATACTCACCGCGATGGTCCCCAGGCGGACCCCCAGCAGTGCCCATTTCATACACAGGGACAGAAGGTGTCTCCAATAAGACACTTACGCATTCATTCACAATAACGAAATTAATGATCCAGCGACTCTGCCTGACCAATCTGGCCGTCATGACTGAAGGGTATCATGCGGCCGGAGAACGGAGAAAGATTTTTAATCAAGGTCAGTATGGAGCTTTATATGGCCGAGATCAGGATCAGGAACAGGGGGCGGCTGAAGGAAAAAGTTATCGAGAGGCTGGCAGACGAGCTCCGCCAGACCACGGGTACCGAATCCTTTTCCGTAGAGGACACAGTGGACAGGGCGGAGAGCAGCGACTTCGATGTCATCTTCGTGAACGGGGAGATACTGGCCATTATCTACGAAGACAGAGCGTTTTCCACCGTTCGAGGCCTACTAGAGTATGGAGCTGAGAAGCGGGAGGTCACGGTGGACATGGGGGCAGTACCCTACGTGGTCGACGGTGCAGACGTCATGGCCCCAGGGATCGTTGAGGCTGACACCGACATCCAGGAAGGCGATCTGGTGTGGGTGAGCGACCAGAAGAACGGTCAGCCTCTAGCCATTGGGGAAGCTCTGATGTCCGGACAGGAAATGATAGACAAGCAGTCTGGTAGGGCCATAAAGAGCGTTCACTACGTGGGCGACAAGCTCTGGGAGTACGATGAGTTGTAGAGGAATGAATCGAATAATATCCCAATTCTCTAATTATAATAGGAAATGTACTTCAGGCTAAAGTCCCATCAAAGATCGGAGGTGGTGATATGGAAGAATGGGAGTTATGGAGAGAGGTATTGACCGAAGATCAGTGGGAAAGATTCGTCACCGTGAATATTGAACTGAATTTCGAGGAGATCATGAAGGAGATCCTTACTGATGAGCAACTGAAGGAGCTTAATGAAAAACGAAATTCTGCTGAACGAGCCGCTTGTTCTATAGATAGGGGCGGAGGATTTGCCGCCGGCATGAGAAGGGCCATCATAAGTAAATGCGAAGAATGCGACGAAAGAGATACCTGTGAGAGAAGTCTTGCTGATATGGAGTCATGATTGACCAAGGAATTGATTATGTCTTTGAGCACATAACTGCTCGTAGAGATAGAAGTGATGATTATCTTACGAACCCCTTCTAACTCAATCGGCATGGTATAGGCCTACTGTTAAACTCTTGTTTCTGACCACGTACTTCTCGAACGGTTCGTGGGAACAACACCAAGATAATTACCGCTAGTGTGCTCAAGAACACTCATTCTTCATATCAAACCCATATTCGTATCAAGAGTGATTGCTGAGACTAGTTCACATATTTCACAGACAAACCCTTCCCCAGAATTGAATGAAGTGAAAAGGCTTAAGAACTTGACCCACCATTGAGATGAAGAGGGATGCTATGGCACTATTCAAGAAGCCATTTTCAAAATCCAAAGATGAAGTGCAGGCGGTAGAGACAGATCAATATATAGACCTAGGTAAGATTCATTTTGAAGAGGATAACCCGTTGAGCGGTCAGGGCATGATCAAGGTGGCTGAGGTCTACCGGTACGAAGATGTATCGAGTATCACCCAACCGGTATACAACGGCAACATCCTGCTCGTCGACTACTCGGCCGTGGCCAACGATTCTTTGACCCTTAAGAGGATCACCACCGAGCTGAAGGCGGTGGCCAGAGATACCAACGGGGACGTGGCAGCCATAGGCAAGAACTTTATCGTCGTGGCGCCAAACGGGATCAAGATCGATAGGCACAGGCTGAAAGGCGGATTTTCCTGATCGTTGAATGATTATCCGTCCTTCAGATGTATCAATTCGTTCTCTTGTAGAGAACTCGATGTCAAAATCTAAACATCAGCATTAATTCAACACCCGATCGGTTCCAGTCCAGAAAAGAAACATTACACCTATATATCTGACTGAAGATTTTATAAGAGTGTCTGAATTCAAGATCATCCATGATAGCGTTCACGGCAGCGTGAGGGTAGATGGTGTTTTTCTTTCGTTATTAGAAAGGCCTGAGGTGCAACGACTCCATAACATACACCAGCTGGGACTGGCTCACTTAGTATTCCCGGGAGCAAACCACACTCGGCTCGAGCATTCGTTGGGCACATACTTCCTGGCCGACAAGATCGCCGAGTCCCTGGGCCTTGAGGATAATGAAAAGCTTGAGCTGAAGGCCGCTGCCTTGCTGCACGACATCGGACATCCTCCTTTCTCGCACACTCTTGAAATGGTAATCAACGACCTGGTAGGCAGGGATCACATGGAAGCCTCGAGGATGATCATGAACGGGAATCTCGAGGTCTGCACCTCTTCAGCGAAAGATGTCCTGGGAGAAATGCCACCTATATCTGAGCTGCTACAGGAAGCAGGAATATCTCCCGAAAGGGTGGGCAAGCTCATAGTTTCCGATGAGATGCAGAGGGTAGGTCAGGAGACTCTGGCTGTAGACGACGACCAGGCGTATTTCGGAGAGGACAAATACCTCCAGCAGATAGTCCATGGACCGGTGGACGCGGACCAGATGGACTACCTTCTCAGAGACGCCTATTACACGGGCGTTGCCCACGGGGCAATCGACATCGACAGGATTCTGCAGACTGTAGCCCTGCACCACGGAGATCTCGTAGTGGAAAGAGGAGGTGTCGTGGCCGTGGAAGGGATGCTAGTGGCCCGGGCACTGATGTACACCTCGGTCTACTTCCACAAGACTGTTAGGATCGCGGAGATGATGCTCTGTAAGGCGGTGGAGATCGCTGGCCAAAATGATGAGGAAATCGTTGAAAGGCTGAATGTGGACACCGAATGCTCCCTGACGGAGAAGCTGCTATCCATGGACGGCCCACCTTCGGATATTATCAACAGGCTGCGGTACAGAAAACTGTACAAGAAGGCACTTTCTAAAAGACAATTCGACATGGACGACTCGGAGCTAGAGGCAATCGCACCTCTGACTGACTACGAGGTGCGAAAGAGAAAGGAAAGGGAGATCGCTGACAGGGCGGGAGTGGATGTCTCCGAGGTCATAATCGATGTCCCTTCTGAAGAGCTGATGCTCTCCGAGCCCAGGATCGGCAAGACAGAGGTGCCCATACTGGAAGATGATAGGATCAAGCCATTGTCCAGATACAGCCCTCTGGCCCGAGCCTTGCAGTATAGGAACATCCACGACTGGGCGATTATGGTCTCCACGCCTGATAAGCACATAGAGGATGTAGAGAAGGCTGCTATGAAGGTATTATTCAAGTAATCAGATTAGGATTTTCATTGATAGATTCAAGTCAACAACATAGTGAGCCAATTTTCTGAGGTATATCGTCCTACATATATGCCACCTGGCAGCTGGACCACGGTATCCCCATCGAGATCGTGAGGGACAACATGGGACACTCGGACATCAAGGTGACGCAGATCTACCTGCACCTGAACATCAAACAGCGCTCTCGAACATACACGGAGGCCACGAGGTTCGGCATATGACCACCAAGCTGGAGATGGCCGCGTATGTGTTCCTCTCGTTCGCCCTCCTAACCTTCCTCTATCTTTTCCTGACCACCTACAAGATAGAGGGGGATCTGGGAGTCCTTTGAGTCTGCTGACCGTCCCGGCGGCCGTCGCCACCGCCATACTCACTCTGAGGTTCGTAACAATGGGAAGCAAGGTGAATGGTGAGAAGAGGCGGAGACGCCTCCGTGTGGACATCCCCAAGGACCTG
This sequence comes from uncultured Methanomassiliicoccales archaeon, assembly GCA_964580935.1. Lineage (GTDB taxonomy): Archaea > Thermoplasmatota > Thermoplasmata > Methanomassiliicoccales > CAZOLG01 > CAZOLG01. Next base: position 270,274 of record CAZOLG010000004.1, read on the forward strand.
GCCGACATCCTGGACCAGATCAAGATCCTTGAGGGTAAGAACAAGAGGGAGGTGGTGGAGGAGGCGCTGAGGGATTTTTTGGAGCGTAGGTAATACTGGCCTGATTATGACCTGATTTACAGGTAAGGATTAATGACTTGAAAATACTATGAGGAATTGAAATGCGTGAAAATGACAAATTTACACCCTATTTTGTAGCCGATAGACAAGCCTCTTTGAGAATATTGCAGGGAGTTGATGTTCCAGATAACAAGGAATTTGGCATAATGTCTCATGCAAACACATCTGAATCTTTTCAAGAAGATATCTCTGATTATCCCTGTTTCGATCTTCAGAACTGCGGAGTTGTAGATGATGAATGCCCGTACGGAGGAGATGTATCTCAGTGTGAGAAAGGTAAGACACTATTGGAGGAGAAGGTTCTGATTTGCGATTCTGGAGTGTTCCAGAAGGAGGGCTCCGGTTTTCTCTCCTATAATCATCTGTTCAAAATCTACGAGAAGATGGGTGCTGATTACGGAATAATGATCGATGTTCTGAAGGATAAGAAAGCGACCCTGGAATCTGCAAGAGATGCTATTGAAGATTATGAGAAAGGAAATTGGTCTTTTCGGCTGATCGGGGTAGCACAGGGCAATTCTGCTGAGGAATATCTTTCATGTTATGATGAACTCCGGGAGATGGGATTCGACCATGCCCCAAATTCTCACTATCCCCTTTATTCTATTGAGAGGCTCGTGACCAAACTCAAGGATGATGGACTGTTTGGCTATTTCAGAACGCCCATCCTCTTGAGGGCCTGCTTGAGCTCTCCCACCTCGGTTTCCTTCAGTTCCACCGAGGGGAGCCTCATAGGGAGTCCACATGGTCTGTCCATGAGGGTCAACGCGTGTTTTACCAGGTGAAGGTAGGTGGGTATTCCCTCCTGATCTATCAATCTATTCATCAACCTATTGAAATCGCTGAGTTTACCCAGTACCTCCATGGCCCCGACCGCATCTTTTTCGAGGTAGGCACTTTCCCATAGTTTGTGGGATAAATCCGGGGCGATGTTGGACACTAATGATATAGTGGCCGGACATCCGAGGAGGAAACATAGCATAGTATGTTCCGTCTCTGCATAGGGCAGTATCGATATCTTATCTCCGACCCTATGTATCAGTTCATAAACGTAGGCAGGGTTTCCGGTAACATCCTTCATGGCTACAATATTGGGAATCTCTTCGGCGAATTTTTCCACTAAGTCATAGCTGTATCTCACTCCGCTCGAGACCCAGGGATTGTTATATGGCATGATCGCCATGTCCACACTCTCAGCGATTCGTTTGTAATGCTCAAAGAGCCCCTCCTCTCTGGTGATGAAGTAGTACGGAGTGACGATCATCGCACAATCGCAGCCCGCGTCCTCTGCATACTTTGTCATCTTGATTGTCTCCCGGGTACCGGGCTTACCGGTTCCTGCGACAACCAATGCATCTCCATCTACTTCATCTACCACAACATCGATGACCCGTTTATGCTCTTCATCACTCAGATAGCAGAATTCTCCTGTACTACCTGCTGGAATCACTCCCTCGACTCCATTATCTACTACATATCGGGTGTGGTCCCTAAGTGCTTCATAGTCCACTTCATCATTCTCCCCAAAAGGAGTCGGTAGAAGAGTTATACAACCCTTACACTCTTCCTTGAACTCTTCAGGTTTCATTGTCATAAATCCCCCTCGAACTCACTCACATTGTGGTAGGATACTTATTATCTTCCCCGGATATGTCCGGGAATATGGTCTCCAAGACCTAGATACAACCTACATGTTAGTGAGATAATCAAATGTACTGATGGAAGAGAGAAGGAGAACTTCTAGAGGAGTTGATGATCCTGTAGCAGAATGGTCATCTTTCACCCGCCCAGACCAATTATGATTCTTTAGCCTCCCTCCAATCGATAGAATTGGAAAAATCCTATATGGCTGACAGGATAACTGGGCGATAGATCCCTCGTCAATGATTTCAGAAGAGTGCTATAGAGAGAGCATCGGAAGTTACTATCATAGCAGCCCTCTTTCGTTGAACAATATGTCAATAAACATTTGCCAATAAACACTTTCCAGCATCCTCCCAGAATCCGTTCTATTGGAAAAAACCAATTGCCGCATAAATGGAGCTCCTGATATCATCCCTTTCTTCTTGGACACAATAATAGATCCCCACCGCTGTGGTCGCAACCGCTTTGATTGCAGCCTGCTGGCGGATATATCGATATTGTTCTTTTCTCGGTATTTGGGTCTCTTCGTATGATTCTATCGATCCTATTCGCTATGTGTCAATTCGTAATTCAGACCTGCCACATGATCTGTTATGGTGGATACTAGCTGAAGATGCTTAAGATATAGAGCTGGGCGTTCTTCATGAAAGGAGATATTCTTTTGATTCAAGCATTTCTTCCCCAGTAGATCGGATGGTATCGAATGCTTTTCGGAGAGCTACAGATCTGAGGGGGATAAGAAAGGGGACGAACAAAAGATATCAGAAAGAAAGGAAAAGGGTTCAGACCCTCTTCAGACGAATATCAAACCTGGCTCCACCCAGTGCCGAGTCCTTGACTTCAATGTTTCCACCGTAGCTCTTCAGCAACCTCTTGACCAGAAACAACCCCAGTCCGCTCCCTCTCTTCTCATCGGTGATGAACCCCCTCTCGAACACAATCCCCTTATCTTCATCGGGGATACCCCTGCCATCGTCCTCAACGGTGCAGATCATCTCATCACTCTCGATTTCACCAGAGATCCTGATCGTGGTTCCACCCGAGTGGTGGATGGAATTCTCTATCAGATTATGGAAAACTCTCTCCAGGAGTGGGGAACCCTCCACCGAGCAACCTTCAGAAGGACATTTCTCGACGATCTCCATCCCCTCCTCTTCGGCCTGAGAACTCCATCTCTCAAGACCCTCGTGGATTATAGGGACGAGATCCACTTCTCGGGTCTCCTCTTCATCCCTCCTCTTGAGGGTATTGACCATTTCGACGATCTCCATCTCTTTCTGATTTGCCATTCTAGCTTTGCTTATATATTTCTCAGCCTCTTGGGGAAGATCTAGATCCTGGGTAAGTTCCAGGTAACCTTGAATGATCTGAGCCGCATTTCTCATGTCGTGACGCAGTAGCGAATGAAGGAACTCCTCCTCCTCTTGGAGACGCATCCGCTCGGTGACATCATGGCCGGTACAGGCCAGGGATTTAATATTCCCCGATTCATCAGTAACCGGGATTTTGGTGACTTCCACCGCCTTCTTCTCCCCCTTGAACGTGGTGATCCATTCTATCCGGCGGAGGGATTCCCCACT
>CAZOLG010000005.1:0-144994 GCA_964580935.1 uncultured Methanomassiliicoccales archaeon
AATCCATATCCTTCAAAAATTCTTCAGACAGGGCTAGGAAGCTTTCTTCATCGTCAACTAAAAGTATCTGCATTGAAGATCAATCCCCTATTCTCTCTAAAGCGCCTTTTTGGAAAGGTAGCCATGATGCTATAATTAGTTTGCAGTCCGATTATCGTATAGAGAATATGTATTGTGCCGATATGAACTCGATCGGCACGCCGGGGGGACCTAAGAGGCGCTTCCAGGGGAGGATCCTAAAACAATCTTCGGTGGGGAAGTTGGAGAAGGTCCATGGATCCACCCTTTCTGGTCGCCCTTTCCCACCCATAACCCACTACTTCTTTTGTATCTTTCGGACGAGGGCATCCCTCCGTGAGGCGTGGGATCGACGGCGGCTACCTCGATTTTCACCTTCAACGTATTACTTTATCGTTAGTGGGATGCGGATTGCGCATTCGGACAATTCAAAGAAAACCGTATATGACAAGGCTACAGTTTACTAATTGGTGGGGTATTATGAAACTAAGGGAATTTGTTCTCTCTGTTTTGATAAGCCTTATGGTAATAATTCTAATGATTCCTATAGCCAGTTCCGTGGAACCAGAATATCAAACAGGATTCGATGGAATTTGGATCGAGGAAGGCCCAACTTTCGTTGGAGACATGTACCATGTGAAGATTGGATATACTCACTACGATCGAGGCAGCATAATGCAAATTCAAATCATTACCTCGATTATGGCTGGAGGTACCTATGGCGATTATGTTCATGTCATCCCGTACGATCCCGACTATGAATTTATTTCGCCCGATGGACCGTCTGCATGGACCGTTCCATACAACGGTGGAAGCCATCCACCATTTACTGGCACTCCTGGTTATATAGACTATTATTTCTATCCTACCGAATCTACTAACTATTGGAATAACGAACATGGAATATGGGTGAATCCAACAGCAAATTTCTATGTAACTATGGACTCGTCGACATCGGGACACCAATCAATACCTGAAGTTCCATATCCTTGGGAAGTCTATGAGTGGCCATTCTAGCGTTATATTATAGCGTCTAACTCTTCAAGTGATCTTCGATAGCTGAATTTCAAGAACAGAATTGACCCATTCGGAATCGATTGAAATCTCATTTTTGGTTGTAGAGAAAACCATCTCAAGATACACATTGTCTATCCTGATACTATACAATGCGGAATGGTTATTTTGGAATACATATTTAAAACCCTCATCGCCGAAATCGACCTCCTGGGCGTTAAAGTTACTAGCTATCTCTTCCTGTTGTTGGAAATGACTTCTCGCATCGTCTGTTGAATTGAATACTCTTAGTACAGAATGAACTATCCTCTCTCTATCCAGAATAGCAGAAGATGGATAATATAGGTACACATTAGCAAAAGAGTCACCCTTAACATTAGAATCTCCAGGATACGTAGACCAATTATCTCCCAAGTCTTCTACTTTAATAACCATATCCGAAGCAGGTTTATTGATCAGTTCCGAATTGCCCAAGCAGCCAGCAAAAGAGGCAACCAACACTGCTACGGCGATTAATATGCAAATCTTACCATTTGACCACTCCACATCACTCAGCCTCCCTTCTTCTCAAGTCCATTCAGCAATATTTATTGATTGGAGACGTTAGAATCTCTTGAAAGTATAGAAGTTGAGTCCCCTTCTCCTTGTCCCACCGCCTTTTGCTCAGAGCTCTAGCCATCTCGCTGATATCGTCCTCTGAGCCCTCGTTATCGTCTTCACCTGACTCATCGGCGGCCTCTCCCCACCTCCGTCTATCGAGGACCGAGTGCCGCTCCTTGACCCATGACTTGTACCTCCTGTGCACCTTGGGCGGCAGAGGAGGGAACCCGAAGCCGGACTCCGACTCCAGCCAAGCTTTAGCGGACACCTGGTCCCACTTGTCGAAACGGCGGACGCATCATGTGGCGGGCCGGAGCCCCCATCGAGACCATCTCCCGCATGTACGGGCATCAGGACACGCATCAGACCATAGCATATCTGGGCATAAATCTGGACGACATGTCGGGGGCATGCGCCTACTCAAGTCATACGAGGATGTCCTGAAAAGTGGCGAAATCGGAATCAGCCAGAAGAGTGGTTCAATCCAAAACGATTTATAGACATCGTATTCTCGAAGTAATTAATGAAGTTCATCATCCATGGAGTGGTCCAGGGTGTGGGATTTAGGCCTACGGTGTACCGCATAGCGACCGCCATGGATCTAGACGGTTACGTGCAGAACAACGGGTCTAATGTTGTGATAGAGGTTAACCAGAAGGGGGAGAGATTCCTGGAGGCCCTCAAAGACAACCTCCCCGCTCTGGCCAGTATCGACTCGATCCAGGTCTCTGAGGGGTTCGCAGACCTGGGTGAAGGATTTTATATTATGCCCAGCGAGAACGGGCAGAAAGGGGTGGGAATACCCAACGATGTCGCGGTGTGTGACTCCTGTCTGGAAGAACTGTTCGATCCTTCTGACAGACGTTACATGTACCCATTTACCAACTGCACTGACTGCGGGGCCAGATTCACATTAATTGAGTACCTGCCCTACGACCGGTCTATGACCTCCATGAGTTCTTTCCCCATGTGTAAAAGCTGCAGAGAGGAATATGAAGACCCGCACAACCGTCGCTTTCATCACCAGACGATTTCCTGCCCCGATTGCGGCCCCCATTACTCACTTTACAATGCTCAGAAGGATCTGGTGGACGAGGACCCGATCAGGGGGTTCGCCCGGTGCATGGACGAGGGGGAGATAGGCATCGCCAAGAGCTGGGGGGGGATGCATATCTGCTGCAGTTTGGACGTAGTTCCCAAGCTGAGGGAGTGGTACGGCAGGAAGGAAAAGCCGTTCGCCCTAATGGTGAGGGACTTGGAAGCTGCCGATAGGTACGGTGTGGTGGACGATTACCAGGCAGAGATCCTCGCCTCTCCCCACCGCCCAGTGACCTTGATACAGAAGAGGAAGTCAGAGGATACCAGAGGCGTATCGCCTGGACTGAGCAACATCGGTGTTTTCTTGCCCTACACCGCCATGCACCACATCCTGTTCCACCACCTGAACGCAGACGCCTTGATTACCACCTCGGCAAACGTCCCGGGGGAGCCGATGATCACCAACAACACCGTGTTCTCCCTGAACGCGGAGTGCTACCTCCTCCACAACAGAGAGATAGTGAACCGGTGTGACGATTCGGTACTCAGGCTCCATGGGAACAAGAGGAAATTCATCAGGAAGTCCAGGGGGCATATACCGTCGCCTCTACAGCTCCCATTCAAGGGGACGGCCATCGGACTAGGGGCCCAGGAGAACCTGACCGGTGCCCTGGCTTCAGGGGGCAAGATATTCCCCACCCAGTATATCGGAGATGGAGACTCCGTGGGAGTCCTGGAGTTCCTTGAATCTTCAATTGACTATTTCCGAAGACTTCTCGAAGTCAACGACGTGGACACCGTTGTCATCGACATGCACCCCGGCTATTCCAACCGCAGACTGGGGAAGAGGATGGCTGGAGAGCTAGATGCCGTTCTAAAGGAGGTACAGCACCACTGGGCTCACTCCGCCTCCCTGCTTGTTGACTCAGGGGTCGACGAGATGATGGCGCTCGCCTTCGACGGCACTGGGTACGGGGCAGATGGCAACGCCTGGGGAGGGGAGATACTGAACACCAGCTACCGCTCGTATGACCGCGAAGGGCACTTGCAGGAAATCCCCTTGCTGGGGGGAGAGGAGGCGGTCAGAGATGTCAGAAGAATCCTGTTCGCCATCTCCGAACTGGTGGGCGTTGAATACGAAGGGTTTTCGGACCGGGAGTCAGAGGTGTTCAGGAAGATGATGGATACCGCACCCAGGACCTCATCAATGGGCAGGGTACTTGATGTCCTCTCCTGTTACCTGGGAGGTACCTGCAGACGGACCTATGATGGAGAACCGGCGATGAAACTGGAACCCCTTCTGGAGAGGGGGGGGAAGAGATATCACTTCGAGTTCGAGAGCAGGAATGGAGTACTCCAGACCCTCCCCATGTTTGAAGAGCTGTTCCATTCTCGGGGCGACAGGAGCGATCTGGCCTACAGTTTCGTCCATGATCTAGTGAGGGAGATGGTGGATATTGCGGTAGAGCGGGGAGAAGAGGAGGGGGTATCCAACATCGGCCTAACCGGTGGAGTGGCCTATAACGGAGTGATCACCAGCATCGTGGAGGAGAGGGTGAGAGAACGGGGGATGAAGTTAATCCAACATGACAGAGTGCCATGTGGAGACGGGGGCATCTCGGTGGGCCAGTGTGCCATTGCACTAGCCGACCTGTGATTTCTCCCTTCATACTCACTGGTCACCTCCCGCTGTACCGCACATTCGGCAGAACCCTCTGACCGTCGCGTAACCGCAGACATCGCACCTTTTGTCTTCATCATCAGTCTGAGGAACAGTGAGACCGACCTCTTTGAACAGTCTGTAGTAAAATGCCTGTTCCCGGGTACCTAGCCTGATTTTATTTATTATTCTAGCATATTCGTCTTCGGATATCATGGACGAGAACAGCTCGGACAATCGGTTGGAACCGCTCCCCATTTCTATCGGGGCCTTTCTTCGCCGGGCGAATTCTTCCCGCATATGATCTGCAATCATCCTCCTCAGAGGGTACTTGCCTACCCACCTGCCCTCATCGTCCATCACCCTGTCCTCGATGGGGATCTCCCTCCCCAATCTCTTGATATTCTGGTTCATGAAGGGCTGAACTACCTCGATGCCCAGGGCCTGAGCGAGTTTTGGGGCAGAAAATGACCAGTTATCACAGGTGTTCTCGACCCATTATTGAATGTCGTTAAGGGGCTGCTCCAGGAGGAAATCGTATCCCACCAGCAATTCATCGGCCCCGTCACCGGTCATCACCCTCGAGTACCCGAGATCCCTGGCCAGCTCCAGACCGAGGTATATAGCAAGGCTGTTCCTCACTTCGATGGGCTCGAAGACTCTCAGAACCTTGATCGCCTCTCTGGCAGCCCTCTTGGCCTCGCCAACATCGAAGTACTTGATGTGCTGCAGAGCGGCCAGCTCCTTGGCCACAGATACTGAGTATTCGAGGTCAGGACCTTCAGCCTCGCTGAGGATGACAGTTATCAGAGGAGTCTCTTTGAACCCGTTGGCCAGAAGGGCCAGTACCGTGGTGTCTATGCCGCCAGAGAAGAGGATAGCGTCCGGTGTCTTCTCCTCGATGAATTCCTTTAAAGCCTCTTCCAGCTCCTGCATCGGCCCTGCCATGGGTCTCTCTCTATCGAAACTAGTCAGTGGTTATAATATCTCTCATCCCAAGGACTGTAGGGCCCCAGGGCCCCCTTTCGTCCCGCTCCATCGCTTCCAAACGGACACACCTGGTGGCGACCAACAGAGGGAGAACAAGAGTTAATAGCGGTGTAGTCTCCATAGATTACCTGAGAGATGACCGGAAAAGAGGAGGAATTGACAGAGGAGGAGAGCGAGTACTATTCAAGGCAGATCGTCCTCCCTTCCATAGGGTATGAGGGGCAGAAGAGGTTGAAAGGTGCGAAGATAGCAATAATGGGTCTGGGAGGTCTCGGCAGTCCGGCAGCGATCCAACTGGCGTCTGTGGGGATAGGACACCTGAGGCTGGTTGACCGCGATGTGGTGGAACTGTCCAACCTTCATCGACAGCACCTGTACGACATGGCGTCCCTGGGTCTTCCCAAAGTGGAGGCGGCCGCGAAGCGGTTGAGGGGTCTCAACCCCAACGTGGCCGTTGAGCCACTGCCGTTCAATATCGACAGTACCACAGTCCTCAACCTGATCGAAGGAATGGACGCGGTGGTTGATGGTCTGGACAGTATTGCTCCCCGATACGCCATCAACAGGGCGTGCATGGAGCTCGACATACCGTATGTCTTCGCGGCGGCGATTAGGGACTACGGGAACACCACCACCATCATGCCCGGAGAGGGTCCCTGCCTGGAGTGTTTCCAGGGAAACCTGCGGGATGAGAGCATGCCCAGCTGTGGAGTGGCGGGCATCAATCCCTCCATCCTGGGAATACTGGCCAGTATACAGGTCTCGGAGACGGTAAAAGTGGTGCTGGGAGAGTCTCCCCGACTGCCCGGCAAACTGCTGCACTGTAACATCCAGACCATGACCTTTGAAGAAATCGATATCGTCAGGGTGGAGGGGTGCCCAGTATGTGGTGATCGACCGTCCGGGCCTCCCTTCGCCCTTGCCAGTGAGAAAGTCGAGGAGGTGTGCGGCAGGGGGGGCAGAAGTGTGTACATCGTCCACCCCGAGGAAATGATGGCCGTCGATCTCGACGGTGTACAATCTCTGTTGAGGGCACGCGGATGGAGACCGGTGGTCGGTGGAGAACTCGGGTTCACCATGAGCAGGGGAGAGAGCAGAGTCAGCGTCCTGGAGAGTGGAGTCATGGTCATAGAAGGTGCGGAGGACCAGGGAGAGGCCCTTTCCCTGCATGAAGAGGTAGTGAAGTAGTCATACGAAGCAGCCTTAGACTGGTGAAGCGGGCTGCCTTCAAAGGAAATGAAGCAATAAGAGAACCTCCTGCCGGGCAGGCTTCACAATGAATAGTTTCAGGTGAACGAAAATACGGTCTGGGGCTTCATGATATGCCATCCATTATCCAAGGGCTCAGGAAGAGCCGAGAGAGAACCTAAAATCTTTATACGGAGAGGCTCGAATTGTTATTACGATGGAAGTACTGCTGACTTCTAGACCTTACTGGGAAAACGAACTGGTGGACGAGATGAAGGGGCTAGGGGAGTTCAGGCCCACAGAATTCAGAGGCGTATTCCGGGGCCAGGTGGAGGACTTCATGGACTTCATTGAGCGCGCAGAAAGAGAGCCACTGCTCTCCCTGTCCAGGATCATCCCCATCGACGAGTGGTTCAAGTTCTCGGCCGACAGCGCCTTTGAGGAGTTCTGCAGGGCGGCCCTGACCCTACTTGATAGGATCGACAAGGGAGATAACTTCGGTGTCAAGGTGGAGAGGAGGGGGCTTGAGAAAGAACTCTCTTCACAGGAGCTGGCCCAGGAGGTGGGCGCGTTCGTGTACAACGAGTTGACGGAGAGGGACGGTGCGGAGCCCACAGTTGACCTAGAGGACCCCGATAAGCTGATTATATTCGAGACTCTCAGGAGGCGGGGTGGGGTGGGGATCATCTCCAAGGAGATGCGGGATAAGTGTGAATACCTGATGGTGCCCTGACAATACCGACCTCCGGTCTCAGAATCGACTGGCAGGAGTTACCCATCAGCGGGAAACCGTCTTTCGTACCAAAGCGTCAACGATGAACAGATCGCTACCCTGCACGATCACGGGATTGAGATCCATTTCCAGTATTGATTCTCCTCCGAGACGCAGCCTGCTCACCCTTTCCATCAGTTGGGCAAGGGCTTTTCCGTCCACCGTTTCCATACCCCGGTAGCCATCCAGGATGGCCTGCGGTTCGAGGCTATCGATCATATCTAGACACGTTGTGCAATCACATGGACAGGCCCTCACCACGGGAGGAAATAGATCAGCCAGATAGCCCCCCACTCCTAAGGTCAGGATATCACCGAATATCTTGTCTTTCTTTCTGCCGATGATGAGCTCAACACCCTCTTCGACCATGGGCTGAACTATAACGTTTTCGTCAGGCCACTTTTCTTTAAGAGTCTCGAATGCTGTCCTCAGCATTTTCTCATCCACTATGTCAGTAATGACCCCTCCCACTTCCGACTTGTGGAGGATCTCTCTCGAAACGATCTTTAGTACCAGAGGGTAATCCATTTCATCTGCTGTCTCTTTCAGCCGCGGATAATCTGATACCCGTTCCTCCTCAATGACCGGAAGATCGGCCATGCTCAGCAGGGACTTGGACTCGAATTCATCCATTATCTCTCCCTCGATGTGGGAAGCATCGAGTAATATAGTTTCTCTGTCTTCCCGGGGCGCCACCCTCTCCCTGGCATCCATATATTCAGAGAGGGCTATGAGGCCGAATGCCATCTCCTCAGCGGTGGTATACACCGGGATTTTCCGGGCCTGCAGATCCGCTCTAGCTGACCCATCGATCTCAAGAGAGTCTGCTATGTGACAGTGCACCAAGGCCACTCCGACCTCTTCCTGCACCTCCAGTAACTCCTGGACCGGGAACAGGAGACCGGCTGTGCTCACGGTGGCCAAGATATGGTAAGCCGGACCGCGGGCGAAGACGGACAACAATCTCCTGTAACTGTCAGGAGAGTATCCTTCTCCATTCACGTCTAGAGGGTTCTTGAGCAACGCAGGGGGTTCCCCCTTCATCTCCTCTTTTATCTCTTCAATCCGCTTCTCATCCGGCTGTTGGATATCGAAATAAGGGGCTATCATGTCCACGGCTGCGATGCTCGGTCCTGCGGTGTAGGTGAACATCCCAAGTGTCTTTCCGGAGGGGAGGGGGGCTTGGGTCAGCGCCTTCAACTTGGCCACTAGCTCCCTGGTCGAATCGACAGGGAGAATACCGGACTGCCTGAATGCCCCTCTGTAGACATCCGAATTCCCCACACCAGTCCCTGTGTGGGTGACGGCCATGAACTCCACCGTCTCGGACTTGCCTATCTTATAGGCCACGATCGGTTTGTGGGGCACGATCTCTCGTGCCACCCGGCACAGATCCCCGGCCCGTTCAGTTCCCTCGATGAACAAGCCAATGGCCTCGGTTGAGGGATCAGATTTCAGATACTCGAGGATCTCAGGGAAATCGAGCTGAGTCCTGTTCCCCACTCCTATCCACTTGTTCATCCCCACCCCTTCTTCCCGCAGCTTGGAGATTATGGAGAGCCCCATCCCTCCGCTCTGGGATACGATGGAAACACCGCCCGGAGGAGGTAGTTTCCTGGGATTGAAATTGATCTGGAGGTCAATGAGGTTGTTGATCAGTCCCAGTGTGTTGGTGCCCAGTAGGGCCATATCCCCCTCCACGGCCACCCTCCTGATCTCTTGCTCGAGCCTGGCACCCTCCTCACCCACCTCTTCATAACCGCCCGTTGGGATGATGACACTCTTCACGCCGGCAGCCGAACACTCTTTCAGAAGATCTAGTGCTAATCGTCGATTGGTGGCGATTACTGCCAGGTCCGCTGTCCCCGCTTCTTCAATGGAGCTGTAGCATCTGACGCCCATAATCTCATCGTACTTGGGATTTACTGGGTATACTCTTCCATCGTACTGGCTATCTAGCAGGGATTTGAGGTAAGTGTGACCCACGCTCCCCTGGGTGGCCGAGGCTCCGATGACAGCAATGGATCGAGGTTGAAACAATCTATCAAGGTCCATGGTGAAGCACCAAACATTCAACAATTAAACATCCTCATATGGTTTGCTCTCTTCCCTTCTTTAACTCTCATATTGCAGGACCCCGATCCAGGGACGAAGGGCGGAGGGACCGTTCTTCACTGAGTCGGTAGAACCGAGTGGGAGTAAAATGGGCACTACTGTATGAGGGATATACCCAAAATCTAAATCTAGTCTTATTGCTACAGTGACCCATGTCCATACTTCCCGATCTGGAGATAGTGGAAAGCCTGGAGAACGACTCACTCACCATCGAACCTTTCGAGGAGGAATGTCTGACCCCAAATGGATACGACCTGAGAGTGGAGGGGGTGTACCTGCCCGCGCAGGACAGGCGGATCAAAGAGGGCGTGGCCCACATCCCCTCCCAATTTCAATTCTTCGTGAGTACTGTAGAACACGTGGAGTTGCCGCCCACCGTCTGCGCGCAGCTCTGGTTGCGCACCACCTGGATCAGAAGGGGGATCATGGCCGGCCTGGGGAAGGTGGACGCCGGCTTCCAGGGCACTCTGACATTCAGTGCCGTCAATTTCTCAGATTCCACATTAACGCTGCCCATGGGCGAGAGATTCGTCCAGATTGTGTTCGAGAGACTGAGCTCTCCTCCCTCCATGACCTATGAGGAGCGGAGCGGTAACTACCAGGGACAGAGAGGTATCACCCTCTCTCCCGATGAGATCGGCGATTAATGGACAATATGTCTTGTCTACGATCGAAGGGTTCAGGACAGCTGAAGGTCTAGAGAATAGACGCTCATCGTGGGAGAATACGTCTTCAGTTCATCCTTCCTGACCACTTCCAGGGAAGTATCCGTAGCCTCTATCCGCTCGTGTAGAAGGTCTATACTGCTCTCCACGTCCTCCCTCTCCTCCACCAGGTAGAAGTGGATGATTCCTCCTTCTCTCAACTTCGAAACTGCGCTCTCCAGGAAATCGGTGGCCGAATGTGGGAGATTCATGATGATCCTGTCGGCCATGGGCAGATGCCTGATCTCCTCCCTGGCATCGCCCTCCACAGGTGTGACCACTGGTGTCTTGTTTATCCTGATGTTCTCCTTCAGATACCTGATGGCGTGAGGATTGATGTCGATGGAGTACACCTCGGCCGGCGCTGAGTGCCTGGCCGCCATGATGGAGAAGGGGCCCACACCGGCAAACATATCAATCACCGTTTCTCCCCCCTCCACCTGGGAAGCCACCCTGTGCCTCTCCCCGGCCAGACGGGGGTTGAAGTAGACCACAGTGGGATCCACCCGCAGATGAATACCGTATTCCTTGTGGGTGGTTTCCGGGGTGCCGGTACCGGCTACTCTGGTGAGCTCTCTCACTCTGAACTCGCCCTCGACACCCCTGTCCAAGAACACCGCCCTCAGCCGGGGGAAGGTCTCCAGCAGTGCTTCTCCTACCTCGTCAGCGTGGGGTACCAATGCATCCGGTAGCTTGATCAAGGCCAGGTCACCGATGACATCGTAGGATGAGGGGAGTAGTTCCATCAGAGTCGGGGGGAGGTCGACGTTCTCTCTGTAATCTGATTGCGGCATCTCCCTGGTATCGAAATCCCTCTCGTGGAGTTCGTACCCTTCCAGTCCCTGAATGCTCTTGACAGGCAGGTAAAGGAAATCCCCCTCTCCCTCGATCTCCAGCCTGGGATCTAGGAGTTGCCGTTCTGAAAGCTTTTTACGGGTAGATTCCCCTTCCTCTTTCGGAACCTTGACACTCCAGGATTTCACGGTGATACAATGGGAGAATTGATATTTGTGGGTTTAGGCCTGAGCGGTGCCGGAGACCTGACCATCAGGGCCAGGGCGGCCCTGACGAGGTGTGACACTATCTTCGCCGAGTTCTACACCTCAAGACTCCTGGACAGCTCGCTGGAGGAACTGAAATCGGCCCTGGGCAAAGAGATCAATGTACTCAGCAGGGAGGGGGTGGAGGAAAGCGACGAGATAGTCGATCGCGCTGAGCACGAGAAGGTGGCGATGATCACCCCCGGCGATCCGATGGCGGCCACCACCCATGTTGAGATCAGGATCAGGGCAGAAGAGAGGGGTATCCCCACCTCGCTGTTCCACGGCATATCCATTTTCAGCGCCTGCGCCTCTGCGCTGGGGCTTCAGCCCTACAAGTTCGGTAGGACGGTCACCCTCCCATTCCCCGAACCGGGGTACCTCCCCACCAGCCCTTACGAGAACGTTCTCGAGAACTTCGAGAGGGGACTTCACACCATGGTCCTCCTTGACATCAAGGGGCCCGAACAGAGGTTCATGACCTGCGCTCAGGGAGTGAAATGGTTGATGAGGGCCGAGGAGAAGATGGGGGAGGGGTTGATGACCGACAGCAGGTTGTTATGTGCCACGGCCAGAGTGGGGTCCCCTAATCAGCTACTGAGGGCCGGGTATCCGGATGATATCATTGGGTTAGATATGGGGGCGCCACTGCACACGCTCGTGCTACCTGGACAGCTCCATTTCATGGAGGCGAGGGCCCTGGTCAGGTTCGCCAGTGCTCCTGAAGAGATACTGGAATGATTCACGCCACACCCAGAAGAAGCATCACCTTCATCTTTCCCCCCAGCGAGTCATCGGTGGTGACCGAATATCTGATCTTGGCGTTGGGAAGAGATTGAGAAACATTCCTGATGACGTCCTCGATATCCATCTTCTTTACTTTACCACTGGATATGGTTACCACACCCGCCTTTACCTCACTCTCATCGAAATCGAACCAGGGGGAGGTAAAGGCCTCATTGACCGCAATGGCCGCCCTCCTGTCTCCCTTACCGGTGCCCATGCCCAACCTACCGTACCTGACTTCCACAAAATCCTTCCTGATGGGCTCGATGTCCCTGGTGGTCAATGCCTTCTCCAGTTCTTCCACGGGGAGCATCATTATCCTGTTCATCACCTGGAACGCCTTCCTCATGGGCAGATTGGGTACCATCTTCAGCAGCTGATCGTTGGGATAGGTAACGGTGATGTCTGAGGCCCAGAAGATGCTGGAGAGGCTATAGTCGGCCACGCTCTTCCTCTCCTCCCCCTCTACGGAGAAGGGAAGAGCCACCGATGTCATACACAGCTTTGACTGTTTCTTGCACAGATTGGCGACGATGGGGGAAACGTAGCTCCCGGTGTCACCCCCCAGTCCAGTGAACAGGAAGATGAGATCCCTGTTACCTATACCCCTGGAGAGGGTCTCTTTCAGATCGAAGTTGAGGGAACAGAGGGCCCTGAACGAAGTCTCCTTGAAGAATTCGACCTCCTCGTTCTTCAATCGGATGTAGTGATTGAAGGATTTTTCCTGAGTCTCTTCCAGGGGAGTGCAAATCGCGGCTGTCTCAAAGGGGGAATTGGCAATGGTGTTGCAGCCCGCCCCGCCGACACCCACCAGTTTAATGGAGGGTTTCACGGGGGGTCCTTCTCTTCCCAGTTTCTTTGGTTCATTTTTTGCCATCTTTTTGTCCCCTCAGCCTGAAATTCGCGATTTATAACAAGAGTACCAATTGAATAATGGTGGAGGCACAACTAGGATAATTATTACTTCCATAATAAGAATATTGGACTCAGTTCATCAACCCCTCATGGTGAGAAATGATGTTGGAAGAATCAATTTATATACAGGAATCGGTAAGGGGAGGACCATGAAAGAGAGAAGGCCCGATGGGTGCCACTTTGACGCTTATGGGGCAGATGAGGAATTCCTGAGGACATTGACCTGCGAGAACTGTCCCCTGGTTTCTATGGTCTGCGATTACAAGGGAGAGGTGGCACTGACCAGGCTCGCTAGATCGATGCACGATGGGGAGTAGTTAGAAGTTCCATTCTGTCTTCAACGCAACCGGGATACTCGCCGGAATTCTATCAATCTAAGAGTTGTTTATACTGTTCTCATCGTTTCAACATTCTAGGTCGTGTCAGAGATGAAAAGGAATATCCATTTAACTGCGGAAGATGTTTGTAGTCTGTGCTCCGCAGGGAGGGATGTCATTGCATATTGGACGGGTAGTGGGACACAGAGTGACCGAGACGCGGTTTAGAACCGATTATAAAGAGCCTCTCCAGGTGGGCGAGTTGTTGATCGTGGAGGAAGAGGGATCAGATTCACGATTCTTGATCAGAGTGATGGACATCCAGTACGGTGCCGATTCCGAGAGTGAGAATTGGATGGAAAAGAAGGCGGGAGGACTCCTGGCCGATGATCGGGACGAGGGGAGGAGCGATATTTCAACCCTCACGGATAGACTCTACCGGGTGGGAGTGAGTACCCCGTTGGGCTACCTGGACGGGAGACAGTTCAAGAAGACGAAAACGATTCCATTCCACTTTTCCAAGGTAAGGAAGGCCGACGGAGATGACTATCAATTCCTCAAAGACTTCATGGGAGACATAGAAGTGGGCCTCCTTCGCTCGGGCGACGAAGTGCTTCAGTTCCCGGTGGGGATATCAAGCAGGAGTATCCCCCACCACATAGGAATCTTCGCCACCACAGGGATGGGGAAGAGCAACCTGATGAAGAACCTGGCCCTTTCCTGCATGAAACAGCGGAAGTTCGGGTTCCTGATACTGGACCCCCACGGCGAGTACTATGACGGTGGCGAGAAGGGCAAGAGGGGTCTCATCCATTCATCCCAGCAGGGCGCTCTAGAAGTGTTCAGTTCCAGGGAGTTGAAGGGGCCGTATAACACACTCAACATCTCCGCCAGCGAGATTGAGATAACGGACCTTGAGAACCTGTACGAGTTCAGTCAGCCCCAGATCGAGTGCCTTCAGTCATCTCACTACAAATACGGAAAGTCCTGGCTGGTGGACCTGTATCAGAAGGGGGTGGAGCAGATCAATCGTGACCTGGGGGAGAGATTCCACGAGGGTACGATCAACGTTATCAAGAGGAGGCTGGAGAACATCTTCAGGTTCGGTTTGCTGACCACTGACTCCAAGCTATCCATAACCTCACACGTACTGGACTGCCTGCACTCCGGTAAGGTGGTGCTAGTGGACACTTCCAACATGCTAGAGACGGAGGAACTGCTGGTGTCTACAGTGCTTTCGAGGGCGGTTTTCGAGAAAAATAAGGCCCTGTACTCCGAGAAGAGCAAGGACGTTCCCCCGGTACTGGTGGCAATGGAGGAAGCCCAGAGGGTGCTTTCCCAGGCCAGAGGGACTATCTTCTACCAGATTGCCAGGGAGGGAAGGAAGTTCAGGGTCGGTCTATGTGCCGTCTCTCAGCAGCCAAAACTGATCGATAATCAGATCATCAGCCAGTTCAACACCTTGTTCGTCCTCGGCCTTTCAGACCGTAGAGACAGGGAGATCTTGATGGATTCGGCCAAACAGGACGTTTCCAGACTTGACAATGAGATCCAGATGCTTATGCCCGGGGAAGCGCTGGTAGCATCGCCGTTTACACCGTTCGCAATCCCGCTCAAAGTTCATCTTTATGAAGACCGTTTAGAGAATGATACCAATGAGGAGGACAAGACCAATAGGGGGGTCATTGACCTCAAATTCTTCTGAACGGAGGAGAAAATGGCGGAAGTAGCTGTGCAGTTCCTGATCGACATTACAGTGGTAATGGTAGTGATCGGGATATCCGCCCTTGTCTTCCCCCGATTCAAACTCCCACCAGCCCTGGGGTACATGATCGGTGGCCTCATACTGGCCACGGGCATAATCCCCTCACTGGAGATCCAGGATGTTACTTCGGTGAACTTCTTCGCCGACTTGGGCATTATCCTATTGATGTTTTCCCTAGGACTGGAGTTCAATTTCAAACGGCTGAAGAAAGTGGGTCTGCTCTCGTTGGTGGCAGGAACGATCGAGATAATTATCATGCTCACCATCGGTTACTCCCTGGGGAGGGTGATGGGATGGAACCAATTGGAGTCCATCTTTTTGGGTGCGGTGATGTCTATCAGCAGCACCGCATTGATCACCAAAGCCCTGATGGACTCGGGTAGGCTGAGTACCGAGCATGGAGAGGCTATCGTGGGCATACTGATCATCGAGGATTTCTTCGTCATCCTGGTTCTCACTCTGGCCTCCCCACTGACGAGCGGAACCCCGCTGGAGATCTTCTCTATCCTGGAGCTAGTGATGATCATACTCATCTTTCTCGCCCTCAGCACCGTTCTAGGGATCGCGGTGATCCCCAGGGCGATAGACTGGGTGGTCTTGAAGTTCAGGGAGGAAACAGTTCTCCTAGTCTCCCTAGGACTCTGTTTCGGGATGGCCATACTCTCTCTCGGCATCGGACTCTCTGTGGCAATTGGGGCCTTCGTGATGGGGATCATCATATCCCAGGCAGACTCGGTGGAGACCGTTATCTCTACTGTCAAGCCGGTGAGTATCGTATTCATCGCCATCTTCTTCGTTTCGATAGGCCTTCTCATCGAACCGGGAATTCTGGTGAACAACATCTTGCCCGCCCTTTTAATAGCGGGAGTATTCCTGATCACCAAACTGTTCTCGGTCACCACTGGCACCTATGCTTCCAATTTGAAGGCGGGAAGCTCACTGTTGGCCGGGATGGGGATGCTTACCATGGGAGAGTTCTCGTTTATCATTGCCAAGACCGGAATGGATACCGGGGCGGTCGGTCCCTCTTTTTACTCTCAAGTGATAAGCGCGGCCCTGGTTACCATGCTTCTTTATCCCTTCTTTGATCGTTATTCTCAGTCGTTCCTTCAGGGGATAAAGAACAGGCTCCCAAGAGACTGGTTGAGGACCCTCAGAGAGATGGATCGATTGAGGAGTGGGGTCAAGAAAAGATTGAGTGACTCAACACTCAGGGCCAGCGAAGCCAAAAATCAGGTCACCATGATATTCATAGATACTATCATCATGGCGATTATCATACTAGCGGTCAACTCAGTCTACTACTTCAAGGATTCCATATTCTTCCTGCAAGGAATCGATCCTTCGCTGTTGGGTCTGGGACTACTGTTCCTGGCCATTCCGCTAACATTGCCCCCTATTATTAGCATAATCTTTAGAATCAGGGCGCTCATTAACCTATATACTATATGTGCTCTAGAATCCGGAGAATGTAGAAGGAGGGACCGGAAGGCAGTGACCAAGCTATTCACCGAACTGATCACAGGGATTATAGGATTGATCCTTCTCTTCCTGATCGTCCCATTCGTCCCTGGAGTAGAAGGGATCTCCTGGATCCCACTGATGGCTGTGATGATCCTGGGGTTTGCGGTAACAATACTATTATGGGACACGTTCCACTATGCCCACAAGAGGTTCGCCGAGGCGTTGAAAAGAGAAATTGTCGAGGAAGAAGAGTAGTTTCGAATAGGTCCCAGCAATCGTTTAAAGGCAGTCCTTCCCCTTTAGGAATGGATGCCCAATAGCGGGAGTGGAGTAGCAATTGAAGATAGCCCACATATCGGATACACATCTCGGATATTCGGCCTATGGAAAGGTGGACGAGGACAGCGGGCTCAACCAGAGGGAGACCGACACCTATCGGGCCTTTGAAGCTTTTGTTGACTCCGTGGTCGATAGGAAGCCGGATATGGTGCTGCACAGTGGGGACCTGTTCGACTCAGTCCGGCCCACCAACAGGGCAATTTCGGTGGCCCTAGATCAACTGCTCCGTCTCACAGCGGAAGGAATCCCGGTGGTAGTGATAGCCGGTAACCATTCTACGCCCAGGCTGAGAGAGACGGGCAGCGTATTCCGCATTTTCGATCACCTGGAAGAAGTCTATCCGGTCTACAGGGGGCGCTACGAGAGTATAGAGATCGGAGAAGTCACAGTCCACGCCCTCCCTCATGCTGAGGGCGAACTGCTACAGGAGGGGCTTAAGTCAATGGAGCCCTCTCCCCAAACAGAATTCAACGTGGCGATGATGCATACCGGCATCGTTGGACTGGACGTTTTCAGGATGCATGAATTCAACGAACAGCTCATCAATTCCTCCTACCTGAAGAGGGGCTTCGATTACATTGCACTGGGCCACTACCACGGCCACACTGAGGTCTCTGACAACGCCTGTTATGCGGGTTCCACAGAGAGGTTCTCGTTCGCCGAAGTCGGCCAGGAAAAGGGTTTCCTCTGGGTCGACCTGGAGAGTGGTGAATGGGAGTTCGAGTCCTTGCCCACGAGGGAGATGGTGGATATCGGGCCCATCGATGCTTCACACATGGAGGGGAGAGCTGTCCAGGGGAAGATAGAGGAAAGGCTGGAGAGAATGGATCTCGCCTCGAAGATCGTGAGGCTGAAGGTGAAGAACATTTCATCCCCCGCCTATCAGTCCCTGGATTTTAACCGTATCAATCAGTTGGTAAAAGACACTGTCCACTTCGAGAGGAGGTTCGATGTGGAGAGGGAGGACAATTCGGTGCAGTGGAGGAGCACCACCCTGGAGTCCATCGAAGAGGAATTCAAGAATTTTCTGGATCAGTACCCGGTGGAAGGAGTGGATAAAGATACCATTGAGGAAAGGGGGCTGGAATACCTAAAGAAGGAGCTGGAATATTGAAGCTCAGATACATGAAACTCCGGAACTACAGGAAATTCAGAGATTCTGAAATGGAGTTTCCAGACGGCGTGATCGGGGTGATCGGCCCCAACGGAGTGGGCAAGTCAAGCCTCATCGAAGCTATTGCCTGGGCCCTGTACGGCAACGAGTTTCAGATCACCAGGACCAACAAAGAGGGTATCCGGCGTGCGGGGGCCGACGATAACGATGAATGCAGCGTGCTCCTCGAATTCGACATGGATGGTGACAGCTACCGCCTGTTCAGGGGGATGAGAGGGAAGGACCTGAGACCGGAAGCCGAGCTGGAGGTGAACGGAAGGCTGACCGCTGAAGGGGACAGCGCGGTCAGCAGAGCGATCACCAAGAGGTTAGGCATGGACTACAAATCATTCTTCATCTCCGTATTCGCCAGGCAGAAGGAACTGAACGCACTTTCTTCACTGAGGCCTGGAGAGAGAAAGAGGGTCGTACTGCGTATGCTGGATGTGGACGTGATAGAGAAGGTGGTCAACGAGATCAATTCAGATTCCCGCCGGGTGAAGGAGTTATTCGAAAGAGAGTCCAAGAAGCTCAGCAACGAGGAGGGGGAGAAGAAGGAGGAGCTGTTGAAGGGCGAACTGAAGGATATCAACGAAGGACTCGAAGGGGGGCGGAGTGAACTGTCCGGCGTAAAGAAGCGTCTGCAGGAGCATGACAACCGGATCGAGGAGTTGAAGGAAAGACGGTCAGAAGTATCTGATCTGAGGGACCGCTATGAAGAATTGAAGGGGGAACTCCGGGAACTGGGGAGTAAACTGGAGAGTGGACGCAGCAGGGTGGAAGAACTGACCGGAGAGATACAGTCCCTGGAAGATAGGAAAGAAGAGTTGGGCAAACTGGAAGAGAGGGTGGAAGAGTACAGGACAGTCAAATCTTCCCTAGAGGAGAAAGACGAGATCAAGAGAGAGTACGAAAAGAAGAAGGAACTTCAGTCCCGCCTGGACTCTCTTGATCGAAAGGAGGGTTCTCGCAGTGAGAGGGTCGCCACCCTGGAAGAGAAGATCGAGGACATGGAAGGGGTGGAGAAGAGCATCAGTACGGTGGAAGAGACTCTGACCAAGATCGAGGAGAGATTGAGTGGAAAGAAGAGTAAGATAGACCTGCTGACCTCTGAGATCAGAAGGATGGAAGAGGAGAGGGAAGAAAAGAAGGAGAGTAGGGAGGAGATCCAGGACCTGGGTCCAGAGAGCAGCTGTCCCACCTGCGAGAGACCATTGAGGGACCACCATGGTATGCTATTACGGAAGCTGGAGGACGAAATTGAGGAGCTCGATGAGAAGATTCAAGAGGACAGTGATCACCGGGATAAACTGGAGGAAGAGGTCTCCACTTTGAAGAAGAGGAGAAAGGTACTGGAGGAGAGGAAGAAGAATCTGACTGAGAAACAACGCCGGCTCTCCAAATTGGAAGGTACTTTGGAGCAGGCCTCCGAACGTCTGAAAGAGATCAAGGAAGAGAAACAGGATATCGAAGACAAAATGAACGAGATGGGAGAAGTGGATTTCATTCCAGAGGAGTACGAGTCCCTGATCGAGAGACGGGATGAACTCGAGGACGCTCAAGAAAAATACAGGGAGATATCCGTGCAGCTCAAGCGATTGCCGGCGCTCAAAGAGAAGAGGGAGAGTATCATTAAGGAGGTCTCTTCTCTGAGAGAGCGCTCTGATGAACTGCAAGGGAGCATCCAGGAACTGGATTACGGGGAAGGCGACCTGAAAGAGGTACAGGAAGAGCTGGAAGGGGAGATGAAGAAGAGAAATCGGGTGAATGAGCGTTTCCGAGATATCAAGGAAGGAATCAGCCTTAAGAAGAAAGACAGAGAGCAGACACTTGAAAGACTGGATGAGTTGAGGAAGGTGAAGAAAGAGGTTGATAAATTGAGCACGGAGGTGGAAGAACTTTCCACTCTTGGGGACGCGATGAAAGACTTCTGGAAGAACGTGATGTCGCGCATAATCCCCACTCTGTCAGACATCTCCTCTTCTCTGTTCACTGAGATGACCGATTCTAAGTACGAAGGTCTGGACCTGGACGAGAACTACGATATCCACATATACGATCAGGGTGAGAAGTATCCCCTAGAGAGGTTCTCCGGAGGGGAGGTCGATCTGGCCAACCTGTGCCTGAGATTGGCCATCTCCAGGGTGATCGCCGATCGTTCCGGGAGCGGCGTGGACCTGCTGATACTGGACGAGATATTCGGCTCGCAGGATCAGAACAGGAAGAGAAACGTGATGAACTCGCTGAATCATCTCTCCAATCAGTTCAGCCAGATCATACTCATCACCCATATAGCAGATGTGAAGGATTTCATGAGCAACGTCATGTATCTCAGGGAACAGGAAGACGGTACCAGCGAGATCATGCTGGAGGCCTAGAGGGATGTACTCGATAATCGGCCTGGGCAAGCCCAGATAAATTGATTCTTGGATTCAACCTTAGATTGAACCACACCTCTTCTCAGGGAGCGGAACGAGAGGATTTCAAGAGGGGGGTTCAGCAGTCCCCGTAGATCTGTTCCAGCTCCAGATTTTCCTTCGCCGTATCCTTGATCAGATCGATCTTCTCCTGGTCCTCTGGATCGATCCTGGCTATCAGGTGGTCGACCATCTCAGCTGCGGTCAGCGTATCGTATCTCACCAATAGTATCGGCACACCGAGCTCGTAGGCCTTGGAGATAACAGTCTTGGCAGGATACAGACCTCCAGATAAGATGAGACAGGAACTGTCGGTGGACAGGGCGGCCATCTGTATATCGGGCCTGTCACCGCCGGTGATAACTGCCTTCCTGGGCAGTCTGCGCATGTATTTGATCGCGCTCTCCGGCGTCATGGCTCCCACCACTACCTCCTCTACAGACCGGTCGAGCTGGTCCTCTCCAACGATAACTTCTGCCCCTAGAGCATCCACGATCTCCTTCACGCGGAAGTGTTTGAGACTATCGATGGTGGGGAATGAGCCCAGAACGTTGATCCCCTTGTCCTCGAGGAAGACCTCTACTGCGGGATCGTCGTTCTGATTGAGTATCGCCCCCTTGAAATCCAGGTTGTAGTTGTCCATCAACTGCTTGATCATCTGTAGCCTGTCGAGGGACGATGGATCTGGCTGAGAGACCAGTATCACGTCTGCTCCCACCGCCTGGGCAATGGCCAGTCCGGAGACGTCATGCATGTACCCGGTGGTGATGTCCCTGGTACCCTCTACGAGCATCATGTCGCAGTCGCATCTGGCTTTCTCGTAAGCGTCCATGATCTCGGTCATAGAAACGGGCCTGAATATGTCATAGGAGAAAGGTGATATCTCGTCCTCCTGAGCCTCCAGCTGCATGGTTCTCTTCATGAGATAAGCGTCTTGATCCAGTACGCGGTTACCCGAGTAGACAATGGTCTCCTTGAACGGTTTGAAGTATCCTATCTTGCCCTGATAATTCGTGGCCAGACCAAGAGTGATTACCGTCTTTCCCGATCTTTCAGAAACTGAGCCTAAAAATAGAGATTTCATCGTTCTTCCCTCCTTATAGTAACTAATGCATCCACAGCATTTCCTCCTTCTCCCTCATCTCCAACGATGACGGGGTTGATTTCGAACTCTGAGATCTCGGGGAAATCGACCGAGATCTGCGCGACCTTGAATATGATGTCTTTGAGAGCTTTAATATCCGCGGGCTTCCTGCCCCTGGCACCGGACAGTATGGGATAGGCCTTAATCGAGGTGATCA
The DNA here is from genome assembly GCA_964580935.1 of uncultured Methanomassiliicoccales archaeon. GTDB lineage: Archaea > Thermoplasmatota > Thermoplasmata > Methanomassiliicoccales > CAZOLG01 > CAZOLG01. The sequence continues at coordinate 21,597 of CAZOLG010000005.1, forward strand.
TGTCGTTGACGTCGGTTTCGGTCAGAGGCGCGATCTTCTGTGAGACGTCCTTCATGATCTCCACGAAGATACCCCCCAGGCCGAAAGTCATCACCGGACCGAACTGATCGTCTCTCACCATACCTACGATAGTTTCCCTTCCAGATAACATCTGCTGAATGGAGACGCCCACGATTTCAGCATTGGGCATCCTGTTCTTGCTTCTTTCGGTAATGAGATTGAACTGCTGTTCCACTTCTTGAGGCGAGGAAACGTCCACTGCCACTCCCCCCACATCGGTCTTGTGGAAGATATCAGGAGAAACGATCTTCATGACAACAGGGTAGCCGATACGCTCGGCTATCTCCACCGCCTCCTCAGGGGTGGTGGCCAGGCCTTCATCGGGCACGGGCACATCATAGGCCTTCAGTATCTCCTTACCTTCATCTTCTCTGAGGGTCAAGCGATTCTCCTCCTTCACATGATCCAGAATCTTTCTGGCCCTCTCCTTATCGCCGTTGATATTCACCTCTTCCTCTTTCCGTACACCGTCCCTCATCCTCTTGTACTTAACCATAGCGCCCAGGGCGTTCATAGCCTTATCTGGAGAATTGTAATTGGGAATCCCGTGATCTCTGAGTATTCTCACTCCGACATCGGCGTCTTCCCCTCCAATGAATGCCGATACCAGAGGGAGATCCACCTCGCCTGCAAAGGGGGCCACTATGTTGGCCACCGATTCGATATCCACCACATCGGTGGGTGCCAGCATCACCGCCACGCAGGAGACGTTATCGTCCTCCATGACGGTCTCGATGGCGAATTTGTACCTCTCATCAGTCGCATCCCCGAGCACGTCGACCGGGTTGTATATGTTGGCCTCATTGGGCAGATATTCCTCCAGTTTCTCGATGGTCTCATTGGAGAAAGAGGCCATGGTAAGACCCGCATCGGAGACCGCATCAGCGGCCATCACCCCCATACCTCCAGCATTGGTGACGATGGCCACACCGTCTCCCTCGGGCAGGGGCATGGTGGCAAAGGCCTGTACGAAATCAAAGAATTCGTCGATGCTGGTGACCCTGATAATGCCCGTCTGATTGAAGGCCGCCTCGTAGACCTTATCACTTCCAGATAGTGCTCCGGTGTGAGAGGAGGCGGCCTTTGCACCGGTGCTGGTTCTACCGGATTTCAACGCCAATATGGGCTTCTTCTTGGTGGTCTCGGCCGCTCTGGTCAGAAACTCCGTTCCTCTCTCTGTACCCTCTACATACATACCGATTACTCTGGTCTGATCATCTTCAGCCAGATAGGGTAACAGTTCGGCCTCATCGATATCCATCTTGTTGCCCACACTGACGAACTTGGAAAAGCCTATCTTTGTTCTTGTGGCCCAGTCCAAGATGGTGGTGCAGATCGCTCCTGATTGAGAAGTGATGGCCACTCCACCCTGCCGTGGATAATTCTTGGTAAAGGTGGCGTTCATGTCGTGATGTGTATTGATGACCCCCAGGCAGTTCGGACCTAGAGCCTGAATCCCGTACCTATCGCTGATCTCTCGTACCTGTCGCTCCAGCTCGGCTCCTTCCTTTCCTATCTCTTTGAACCCTGCGGTGATGATGATGGCGGAGGACACACCTTTCTCCCCTGCCTCTTCCATCACCGCCGGTACGATAGTATTGGGCACTACAACCACCGCCAGGTCCACCGGATCGGGGATGTCCTTCACCGAAGCGTAACACTTCAAATCCAGTATCTCATCAGCTTTCGGATTTACGGGGTATAATTCTCCATCAAATCCCGACACGATAAGATTCCTGAGTATGATGTTTCCCAGTTTCTCCCTTTCTCGGGCAGCACCAATAATCGCTATAGAGACGGGTTCGAACAGTGTTTTCATGTTCTCAATCTGCATCGATAACATCCGAGTACTTTTATTTTACCATTGTTCGACGAAGGGGGCCACTCCCCTATTCTCAGTACTCTCCCAACGTCATTTGATCCTGAATTCTAACCGTTGGCTCTTGATGTGGGATGGAGAGCATGGACATCATCTGGGAGGCGTTCTTCACCGCCTTTGCCCTCCCGTGATTGTTGAAGTACACTCTGACCGAGTCCACCTGTCTTCCCATTCTGCTCAACCTCGGTGCCCAGGGCTTCAGCTCATCGTCCGAATAGAGGTAGTCGTAGCGGTTGATCCTGTGGTCCTCTTCTGGCTCCCTGTACCATATGTCGTAATTCCTGCCGTGGAATCGGACATAGGCATGATCGGCTGTGGTCTCTTCGATTACGGGCAGACTGGGGCCGTCCACAGTGACATTAGCCACGTTGTGTTCCGACAGTAATCCCGACACCTTACCCCTCAACCGTTTGGAACCGTCCAGCCAGGTCCTGTGACGGAACTCCACCGCGTACTCGATTTCCTTGGAAGAGATCGTATCCAGCAGAACAGACAGCTTGTGCATGTTCTCAGCATCATGTTCAAAGTAAGGGGAGAGCTGTATCAGAGCACTGCCCATCAGCCCGTTCTCCATAAGAGGGAATATACAGAGATTCTCGAAGGAAAGGCATTGGTTTGCCGCCGCTTCTGCCCGGTCATCGATCAGAGCGTTGTGGGTGACGAGCCTCGGCAACTTCAGTGAATACTTGAACCGGTCGAACTCTGAAGCTTTGCCAACCCAGGAATCCACGGTTTTCTCGCCAGGAATACGGTAGAAGGTGCTATTGATCTCCACAGTTGAGAAGTACCGGGAGTAATAGCTGAGCCACTTACTCTTATTTCCCGATAATTCCCGGGGATAGAACCTGTCTATCCAGTCCTTGTACGACCACCCACTACATCCGATATCGATCGTCATCAACTCCCCCGTTACGCCGCTTTCTATTCTTCCTCCATATATCGGCCTATATACACAAATACTGCTACCAGGATTGAAGCCGACGGGTAACCGGTATTTATTCCTCAGACCCATAATGTGATCCCAGATGAGGAAAATTAATTATTGGGCCGGCTGATTGGGAAATGAGGGCCAGGGATTGGGGTCTAAACATCCTCCATACCAAGGACCAGGATAAATGGAATCGATTGAGGTACTATTCATGCAAGAATCAAACCAAGGATCTGGGAAATGGCTGGGATTGCTGGAGAAGACCATGGATGCTCTTCCCATGAACATAGCAATCCTGGACCAGGAAGGTACGATCGTTCAGGTGAACAAGTCCTGGAGAGATTTTGCCGACGACAACGGCCTCAAGACCGATAATTACTGTATCGGACAGAACTACATCGGGATATGCGAGTCAGCGGAAGGTGATTTTTCAGGCATTGCTAGGATAGTGGCGGACAGTCTGAAGGAGATCATCAACTCTGAAAGGAGTGGCTTCAGCATGGAATACCCCTGCCATGGTCCCTCGGAGAAGAGATGGTTCATCCTCAATGCCCAGAGACTAGATACTGCTGAACCAAAGGTTCTGGTGGTGCACTACAACATAACCCCCCGAAAGATGGCAGAGAAGGAAATGCAGCTGGCCAACACGAAGCTGAAACTGATGGGCAGCACTACCAGGCACGACATCCTCAATCAACTCTCGGTAATGCTCGGGTACCTTAACCTGTTGGCCAAGGATGTCAAGAGCAAGAAGGGGGAGAGGTATATCGACAAGATCGAGAGCGGAGGTCGTAAGATACAGAGGCTGCTAGATTTCTCCAGAGATTTCGAGAAATTGGGGATTGAGAAGAGATGGATGGATCTGGAGGAGATCGTTGAGAGCACCTTCTCCCATTTTGAACTGGGCAATATCTCAGTCGAAATCGATCTCGACGGTATGGAGGTATTCGGAGATCCACTGCTGGAGAAGGTGTTCTACAACTTGATAGACAATACTCTGGCTCACGGGGGAAGAGAGATAACACTGGTTCGGGTCTCTTACAGTACCACCGATGACGGCATCAGGGTCGTATTCGGGGACGACGGACCGGGCATCCCCGTTGACCTCAAAGAATCGATATTCCAACAGGGGTTCGGTACGGGGACTGGATACGGACTGTATCTGATCAAACAGATATTGATCGGCAGCGACATGGATATCCAAGAGGTGGGCACTGAGGGAGAGGGAGCCACATTCGAAATATTTGTCCCTGAACATCTGGTAAGAGTTGAGGCATAGGCCGGCGATCGCACTGGCTCCTCCGCCATGGATGGATGTTCCGGAGCGATCACCTTCCCAGTGGCCATCGTCCGACGACTAGCATCAAAAAGGTTATTTCTGATGGAGGCAATGGTTGATTCCCATCGTACGAGAAGATCGGCGATGGGGTGTACATCGTCAAAATGGTCCCTTCCCGAACTACGATATTTCGTGTAATGACAGGAGGAAACCCCGATGTACTACAAACTCCCAGCCTGGGTCAGGGTGGGGAGAGGGTCTTGGCCCGACTGTGAACCAACCTGTTACGGCTGGGAGACACCTCCCTTTTCATACTGGAGAGCGGGTTCCGGACACTTGCAGCAACATGATAGAATGGACCGCCCACAGAGGGGTTTCCCCATGGCCTTTGAAAAATAATCTTCCCTCAGGCGTCATCACTGTTGAATTCGATTATTATCGATTGGTTAATTCGATAATTAGTCATATCAAGGGCGCGTCTAGCGGCTAGAGAGGAGAGTCTTGTGAAGAGAGAAGACGAGACAGAGAATACGCTACAAAGCAGAGCGTGTAAGGGGCTGATAGGCTCGGTCAGGAGGAGGGCTGAAAAGTTCTCACCGCCGGAAGAATTGGTCGAGCGAGTCCGTATCGATGGGAATCATATGAGTGCATGTACGAGGAGTCCATTCGAGACCCAGAAGCGTTTTGGGAGAGATATGCGGAGGATGAACTGGACTGGTTCGATCGCTGGGACTCGGTCTTCGAATGGGAAAGACAAACATGCGAGTGTGGCTGGTTCAAAAGGGACAAAATCAACGCTGCCTACAATTACGTGGACAGACATGCAGAGGGAAGAAACAGGAACAAAGCGGCAATCACATGACAGGGAGACAGGGACGATGAGGTGAGGGTGCTTACCTACCACAATCTGCTCAGAAAGGTGTGTCGGATGGCCAACGTCCTGAAGAGGCACGGGGTGGAGAAAGGAGACAGAGTGTTACTCTATCTACCCATGATCCCTGAGCTGCCAATAGCGATGTTGGCCTGCGCTAGGATCGGGGCAATACACAGTGTGGTCTTCGGAGGATTCAACGCTGAGGCCCTGGGCAACGGGATCGTAGACAGCGAGTATTCGGTGCTTATCACCGCTGACGGCGGATACCGGGGCGGGAAGCTGGTCCCACTGAAGAACATGGCCGACGAGGCAGCGGCCGGGGCGGGGTCATCGTCGAAGATGATAGTGGTCAGGCATGCCGATTGTGGGGTGAACATGCTAGACAAGAGAGACCACTGGTGGCATGAAGAACGGAAACCGGGGGCCCATGACCTCAAGCCTGGTGCCGCCCTGCGGCCGTTCTTCGGCATCGAGCCCACCGTGGTCAGGGACGATGGCACAGAGGTTGTGAGCGACGAGGGAGGATATCTACTAATAAAGAAGCCCTGGCCCTCCCTGATGAGGACCATACACGGCGATCATGAAAAGTACAAGGAGACCTACTGGTCCCGCTTCCCGGGCACGTACTTCACCGGGGACGCCGCCCGCCTGGACGAGGAGGGAGACATATGGTTGCTGGGCAGAGTGGATGACGTGATCAAGGTCTCCGGTCACAGGATAGAGGCCGCAGAGCTAGAGAGTGTGCTTGGCTCGCACCCCGGTGAAGGAGGCTGCGGTGGTTCCCATACCTCACGATGTCAAAGGAGAAGCGATTCACGCCTACGTTACTCTTAATGTCGGTGTAGAAGAGTCGTCCGAGCTGACCGAGGCGCTAATCAAATACTTGCGAAAGGTGGTAGGACCGATCGCCACTCCGGAGTCTGTTCAGTTCACTACTGCTCTCCCAAAGACCAGGAGTGGGAAGATAATGAGGGGGTTGCTCCGAAGGATAGCCTGCGGGCAGTCCGAAGATCTGGGTGACACCACCACCTTAGCCAACCCCTCAGCGGTCTGGGAGCTGGTTGAATTCCGGGGCGCCTGAATACAACCAGACACTGGGTCTCATATCACGTCTCAAAGATGATTGCATCGCATTGGGGAATATTTAGCAGACAACCTGACAGCGGGTCCATTGTTTAAACCTCTGGAAAGGGGGTTACTCGGAGATGCCAGTGTGCTTCCTTCCCCAATTCCGAAATATCTTCTATAAGGAGAATAATTCGAGTGGAGATGACAGAGCTGGTCAGGAAAGGGGAATGCAACAGGTGCGGAGAGTGCTGCAAACCTCGTTTCTACGTCTCGGAAGAGGCGAAGGAGTTCTACAGAAAGAATGGCCTCCCCGATAACGGCCAGTGCCAGTTCCTCGCCCTCATCGACGGGGTGTGGACCTATACCATTCACCATGAACGGCCAGATCACTGCCGCAGATTCCCCTTGCACCCAGACCAACTGGAGGGTCTGGACAATTGTTCCTACTATTTCGTTGAAAAGGAGTAATATGAAGGAGGACTAAAGGAGGAAGATATGACCCAGCCTCTTATCGTAGATCCAGGGGTCTTCGGTACGGGCATCCTCTTTCTTGGATATGTACTGTTCCAACTTCGCCTCCACGTTATCGGCCTGACTGACGGCCAGTGCCTCAGGAAACTGGGGTTCCTTCACCGCCCCGTAATCAGTCTGACCATGGCTGCTCAGTATGATGTGGGCTAGCTTCATCTTCAGCAGTTCAGGGAAACCCTGGAGCTCATCACATTTCCTGTTGACCATCTCGGCTCCGATCACCAGATGGCCTCTAAGCATTCCATCGATTGACACGTCAATATTGGTGGATAGTGTATACTCCTCCAGCTTACCGATGTCATGCAGAATAGCTCCAGTGATGAGAAGGTCTCTATCCATCTTCTCATGCAGCCCGTACAGGAAGTCACAGATATTGACCACGTTAAGTGTATGCTCAAGCAGCCCCCCCAGCCAGTTGCAGTGCAGGTGCATCGAGGCGGGGGCGTTCTTGAAGCGCTTCACAAAATCGTCATCGGCGAAGAACTCCATGAGCAGCTTCGACAGGTGTTCATTCTCCACCTGCCTGATCCTGGAGAACAGTTTGCTCATCATCTGATCCACGTCCTTCTCCGTACTGCCCAGGAAATCACGAATGTTATAGGCGGAGCGGTCCACGGGTTGTATACCGTCCTCCCCATTATCACTCACAGCAATCTCCAGCGTATCTCTATATTCAGATACTCGTCCCCTGACCCGCACGACCTCCCCCGGGGCAATAGGATCGTATACGTTCTGGACCGAGGACCTGTTTCTCGAGCCCCAATATTTCAGGTTTATCTCTCCTGTTCGGTCTGTGACCCTCACTTCGAACATGTACCCCTTGGAGTACTCCCTCGGAGGCTTCTTGTACTTCACAGAGAACAGGTCGTCCACCTTCTCTCCTTCGCAGAGTTCAGAGACAAACTGAGTCTTTTTCAACTTGACACCTCATGTTCAACCAATTCATCCATCGGAATGGAGTTATAATGCAATGTCGGTAAACGCGCTCGATCGAGGGTCCGATCGTGCTCCCACTCGACATACAGGCACATCCAAAGCGGAATTCTTGAGGGATCTGCCCTCTCCAAAACTGAATGCCTCATCTAATGTTTAAAGATATCCAAAAGAGGGATGAAGCTCAAACAAAAGGCTCTGAGTCCAGGTCTCGATCAATAGTTCTGTTCTGTCCCCCCACTCCTGGCCACCTTCTTGAGCCATTTCTCTGCCTCCTTCCACATGGGGAACTCCCTCTCCCTCGTTCGGAAGCGGCGGGAATGGTTTGCAGACAGCGAACTGGTCTTCATCTCAAGGTGCAGTAACTCGTGGTACAAAACGTACTGAGGGACGTAAGCAGGTATAGAGGAGGAATCGAGGGCACTGGACACGGTTACCACCTTCATCAGTAGGCTGCAGTAGCCTACTCTACGCCGGTTGGGACGCTTGGTCCAGGTAATCCTCACTCCCCGAGTGCCGTCGATCAGTGCCTGTGCAATTAAATCTCGGTACAACTCCTCCAGATCATAGTAATCTCCACAAGTGTACAGGGAAAGATTTCTACTCCTATTCAGGTACTTCTTCCTGTTCCTGTTCAGGAATTCATCAGAACTGAGCCAATTGTTGATCCTATCCGAATACTCGATCTTTCTTCCCTCTGTAATCCTTCGGAAGAGGGCACGGACGTAGTCTTCCAGAAGACCATTGTCGGCGTCCAATAAATAATCGGAGATCTTCAGTGAGATCTTGCTACCATTCTTCATCCACTTGCTCTTCAGCTCCTTGTAGGGGTAGAAAGTCACCTCGACCGTTTCGAACCCAAAATCTTTTCCTACCGTCCTGACCACGGCACGCTTTCCATTATCTTCGTTCACTGACACACCTCACCGCGGGGCAACAGGATAAACCCATCCTGTTCGTCTCCCACCAGCTCAGTCCTCCTACTGCCATAAATCCAATGGGTATACACGCATAGTACACCTATCAAAGCATCGAGTTTGTCCATAGTGGTGGCGAGCTCGCCAGGAGTGGCGCCGATTATCTCTTTCTGTAGTTGCGGTGTTTCAACTGGTACCCATTGATTCAGTATATCCAGGACCTGCAGGGCCGCCCGCCGCCTCTCTTCAGCTGGCCCTTTCTTGTATCTAGGGATTTCACCACCGGTCAGCACGTTCAGGGCGCCGTAGGGATACACCTCGTACATCCCCCCGGGATTGGTATCAGAATCTGCAAGAGAGTAGCCCATTTTCATCAGTTCTTCCCTCAACCTCTCTCCCCTGCACCCCCCAAATTTCCTGTTCATGAAATCTCGGCTGGTGGGAAGGACATGGATCCCCCTGTTGAACAGTTCCCTCTCACAACCCCTCAAGCCCTCCCCATCGGGCACTACCAGCGGAGCATCGATGCCCACCCAAGTGTGCCGGCAGTCGTTCAGTGTCCTCAGTATATCGTCGTCACTCTTTACAAGAAACAGGTCTTCGATCTCGCAATCAGTATTCATTATGCAGACACCAGTTTTCTTCTCCCAGGGAGGCTCTGCCTTCCAGGCGAGATCGATGCCTACGAAATGCATATGATGGTGATGGGAGCAACCGGTTAAGTTATTGTTGCATCGGTGAGACTCATTCTCCCAATTCGATCTCAGTGAGGTTCGTTCCAGGCTGCTCGGATTCGGGGGTCGCTACTCTCTTGTATATGAGCACCGGACACCTGACTCCCTTGGTTATTCTGTCCTGCATGGGGCCGAGAACGAATTTATCCCATCTCCTGGCACCACTCACACCCAGGGCCAGTAGATCCGTATCCGTCGAGTAAGAGATCGCCCCGTCCACTATGGATTTGGACCTCACCTCCCTGGTGATGACCGGAACATCGTATGACTTCACTATCGATTCTAACCTCTGAGAATACTCTCTAGCACGGTCGAAGTGGTCCTCTTTTACTATCACGTTCATGATGGTGATCCTGCCTCCGCTGGAAAGGGCTATTTCGCTTGCCACTTCAGTGGCCTTGCTCACATGCCACATGCCTCCGGAAAGGATGGTAATGCTCTCTGGAGAGAGACGTCCTTCTGACTTCAATACTATGACGTCACAGGGTGCCTTTCTTAATATTTCGTCCATCTTCCTGCCCAAGACGTCCTTCTTGCTCTCGGCGTAACCTTTCCATCCCAGAAGGATCATGTTTACACCCTCGTCCTTCGCTGTATCCACAATCGCCCTCGCAATGTCGTGAGAGACGGACACTAACGCCCTGGTCTTTATGCCCTTGAGGTCGGCCTGAAGCTTGACCTTCTCCAGCATCCTCTTCTTCTGTTGAATGAGGTCTTTATCTACAGCATCCAGGGGGGCGGAAGTGGGCACCTCAATGACCGTGTGGAGAAGCAGTTCTCCGTCACGGTTATTCGCGATGATCGCCCCCAGGTCCTGTAGTGACCTGATGTTGCTGGGATCATCGATAGGTATCATTACCCTGTACCTCTCCTTGGTCTCCTCGTCCATGGGCTCCCTCTCCGGGAGTTCGATCCTTTCGATCTCCTCCCTAGCACCGCTGAAGTAGTGAATGACCAGTCCCACGTATATCGCGCCTATGGCCACGTACCAGGACAGAGGTTCGATATCGAAGATGGCTATGGCTAGAAACAGCTGGGTGATGATGCCTGCAATCGGTATCCAGGGGAAGAACGGCGTTACGAACTCCCGGTTAGCATCTGGCCTCAGTTTCCTCATATTGATGGCCGCCCAGTTGACCAGCACGAAGAGTAGAAGGATGAGAATGTCAGCTACCATGGCCACCTGCTCGATGGGCATGAATACGGACATTATGACTATGATCACACCACTGAAAATGATGGCCGTAGAAGGGGTCATATTCCTGGGGTGGAGTTTCCCGAAGCTCTCCGGAAGAGTACCGTCCCTTCCCATAGCGAAGGAGACGCGGGAGGTGGAAAATACCACCGAATTGATGGCCGCGAGTGAGCCGATGATTACGCCGATGGCGATCAGGCCTGGGCCCATTATGGGCACCACCTGTTCGGATGTCCTGGCAAGGGCCTCCGTACCCCAATCGGCCACCGAAGGCCAGCCGGAGACCGCGATAGTGAGAGCGGTGATGATCACGAAGATCACGGCACTGATGAAAATGCAGAGGAACATCGCTTTAGGAACCACCTTTTCCGCGTTCTTCGCCTCTTCACCGGTCTGGGCAACGATCTCGTACCCCTCGAATATCATGAACGTGAAACCCATGGCACCGGCGAGGCTCATCAGCCCGAACGGCATGAATGGTTCAAAGGACTGGGGAGCGGGGCCAGTGGTGAGGATGCTGTGAAGGGCGAACAGGATGTATAGCACTACCATTCCCACCAGAACGAAGGACACATATACTTGGGAACGTCCAGTTCCCCTCACACCTCTGTAGTTCAGCCAGCTGAATACTGCTGCGATGACCACCGCAAAGATCTTGATGAGCATATCGGCCCCGATGCCGGGCACAGTGATGTTGTACTGTGCCATCAGCCAGGTGATGCCTTCACCGAAACCCAGCACGTACACCGCACAGGCTATACAGTGGCCCACCCAGGACATCCACCCTCCCAGAAATCCCAGTGGTGGGAACAATCCTTCTCTGACCCATAAGTAGCCTCCACCGGTCTCGGGAAAGGCACTGCTCAACTCCATGTATGATAAAGCGGTCAACGTCGTTACCAGGAAATTCAGTATCAAGACCAGGATCAGGGCGGGACCCGCGATGCCCACGCCCAGTCCTACCAGAAGGAAGATTGTGGAACCGATGTTAGGTCCCAGACCTATCATCAAGACCTCCCAGAGGCCCAAATCCCTTTGTAGAGATACTTCGACTTCTTCAGTACCTCCAATAGCTTCCTGTATTTCCTCCATAATGGCCAACCCGAGTTAATAATTACACAGATATTAGTGTTTTCATATGGAAATAGTATGATCTCAATTGCAGAACATCGATGTTTTCATTCCCAGAACACTTCACCCGTTCGAATTTTATCTGTCAGAGTGCAAGAAAATGGTTCTCGATTCGAGATTGATCGGAGTATCCATCGTGCACAGCCTTACTGCAGACGGGCTTAGGTCCAGGAATATCGCCGACCGCTCAAATTATAATAGATAAGGTTTATTTGCGTTCATTCTATATAGTGTTGGCATACAGTCCAGATGGTATGCTTCTAGAATCTAGGAGGAGAACTCGTGGTAAACATAGAACGGGCTTTGATTAGTGTATCGAACAAAGAAGGGATAGTCGATTTCGGCAGGGGATTGAAAGAACTCGGAGTAAAGATTATCTCCACCGGCGGCACAGCTGCCCTTCTTAACGAGAACGGTGTGAAGACCGTCGGAATCTCAGAAGTGACAGGCTTTCCAGAAATGCTAGATGGTAGAGTGAAGACCCTGCACCCCAAGGTGCATGCCGGTCTATTGGCGAGAAGAGATATTCCCGAGCATATGGAGCAGCTGGAAGACCTTGATATCAGGAAGATCGACATGGTGGTCTGCAACCTGTATCCTTTCAGAGAGACGGTGATGAAGGAGGACTCAACCTTCGAGGACATCATCGAGAATATCGATATCGGGGGACCCACCATGATCAGGTCGGCGGCCAAGAACTTCAGGTCCGTGGCCGTGGTGACTTCTCCGGAGAGATACGAGGAGCTGTTGGAGGAGATGAAGAGTTCTGGCGGCTCTCTGAGCGAGGAGACCATGAATACGTTGTTGCTCGAGGCGTTCAGAACCACTGCCCACTACGACGCAATGATCTCTTCCTACCTTCAGAACAACCTCTCAAACGAACTGTTTCCGTCCACGCTATCAATCGGCCTGGAGAAGGTGCAGGAACTGCGATACGGGGAGAACCCGGATCAGCAGGCCGCCTTCTATTCAGATCCTTTCTGTACCGGCACATGTGTGGCCAAGAGTGAGAAACTGCATGGTAAGGAGCTCTCATACAACAACATACTGGACCTGGATGCGGCGATGGAGATCGTGAGGGAGTTCGACAGGCCCACCGCGGTGGTGATGAAACACACCAACCCCTGTGGTATAGCCAGTTCTGAGACTATCAGCGAGGCTTTCCGTGTCGCTCACGCTGTGGACCCCATGTCCGCTTTCGGTTGTGTGGTCAGCCTCAACAGGAGGGTCGACCTGGCCACTGCCGAAGAGATCTCGAAGCACTTCGTAGAGGCTGTGATCGCACCTGATCTCTCTTCTGAAGCCTTCAACCTGCTCACCCAGAAGAAGAATATCAGATTGCTTCAAACCAACCAGCCCATCACCAGGGAAGAAGATCCTGGGAAGAGCATGAAGAGCATCAAGGGAGGGATGCTCACCCAGACCAAATCGTATGTGGACCTGACTCCCGAGGATCTGAAAGTGGTCACCGACAGAGAGCCCACTGAGGACGAACTGGAGGCCCTATTGTTCGGATGGAAGGCGGTCAAACATGTGTGGTCCAATGCCATTGTTCTTTCCAAGAAAGACAGGCTGGTGGGCATAGGCGCTGGCCAGATGAGCAGAGTGGATGCTTCGATGATCGCTGCCCATAAGGCCGAGGACAGGGCCCAGGGTAGCGTAATGGCCTCCGACGCTTTCTTCCCCTTCCGAGACGGGGTGGATGAGGCGGCCAAAGTGGGCGTGACTGCCATCATACAGCCCGGAGGTTCTATCAGGGACGAGGAGGTCATCCAGGCGGCCAACGAGCACGGTATGGCCATGGTGTTCACCGGCAACAGGGTATTTAGGCATTGAACCGGATTGTGGCAGAAACGTCCGGTCCGCTCCGGACGTACGACAGAAAAGGAGCCCGAGAAGATGAGTGACCCCAAGACTAAAGTACCGAAATGCATGAGCACCCAGCACCCTGATAATGTGAATCCTCCCTTCTTTGCAGAACAGCCTGAACTAGGTGGAGAGGACGAGATCCAGGAGGCCTTCTACGCCTTCTCCCACCTCCGTTGTGATGAGCAGATGTGGGACTGTGAAGGAAAGGAGGTGGATGACTTCGTGGTCAAGAAGCTGCTTGCCAAGCACGGACCTTTCCTCGAAGAGAACAGACTGGGCGAGGACATCTTTCTGACGCTGAGGGTTCCCAACCCCACGGTGGAGAAAGAGGAGGCGAAAATACTGCTGGAATCGCTGGAGAGCATACCCCGTTCCTTCGACACCGCCCGACTGTTCTACGATGACTCTACACCGCCCATCTTCGAGGTGATACTTCCCATGGCCTCGTCAGCAATCGGTCTGGACAGGATTTACAAGTACTACAGGGACTTCGTGGTGGGCAAGCAGACCAGGTCGTTGATCAAGGGCGACATCGCCATCTCAGAATGGATCGGGGAGTTCTACCCGGAGACGATCAACGTCATCCCGTTGTTCGAGGACGTTGACCATATGCTCAACGCCGATCAGATCACCAAGGAATATCTTGAAGACAAGGACGTGGAGTATCAGCGCGTATTCCTCGCCCGTTCGGACCCAGCTCTGAATTACGGGTTAGTCACTGCGGTGCTCCTCAACTGGATATCACTACAACGGCTGCATCATTTAGAGGAGGAAATCGATGTAGACATTTTACCCATTATCGGCATAGGCTCAGCCCCTTTCAGGGGCAACTTCCGTCCGTCCACTGTGGAGAGACTGATGGAGGAGTATTCTTTCGTGCACACATTCACCGTCCAGTCCGCGTTCAAATACGACAACCCTCACTACGAAGTGAAAGAGGCCATAGAGAAGATAAGGGATAACGAGAGATCTCCCATGAGGGAGATCGACGAGGAGCGCTGCCTGGATATTATAGACAGGTACTCCAAGGAATACCGGAACCAGGTGACATCGCTGGCCAGTATGGTGAATGATCTGGTCAAATTCATACCACGTAGGAGGAGAAGGAAGCTGCACATAGGGCTCTTCGGTTACTCCAGAGATATGGAGGGTTTCTCACTCCCCAGAGCAATCGGTTTCACCGCTTCCCTGTACTCGGTGGGCATCCCTCCGGAAGTCCTGGGCCTGAACGCCCTTGAGGAAGACGATCTACAGTTCCTGATGGAGATGTGGCCCCACTTCGAGAAGGACCTGGGGGACGCTTTGAGGTACTTGAACCAGGACTCTCTTAATATTCTGCCTGACGAACTCAACCGTGCGATCAGGCAACTGCCCTTCAACTATGAAACGGACATAGAACACGAGAGGCTCACCGCCAGTATTATGAAAGACTACAGGAGGAAGAACACGGACAACACCAAGGATAACATACTGCAGGCGGCCAATATCAGAAAATTCCTGGGGTAGTCGGACCCGCCGGACTACCTCCCCATCCCTGGTAGTAGATGCAATAAGATTATATGTGCGTTGGAATCTACGGTTGTGCAGATAGAGTGAATAAGTGATGACCATGCCGGCGAGAATTGAGAAGAGCTGCGAGGGTTGTGGTGTTTGCATTCCTTCATGCCCAGAAGATATAATCAAGGAGGAGGAGGGCAGGATCATCATTCAAGAAGCATTCTGTAGGTCCTGTGGCCTGTGTGTTGATTCATGCCCCGTCGGCGCCATCTCTATCCGGGAAGAGGGTTAAGTAGACATAAGGAGGTTCATAAATCGATGACCTATTCAGTCAACTTCTTTCCTAAAAATATCACAGTCAAAGTTAAGGAGGGCACCGATCTTCTGGAGGCGGCCTATCAGGCAGGCATTGAGATTGAGAGTATTTGTGGCGGAGAGGGGACCTGTGGAAAGTGCAAAGTGGTGGTAGAGGGAGAGGTAGAGTCTCCCCCCACAGGGAAGATCTCTGAGGAAGAGAGAGAAAAGGGGTACAGGCTGGCATGTCAGACGCTGGTCAGAGGGGACGTCAACGTCCTGGTGCCCATCGAAGCGCAGGTGGCCGATCATAAGATCCTTACCAGCGCTTACCTGGCCGAATTGGAAGAGATCACGCCCCTGGTCAATTCCACATATCTCTCTCTTCCCGAACCCACGCTGGAGGACAACGTGGGAGATTTGGACCGTGTGGTCCGGGGCCTTGGTTTTGAGGACGGAGAGGTCACGGCCCCGTTGGACCTTCTGAAGAAGATGCCTTCCACTCTGAGGGGGAACGATTGGGAAGTGACCGCGTTCTTGGAGGAGTATGAGGGGGAGAAGAAACTGATCAACCTATGTGGTGGTGACCACACCTCCAGAGAGTACGGGATTGCCGTCGACATAGGCACCACCACGGTGGTTCTCTCCCTGACCGACCTTCAGACAGGTGAGGTGATCGCCCAGGCTTCAGACTACAACAAACAGATCCTGTGCGGTGAAGATGTACTTACCCGGATAGCTTACACGGAAGAGGAGGGTGTATCAAGACCGAACAGGCTGGTTCTGGACACGATCAACTTCCTCATTTCTCAGGTGGCAAGTGAGGTCCGGGACTGTGAAGAGGTAGAGGGGGAGATCGGGACCTGGGAGATCAACAGCATGACCGTGGCTGGGAATACCACGATGATACACCTGTTTCTGGGACTCGACCCCCGGTACATAAGATATGAACCTTACATCCCCACCGTCAACGTACCGCCTATATTCAGGGCAGGAGAGTTAAACTTGCACATCAATCCCCAGGCCCCGGTATTCATACTGCCGGGAAGGGCCGGTTACGTGGGCGGGGATATAACCGCTGGTGTTCTGGCCACTGAACTGTACAAGAAGTCTGAACTCTCCCTGCTCATAGATGTGGGCACCAACGGCGAAGTGGTGCTGGGCAATGAGGACTGGATGGTTGCCTGTTCCTGCAGCGCGGGCCCGGCCTTCGAGGGGGGGGAAGTAAGATACGGCATGAGGGCCATGGCGGGCGCCATAGACTCAGTGAAGATCAGCGAGGATTTCGAGGTGGAGTACACCACCATACAGCAGGAGAAGCCCAGAGGGATCTGCGGATCAGGAATGATCGATCTTCTGGCAGATATGCTCGTTCAGGGGATTATCAACAAGAAGGGGCAGATACAGGATGTTGCCACCGACCGGGTAAGGGAAAGAAACGATACCAAAGAATTTGTAATCGCCTGGGGACACGAGACAAGTCTGGGGGAGGACAGAATAGCCCAGATGGACGGAGAGGGAGAGATCGTGGCTGAAGAGAGCGAGGGGATAGATATCGTCATCACTGAGAACGATATAGCCAATGTGGTCAGAACCAAGGGGGCCGTCTACGCCGCCTGCAGGGTGCTGTTGAACTCCGTCGATCTCAGGTTCGAAGACCTGGATCACATCTACATCGCAGGAGGATTCGGGAACTACCTGGACCTGGACAAAGCGATAGTCCTGGGACTCCTGCCCGACATACCCAAAGATAAGTTCACCTTCATTGGCAACGGGTCCCTGGCCGGGGCGAGACTGGCTCTATTGTCCGAGAGAATGAGAGAGGATACGAAGGAGATCTTCAAGAAAATGACCTACTTCGAGCTCAGCACTACCAAGATGTTCTTCGATGAGTTTTCGTCTTCTCTTTTCCTACCTCATACAGAGATCAGTCAATTTCCGACCGTGGGCGCTATTCTCGACGAGAAGGAGAATCCCTAAACGGTACCGTCTTCCCGCACAGGCATTTTTCTCTTCTGTAGTTGAACAGTCCCCGTGGCAACTTTTCCCCACACTCACAGACTTCGAGATAGTCTTGTTCGATGTACTTTTCACAGAACGGACATTCCGACATCTTGTCACCGCTACTGGTAAAATACTTCGTTGATATATATAATTAATGTTCGACAAATATCGATTATGAGCGGTGAGGGGGGAGAAAAACACCCGACTCTGTACCCAAGAAATGTTTAATAGTGACCACCTGAATTGTGCCAGCCGTGAACTGGAACTGCCTGCCCACCTGCATCGGGTCGCTGCCCTTCACTGATGAGAAAGAGGCCGTAGACCTGGTGCTGGCCCAACTTTCATCGATACCTTTCTGGCCTCAGCTGCCGAAGAAGGGGTTCAGGGAGAACATGTATGCACAGTATGCCTACCACCTGCCGGGGATCGACCTGGATCATGAGGGGCAGAAGATCACTATCAATGCCGATGATTCCCAGCTTGAGAGTTTCTACTTGGAAGTGCTGGCGGAGAACATGGAACATTTCGATTACCCTGAGGACTTCTTCAGCGGGTTTCATGAGTTCATGGGCCGGGACTTGCCGGAGGACATCTGCGCGGTAAAGGGCCAGATCACGGGGCCGGTAAGCGAGGGGCTCCAGATCCTGGACCAGGGAGGGAAGCCTGTTCTATACGACGATACATACAACGAAGTGGTGCGGAAGAACCTGAACATGATGGCTCGCTGGCAGGAGGAGAGGCTGAAGGAAAAACTGGACCGTACCATCGTATTCATTGACGAACCTTATCTGTCCCTGATGGGAACGCCCTTTGCCAGCATACCTGAACAGGCAGCCATCTCGTGGATGAACGATGTAATGGACGGCCTCGAGGGACTGGTCGGTGCACACTGCTGCGGTAATACCGACTGGCCCACGGTGATGGCCACCGGTATTGACATACTGTCATTCGACGCCTACGAATACGGGCACACGATTGCACTATACGCGGAAGAGGTGAGCGAATTCCTGGACCGCGGAGGTGCCCTGGCCTGGGGTTTCATCCCCAACACAATAGACTCTCTGCAGGGGGAAAATGTTCAGTCTCTGGTGAAGGATGCAAGAGAGCATTTCAAATCATTAGCAGAGAAAGGGATAGACCTGGATCTGATCATCAAGAATTCACTGATCACACCCCAGTGCGGTCTAGCAGAGGTTGAAGAGGCAACCAGTGTTCGCATTTTAGAGATGTTGAATCAGGTATCGGAGAGGATCAGAACGGAGTACAGTTTGGAGGACTGACTATGAGTTATACGATTGCAGTTGCAGGCAAAGGTGGTGTGGGTAAATCCACCATCTCGTCTATACTAGTGAGAACGATAGTCCAGAAGGTCGATGATATAATACTCGCCGTTGATGCCGACCCTAACGCCAACCTGGGAGAGAAACTGGGAGTTCCAGTAGAGAAGACCATCGGAGACCTTAGAGAGGACCTTCTCAATGAGGCGGAGGAGATACCGGCGGGTACCAGCAAGCAGGAATATGTGAGATACCAGCTGCGGTTGGCGATGTCGGAGGGAGAGATGTTCGATCTGCTCACCATGGGCCGACCAGAGGGGCCCGGATGCTACTGTTACATCAACAACATACTCAGAACATATCTGGACGGCATGATGGAGGAGTACCCCTACGTGGTCATCGACAACGAAGCGGGGATGGAGCATCTGTCCAGGAGGACTACCAAGAGGATGGATCTCCTGGCAGTGGTCACTGACGCCACCAAGGTGGGAGTGGAGACGGCAACAAGAATTGCAGAACTGGCAGAGGAGATGGAATTGAATGTCACCAACAGGGTCCTGCTGGTGAACCGGGTTCAGAACGACCTACATCCCGTGGTGAAGGAGGTCATCTCCAATTCAGGATTTGAAAACGTAATAAAGGTGCCCTTTGACAAACAGGTCGATGAGCTGACCATCGCGGGCAGACCCTTGACTGCGTTGGACAGAACCAGTTCGGCGGCGAGGACCATAAAGGACCTGGTGCAGCAGATCAGAGAGTGGAATTGAAAATAGAAGTAAGAGAAATAGAGGAAAAGATAAGGGTTTTTTAGGCTTTTTCAGTCCATTGACTTCAACAGCTTGGGGATCCCGCTCGACTCCTGCGGACCCACAATCACATCCAGTCCTGTGAGCTCCTCGAGCTTTCCGCTCATCCTGGAGACCATACCCGGGATTATGATTTCTCCTCTCTTGGAATTCTCCTGGGCATCCGAATCTTCCAAGGCCTTGGCCACCAATTCAGGTGTCAGCTTTCCGGCCGCAAAAGCGGTCATCACAGACAGCCCTTCAGTGTCCACCACTTGAAGCCACACCGGCTTCTTGCTCTTCTCCACGTCCCCAATCACGGTGAAGTATGTCAGGGAGAAGTTGGTGGTGAATACTATCGGCGAATCCTCGTCGGGATCGTTCACCGCATACAATTTAGGCTCCACCTGGATCGGTACCTGCGGGTCTGTGTATATGTTCTGACGCAACACGAACAGGGGCAGGGCGTGTTCTACCTTCAGCTCGTCAAAGGCCACCACGCTGCCGTACTTCATGGTGGCCACGATGCCCTTGAGTACCGACTTATCGCCGTCCAGTGCGTTGACGAAAATCGGGTATCCCAATCCCCTGAACGTCTTGTTGATGGAGATTCTCCTGACAATGGTGCTCTTCTCCAGTAGTTCCTTTAGATCGCTTGAACCGAAGTCGATGACTATTTTCTCCACTCCTGCCTTTTTCACCTTGTCCACCAGATCGGCCAGTTCGTCGAGGCTGCCGTCTTCAAATACCACCAGTGGGCAGTCCAGCTCGTCGGCAACCGATGCCATCTGGTCCGCGTTGTCAACGGTGGCCGCATGAAGGAGTGGTTTCTTATCAGCGATCCGCGAAGCTGCGGCCTTTATAGACTCAGGGTCTTTGGAAAACAGGATCAGAGGCAGTTCCGTACCGTTGGCCACTTTTTCCACGACCTCAGCGAATGCATCAGCATCCCCCGAATCGTCCCTGACCCCGACCATGTCCATCTTTATTATCTGGCCCACACGCTCGAACTGTAGCCCGTTCGCTTTGTTCACCTTGGCTTCTATCTCCTCATCAGAGGCCTTGTCGGAAACGGTGAGAGCGAAGGCTACAGGGTGGAAGAACTTCTTTTCGTGCCTGTACAACTCCGTCTCATCTCCCATCTCGATCTGGTTCTCTCCAGTCCCCACTTTTACTAGCTTGATAGGCGGCGCAGACGAGGCTTCCAGTTCCGCCTTTGCATCATCAGAAACATTCGGGCAGTCCTCCAGTTCGACCTTCTGGTTGGCCAGCTGCATCGCAAAGGCCAGACAGGTGGGGAACCCGCAGTCGCCACAGTTGGTCTGGGGAAGTAATTTGAATATCTCCATAGCTGTAGGCATTTCAGTCACCTCCTCTCAGGTCGTCCACCGCTTCATTGATTATCTTCATTGCCCCAGGGCTGCGCACAATAAGCATATCCGCCCCGGACATGATGGCTGCTATACCGGTGGTCGCCTCCCACCAGTCGCCTCGCTCCTTCACGTCCCCCAACTCAGGGCTAGGATCTGTGGCTTCTCTTGCTCCCCATGCTGCCGAAGCGTCGCATATCATGGGGTTCTGCAGTATGTTGTCCCCCATCAGAGCCGCCAGGCGTATTCTCTCGTTGACCGAGTAAGAGTATTCTAGTCCCACCCCCAGAGCGGCCATCAACGGATCGGCTATGACGTCTTCGAGATCAACATCGAAGTCCGTGAGCAAGATATTGATCTGCTTGGCCAGGTTGATATCAAGGTTTGAGAATCCGATGAGGACATGGTCATTAGACATCGCGGCCGCCGATATGGACTTATAGGCGTCCTCCTCGGCATGGCCCAGTACCAGACGTTCATCGGGGGCCGCGTTGCTCACCGCCTCCATCGTCTTGGCGTCCGTGTCCTCGTGACCGCATCCGTAAACGATGAGGGGCAGCTTTACAGTGTCCAATACCTCCTTCACCGTCTCGGCTGCCTCTTCTGGAGAACGGTCCTCTTCTTCAGGGTTGGTGGACAGGAACCTGAGGCATATCGCATCCGCCCCGAATTCCTCCCACTTCTTCGCCCATTGGGCGGGGTCGTCCACCGCATCGCCAAATACCTCCCTGACCACATCTGGGAAATCCTTGAGTTTATCCAAGACCTCTCCAGCAATAGCCGGTCGATGAGGCGATTCGTTCTCGAAGGATAGGAAGGGTAGACCGGTCTGTCCACCGATTGTCACTGTGTTCCTTGAACCTCCCTCTTCCTCCCCCTTTCCTAGTGTCACTTCTCTAATCTTACCGCTCCATTCTTCTTTTGGCAAAGGTACTTCAGTCATTGAACTTCCTCCTTTTCGATGTTCAACTTATCAATGGGGGCATATCCAGGGCGGGATGGTCCACCTTCTGCATCCACTCGGTAAGACCCTGCGCGTCGGTGCAGATCGTCTCATCCGCTATCTTCTCCACGAAGTCTGGTTTTCCAAGTTCCTCGGCCCTCTCCTTCAGATCGTCCATCAGTGCTTCCTTCAACGACTTGGGCATCCAGGCAATACGGAAAAAGCCGCCGTCCGCGGGGATGAACTTCTCGCTGATCAGGTATTTCCTACCCACACCTATGAATCCCGGAGTCTGTTTTCCACCGCCGACAGAACCGGCCAGTGTGGAGAACTTCATTCCCAAAGGAGTTATTCCCGGGTACTCACGGTTGACCACCACCACTCCCTGCATGTCTGTGGTCATACCCACGATGCATTCGAAACACCCGCAGGAAGTCATCGGGTCCTCCATCATTGTGTAGGCATTGAACTTCTTCAGCTTGTGATGGCTGTATTCATAGACGGCCTCGTTAACTCCTTTCCACTGGCCCTTCTCTGCGTCAATGACCTCTCCTTTCTCTATTGGCTGGTTGGGTCCGGTAGGGGTGATCTCTTTGCTTGCCCTGGCATCGAGCCAGTTGATCGCACCGCACAGGCCCAGTCTCTGGGGAGTGATCACGCATACGTGGTCGGGGGCGAACGACTGACAGAGAGTGCAGGAATAGAAGATATCCACCGCCTCGTCGGTGAGGTCAGCGATCCGCTCGTCCCTCTTCTCGTAGGCCTCCTTGGCCTCGGGTATGTAGTCCTGCATCGCCTCTTCGTCGGTGAGCACCGTTACCTGAACCCTGCTTATGATGTTCCCGAACTCTTCCTTCAACTTTGTTATTAGTATGTCTCCGATGTGTTTGAACCGGAGCCCAGCGTTGACCGAACTCTTGCTCAACCGGATCCACAGAATGTCCCTCTGTCCGGTGTGCCATCCTCCCTCAGCGAAGTTAATGAACTGGTGTATCCTCCTTTCGAGCACGGACTCGAAGTCTTCTTCCATCTTCTTACCGTACACTTCGACCACGATGCCGAGGGGGCTCTTTCCGCCCTCTTCCATCTCATCAACGTCCTTTCCGATGAGGGTGATCTTTCCATCTTCCACCTCGTCCTCGTCCCTCATCTTGAGGATCTCGAAAGCGGTGGTCTTGGCCGCTCCGCCAGCTTCGATGTACGTCTGCGGCCTCCTGACCGTCTCCCCCTCAAAAGCGGGACCATAGGCCACAGGTATGTCGACGGGTTCCAGCTTGACCTGTATGTCTCTGACCTCGATGGCGGTCTGGATCATCTTCTCGTAGTCCTTCTGCACCACGTACTTATCAGGTATCTCCTCCACCTCCTGGTCAGTGATGGTCGGAGAGCCGTTGAACATTACCGCGAACTCGGCCGCGGCCTTGATATGGTCGATGGGGCCCATCTGAAGCACGAAGACCTTGGGCCTCTTGGAGAGGTACTTGTACAGTGACTCCCTGTCTCCTCTTTCAACCCCTCCGAATGAGAGTGCTGCCCTTATTGCGAAGTTCAGTCCGTGTATGGCCTGAGTGAACTCTCCCACAGGGTAAAGCATGATGTCCAAGCCCATCTGTATGCCCTCGTCCTGCAGTTGCCTGATGACATCGAATGTGGCTATGATCAGCATACCCTTGCTCTGACAGTCACGGACCACCTTGGCCAGTTTTTCAGGGTCTTCTGCGGTCCCCACGAGGACCGCTGCTCCCGGTATTGTGTCGTCCACGAAGTCGATCCCCAGTTCCCTGAGCACCATGTCGGGAACGAATCCGCAGTACGGTGTATCCTCGTAGGGGTCGTCCGTCTCCACGTACTTCAGTGCCTCTACGATCTCCGCGGAGATCATAGTGGCCTCTCCCGCGATAAGAGCGTTCTCGTAGGTGGACTCCTCCCGGATCTTGTTCCGGACCTTGCCCAGTATCGTGGGCAGGTCGCCGAGTTTCTTCACCTCGGCACCGTCCCAGGCGAAAATGGAGGGCAGCTCATACCCAGTATCCGGGTATTCCACCGGCTCCTGGTACCCGTATCGATCGATGGCCACTCCCAGCAGCTGATCAGCGTACCCAGTAGCGATAATCGCTCCCTCGATGGCCATCTCGTAAAGCCTCTCCTGACTGATGGGTTCACCCTCCTCTCTCACGTAAGTATTATCCAGTCGCAGTACCCATCTCCTGTACTCCAGCGTGTTAAGGATCTTGTCCGCGGCCTTCATGGGGTCCTTCTCGAAGATGAAGTACCCGCCGTAGACGTCCCTGGCCGTGTTCTCCAGTACCTCGGTCACCAGGGATGAACCGTAGATGTAGTTGATTGTGCCTACATGGGTGGGCATCCCCATGGCCACACACCAGGCACCGATGGTCACCGCTTTTTCGTGGTTAGCTTCCGGTGCTGAGGCCACGAACGGTATCTCGTCCACATCGGTATCGAACCTCTCTGCTATGGCAGTGGCGAAATTGGCCGCCCTGCTGTTGTCCACGCAGGAGCCCATGTGCCATATGGGTGGCAGGTCGACCCCGTTCTCCCCCTTCAGCCCGCTGATGAATTTGTTAAGGCCTTCTCCGGCGTACTCCTCCAGTGCCTCCGAGGACATCAGACCTTCCTTGGCCAGTGCGGCGGCCGAACAGCCAGTGGTCACGATCAGCACGTCATTGGCTATCAACTCCTTGGCTATGGTCACGTGGTTGTAATCCTGAACCGCATTCTGGTTGTTACAGCCGGCCATCAGTGCCACGCCCCTGATGGTGCCGTCTTTGATGTTATCTATGATGTGCATCAACGGATCAGATTCGTTGTAAGGGGAGCAGAGTTCCTCGATCTGCTCGAGGCTGAACCCGGCAATCACCTCGTTCTTGATGTCAGGGATGAAAATATTCTCGTTGTCTTCCCTCTGAGTATAGGCCTCTATCGCCAGCCTTATGATGGCCCTGGCGCTCTCTTCAGCGTCCTCCTCCCTAAACTGTATATGTGTATCATTGGGAAGTCGCACGTTAGGCATGGTGGTGGTCATCTTGGTGGGAAGACAGGAACACAACTGGGCCATGGAGGGAACGATACACTGATAGTCAGCCACCACCAGGTCCACAGCGCCCGTAGAAAGCACCAACTCCTGGGAGGAGAAGTTAGCGGCCATCGGGACCCCCTTTCGCATCAGAGTCTCGTTCCCGGTACAGCATATACCTATGATATTGATTCCCTCAGCACCAGCATCCTTGGCCTCATCCTCCATCTCTTTGGCCACGTCCACCACCACATCACTGAGCACTGGGTTGTGGCCGTGAACGGCTATATTGACCATGTCCTTGTTGATGGCCCCCAGATTGGCCATGGTTTTCACCAGTTTCGGGGTGCCGAACAGGATGTCGGAGAGGTCCGTTGAGATCTGCTCACCGGTGAGATCCGCGACGGCGGCATTTATTCCGGCGAACAGGATGGGTACTGGATCGGCGTCACACCCAAGGGTGGTGCGATGCATGATATCCGAGATTGACTGCTCAATATTATTGGGCATCACGCCCAGTCTTTTCCACAGGGCAATCCTGTCCTCTGTGATCGTAGAGGTGGCAAATCTGGTGGGCACTTCCTCATGCCGGTTGAAATCGTCCCAGACCACCTCCAGTATTTCTTCCATCACATCGTGTTCTTCGACACCCTCGGTCTCAATACCCAGACGGCCGGCAACTCTCTCCAGCTTCTCCTTATCCTTAATACTGTAAGCGGGAGCTTTTCCCTCTAGGACCTTGTGAACCGTCTCTGCCAGGTGTCTTCCGTGACCGGAGTGGGCAGCCGCCCCTCCAGCGATATTCCTTATCAGATTTCGGGCCACTATGGTGTAGGCTCTCGCACCGCAGATCCCCTTGTCCGGTTTGCCTCCGAAGGGGTTGATCCGACAGGGGCCCTGGAGGCAGTTCCTGCAACATATACCGAGCTCTCCGAAGCCGCACTGGGGCTGCATGGCTTCGAACCGGTCCCACATCGTCTCTATATTCTTGTCAGCAGCAACGGGCAGACACTGCATTACGGCCTCATCGCAACTTCTCCCTAGATCTATCTTATCTTTAGACTCCATCCAAATCCTCTCCCGTGGTTACCTACAAATTGAAGCTTATCCAATTCCTGAGAAAATGTTCTAGTAGAATGAGCGGGTTTCATTAACCTCCCGCAAAACACATCCTTCTCATTGGTCACCGTACATCCTCCCAGAAAAAACGATCCTCCCTCCCCCAGTGAATAGCCGGGACTACTGGCGATGTCATAACGCGGGCTATCTATTCGGGAAGGGGTAATTGTCCCTCTCATGGGCACACCCACTCACCAAGGAAATTCACCATCCAGTGAATCTTCTCAGCGCTGGCACTGCGAGATTGTGATGGTCATACTTTAATGTTTTCGTCCTTTGTCGAAGCCGGGTAGGTTCATAGCGTTTACGCCCGCCCAAGAGAGAAGGAGCTTTGCCTCTTTGAACATGTGGGGCAGCCACCATCCTCGACATTGTGTGAATGGGTGATTGCCTCACTGGATACTCAGAAGAGTTGATCATAGAGGGGCACTTTCAGGCGAATCGATGTGAATGACGCTGGCCGGAAGGATGACAAGAGTCATTCGTCATATGACGAATATCAAGTTCGCAAGATACAATACTACTGCTCAGAACTCGATATCATTTAGGGCCACCAGGCTGTACTCTCTCCTCATGTCGGAGAGGAACTCTTCGATGTTCTTCCTCAGATCATCTTTCCCTATGGGACAGCTACTGACATCGGCTATGAGATCCAGGGTCATCTTCTCGTAGTAAGAGAGTACCTTTGTGTAAACACTCAATAGATTGATGTCGTATTTCGCCAGGTACTCGGTCACCTGCTGTATGGCCCCCGGCCTGTCGGGTATGGTGAAGTCAATTTCCATCAACTGTATACCCGGTTTGAGCAGGGTGATAGAGAGTACCCAGGAATCGGTATCGCCGACCAGCATCACGGGATGGTTCTCCTCGACACTCTCGAACAGTTCCAGGTACTCCTGGGGCACCTCGAATTCGCCGTTCTTGATCTCGGAAGAGCTCCGGTGCCTCCTCTTGACCACCTTGGTCTGCACTGAGGACACAGACGGGGCCACGCCCTTGGTGTATCGATCGGAGATGTTCGATGGTTTGATCTCCAGTGCGTCCACCTTGTTAAGGGAGGGGTCGTTCTTCCCCTTCATAGTATTGAACTCATCCAGTAGTTCTTCATGGTCGCCATAGTAGCTCAGATCGACCAGCATCTTCCATACCATGCATACATCGGAGATCATACTCAGAGAGACCGAATTCAAGATGTCTATATTCCTGTCGCCCATGAACTTGGCTATCTGAGCACATGCTCCTGGGATATCCACCATGTAGAAGGTGGCCGAGCATATCCTCCTGTAGTTCTCAGGTCCGAAGGTGGAGAGCACTATCTCATAGCTCCTAGAGCCGTTGTAATCGTACCTGAACATGGTGCTGAATACCTGGCTCCCGTCGGACAGGCCGAGTGGTTTACCTACCCTATCGCTCACCTTGACCTTACCGTCCTTCAACCTCGCGAAATCCCACAGTCTCATGTGACCGCCCCTGGCAACGTACTCATCTAGGATAAATGTTGTGTAGTACTGAAAAGGTTTGCTAGCCGCCTCTGCGACGTGCCCGTACGGGGCTGTGCTTTGCTCCCGGCAGTAACGGCCTTTGGAACGATGGAAAAGTTCTTAGGGAGGTAATTTCAGGTTACCCGTATTGGCTGCGGGCTCGTGTAAGATACGGTCTCATGGATCCTCTGATAGCAACTGAGAATTCGATCATCTGCAGGCCGGGTACTGACTTCTTGGGACTATTAATATCTTCACTGGGCCTGACGGCAGTGGGATTGCTGGTGGCAAAGCGCCTAATGAACAGGTGAGGGGGAGCCATTGAAGACTATTCAGAAAGCCTTGTCTCCAGAGTCTCCTTGACGGTTCTCACTGCTTCCACCACATCTTCGATACCGTCCACGTCCATCGGGGAGCGACCTGCCAGGTCAGCTTCCATCATCTTCTGATTGAACGGTATGGTGGATATCAGCTCTATGCCCAGCTCGTCCAGTCTCTCTTTTATCACCCTTTCATCCTCTTCAGAAAAGGCCTTGTTCAGGACGGCCACCACCCTGGGTATCCCGATGTCTGTGGCCAACTTCTTGATCTTGGAGGCGGTCTCTACGGACCTCATTCCCGGTTCAACCACGATGATCATGACGTCCATGTTTTTTGAAGAAGCTCTCCCCAGATGCTCCAGGCCGGCCTCCATATCCATGATCAGGTACTGGTCCTCCTCCAGAACAAGGTATTTTAGCAGGTTCTTCAGCAGGGCGCTTTCAGGACAGAAACATCCTCCTCCACCGGACCTGATAGTCCCCAGAATGAGAAGCCTCACGTTGTCCTTGGCCCCCACCGCGTACCTCTCCGCCAGATCGTCCACCTTGGGGTTCAACTTGAACATCCCGCCGTAACCGGATCCGGGCCTGGAACCGGTCCGCTCCTCGATCAGGTCCAGCATCTGCGAGAGGGGTACCACTCCCTCCAGCTCTTCCTCGGGAACGCCCACGACACTGGCCAGATTTGAAGCGGGATCAGCGTCCAGAACCAGGGTGTCTTTGCCCTCCCTCCCGAACAGTCTGGAGAGGATTCCTCCCAATGTGGTCTTTCCTACCCCGCCTTTACCTGATATGGCGATTTTCAATGCCATTCAGACCCTCTTGAACACCACGCCATGACCGACCAGATTGGCTTCCTTCAGCTCCACGTCTTCTAAGACCTTCTTGTCCCCAAGAATGTCCATACAGATCGCCTTGTTACCCTCCATAGTGATCTTGGTAACATCGGCCATGATCTCTTTTGCCTCGCCATCCTCAAACAAAAACACAGAAGATTCGCACATGGTTGTGAACACTCGATGCTTACCTATTTAACGCCTTTCATTAGCCTTCGATAGGAAGGTGGTTGACAGTCGAAGTAAGTGAAGAATAGGACACCAATAGAACGATCTGGGATACTTCGGTCAAATCTTGAAATAACAATAGTGAATGGGAAAATGTTATGAATTGACATGAAATAGTATGATGGAAATCTGAACTATTTCCTTAGATTAGGGTTCTGATGGTGACCAGTCAAATGCAGATTCTCTTGGTGGATGATGAAAAGAGCTTCTTAGAACTGACCAAGACCTTTATGGAAGAGGAATACCCTCACTTTGAGATAGTCACCACTACCTCGGCCGAAGAAGGCCTGAATATTATCGAAGATGCCGATGTTGATGTCATCGTTTCCGATTATCAGATGCCAGGGATAGACGGTATTGAGTTCTTGAGGGTGCTCAGAGAGGATAGAGGAAGCGACCTACCCTTCATGATCTTTACCGGTAAGGGTAGAGAAGACGTAGCCATGGAGGGCCTTAATTTAGGGGCCGATCGATACTTACAGAAGGGCGGTGATCCGAAATCTCAGTACGGTGTATTGGGGCAGGCGATAGTCCAGGTGATAGAACATCACCGGATCAAGAAGGAACTGGACCTCACCAGCTTCTCCCTGCAAAACGCCAGTACGGGGGCCCTCTGGGTTTCTCCCGAGGGGGAGATCATTTACGCGAACAAAGAGGTCTGTCAGAATCTAGGATATGATCACGATGAGCTCATAGGTATGACTGTTTCAGATATCAACCCCGAATATTCAAATGAGAGGCCAGAGGTCTGGAAGGAGATCAAGAGGAAGGGGAGCACGAATTTTGAGACTTTTCATCGGACCAAGAACGGTGAGATATATCCTGTAGAAGTCACAAGCCATTATCTAAAGAAGGGTGGAGAAGAATACGAATTCGCATTCGTTCGCGACCTCACGGAATGGAAAGACAGGATCAAGGAAGTCCGAGAAATTGAGAGTAAACTGGATGGTTTTTTGGAGGCGTGTCCGGATCTGGCCTTTCTGACCGATGTTGACGGCACTATTGCTGAGGTGAATGAGGCAGTCTGTCAAAGACTGGGGTTGGAGAGGGGGGACCTGATCGGAAAATCCTATGTGGAACTGAGGAGTCTGTTTTCAGGAGAAAGCTGGAGAAAAATCATCGAGAATACGGAAAGAATGCTGGAGGGGGGGAGCTGCCAACCATTCAGGATTGATGTCAAATCTAAGGACGGAGAGACCCTTTTCTTGGAGTTGAATTCTAAACTGATCGAAAAGAACGGGGAACCGATTGGACTGGTGGGAATCGGTAGAGATATCACTGAGCGCAAGGAGGTAATGGATAAAGAGGAATTTCTACATTCACTGCTCAGACACGATCTTCGAAATAAGATCTTGATCTCAGAGGGTTATGGGGAGTTGTTGCTGCAGGCAGATCTCAAGGACAGGCATATAGAGCTCCTGGAGAAAAGTATGAAGGCTCAGAGAGATGGGATGGAGCTGATTGAAAAGGTAAAGATTCTAAGGCAGGTGGAAACAGAACGGAGGTCGAGAGAGGTGAACATCAGAACGGTGCTTAGAGAGGTTTTTGATGAGCATAAAGACCAACTGGGTTCTAGCCAGATAGGGTGTGAACTTGAGACCGTTGATGCAATGATTGAAGGAGGGGTGCTTGTCAAAGAACTGTTTTCAAACATAGTCAATAACTGCGTAAGACACTCCGAAGGGAGCAAGATAAGAATTCAGGTGGCAAAGAACGATGAGTGGGTAACCTGCAGTATAGAAGATGACGGCATAGGAATTTCTGATGAGGATAAGGAAAAGATCTTTGAGAGAGGATTCAAGAAAGGGAGGAGTGGAGGACTGGGGTTGGGCATGTATCTGGTCAGAGAAATCGCAGGAGCTTACGGAGGGTCTGTCGAGGTCAAAGACTCTAACCTAGGTGGGGCGAGGTTTGATGTTCGATTGAAAAGAGCCTGAGTATCACATCATAGAGGTATTCCCTTGGCGTCATGATTGGTCGATCATGGTCCTGAAAAACCCCTAGTTCTCCATCCGGTAATCAGGCTCTTCAAGGTAATATTCTGGGACAAAACATCCAGATTTCCCGATATCATGGGGAAGAATCACTCCCATCAGCTTGAAACTGTCTTACCAATCGATTTGATATGCTTGATATTGTTCTGTGTGTTTGAACATTTCTGGTGCATGCGGGGCAGAATAAGCATAGAGGTAAAGATGTGGTTCAATAATCTATGGAGACCTCACTCAGTCTCATTCACATCCGACCCTTCCTCTCTCCCCGCCTCATCCGTCTCTCCTTCGTAGCCGTCGCCGTAGAATACATATCGGGCGGGGATCCGCTTCCTCATACCCGTCCAGTAGGGGCACTTGCTGCACTTGTAGCCCAGTGTGACCCTTCCCCCGAATATGGTCTCATTGCGGATCCTCAACATCTTCGAGGAGCACACAGGACATTCCCCGTACCTACTCCTCTGCTGCCCCTCCCTGCAGTGAATTGTGACCGAGGCTATCCCCCGGTCGATGGTCACCGACCTCACCCTCTCCTCACTGGCGGTGTATTCCTCATCATGTTCCCGCAGCCCGGATACCACATACTCAGTAAGCCTCCTCTGTGTAGATATCATAGGGTGCTCTCTCATCACTTCCCTGATCACCTCTTCTAGCAGATCCGTGGGAGGGATCCGATAACTCATCAAAGATAAATAGTGCTATAGGTAAACATATTTTCGCGTTGAACGGGTGGTATCAAAGGAACAATAAATGAAAAATAGACCACCCGCATTCTTCAATTGGTGAGATATTGGAGAGAAAGAGAGTCATCATAATGGGAGCGGCGGGTAGGGATTTTCATAATTTCAATACCTATTTCCGTGATAACCCTCTGTATAATGTCATTGCTTTTACTGCTACCCAGATACCGAATATTGAAGGGAGAGAGTACCCCTCCAAACTGGCAGGATATCTGTATCCTAGCGGCATCCCCATCTTTCCAGAGGAGAGACTGCCCGAACTGATCAGGGAGTACGAGGTCGATCAGGTGGTCTTCGCCTACAGTGATGTGCCGTACATGGAAGTGATGCATAAGGCCTCTATGATACTCAAGAACAAGGCGGACTTCCGGCTGATGGGAAACTCGAGGACCGTTCTGAAGAGTGACGAGCCAGTGATCAGCGTGGGGGCGGTCAGGACAGGCTCTGGGAAGAGCCAGACCACCAGAAAGATCTGTTCGATACTGAGAGATAAAGGGCTAGACGTGGTAGCCGTCCGCCATCCCATGCCCTACGGCGATCTGGTAAAACAGGCAGTTCAGCGGTTCGCCAGTTACGATGACCTGGACAGTCAGGACTGCACCATTGAGGAGAGAGAAGAGTATGAACCGCTCATCGATATGGGGATAGTGGTATACGCGGGCGTCGACTACGAGAAGATCTTGAGGGAGGCGGAGGAGGAGGCGGACATCATCGTGTGGGATGGTGGGAACAACGACACCCCTTTCTACGAATCGGACCTGCATATCGTGGTGGTCGATCCCCACAGACCGGGGCATGAGGTGAGTTACCACCCTGGAGAAGTCAATCTCAGGATGGCCGATGTGGTATTGATCAACAAGATACAGACGGCCAACAGGAAGGGTATCCTTACAGTCAAGGAGAACATAGTAAAGGTCAATCCCTCGGCCACTGTTATCGAAGCGGCGTCGACCATTTGCGTGGATGATAAAGATATGATCAGGGACAAGCGAGCCCTGGTGGTGGAAGACGGTCCCACGGTCACCCACGGTGGTATGGAGTACGGGGCCGGACTGATAGCCGCTGAGGACTACCGCGCTTCCGAGATCATAGATCCCCGACCGTTTGCCAAGGGCACGATCGCCAATACTTTTCAGGAATACCCTCACCTGAAGAGGGTGCTTCCCGCCATGGGGTACGGGGAGAAACAGAGAAGGGAGTTGGAGGAGACAGTGGAAGAGGCAGATGCCGATGTTGTGGTCTCGGGAACCCCTGTGGACCTGCGCAGGGTGATCGATGTCTCCAAGCCGATAGTCAGAGTTAGGTATGAACTGGAAGAGATCAGTCATCCTAACCTCGAAGAGCTGGTTACCGAGTTCTTAGATCAGAAGTTATGATGGAGGGCTTTCCCTCCCTCATTTCACTTCCCATCTTGACATACTTCAGATGTTCCAAAGGATGAAATATGCCCCCAATCATCAATAGCAGGTCAGGCGGGGGTAGCCAAGCTTGGCCAAAGGCGCAGGACTTAAGTTCCCTGCCCGCGGATGAGATATCCTGTCACATAGGAGTCCGAGGGTTCAAATCCCTCCCCCCGCACTTTGCCTCTGGTTCAAAGCCTTTATTAATATAAATTCCTAAGGATTGGATAGTATGATTGAGATAGAGAAGGCAGAAGAGATGGTCAGAGAGAGGGTGGATACCGAAAATTTAAGGAAACACATGTACGCGGTCTCCGCGATTATGAGGAAGCTGGCTGAAAGGCTTGGTGAGGACCCCAAGCTCTGGGAAGTCGTGGGCTTGCTGCACGATATCGACTACGAGGAGACCAAAGACAAGCCGGAGGAACACGCCAAGAGATCCGCAGAGATTTTGGGACATAGACTACCCGAGGAGGCTTTAAAAGCGATAAGAGCCCACAACTTCGAATATCTCAATGTGGGGCCTGAAAGCGACTTCGACAACGCCTTGATCGCAGCAGACGCGATTTCAGGCCTAATAGTGGCTACAGCCCTGGTTATGCCCAACAGCAGACTGGATGAGGCGAGGGTGGAATCTGTGCTCAAGAAGTTTAGCGACTCGTCCTTTGCAAAGAATATCGACAGGGACAGAATCCTGTACTGCGAGAAGTTGGGTCTGAGTAAGGAGGAATTCGCCGAAATTTCACTACGGGCCCTCCAGAGAATCCACGATAGGTTGGGTCTCTGATCTTCAACCTCGGGTTACCTCAATAGCATTGGGAAGGTTTCGGATTGAATGCTTTCACCACATCTTGAGTTTTTATCCAGCTCAAGGAGGTCTTTCTAGATGACGAATTCACTCACTCATACATATTTGCTGACCATTCCCCTGAGTCTCGAATGGCTCTCACTCGCTGGAGGAGTGAAGTTCTGTTGATCTCTCGTGATAAATCAATCGTCAAGTTATTAGTATGTTTGATAATCTAGGAATTGAACGTTGAAGTCGAATATGTCAAACATCTCCAAGGCCAATGTCCTATTCGTCGATGATGAACTAGATGTCCTGGAGTTGACCAAGATATTCCTCGAGAAGGAGGTCGAAGGCCTCAATATAGATACTGTGCATTCTGTTGATCAGGGCCTTGAGAGACTATCCGAGGGCGACTACGACGCAATTGTGTCTGATTACCAGATGCCTGGTACGGATGGACTCCAGTTCCTGGAGTTAGTACGGGGTTCTGGCAAAGACGATTGTCCAGGAAATCAAGAGGAACAGGGTGGAGATGAAACTACAGGAAGAACAGTTGAGAAGAGAGGTTCTTCTCGACAATCTTCCACACATAGCGCTCATTCTAAAGAAAGGTTCCAGGGAAATCATATACTCCAACAAGGCAGCAAGAAGGGGGGGTGCCTCCCCTGGTAAGACATGTTATGAGACTCTACCGGTAAGAGGAGATCCGTGTCCCTTCTGTCTGGCCCCCGAGCTATGGGAGAGTGGAGAAAGCCGGGAAATAGAAGTGGAATATGAAGGTAGACACTACAGGGGGATCTGGGTGCCCTTCTCTGAAGATCTGTATATCCATTACATCTTGGATATTACGGAGATGAAGGCTACCGAGGAAAGGCTGAGAGAAAGTGAAATGGAATTGAGGGCTATCTTCAATGATCCGGGCGTATTCATCGGAATCCTGGACCTGAATGGAACGCTGCTCGAAGCGAATAAGTCCTCACTGAGGTTTATCAGTGCTTCCAGATCAGAGGTGGAAGGAAACAAATTCTGGGATACACCATGGTGGACCCATTCCCCCGAGCTGCAGGATAGATTGAAGGAGGCGATCGAGAAGGCCTCCGAGGGGGAGATCGTCAGGTTCGAGGCCACACATATCGGCAAAGATGGCGGGCAGATGGCCGTCGACTTCTCCGTGAGACCGGTCAGAGACGCGGAGGGCAGGGTCAAAGAACTCATCGCTGAGGGCAGGGATATCACTGAGCTGAAACGGACGGAAGAGGAGCTTCGGAGGTCTCAAGAGAGGTACAAGGAGTTTGCCGACAAGTCCTCAGATATCATGGTGAGACTCAACCTAAGTGGAGATATTACGTACGTTAGTGGTGGTATAGAGGGCGAAGTTGGATATTCCAGTGAGGAGGTACTGGGCAGAAATGTAGGGGAGTTTCTCACCCCCGAATCTTTGGACAAGATGAAGAAGAGGATCTAGAAGAGGAGAGATGGCGTTGAGGATATGTCCCCTTTCGAGGTGGAGGTCGTCACCGAATCAGGGAATAGGGTGCCCTTCGAACTCTCTACGGATCCGGTCTACGAAGACGGGGAGATCAATGAAATACTGGCGGTGGCAAGGAATATTTCCGATTTGAAGGAGAGAGGAGAAATACAGAATCCAGTTCGAGGAGGCCAGAGACGCTATCTTCTTGGCTGACGCCGATAGCGGTATCATCGTTGATTGTAACCGGGCTGCAGCGGATCTACTGAGGAGAGAGAGGTCCGAAATAATCGGGAAGCACCAGAGGTATTTACATCCCGATGGAGGGAAGGGGGGTTTTCGGAGAGTTTCCGGGAACATCTGGAGAAAAAGTCGGGGGAGGTTCTAGAGTCTCAGGTGATAACCTCGGAGAGAGAGTTGAAAGATGTTTCCATCAAAGGGACCATTATCGAACTGGACGATGAGAAATTGCTCCATGGCGTATTCAGAGATATAACCGATCAGAAGGAAAGAGAGAGGGAACTCCGACGAGAGAGAAAGAGGTTCCAGGAGATCTTCAATAATGTGAACGATGCGATATACCTGCATAAATTGACGGATGAAGGTCAATGATGTGGCGTGCGAGATGTTGGGTTACTCGAGAGAAGAGTTCATGGAGATGTCGCCCGGAGATATAGATTCCTCGGAGATGAGAGACAAGGTCCCCGACATTATGAAGGAGCTCCACGAAGAAGGAGATCTCAGGTTCGAGATGGTCCACCGGACCAAAGATGGAAGGGATGTCCCAGTAGAGGTTCATTCTCACCTCTTTGAACTGGAAGAGGAAGAGAGGGTGCTGTCCGTGGCCCGGGATATAACTGAGAGAAAGAGAGCGGAAGAGCGGAAGGAGTTTCTCAATTCACTACTCAAACATGATGCCAAGAATAAGGCGGCAGTTATCAGGGGATACCTCGATATTCTCAGAGATTACGAGATGTCTGATCGGGCCGAAGAGTATGTGGAGAAGATCAATGAGAACCTCCTGGACGGGATCCAGATAATGGAGAGGATAGGAACCCTCCAGGAGATCGGGGAAGAGCCGATCCAGAATATCGATCTACGTGATATCATTGATGACGTAGTCAAGGAAATCGAAGGCAGGGCCGAGCGGGAGGGCATGGAGATCGAAGTCATATGCCCCAAATCGATTTGCAGGGTGAGGGGCGGTCAACTGCTCAAAGAGTTGTTCACCAACTTGATCCTCAATTCCATCATTCACTCGGGAGGGAACAAACTAAGGATAGAGGGGAGGGAAGGACCGAACACGGTCACCTGCACCGTCGAAGATGATGGCTCAGGCATCCCCGGAGAGGTCAAAGACGAGGTCTTTGAAAGGGGATTCAAGGGAGAGAGAAGTCCCGGATCAGGCCTGGGACTGTTCCTTGCCAAGACGATAGTCGAGTCGTACGGCGGTAGAATTGAGGTGGAGGGGTCAGGACTGGGCGGTGCGAAATTTTCAGTTCGACTTGAGAAAGCCCAGGAAGAGGTCGGTGATTAGACCCTAGCAGATAATCAGACGGCAAACCGAGATATCACGCGCCATCAATTTTCAAAGTACATGCCTTGCGAGGTCTATCGGACATCTAATCCCGTAGTGCCCAAGATACATTCCCCCTCTCAGTGAATGATCTCCGCGTACTCCTCGAAAGGCATTATAGATATGTGGGGCATGAGGTCCTTGAACCCCTGCACTATCTCTTCGAGCTTGTGAAAATCCTCGTGAGACTTGCGGTCATTCCAGTAGGTGATCATCACATACTTCGTAGGCTTTATCGGCACATTCTCGTATTCTCCCCTGAGCATGGAGCCACCCCAGGCGACATTGGTAGTCCTGACCACCTTGGTCCCCACGAAGCCCTCTTTGTCCATGGTCAGCTGGCACAGGTCCTCCATCATCTCTTCCACCTCCTCTTCATGTCCTGGCTTCACAGACAGATAATTGATAGCGGTGACCAGCGGTTTCCTGACGTATTCGTAACCGTCAAGCGCGTGGACCGGTATTCTGGTGACATTGATACCTCTCTCTTTCAAGAAGGTCTCGGCCATCTTCGATCGCTTTTCCCGCGGACCACAGTAGACCTTCACTTCCCTGTCTTCAAGGAAGTCTAGATAGAACTCCAGGTCCCATACTGGTATGTTCAACGAGCCTTCAATATGGTTCATATAATACTCTTCTCTAGTCTTGACATCCACGATCAATTCGGTCATTGTGTGTTCTATTAGATTATGGAATATAAGAAAATATTCCAACATTGAACTGACCGCTTCAAGATCTTGTGAGCCTATCGTAGTCAAAGGAAGCCTTACTAAGACTCTCCAATATCAACGGCAAGTCAATAATCAGGCCCTCTTGAGGTAAACGTCGAACCTGGTACCACCCAACTCCGAATCCCCAACTTCAACTCTCCCTCCATAGGCTTCCAAGAGCTTGCTGACCAGAAACATCCCGAGGCCAGATCCTCGTTCCCGGTCGGTGGTGAATTCCCTCTGGAAGATCTTTTTCCTATGTTCATCTGGGATTCCGCGTCCGTCATCCTCTATGGTGCACACTACTTCTTCATCATGCACCTCCTTTGAAAGTCTGATCCTAGTTCCGCCGGAGTGCCGAATAGAGTTCTCAACGATATTGGTGAAAACCCTGTCCAGCAAAGGTCCACCCTTTACCATGCACTTTTCATGAGAGCACTCGTCGATAATCTTCATTCCCTCATCTTCCGCTCGCGGCCTCCATCTCTTCAGACCTCTGTTTACAATAGAACTGATGTCCACCGGGTCAATCCTCTCCTCGTACGCTCTCTCCAAGGTGCTGACCTTCTCAATGATCTCCATCCCCTCTTCGGCCCCCTCTTCAGCCTTTGCGAGGTACCTTTTCTCTTTTTCCAATAGGCCATAATCTTCGATCAAATCGAGATAACCCAGGACAATCTGGATCTTGTTTCTCAGGTCATGCCTCAAGAGAGAACGCAATAATTCCTCTCGCTCCTGGGCCTCCTTCCGCTCGGAGATGTCCCTTACCGTTGCCTGCAAGAAACTCTCATCGCCGATATCCGCTCTACTCAACAGAACCGTAGCCGGAAACTCTGTTCCATCGAGGCTTTGATGGGTCCATTCAACAAATCTGCTGCCCCTTTCCATTGCCTCCTCGATCAATTCCTTCGCCCTGATCTCGGATAGCTGACCATCCAGCTGCCTTTCCGGAGCATACTCCCAGGGCTTCCCTGAACAGAATTATTCCTCGTCTTCGGCCTTGAACATCTCCAAAGCTGCAGGATTGGCCGCCGTGAACTCCCATTCCGGAGGCTCCAGTATCATGATCGCATCCCGTGAGGTTTCGAAGAGCTTACGAAACCTTTGCTCCGCCTTCTTTCTCTCCGAAATATCTCGAGCGACACTCAGGATCGCGGTCTTGCCCTGATAGGTTATCAGACTGGAGCTGATCTCCACAGGTATCTTCTCTCCTTTTTTCGTGACATGTACTGTCTCGAAGACCTGTATCTCATCCTCTTCCATACTCCCGATGAGGGCATTGATAGTTTCTGCACTTAATCCAGCATCGATTTCCTGCGGTCCCATGGAGAGCAGTTCATCCCTGGTATAGCCTAAGATTTCGACAGCGGCATCATCTCCATCGTTACATGCACCCATACATCTCTTCGAGTCTTTGGTATTTGATACCTCTCTTGACACCGCTTTGTTATGTGATCTCCTTCACCATTTTCGCGTCTCCTTCGACCGGTTATTCAGTCATTTCGAGTATGAGATATCCGCCTGCACCCTCTCTGTCAGTCTCAGCGGTACTATTTCTTATGGAAACGGATAATAATACTTCCTACTCAAGAATCAGATTGTGACTTTCACTTTCTACCAGCCAACGAATGAATGATTTCGAGAGAATGATATCGATAGAAGATTACTGGGCAACGGGGGTAATAGGAAAGGGG
Organism: uncultured Methanomassiliicoccales archaeon; assembly: GCA_964580935.1. GTDB lineage: Archaea > Thermoplasmatota > Thermoplasmata > Methanomassiliicoccales > CAZOLG01 > CAZOLG01. The sequence continues at coordinate 60,552 of CAZOLG010000005.1, forward strand.
ACATGAAAAGAATCCGTGTACGATGAGAAGGAATATTATCGGGGAAGGCACTTGATGATAGACGGAGACACAAATGGACTTGACAGAATTCAAGAAATGGATTGGAAGCGAAGTTCAAACCTACGTAATGCAGGACGAAGGGAACAGGCTCGGTAGACTGGACGGTAGCCCCATATTCGAAGAGCCCGTTGTTGGTTTCGTCTCAGGGAGCGACCCCATTTTTCTGCAGCTGAAAGAAGTCATAGGAAGATTCCATCTCACTCCCCAGGAAGTAATGGAGTACGGAGCGAACAAGAAAGGTGTCCCCATATCGGATAACAAGGAGGCGGGTGTGATTTCGTATATCCTGCCCATCTCCGCCGAGACCAGACGGGAGAACGCCGATATGGAAAAGAGACCCTCGGAGCGGTGGTCTCATACCCGCCTCTTTGGAGAGGAGTTCAACAAGAATCTCTCCAGACACCTCGTGTCTCTTGTAGAAGATCGAGGGTATCTTGCCGTAGCACCGGGGACTGAAGATTCGCTCTTCAAAACGCTCGATGATGAGAGAGTGGGCAAGACCTCCAACTGGTCCCAGCGCCACATCGCCTACGCTGCGGGTTTGGGTACATTCGGGCTGTCCGATGGACTCATCACAGCCAGAGGGAAGGCACATAGAGCGGGGAGTGTGGTGGTGAACTACCCTCTGGAATCCCCTGAAGAGAGAGCGGGTCTCCATGACTACTGCCTTTTCTACAGGAACAAGAGCTGCAGAGCATGTGCAGAGAGATGTCCAGTGGACGCCATTACCGGAGAGGGGCACGACAAGGAAAAGTGTGCCAAATTTGTTTTCGGTCAGGAGGATTTCGTGATCAAGAACTACGGCATCGATATCTACGGATGTGGTCTATGTCAGACTGGTGTCCCCTGCGAATCCGGGATTCCGTTAGACGATTGACAGCTGTTAACGGCTTCTGAAACATCCCTTCAGGGAGCTTTAGATAACCCATCTTGATACATGCTTTGGTCGGTAGCCGTTGGCATGGTGGAAAATGACTAGCCGGAGGTCGGACTTCCTTGATGTGTACCATAATTCATACAATCTTCAGATAGTTGGATAGGTCGTTGCAAGTTTTCCCATCATTATGCAATATTGTTGCATATTAACACCCTTAATTGAGTAAGATGAAACATCGTTTCGAACCGCTGATAATAAAAATTATATACGCGCTACGATACTCAAGTCATGGGGATTAATAATGGGCTATGAGGAAAAATTTCCTGATGTAGATCCTGACTGGCATGCGAATGCCACTCAGCGATTCGCGAGTCCCTTTGTCGACATGCCCCATGACAGGATCAGTGTAGATCCGATCATGCTTTCTCATGCTGCAGTTGCATGTGGGTATACGATTAGGGACTTTTATGAAAAGCCTGAACTGGGAATCCACTGTGTCGGTTACATGTCCAACCTGTACGACCTTCTCCCAGTAACCCATTGGTTCTTTTCGTTGCCATGGGTGACTGAATTGGGCGTCACACTGGAGTATAAAGACACACTACCGCCAGTATCCACCGGACCTGTGATTTCAGAGCCCGGAGAGGTGGATGATATAGAGGTTCCAGGAGTGGAAGATCTCAAGAAGGAATGGACACTTCCGATGTTCTACCGGATTTACGATTACGTAGCAGAGAACCTTCCGCAAACCTTGGTGCCGATTTCCTATGGGTTCGACCTAGTCGGTGCGGCGGCGGAGCTCTGTGGAGTCGAACAATTCATAATGTGGACCTTCACGGAACCAGAACAGTCAATGAAGCTAGTGCAGAAGTACACTGATACTTCAGTAAACGGGGCCATCGGACTGGCCGACAAGTATGGTATGGCCATGCTGATTGTCGGATCCGTTCTGGCCAATAACGACATCTTCTCCGATGACGATGTCGAGAAGTACTCCGCCAAGATGATGAGATACTATGTGGACAAGTCGTTCAGAGGGGGCGCTGGTCCGCAGCTGTTCTACCACCTTTGTGGAAACCACGAGACGGACTACAAGAGGTTCAAAGAAAACCTTATATGGTCGCCTTTCACCGTGTTCCACGTCGGATATAAGGGCAGCAAAGTGTTCCCATCCAGTCTCCTGAAGGAGGAGTTCGGAGATATGGCCACCATCATGGGATCAGTGGACACCAAACTGATGATAAATGCTAACCCGAAGGCTGTGTATGATCAGTCCAAGGAGCAGCTCATCGGCGGTAGAGACAGTCCCAAGGGATACATCTTGGGTAACTCGTGCGAATGTCCGCCATATACACATCCGGGTAACTTGCTAGCAATGACCAGAGCTGCGAGGGACTACGGTACATACGGAGAATGGTGAGGTGAGAAAAATGGATATTAAAATTCCGGAAGAGGCCGAAGAGATCCTCGGCGAGAGGGGTATAAAGGCGAAAGATGTGAAGGACATCATCAGTACAGCCGAGTCTACTGGAAAGAAGCTCACCCACGAGGAAGAACCTAAGATCCTGGCCAAGAAGGTATTGGGCGACACCACAGTCTACGCGGAGTACCATATGGATGGAAATGCCGCCGTGGTGGACACCGCCTACGCCCACAGGATTGCGCTTGGCGACACGGTCAACGAGTTTGGCTCTGCTGGCTGGAGATGTGAGAACTGTCGGGAGAAGGCCGTTGAGGGTCATGTTGAGATGTCCTACATGGACGTGACCAGGAACGGTCCGGCGATCATATGTCCTAAGTGCCAAGATTCGTGGGCTGAAGAATACTTGGCCACAGGCACAATGGCTGCAGTCGAAGGCCTGTTCGAGAAGAAGAGGGCTTAAACACATTGGCCGCTCCGTCGGCCATTAGTTTTTAATTTTTATTTTTATTGTCCACTTCAGAGGAGGTTAGTTCAGTCATACGATTAATTAGTTAAGTGTAAATGCTATTACGCCATCACACTGGAAACGGGGTATCGACGTGGATCAGAAGATCGGAGAAACGGACAGTCTCTGTCCCGAGTGCCTGCAGACAGTCCCAGCGGAGAAAATAGCTGAAGGAGAGAAAATCTACCTGGTGAAGACCTGTCCAGAACACGGGACCTTCCGTTCCCTTATTTGGAGAGGGGTTGACGACTATAGAGATCTGAACAGGTATGCGGGTGAACCCGTAAAGCCGGGCGATATATCCGTGCACAACTCAGGGAACTGCCCCCAGATATGCGGCCTGTGTGAAGATCACAAACAGCACACATGTCTGGTGGTGCTTGAGGTGACTAACGGCTGTAATCTGAACTGCCCCATATGCTTTGCCAGATCAAACCAAGGTTACAGGTTCCACCCCACCCTGGAGGAGATCGAAGGCATGTGGAGGACGGTGGTGGAAAAGGTCGATTCTCCCATATGCGTCCAGATCAGCGGAGGAGAACCCACCATAAGGAGTGATCTACCGGAGATAATCAGGATGGGCAAGGAGATGGGCGTAGACTATATCGAGTTGAACACCAACGGCGTCAAGCTCGCAGAGGATTCCGACTACGTTCGCAAGCTCAAAGAATCGGGTGTGGATTCCCTTTACTTTTCGTTCGATGGTGTTACCCCTGAAGTATACGAGGAGACCTGTGGAGAGGACCTGCTGGAGGTCAAGAGGAAGGCGTTGGACAATTGTGAGGAGGCGGAGATGGGGGTGACGCTGGTCACCGTGGTCTCCCCGAAATTGAACCTGGACCAGGTGGGAGACATCATAAGGTTCGCGGCCGACAGGATACCCACGGTGAAGGGTGTACACTTCCAGCCGATCAGCTTCTTCGGCAGGTATCCGACCGCGCCTGGAGACGACGACAGGATGCTGATTCCCGATCTGATCGAGGAGATCGAGGAGCAGACAGATGGTCAGATCAGGGCGGAGAACTTCGTTCCCACTTCCTGCGCCAACGTCCACTGCGACTCCAAATCGTTGTCGGTCAAGATGGAGGACGGTTCTATATTCCCCATCACCAGCAGGGCACTGGGTCCACCTGAAGACACTTCTGAGATAGCGAAGAAGACCAGGGGGGAGATCTCAGACCTGTGGAGGTTCGTTGATGAAGTGCTCTCCGACGCCGATACGGAGGGGGACGACACCTGGATGGGTTTCCTTCAAAGGGCGAAGTCCCAGTATTTAACAATTTCAATGATGGCGTTTCAGGACGTATGGAACGTGGAGACCGACAGGCTACAGCGATGCTGCATACACACCGTCACTCCGGACGGCAGGCTCATACCGTTCTGCCTGTTCAATATTACATCGTCTGGAGGAGACACCCTGTATAGACACCAGATATTCAGCAAATACGCAAGAGAAGGAGATTAGTGAAAAGACTAGCGGGAGGGCTTCTTGCCCACACTCTGGTGATAATCGTCGATTATCTTGTTCATATAGTTGGCGAGTACCTTCTGCTTCGCGTTATTGTCCACCCACATCGAAGTCAGCGGGAATTCATGGTCACAGAACGGACACCTTGCGAACTTGCAGTCCTTGGTGGCGAACCGGCAGCCCTTGCAGGCAATTGCCCTTGACTGGAAGAGGCTGAAGTCCTTACCGCACCTCGGGCAGGTGATCTGCTTGGTAGTCTTCAACAATTTGTGTGAGATTCCCATCTGTCTCATGTGAGGGGTCAAGACCATGTTTTCTCTCCGCTCGAAAAAAGTAGAACCAAGTTATTTAAACTCTTTCCGGGACAGAGGAAAGTGGTAACTGGGGAAGCTTGATTCAGATGTCAGATTTGGTGGTCTCCATTCCTGGCGGCAATACCACCGGCCAGTTCAGAAAGGGTGGATAGGGGTATGAAGCGGCGTCCTCCGTTGAGTACAGACCATCCAACAGTCTGTCCAAGCCCGCTGGCGATAGGGTGGTAATCATCTCCTCTTCCTTGGGCATGCCGAATAGCCGGTCTCCCATACAAGGGATATCGATATCGAAGTCCTTACCGTTGAGTACCCTGGAGATGGAGGCGCACAGAGAGACCTGACCTGTTATTCTCGTCTCTACTGACCTGCCCGTATGGTAGACGTGAGCGATGATCAGTCTCAGCGCCTGAGCGGGGTTCACGTACATCACGATCACATCGGGTTCCACGGGCATCAGGCCAAAAGGAGCCATCAGCAGTGCCTTGTACCTGGTCTCATGATCACCTATCATCCCGATGGATTCATGAAGTTCCCTTGCCGCCGATCTGTCCTTTGTGAACTGTTCATAGAGTAGCCCGTTACGCAGCCGGTCAGGCGACCTGATCAATCCCACGGAGGCCGCTCCCCACACACATTTCATGCCCTCGCGGGAGGCGCCCACCACCCCCTCCCCTCCATAATGTCTGGCAAGTGCTACCATATGACAGATCGAGCTCTTTCTAAGCAACCTTGCCTCAGGGAAATCTAACAGGTCTTTCGCCTCTGCCAGGAACTTGATTCCTACCGGATTCGTGCTCAGATCCAGTTTGGATCTTATGGTCTCTGCAGTCTCCTCCCAATCGTGCTGGCCCATATTCCGAAGATGGGTGCAGAAATATAACTAAATTGCGAGTATTGTTTCCTTTGAACGCGGCATTCACCATGAGAAAGAAATATACAACATGCTTCCGTTTCCTGAACCTGTGAAACCCTTACGGAAACTGAAGTTGGCCCTGGCCAGGAGGAAGTTGTCTTCCACGAAAATAGATGGGGGGGTGGACCACCCGCTCGAAGCATGGATCCACGGACAGGTGATAGACGAGTTCAATTCCTCGACTGAGCTCGGGAAGAAGATGGGCGATAGGCGCCCGGACGATGTGCAGAGATCGGACATTGAACAGTATCAGCTATTCCGCTTCAGGAGAATGCTTCAGTACGTCAAAGAGAACAGTGTTTTTTACAGGAAGCTGTTCGAGGACGGGGTATCGCCACAGGATATCAGGACCTATGAAGACCTAGAGAAAGTACCTCTGACCGAACCGGCGGAACTGTCCGAGAACCCGTACCTCTTCCTGTGCGTTTCACAGCGGGAGATCAAGCGCCCTTTCACCACTTCCGGCACCTCAGGACAGCGCAAGAGGATATTCTTCACCAGTGAGGATCTGCTTCACATCATCGACTCCATCTCTGCCGCTCTGAAGACGGTGGGTATGACTGATGAGGACACGCTCCAGATCATGTTTCCCACCATTGCCTCCTGGGACCCGGGGTACATGCTGAAGGGGGCATGCGAGGTGGTCGGTTTCTCATCTGTGGTCCAGGATACCATGGATGTGGGCGAACAGATCAGGACCATGGAAGAGAACGGTACTTCTATGCTGATCGGTCTCACCTCTTTCATCTACAGGATCACCATGCTCGCCAGAAAGTCCTATGATCTGAGGACCCTGGGCATTAAGAAGATCATCCTTTCCGCCGAACCGCTGTCTGAAGCCATGAGGCGGGAGATAGAATCAGCATGGGGGTGCAAGGCACTCAGTCAATACGGACTGACCGAGATGGGTTTGGCCAACGCCATCGAGTGTGATGTCCAGCAGGGACTGCATGTCAACGAGGCGGATTTCCTGGTGGAGGTAATCGACCCCGAGACCGGTAAACATGTTGAAGAGGGTAAGGAGGGGGAACTGGTGTTTACCTCCCTGACCGCACAGGGGACACCCCTGATCAGGTATAGAACCTACGATCTGTCCCGACTCATTTCGCCCCCATGCGAGTGCGGGTTCCAGACCATCTCCAAGGTGGGCAAAATTAACGGTAGGCTGGATATGCAGACCAAGATAGGTCTCGGAGAGAAAGTATATCCTCTGCTGTTTGACGAAGCTCTGTTGAGCGTCCCCGGAGTACTGAACTATCGCATCATCATCGACAAGGCTGGGTACAAAGACCGCCTAAGATTCAGGGTCGAAGTGATGGAGAAAAGGGAGGGGCAGGAAGAGGAGCTGAAGGAAAAGCTGTGCTCGCTGGAAGAGGTCCGATCGGGGGTGGAAAGAGACCTGCTGGAACCTCCAGAAGTCGAGATCGTTGAACTGGGGACACTGGAGTACACGCCCAAGTCACAGACCATTGTGGATAATCGAGAGATATTCGATTGATGGGCACAAATTGACCTGGAGTGGTCGCTATGGACTCCGAAAATTTCTTGAATCATCCGCCCTTTGTGGACTCGAATGAAAGTCGGCGTTGTTTCTGTCCAGGGTGCCGCACCTGAGCACCTACGTACCTTCAAGAGAGCAATGGAAGTGAAGGGCATGGAGGGCGAGGTGGTGTTTGTACGCAGAGAGAAAGACCTTGATGGCGTGCGGTGTCTTGCCCTCCCCGGAGGAGAGAGTACCACCATATCCAAGTTGCTCCACAGGTTCGATATCTTCCAGAGGATAATCGAGCTGGGAGAGAAGGGGGTGCCGATCATGGGCACGTGTGCCGGATGCATACTGTTGGCCAAAGAGGGGGGTGAGGAGGTGGAGAGGAGCGAGACCAAATTGATGGGGATGATGGACATGGCCGTCAAGCGCAATGCCTTCGGCAGACAGAAGGAGTCGTTCGAGGCCCCTCTGGAAGTAAAAGGTCTGGACGGACCGTTCCCAGCAGTGTTCATCAGAGCTCCAGCGATTACCGAAGTATGGGGAGACTGTGAGGTGTACTCTTCTTACGATAATCATACAGTAATGGCCAGGCAGGAAAACCTGTTGGGACTATCATTTCATCCAGAACTGTCCGGCGATACGCGCATACACGAGATGCTGCTGGATATGATATGAGGTCAAGGCGGTATTCAGCTCTTGATGGCCTCAATAATCCTTCTCAGCATATTGGAGTTGTTGTCTTCCACCACGTTTCCGGTGACGATTATATCCGCACCGGCGCCGACGATCTCCGATGCCTGTTCCGGCTTCCTGATACCCCCGCCCACCACCAGAGGTATGGATAACGCCTCTTTCATGGCCCTGATCATGGGGCAAGAAACGGGCTCCGGTGCTCCACTGCCCGCTTCCAGATACACCAGATCCATCCCGAACAGTTCGGTGGCCAGTCCGTAGGCGATGGCCTTCTCGATGTCGTCCCTCTTCAGCACATCGGCCTGCCCGACCTCTCCCACTTTCATACCTGGCTCCACGATCAGGTATCCCATGGAGATGGTCTCCAGGCCGAGTCTGCGTATCGCAGTTGCCCCGGTCACCTGTTCACCTATAACATGATCAATATTCCTCGAATTGAGCATGCTCATGAAGTAAACGGCATCGCAGTGCCCTGAGATAGCATGCGCCCCAGAGGGGAAGTAGATGACGGGCAGCTCAGTCCTCTTCTTTATGGAGAGGACCGTCTCATCGAGATTTTCCTGAGTGATACCGGTGGATCCTCCAACCATGATCGCATCCGTTCCCAGCATGTCAACATCCTGAGCGATAGTCCCCGCCCCCTCCGGGCTCTGATTGTCGGGATCGATCAACGTCATGTGAAGAGGCTCTGCGCTAAGCCTCTCTTCCAGATACTCTTTGACTTTCATATTATACCTCCCATGAGGAATGCCACCAAGGCGACGGCCATTGCGTTCTTGGCCCATCTCTGTCCCTTCTCCGGACTTTCAAAGTGAATATAGGCAGAATATATAAAGATTGCATCCGCCACCAGGACCAGTATGAGGTAGCCCAGCCCCAGCTGATCGTCCACGTAGGGAATGAAACTGAGGCCCACGGCCAGCAGGAATGAGAGGGAGCCGATAACACCCGCCCTTCTCCTGCCTATACTCATGGGGAGGGTGTTGCGATCGAAATCTGCCTCCATGTCCTCAATATCCTTGAGTACCTCCCTCCCTAGGGTGGCCAGAAAAGCCATGGAGGCGATGGTCGCCGTACTGTAGATGTCCCCCACCACCGCGCCTCCCAGCAGGAAGAGCCCTCCCGTCAGCCACGCGATCATCAGGTTTCCCCCCAGAGGTTTCCTCTTCAGGTTCACCTCATAGGCGAGCATGATGGCTATCGCCGAGGTAACGATCAGTATGGAGATCCAGTCCAGGAACAGGGTGAGGAAGAAGGCGACGGAGAACATGCCGGCGGAGAGGGACAGCACTGCCCCGGGGGAGAGTTGTCCTGAAGGTATGGGCCTCTCAGGGTGCGCCCTCTTGTCCACCTCCCGATCCATGTAGTCGTTGAGCGAATTTCCAGCTGCGATGAACAGGAAGACAACTGCGGACGCCACGGCCAGCTCGAAACCGTAGTCGGTGAGTGAGAAGTCCACGGCTATGAATGCGCCCAGAAGGAGACCGATCACCCCCATCACACAGTTCCCGATCCTGAACAGACGGATGTAACTATTCACAATGGGAGATTTGACTGATGTCTTATTACATTTTTTAAGGCGGGAAAACCATTGGAGAATCCGGAATTCGCTGCTCCCCCTCACATGACATCCGCCCCCATCATGACACCAGAGAGTTGAAGATGGACCTATGAATGGGTGGTGGGTCAGCTAGAAGGTATTCAATCAGATGTTTTTAGGGTAACTTAATCTTGGGAGGCGGGTAAAATGTTAATATCCCCTGTCTAGATTAGGAGGCAAATGGTACAGGAAGACATCTCAGATGAAATAGAGGCGATCAAATCACTGATCGCGAGACATTTTCCGGTATACGACGTCAGGGTGAGCTATGAATCGCTCTCTTTCTTCGTCAGCGTAGATCGGGAGACGCTGGACGAGGACTTCGATTCCATGCGGAGAAAGCTGATGGACGAGGGCTACATTCCCAGCATACGGACTCAGATGGGCGAACATATAATCAACGTCATCAGGAAGCCGGACATCCAGACCAGGAGTATCTGGATCAACCGTATCCTTCTGATCGTTACCACCTTCACCACCATATTCGCCGGGGCCTTCCTGTGGCAGAGCTACATGGGCGTGGGCGAGCTGTTCACCGTGGACAACTTCCTCTGGGGAGCACTGTTCTTCGCCCTCCCTCTGATGACCATACTGGGAGCTCATGAGCTATCACACTACCTGATGTCGAAAAGACACGGTGTCGATGCTTCCCTACCATTCTTCATACCTTCCATACCGCCACTGGGCACCTTCGGTGCATTCATTTCCATGCGCGACCCCATGCCGGACAGGAAAGCACTGTTGGACATAGGAGTGGCCGGCCCCATAGCCGGATTGTTGGTTACCCTACCGGTCACCGTGCTGGGCCTGTTCCTGACCGCTCAGGGAAACATGCAGACCGGGGCTCTGGGGCCCGAAGGTGGGCTGGGTCTGATGCTCCAGCCGCTGTTCCATGTATTCATGTTGTTCATGCCCATACCCGAGGGGGCGGCACTGCACCCCACGGCGTTTGCGGCCTGGGTGGGGTTCCTGGTCACCGCCATAAACCTCCTTCCCACAGGCCAGTTGGATGGCGGACACATAGCGAGGGCCTTTTTTGGAGAGAAGACGAAGTACCTCAGTTACGCCACTGCAGGCATACTGGTCATCATGTCCTTCTGGTTCACGGGATGGATCTTCTTCGCGATAATCATCTTCTTCCTGGGACTGAAGCACCCACCTCCACTGAACGACATATCAAGAGTGGGGCTGAAGCGGAAAGTTGTGGGCGCACTAGCGATAGTCATCCTCATCTCCACCTTCGTTCCCGTTCCAGTCTCACAGGTATCCCCCGATTACTCGTTCTCCGTTCAGTTCGATGGGGGCAACAACACCACGGCAACTCCCGGAGAGGTGGTGTACTTCAACATGACTGTGAACAACACGGGAAACAGTAATCTTCAGATGCATATGAGTGCTCAGGACGTGCCCACAGGCTGGGGGGCGGTTGTCTACTTGAGCAACAGTCCGTCTATCAACTCCACGAACACTCTGAATTTTGATGTGCCTTATGAAGAGAGGGCCAACATCACTCTGGAGATAGTGGTAGCCGAGGAGTCTCTTGCGGGAGAGAAAATCATTTCATTACATACTGAATCTCAGGATACGAGCAGGAGTTACCATTTCACCGTGGACGTCAATTACGGGTAGAGTGACGACTCTGGAACTTGCAGTAGCTGCGGCTCAGCGATTTGTGTACTCTCTGGACATGCTTCTCCCTCAGGATCAAGCATTCAGGAGGTGGTGGACAGTCATGAGGAAACACCATGACCAGATTCCCTCCGGGCCTCAGAACTTCCTTCATCGCTGAGAAGCCACGTGCATACAGCGATTCGATGCTCTCACTGTTGGTACTGGTGGCCCTACCGTAAGGAGGATCGGTGGCCACCGCATCCATCTCAGGAAAGATGTTCCTGATCTCTCCCACGTCTGCCGCTTCTATCACCTCGTAATCGGCCTGGAAGTGGTCGAGGTTCTTCTTGCATCCCGTGACCATCTCCGAGGAGATATCGGAGCCGAAGACTTTAGCGCCGATCAACGCTGCCTCCAACAGTATGCCGCCAGTCCCACAGAAGGGATCCAACAACCTCTGTCCCCGCTTCACCTCGGTCAGATTCACCAGGGCCCGGGCGAACTTGGGGTGCAGTGAGATGGGGGAAAAGAAGGGTCGGTTCGCCACCTTCCGCTCCTCGAACTGCGTCCTATCGATCTGGACCTCCGAGATGAAGAAGTGCAGGGCGTCTGAAAGAAGCACCCTCACCTCAATATCAGGCGTTTCCAAGTCCACCTCTCTGTTCTCAGAAACTGCAGTCCCGATCCTGCGGGTCAGTTCTTCCGTGCTCAAGCGCAAGAAATGCTTCTGAAAGCGCCTGGTCCTCACTGCCACAGAACCCTCGGGTACTCTCAGCTCTTTCAGAAAATCGTCCAGTTCAGAGGGGGAGCAGGACCCGAGATACGCTCCCGCTCTGTGGACAAGGGCCAACCTGTCGGTAATGGGCTTCAACATGCTTCCGGGAAAACTGCAGATCTGATAACCGGGTCCACAATATCCCCCCCTAACTTCTCCCACCTCAGCCCTCACACAGGAGAAAACCTCGGCCCGGGGTAAGGTATGGTGCTCGCCCGACAGTTCAAAGAAAAAACCTGTCTCTCTCATCTCACTATCTTCAGAGAATCAATCCCTGATACCTTCTTCGCTTATTGTTATTACTGCCTCCGCCTCAGGAAGGTTGGGCGAATCGATCAACCTCGCGATCCGCTTTCCTCCCTTACTCTTCCTGAGGTATATCCTGAAGGTGGCAGTGTGCCCCACGATGTGTCCGCCTATAGGACGGGTGGGATCGCCGAAGAACGCATCTGGCTTTGCCGATACTTGGTTGGTCACCGCAATCACCGAGTTGTGGAGATCGGAGAACCTCAACAGGTCATGCATATGTTTATTCAATGTCTGCTGCCTCTCGGCCAGGGCTCCCCTGCCAACATACTCTGCCCTGAAGTGTGATGTGAGAGAATCGACGATCAGCAGCTTAACGTCCATATCCTTGGCCATCTCGAGAGCTTTCTGCGCCAGCAAAATCTGATGGTGGGAGTTGAAGGCTCTTGCCACCTGGACCTTCTTAAGCACTTCCACCGGATCGTGGTCCAGGGCTTTGGCCATCTGGACAATTCTCTCCGGCCGGAATGTGTTCTCGGTATCAATCATGATCACCTCTCCGTCCAGACCGCCCTCTTCTTCGGGGAGAGTGACATTGACCGCCAGCTGAAAGCAGACCTGGGTCTTCCCACTTCCGAACTCTCCGAAAAACTCCACTATGGACTGGGTTTCAAATCCCCCTCCCATGAGCTCGTCGAAAGCCTTCGAGGAAGAGGTCAACTTATTCACCTTCTCCCGCCTCTCCAGTATGGAGTCGCCGGTCTCAAAACCGCCTATGTCTGCCGCCTCTTTGGAAGCTTCGATGATCTTGATCGCACTTGATTCCCCGATATCGGCGATATCTGCCAGATTCTTTGGAGATTCAACTGCTATAGACATAAGATCGGTGTAGCCCGCGTTCCGAAGTTTTTCTGCAGTGGCCGGACCCACTCCAGGTAGATCCTGCAATTCAACGTCGCCCATTGGTGCACCTGTCATACTTAATCCTTCCAACACATATAATACATATCATCGAGATGAGTGAAACTGTTAGTGGGAGGAGTAAGGACATACATAGATTTCTAGGTTGCATGTACTATGCACACTATCCACTGTCAGGGTCTGCCACTCGATGAAAGAAAAGATTTATAGACTCCCTGTTATTAGGGTCTTGCATGGCCCGGAAGAAGAAGAAAGGATCTAAAAAGAAAAAGGAGGAAAAGGAAGAGGGATACGAATTCGTACCTCCTGAATTTGATGAAGAGACCTTTCTTAGGAAAGACATCAAGACCACCAAGGCATTGATAGTGACCGTACTCTCCGCACTCGGTTTTGCCGTCATGGCCTATTTTGCCGGTCTGGTCGACTTCATTCTGGGCCTTCTAGTATTATTGATTGGTGTAATCTCTCTTAGATACATATACACACTGACCAGGGTTCCCACCGAGGATCTGGAGAAGAAATCCTGGGCCGGCAATTTCATACTGTTCGTTCTGCTGTGTCTGGGGCTGTGGATACTGTTCCTCAACCCGCCATTCTCAGACCACACTTCACCGCTCATAGAAGATTCTGCCATATGGGTGTACGACACCAGTGTGGATGACTGGGTGAAAATGAATGACGCAAACAGGGCGACACTGATCAACTCTGGAGAGACGGTCAACATCACAGCGGACGTCACCGATAACGGGGATTTAGAAAGCGTTAAGATCAACGTGCATTTAGCTGGGAATCCTGGAGAATACGTTGACATGGAGAACGTGGGCAATATCACTTATCAGTACTCCACCAGTTACGACACCGCGGGCACTTACTACTATACCATAGAGAGCGTGGACGGTGCCGGAAATACCCAGATCTCCGAGGGTTCATTCCCCGTAAATTGAACTGAGTGTAAGAACTAAAGTTCCCAGGGCTTTCTTTTGTCTAGCAGAGATGACAGGGCCATCCTGTGTTCTTCCGTGAACGAAATCTCGCTCCTTTCCAGTACCTGGAGTCCTTTTTCTTCCCTGAACGTGCTGCCCAGAGAAGACCTCTCGAAGTTGTCCGCTATCAGTTGCTTGGCGCTGGTCCACTCCCGGGGGGCCATTACCACCCACCTACCTTCCTCTATAAACGGGAGACTGAGGCCTTCTCTATTCCACTTATCTAGAAATCTTTGCCCGTGATCAATCCATACCGGTGGGCCCTGGTGCCGCTTGGACAGAGGCAAAGTGATCGACTCCAGCTCATACAAGAGGATGACCTGGTCATCAACATAATGGCCGCAGTCGAGTACCACAAAGTCGTGCCTGCTTAGCATATCCCTCACCCCTAGAAGGGTCTTCTTCACCTGAGGGTAGAGATTATCGTCGATCAGATCCGGGCGATCCAGTTTGACTACCAGTATCTCCGTCCCCCTCTCCTGAATCATCTCGTCCATTGTCTGCCAATCAAACGGATCTTTGTTTCTGGGGAAGAAAAAGCGAGTGCTCTCCTGTCTCAAGAATTCCTGGCATGAATGAACGAACAGAGCGAATGATTCCAGAGATAGAGCGGATGCCACATTTCTTGTAGGGTCCACGGGGTCAATGAATATCAATGGATCATTAAAAGTAGCACTCTTCCTGTCCGTGAGTGAGAGTGTTATGCCTGGCCTCCACTTGGAAGCACTGGACATTACTGACTCAAAATCTCCGTATTTCAGTATTAGCAGTTCGACCAGGTAACCTGAGAATCCCTCTATCCGGGATTCTGCTCCGTATATCCCCACACCCTTCAGGAACTGTTTGAGTAAACGAACCTCATCTTTCTGCTCTTCTTCCAGCATTTCCATGATGAACTCAGTATGAAAAGGTGTTCGATCCACTGGGGATTTTAGATGTTTTGGATCTGATAGATGGTAGCAGGGAACGATGTCCACCTCGAAACCGTTGAATTCGCCGTGGATGTACGGGTGATCGGCATACCTCTCCTCCCCTCCTAGTACCTTCCTTCCCACCAGGAGACCTTCGGACTTCAGCTTGCCCCTTGGGGTCTGCGGGGGAAACTTGAGAAAGATGTCGATGTCCGGAGACACCAAATATGTGTCCTTGGCAACTGAACCGACCAGTTGAATTTTAATAGAAGTATCCAGTTCTTCAATTTCTTCCAGTATCCTACTTCTGAGAGATGATACTGTACTGCGTACCAGCTCTCTGTAGTCCTCATCGGGAGCCACCCTGTTCAGCACTTCGATAGAAAGAGACATCCAATCTCAAATTGGGTATTCTCTGAATAACTCTTTTGATTGCTCTTAATCACCTTAATTGAAAAATGATGACCTGTTTGGTGCCTAAGGCCGATGTAGGTGGGGATTCAAAAATTGTTGCTTAGGAGGAAAGTTGAGCCACCGACCCCAGACACCAAGTTAACGATAGTTGCACTTATATATAAATCTTTTGTAATTTTTAGCCGAACCTAATTACAAATTTTCGCAAAAATAGCGAGAGCATATCCTTCGGATGACATATTGTTGGGGCTTCTGGCCAGTACCCGAGTTTATTCGGAGAGAAAGTAATCAAAGGTGTAACAAACGACATCAAAAGTCTATCAATATTGGAATCATTGATCAGCGCAATTTCGATTGGCCTCGATGTCATCCACTTCCAACTTCTTCCCCACATTCAATTTGATGAAATCCCTGGCCGCGAGGGTCCTCACTCCCGACCCCTCCTGAACGAATTCCGCCTGTCCTTCCGGGCTCCCTTGAAGCATCCTCATCCCAAAATGGGTGAAAATGGTCATCTCGGGTTCCACCGTTCTCACGAATTCGAGTGCATCTTCAGTGGACAGATGATGGGAGATCCTTGCATCGATGGGTCTGGTAACATTGAGGATAAGTACTCGTGCGTCGAGGTGTGACTCAACAACAGCATCGGTCAGTTCCGTATCTCCCACCAGAGAAATCACTCCTTCAGCGGTGTGTATCTTGAATCCCACTCCAGTAGGGTCTCTGTGCTTGGTAGGTGTTGCTAGTATTTCTAACCCGTCCAGATGAATCTGTTCTCCTTCGTTCAGAGCTCGAACCGTCTCCGGGATCGATCGGTGGTAGGAAGAGATGGCAGGGCCAAACTTGCCCGCTCCGTTAATCACACTCTCACTTCCCGCAAGAAAGCCTCTATTTCTGAAACCGCCTCTAGCCATCCCTTCAACAAGTACTTCGGCATCTGAATAGTGATCCGGGTGACAATGTGATACGAGCAAAGCGTCTGTATCTGCAGGGTCGATGGAACAATGCTTCAGGCCAATGACTGCCCCCGGGCCAGGGTCGATATGGATCCTCTTCTCGTCCTCCACGTAGATCCCCCCAGTAGAACGTATCTGATATATGGTGGCGAATCTTCCGCCGGCGGTGCCCAGGAAGGTGATCGAGGTCACGGTACATCTCTCCGTTATGGTCGGTCGCAAATCCTCATTTAGCTCCATGTATGACTACTTTTTGTAGGATGGTCGCTGCCATCAGCTCTGCAGTCAATATCGGTGCCAACGTGGATTTGGAAATTTTAATATAAACTATCGCGTTGAAACTATGGTATCTCATGAGCATCGCTATAAGGAATGGATTGATCGTTACTCAGAATACATCGAGAGACATCATCGGGGGAGATTTGCTGGTTGAAGACGGAAGAATCTCCGAACTGGGTCGTGTGAGAGATAGTGCCGATATCGAGATAGACGCCGGCGGTGATGTCGTCCTTCCCGGGCTCATCAACACCCACACCCACGTTGCTATGGCCCCGTTGAAGGGGAGGGTGGACGACCTCTCGTTTTCCAAATTTCTGGAACAGGTCTTTGAACTTGATTCTTCCAGAAGGGCCAGGGAAGTAGAGTTAGGGGCCAGACTGGGGCTCCTCGAGATGATACGCTCAGGGACAACCACCTTCGTTGACCTCTACTACTCTGAAGACGTTATTGCCCGGGCTGTGGAGGACTCGGGTATACGGGGTGTGCTCTGCTGGGCGGTACTGGATGAGGAGCACACCACTCAGGAAGGTGATCCGGTGGAGAACTGCAGAGAGTTTATCAATGACCATCGCCACATGGATAGGGTATATCCTGGGGTGGGCGTTCAAGGCGTATACGTCTGTTCTGAGGAGACGCTGAACAGGGCGGGGGAGCTGTCGAAGGAATACGAAGCGTTACTCCACTTTCACCTATCGGAGACGAGGAGAGAGGTGTACGACCATAAGGATGAGACCGGGAAACGCCCGGCCGAGTGGCTCGAGGAGATCGGCTTCCTGAACTCACGGTGTCTGTCAGCACACAGTGCATGGTTAACTGTCAACGAGATCAAGGCGCTGGCCAGAAACGGGGTTGACGTTTCCACCTGTCCGACGTCGAACATGAAACTGGCCACAGGCGGGGTGGCGCCCATTCCAGAAATGCTGGAGTTTGAAGTTGGGGTCTCGATCGGCACGGATAGCAGTACCACCAATAACTGTCTCGACATGTTCAGAGAGATGAAAACACTGGCCCTCTTGCAGAAATCTAGTCGCTGGGATCCCACGCTCCTTCCAGCACAGTCAGTACTCGACATGGCCACTATAGGCGGTGCACGGGCCGTTGGCAGGGGGGGCGAATTGGGCTCGGTAGAGGTCGGCAAGCTGGCAGACCTGATCATCGTTGACTCCAAGAGTCCCAACCTGGTGCCCACGAGAGTGGACAATGTAGTCTCGAACATAGTCTATTCTGCCACTGGTCACGACGTCAAAACAGCGATCTGTGATGGCGAAGTAGTCATGAAAGATAGAGAAGTGAAGAGACTCGATGAGCAGAGCATCGTAGAAGATGTCACTGCCCTGTATGGATGGGATGCGGATCAGGACTGAAATCTCTCGCCTTGCTCACGAGATCGATATCATTATTGCATCAAAGGTAGAGAATCTGGATCAAAGCGGGTTTGACAGAGGAGAAGTCCCGACTCCCGGATTTGAACCGGGGATCTGCTGATATCAGCGGCCTACAAATTGACAACCCACTACAGTCAGCCGCTCTAGCCAGTCTGAGCTAAGTCGGGTTTTCAACTCCATAACAGAGATACCATATATAGGCATTTTGTCGTCTTGCTCAGAAACATCTAATCACGTGACGCGCACACACTGTCCTCACGTCTTTGAATTCATGGGGATCAGTTGCACCCATAATACTTCGATAAGTAATCTTTATATAGTTTACAACCATAATTAGTGTCGGACAAAGGAGGTCGTTTGTACCTCTTTTGTACGTAGGTGTGAGGATGGTCGAGTCTAAGATGGAAAAGGTCACTATTCGCCTCCCTACCAGGTTCATAAGGGCGCTGGATTTCCTGGTGGAGGTAGACGATTTTCCGTCCCGTTCCGAAGCCATAAGGTCCGCTATCAGGGACATGGTGTATGACAGAGTGGACATGGTCATGGAGCGGATCAAGAAATTGGAGGAGGCCGAGCGGACCCTCGCATCAATGGAGACGTTCGAGGAAAAATACCTGCAGAAGTAGGGCCTTGTGAGCCGGGATGGGATGCACTCGCAACAACTACGAGGTTATTACCTCCCCCTCTCCTTTTTTCTATTTCTATAGATGGTCTAGACGAATAATCTAAGGTCAAACCATTAGTGGGGAGAATTGATGAAGAATTTTGAAGGGGTTCTTGACCTCGGGCTTTACCCGATATAGCCCAGGTCTTCCCCTTTAGATTCCGAAGGTTTCTCCATCTCCTGCAGCTTGGAGGTGATCAGATCTATCTGTTCTGCTTTGTCCTCCAAATCGCTGAAGTCGATCTCCACGTTCAGAATATCGGCCAGTATACGGAGCACGGCCTCGGCCCCCTTGGGATCGACGAAATAGCCCGAGGTCTCTCCCATCAGGCAGACCGCTTTCATACCGTAGATCTTGCCCAGACCGAGGAAAAGACCGCTGGCTCCCACGATGCCGCTTCCCGGCTCTCCGCGGGAGAAGACAACGCCCTTCTCCTTCATCTCTTCGACAAGTTCAATATCGGTGGCAGCCCCGAGCACCCTCGGTTCCTCCACCATCTTCCCTACTCCGTAGCCTCCCAGAGTGAATATCATAGAAACCCCGAATTCCTTGGCCAGGGTGAGGACATGATCGGACAGTTCATACTGTCCCTCAGGGGTAAGGCCCTGGTAGTCCCCGGTCAGTATGATGAGGTCCCTGCGGTCGTCCTCCCCTTTAGAATAGTGGAGCTGATTGTTCACCAGACTGGAAACTCCAGAATCATCCATTGTAACCTGGGGAGGGAAATGCTTGGAGTAGATGTCGGCGAACTTGGTGCCTTCGACCTGATCCAGCAGATGCTCCGCCGCCAACTTGCCAACGTTTCCGACTCCGGGGAGACCTTCGATCAGTACTGGCTGATCCAGATCGGGCTTCTCAGACATGATCATCTTGATGCTTTCCATTTTCATCACGCTTTACTTATTCCATTGTTCCTTCTTCAGTTTCCTTCGATACTCTCCGTACTTATCCTCGGGAGAGAATTTCGAAGGGATGGGTATACCCGTCTGTGAACCGCACACGCTACAGACATCATCCAGCGTATACCTTGAACACTTCAAACACTTTCTTAGTAAGGTCTTCATAATAAACCTTTCCTTGATAAGGATATTAGATTTCCTCAGTACTTCCAGGGACGAAATCTCCCATCTGGAGTTCATTACCGGTTCATATCTCTATAGAACCTGGTCTCGCCCCCGCACCCTTCCATCTTGGACATTATCGTCTTAGCCACTCTTTTCAATTCGTCCTCCGCTGATTTATAATCCGTATCAGTGACGATGAGCCGATAGGTAGGAGCTCCCACATAATCGATTTCCAGATTTCCACCTGAGCTCTCCTTTCCATCTATTAGAGAGCCCCTGATTTTGTCAACACCATCTGGCGCCGGGCATGTGATATCTACATAGCCATCAATCCTGACGTATGGGGGTGTCACATTCTCCTTTGCCACCTCAACAAAGGCGTCCTTCCAGTCACCCTCTAGGCCCTCCTCATCAATAGCTTCCCGATCCGCAGAAGCGCTCTCAAACGCACTGTAAAGGGTACCGAACTCTTCCACCAGGGCCCAACCGAATTCTTCATAGCATTCATCGAGGGTCTTGTCCAACTTGTCAGCCACGATGTCCAACAGTTTCTCCGCCTTATTCTCGTTCTTCCACTGCTGGATCTTGTCTCTCCTCTGATGCTCGTTGACCGATTTCAGGGAGAGGTCTATATGGCCCTTAGAGGGGTCGACGCCCAGCACTTTGCACACGATCTTCTGCCCTTCACGGACGTGGTCTCTGATGTATTTGACCCATCCAGTAGCGACATCCCGGATATGTATGAATCCCTCTTTCCCCTCGTACTCGTCCAGGGAGACAAAGACTCCAAAATCCTTCACAGTCTTGACTGAACAGACAACCAGTTCTCCCTCTTCTGGAAACTCCTCCGCTTTTGCCATTATTCGACCACCTCGAGCAGCTCTCCTCGCACCTTTCCCACACCGCCGGTAGGCTTGATCAACGTGGAGCCACAGACGTGGCACTTGACCGGGGTGGCGGGCTTGTTGAAGGATAGCTGCTCATTGCCACAATCCTCGCACTTTATCTTGATGAATTTTGATGATTTGTCTCTTGACAACGCAATCACTCCGTAAGTTCGAACCTCTTGGCCCTGAAGCAGGACTTCTGGTGGGCCTTGCCGCACGTTTTGCATCGATACCTCAGGGGTACTCTCCTGGTGGGTTTCTCACCTGAAGGCTTCGGTCTGGGAAAACCGCCGTATCCCGCGGTGACCCTCCTGAACCGTCTCTGACCCCATTTCATCTCACTAGCCTTCCTCCTCTTTACCTTTTCGACATCGTGAGTGGTATGGGTTTCGCAGTAAGGGCAGTAAGTCTTAATCCTCCTGGGCATCTTCATAATGTCACCTTCTGGAAGCAAGTTGGCCTAATACACATTTCATATATAAATCCTTAGCACCCGCGCGAACAGTGTAAGTTATGGGTGACGTCTAAAGATGCCCACCATGCTTCCATCCTCACTTCGAACGCTCGAATAGCCAATTCGCTCCGACCTAGAGAGACATGATAGGGTCAAATTCGCCCCGCTACAGGAGGGATCCTCCGCACGATTTGAGGGTGGCTCCACCCCCAATATTTGAAGCAGAGGGAATAATAGAAAAAGATATATATCTACTGTTCAATAAATAGAAAGGGTACTATGGAGCCAAAAGGACTTACCGAAGATGACAGAGTCCTAGTGGATCTCCTCATCAACACTGGACTATCAAAAAACGTAGCCAAGACTCTTGCTTTCCTCCGTAAAGTAGACGAGACCACATCTGTCGAGATTGAGACCTCCACCGCTTTGAGGCAGCCGGAGGTATCGATCGCCATGCAGGAACTGAGAAGAAGGAATTGGGTAACCAAGAGAGACGTCAAGAAAAAGGGGAAAGGGCGTCCAGTTCACGCCTACAGGCTGGCGGTCCCTTTCTCCAAGATCGTTGAGATGATTGAGAAGGAAGAAAGGAAGAAGATCAAAGAGATCGAGGACAATATTGAGATTTTGAAGCAGTACGATTAGCTGCTACATTCAATCGGTCTTCTCCAGCACTTCTGTGCTCCCGTCTTTTCCGACCACCACTCTGGAAACCAACCCAAGGAAGAGACCATTGTCCACCACACCCGGTATGGCGTTCAGCTCCTCTGTCACCCTCCGCGGTTCCGATATTCTCCCAAAGTGACAATCATAGATCAGGTTGCCGTTGTCGGTCACAAAGGGCTCAGCCCCACCCCGCAACCGGACCTCGCAGCCCAGCGATTCTATGGACCTCTTGGTCCTCATATTCCCGAACTGTACCACCTCCACCGGCAGAGGGGACTTCGTCCCCAGGGCTTCCACCATCTTGGAGTCATCCACCACGATGATCTCTTCCTCCGAGGCGTAGGCCACTATCTTCTCCCTGACCAGAGCTCCACCCAGTCCCTTGATCAGGTTCAGAGAGGGGTCCACTTCATCCGCTCCATCGATGGTGAGGTCTATTCTGTCAACATCATTGAGAGATACGAGGGGGATCCCCATTTCTACGGCCAGCTCCTCACTTCTCTTCGAAGTGGGTACTCCCCTCAGATCGTATCCCTCTCTGACCATTTCTCCGA
This sequence comes from uncultured Methanomassiliicoccales archaeon, assembly GCA_964580935.1. Lineage (GTDB taxonomy): Archaea > Thermoplasmatota > Thermoplasmata > Methanomassiliicoccales > CAZOLG01 > CAZOLG01. The sequence continues at coordinate 82,662 of CAZOLG010000005.1, forward strand.
TGGCTCGAATGGCGAAGTAGGCGGTGGATCCGGTGCCCAGTCCCAGCACCATTCCATCTTCCACCCAATCCACTGCTTTTTCTCCCGCCCTCCTTTTCTTATCTTCCATCTTCAAACCTCCATATTCTTTCTGACCAATGACTCGAGTTTATCGGTAATGTGCTCGTTGATCTCGTCCCCCAGCTCAGCAGTGGCCTCATTGGCGGGCCCCACGAAACCGCTGGGGAAAAGGACTTCTGGGGAAGCCAGTATCATATATTCTGGGTCGACGGCCTTTCCTTTCCCTCTCTCCTCTCTGACCTTTTGGGGAGAGATGGACAGGATGCGGGAGGTCTCGATCAGTCCGCCATGACCGTCTTCCCTTTCGAATCCTCTCTCTTCCGCGTATTGCCAGGCGATCTCGTAGTCAGTGAGGACCATTATCCTGGTCCCATATTTCTCCACCACCTCCCTGGCGGCTTCCTTCAACACAGCCATGTGTGTACTTCCAGCGTGGCCGCTCAACACGACGATCTGTTCCACCCCGTCCTTGACCAACGAGCTCAGTAAGTCGATGATCAGGCATTTAAGGGTCTCCATCCTGATACCGATGGTGCCCACCATGTCCCTGGTGAGCCCGTGGTGACCGTACCTTAAGGAGGGGGCGATCAGTCCATCGATTCTCTCGGCCAGCATCTCAGCTACCTTCTCCGGTTGGTAGGAATCGGTGCCCAGTGGTAGGTGGGGCCCGTGGGCTTCGGTGGCACCTACGGGGAGGATAACCACTGGTTTACTGGACAACGCCTTCTCATACTCCTCGGTACTCATCTCCTCGATTCTCATGGTCTAGTCCCCTTCGGCATCGACCTCGACGAGAGTGGTTCCACATACTGGACAGACCCCCTCTTCCAGGGCGGAGCTGTCGAATTTGTTCTTCAGTTCCTGCTTGACCTCTTCAATTCGCCCCGTACCGATACTCTTCTCACATTTCGGACAATACAATCGTGTTTCACTATTCATCTTGGATAGTCAATACCGATATTCATATTTGTGAATAATGGGTGGCCCCATGGTAAAAACAGACGATGAAAAGATTGAAGTTAGATGGGAGGGAATCTATTCCCGTGAAATTGGCTTCACTATATTCAGGCGGCAAGGACTCCACCTATGCCACCTACATCATGGAGCAGAGGGGACACACCGTGGACTATCTGGTCTCTGTGGTACCGGCCAGTGAGTCCTCATGGGTCTTCCACTCTCACAATCTCAACCTGTTACCGTTGATGGCCGAGGCGATGAACAAGGAACTGGTATCCAGGGAGAGCTCCGGGACGGAGGGGGACGATCTCCTGGCGCTCAAGAGCCTATTGTCCGAGTTAGATGTGGAAGGGGTGATTACCGGGGCCCTCGCTTCCGACTACCAGTGGGACAGGATCAACGGGATCTGTGAAGAGTTGAGTCTCCCCACATTCTCCCCCCTATGGCGCAAGGACGAAAAGATGCTGCTCAGAGAGATGGTGTCAGCAGGACTGAACATCATCATCGTGGGAGTATTTGCTGAAGGAGTGGGGCAAGAATGGTTGGGAAGGAGATTGGGGCATGGAGCCATCCAAGACTTGGAGGACATAGAGGAGCGGTACGGCATCAATATTTCAGGCGAGGGGGGAGAATACGAAACGCTGGTGCTCGACTCCCCCTTGCACCACAGAAAGATATCTATGCTCTCGACCAGCCAGAAGCTGGGGCGGATCGAAGGTAGCATGGCGGTTGAAGAGGCAGAACTGGAGGAGAAAGATGAAGACTCACCGATTTCGAATTTCTAATAAGGAAAAGCTGGTCGATGAGGAGAGACGGCAAAGGCAACCGTACGAAGAGGTACTGGCAAGAGCTGATGTCTCCCCCGAAGAGGAATGGCTGGACCTGGGCAGTGGCGTTGGTTACTTCAGCATCCCGCTGACCCGGATGGTGAAAAGAGTGTTCGCTGTTGACGCAGAGAAGGAGATGATAGAGACCATGATCCAGAGGGCCACTGAGGAGGAGCTCGAGCACCTGGTACCTATCGAAGCGGTCTTCCCGCCGATTCCTGTAGAGGACGGATCGGTGGACCATGTTCTGCTGGTAAACGTGCTTCATGAGGTACCGGACAGGGATTCGCTGATTGAGGAGATCTGCAGAGTACTACGCCCCAACGGCAGGGTCACCCTGGTGGATTTCCAGAAGAGAGAGGACGAGTTCGGACCACCGATCGAGGAGAGAATCGCAGTAGATGAGGCCGTACAGTTGTTCTCCAGATGCAGGCTGAGAGGGGAGTATCTCTCCAATGGATATTACCAACTAGAGTTCACCTTGAAGTGAACAGACCCGGCTGCGTCTGGGATCAGGACATGGAGCGGATATTCTCCATGAACTTCTCATATTCTGGTTCCATGGCTGCGTGTTCTGCCACCCAGACATAACGGATTTCGCGCTGTTCATCTACTATGAATAGGGCCCTGTTGGTGACCCCTTCGTAAAAATTGCCCTTTTCCATCAGTGCTCCGTAGGTCTCACTGATCTCACCTCCAGGGTCGCTCAGGAGGGGGAAAGGTATCTTCATTCTCTCCTTCCAAGCTCTGTGCACCCGGACGCTGTCCATACTGATAGCCAGCAGTCTGAAGCCTCTCTCCCTTATCTCAGGAAGCAGTTCCTTGAACTTCTTCATCACCATGGTACACATGGGGCCAAAGTCGGACGAATAGAAATAAAGTATCACCGGGCCTTCCTTGAGCTGCTCGCTCAGCCTGATTGGACTATCTACTGTCCCATCTAGTTCAAAATCCGGGGCCTGGGATCCGATCACAAGAGAATTGCCCAATGTCAAACACAACCTATATTCAAAACGCTTTCATGGATATAAGAGGCAGTCTCCAACCCCTCCCCCATATCGTTCAAGGATATACGACACCTGTCTGCCCCGAGGTGTTTAGTTGTTTCAATCAGCAGTAGGCTTCTGCGTATAGAAGTCACACTCCTCATAGTCCCTATCCGGTTTGCAGATATCGTAATCTGTCTTCATCCCCAACACATCATGACGGTACCTCTTGGCCTTGCAGCTGGCACATCTTCCATCCTCGGCGTGCCAAAGACATCGTTTCTTCATTCTAATACCTCTCGTACTCGCAATTGATTGCCCGAATCAACCATTTCAAATGTATTAGAAAAAGTATTGATATCTTTTTTCGTATCGATCATTCCAGATCCCTCTCCACTTGAAAAACCACCCTGGGAAGGCCTTTGTTGCATTCCGACCAGTCAGATGGCGGGTGAACAGGTCCCAGCATCAAATACGGATGAATGGTGGGGCCGCCCGAATTTGAATCGGGGTCACGGGCTCCCAAAGCCCGAAGGATCGACCAAGCTACCCTACGGCCCCTAGAGTTCCCGAATGGTGGTACTATGAATAAATGTTGCCGTTGTGGCCTTTGAAACTCACGGATCGCTGTGGCCCCATAGCGGGCTCTGGAATCACTGAAGAACTGTTTTATAACCTTAATGTCCTTGATTGTCTCAATGCGGAAGTGGATAGCTGTTCTATTCTCCCTGGTGATGGTTGTCTCCCTGTTCTCCGGATGCCTGGGACAGTCCATTGAGGGGTTCTCGACATCGGAAATGGTGCTTCCCGAATCATACCAGATTGACAGAGAGACGCCCTCCATCCCAGACCCATCTAGCCCCACTCATTTCGATTACAGTTACAGTCTGGAGATAGAGAGAACCAAGGTGTTCCTTGACTACGGCGGGGTACTGCTGCTGACCATGAACAACACTGGTGAGAACTCCATCTTCGTATACAGAATGGAGCTCTCCTGGGTCAACACCTCCGTATCGTCCTGGAGACACACGGACACGATTATTCACAGCGGAGAGCGTTCAGAACTCGGTATGTTATTCTTTGAGGGGCCACCGGATGAGGAGAACAACCTGTTGAAGATAGCCCTCTGGCTGGCGGTGTCCAACCCGGCGGCGACCATGTGGCACGACTACGGCAGATCGGGCGGTCATTACCAGCTGGTGAGCATCGATAAGCCCCTCTCCGTTCAGAACTATACAGTGGACAGGAATCCGAGTGATTACTTCAACAGGGTGAACGAGAGGGTGGACTTCGAAGCAGTGAGCGGTATTGTCGGGGACATCAGAACCTCATTTCCACCGGACCGGAGCATCAATCAGGCTCTGCTCGCTTTCGACTGGGTGAGAGATAACATCGAGTATAAGAGAGATATGGGAGGGGACTACTGGCAGAGTGCACAGGAGACTCTGGATCGCGGTACGGGGGATTGTGAGGACCAGGCCATTCTGATGAGTTCCCTTCTGGGAGCTTTGGGCCTGAACGCGAGAGTCAATATAATCGAGGAGCACGCCTTTTCCACGTTGTTCGTTAGCCAGGACGGAGAGAACTTGGATCAAATTAAGGAAGTGGTTGCCAGTCATTACTGGACCAACGTGACCGTCCATTACCTGAACGACTCCCTGGGCTACTGGATGGTAATGGACACCGCGGGGTACCCCTACGCCGGAGGGTTGCCCGCTTCTTCCTCCCCCACCTCGAACTCCACCGTGGACTGGACCTTCAATGAGTCAGACTGGCTGGACACGGTCGATGTCACTGGAGAAGCGGAGAACGCTGTGGAGTGGTGGCCGTTCAGCAATTATTGAACGAGGGTCAACTCCCGCTGAGAACTTCTCTCACCGCTCTTCTCACGGCCTCCGAGCTGGACAGCTCTGGAGACCAGCCGAGGCGCTGCAGAGGCTCTATGGAAAGCAGCATAACCTTCACATCCCCCTTCCATCCCCGCCCACCGTCCACACCACCAGTCCACTGATAGTCGACATTCTCCAGACCCATTTCGTCGACCACGATGTCGGCTATCTCCTCCACGTAGGTCTTATCTCTTGAGCCGATATTGAATATGTTCACCCTGCCTTTCGACTCTTCTGCCGCGGTGATCATCGCGTCGATGCAATCCTCCACATGCACATACGACTTGCATGTTCCGGGCGGGGCCCCCAGTATCTCCAGTCTATCGGGATCCTCTCTCAGTTTTCTCACGAAATCATGGATCACGTTATGTGTGCTTCTGGGTCCGACCACGTTCGCGAATCTGTAGATCACGGAGTCGAAGTCGAAGGTGTGACAGAAGGAAGAGATGAGTCCCTCGCAAGCCAACTTGGAAGCTCCGTAAATGGAGATGGGTTCCAGGGGGCCGTAGTCTTCAGGAGTGGGGATCTCCGCCGGCTCTCCGTATACGGTGGAGGTGGACGGGAACATGAGTGCTTCCACTCCCTCCCCCCTGGCCGCCTCCAGCACCCGATAGGTAACCTCTATGTTCTGATCGAAATGTACTCTTGTGTCAGATGCGCCCACCCTAACGTCGGGATTGGCAGCAAAGTGAAAGACGATTTCCACGTCCCTGAACAGCTCATCTAGGTCATCGCTGAGCAGGTCCTTCTCGAACAACTCGAATCGGCGGTGGCACAGAGCGCTCTCCAGGAATTCTTCCTTGCCTGCGGCCATATTGTCAACTCCAACCACCCGGTTGTTCCTCTTCAGCATTTCATCCACCAGATGGCTGCCTATAAAACCGGCACAACCAGTAACCATTATTCTCCTGTCAGTGAGGTTCAATTCAATCCTCCTCCATCCTGTGTTCCAACATCGATGCGAATTCCCTGATCGCTTTGCCCCGATGAGAGAACCTGTTCTTCTCCTCCATGGACAGTTGAGCGAACGTCTCCCCGTGATCTTCGGGGCAGAAGATTGGGTCGAAACCGAATCCCCCGCCCCCACGCTTCTCCGAGGTTATCTCGCCGGGTGCGCGTCCCCTGGCCACTATGACTCCCATGCCTTCGATGTGAGAGCCGACAACACACTCAAAGAAGGCGTTCCTTTGCTCCCGGCCGGCCATCAACTTCAGCACTCCCTCACAACCCAGCGTCTCGAATGTGTAGGCGGAGAAAACTCCGGGGAAGCCGTTCAGGGCTTCCACGAAGAGACCGGAGTCGTCGATCACGAAGTTGTCCAGGCCTCGATCGAGTAGCTCGTCCACGCCCCGGCGCACCACCTGTTCCAGGTCATCGGTCTGGACCTCGGTGTAAGTCTCCTCAAGGTGCTCCACCTCGATTCCCAGTCTCCCCAGTTCACTCCGGAACTCTGCCACCTTCCCCCGATTCGAGGTCACCACTGTCAGCATCAAGTGTACCTACCTCTATTCTCAATTTCTTGGACTTTGTCCACCACTTCAGCTCCCGAGTCGTAATGAACCAGGTAAGAATCGATGACCTTCTTGAAATGGTGGAATATGTCTGAGTGAGCAGAGTCAAACGCCTCCCTGAGGAGGTGGAGATCCACTCCCTTGTCCTCAATGGTCGCCATCTTGCCTCCCAGAGAAAAATCTATCATCCAGATGGTGCCGTCGTAGAGTATCATGTTGGAGGTGGTCAGGTCCCCGTGAACAATATCGTTCCTGTGGAGCAGGGCGGCAAGCCTCCCTATTTCCCTGCAGATGCTCGACGTCTCCTCACCCTCCCCGGATAGAGCATCCTTCACCCTCCTTCCCTTGATATGTTGCATTACGATTTCCGCTTCCTCCAGATCGATATCGTATATGATGGGGGTGGGCACTCCACAACGCCTGGCATTCCGTATGAGGCGGGCTTCATTCTTGGTCCTATACGTCCGCAGCCTGGAATCTATCTCCTGCAGCCTGTAGCTCTTGACCACTCGGCTCTTGATTATGACTTCTCTCCCCAGCCAGGTACCAGACCTGATCTCGGCCTCTGCGCCCCTCTTAATAACTTCCACGTTACACCGAACCGCTTCGCAATAAAATAACCTTTTCACCTGTTGGCTCTGACGGCCAAGGCGCTGACGGAGTGCTGCTCAGCCGACCGTCTGTCTATACGCCCTGTGCATTTGAATCCGGGGTTCCTGTAGTCCTGTAGAACCCAGTATCCATTGCAGGGAGATCGTCTCCAGGAGTCTGGTACCTGTGGCGCAGGTGACTATGCCCGGACCGCTTTCCTTCAGTCTTCCCATTCCGAGAACAGCCTGGTGATGCCTTTCTTGGCTATCGACCAGGTAGGGACCCCTCCGGTCAGGACGGCCACGTGCAGGGCCTCGACGATTTCCTCCTTAGTGGCGCCGTAATTCTTGGCCACCTTGGCCTGTGGATACACGCATCCCTCGCACTTGGCCATTGCAACGCAGGCCAGAGCGATTAACCTCTTGGTCTTCCTGTCCAGAGCGCCGTCCTTGACCATCACCTGATCCATCTGCCTGATCAGCACCGCCAGTTCTGGATGGTGTTTTTTGATGTGACTCAGGGTGGTGGGGACGTACCCGCCCATGTCCTTGCCCAGCTCCTTTACCGCCTCTTCAGCTTTTTCTTTCATTTCTAACACTCCGTGGATATGGAACTGATTGACTTTATATGAGAAGATGACTATGAAACTTTTTCCCGTACCCCGGTTCAGCGGCTGTACCTGGCCTTGAGTTCTTCCACGAAGGCGGATCTGTCCCTTTCAAGGTGGGCCTTCACCTCCTTCCAGGTGGTCGAGCAGTTCCTGTAATCCACACTAACGATGGAATGGATCACTCTGTCAACCTCTCTCTTGTTCTCGGCGGTCACCTCGATTTTAGCCTCCTCGAAAACGGGCTTCATGTGTCTGAAGTAACAGGTCATAGTTTCCAATATGAAAGGATTCAGATGAATACTTTCTTTCGGGAACGCCACAAGAGCTCAATCATGGACCGTCTTCGATGCCCGTTCTACAGCACCCAAAGACTCTCCTTGACCGTCCGTCCCCCATTCTTGGGAGTGGTGGAAGTGTTCAACGAAGTCCGCCGGGTCTTCACATTCCTGTATTTCAAAATCATCTGGAAACTTGGATGCCAGAGAAGGAAGAAGATAACGGCGGTCCATCAGCAGGATGACCGCGCGGTCGGTACTGCTCCTTATCGCCCGCCCAGCGGCCTGCAATATCTTGGAAACGGTGGGGTAGACCTGGACGTACAGTCTTGCCCTCTCATGCCCCACCCTGCTCTCTATCCTTGATTTCATCTCTTCCAGATGTGGCGAGGGGGGAGGGAACGGGACGCCCACGATGACCACAACATCCAGCATATTGTCCCTGAAGTCCACGCCCTCGGCAAAGGAACCGTTTATGTTTGCCATGAGGTGTATAGACCTATCTGTCACCATCCTGGTCACCGCTGAATCTCTCTGGGCCTTCTTGAACCTGCTCCCTTCTACGATCAACTCCTTGTCTACTTCCCTGGACTCAAGACGGGAGGCCACTTTGTTCAGGAAGCCGTAGGAAGGAAAGAAGGAGATGAGATTGCCCGGCACGCTGTCGGACACCTCAACCAGGTTGTCGGTGATCCGGTCGTACATCTCCGGACAACGGTCCCAGTACCTGGAAGAAACTCCTCCTGATGCCAGAACAGGTCTGTTCTCCCTAGGAAAGGGGTTTTCGTATTCTCTGCACTCCAGGTCTTCTGAAACGCCCAGGAGGTCGGCGTACATGCTGGGAGGGTGGAGGGTGCCGCTCATGAGTATCGAACTGTAGCACCCGCCGAATACGGGTGAACTGATGGGGGAGGGGTCCACAAGGGCCACACGCAGTCTTCGCCGGCTTCTGTTCACGTACCTGACAGCGGATTTATCGAACCTGTTCCATTCCTTCAGGAAAGTCAATAGCGCCCTGTTCTCCTCCAGCTCATCCGAATCCAGACGGGAGGTCATCTCCTCGCACAGAGCTTCGGTTTTCACCCCGCATAGGTCAAATAAGGCGTTGTCGACGGTGGACGCCTCCACCTCCAGGGTGGGGTTTGCCTCTTTCAGCAGGGCCCCCAGCATCTCCGATAGTATCTGGAGATCTTCTTTGAACGGTGTTAGAGAGGGGGTTCCCAGAGCTCTCCTGAGGATGCGCATATCGAGCTCGTGACTGTGGGAGTCAACGATCCTCTGGGGAAGGTTGTGGCCCTCGTCAACGATTATGACCGACTCCTCAAGCGTTCTTCCTGTGCTATCCAGCAGCGAGGCCTGCTCGTCGAAAACATGGTTGTAGTCACATACTATGACATCGGCCTCTTTCATGGCCGCCCCTAGAGTCCGGAGAGGGCAGACTCCATTCCGCAGACAGACTCTCCGCGACTCCTGGACATGAAGGGGGTGGTCCAGTATGCTGGAGACCGCACTCTGCACGTCGCCCCGCATGAAATAGCAATTTCTCTCCTCACACTCATGGTGTCCGTTCTCGGAGAGGCACATGTCCCTCTTGGAGATGATGTCCACCACCTTGATGTTCCTGTCCCCGCTCACCCTCCTCAGGGTTTCGATGGCGATGGAGTGCTGAGACTGTCTTGCTGTCAGGAAGAAGACCACCATTCCTTTCTCCAGGGCCGTCTCCAGAGCGGCGGCCAGGGATACAGCCGTCTTCCCCAGGCCGGTGGGTGCATGGGCGAAGAGGTGCCGTCCTCTGTTGATGCTCTTCCGAGCATCCCCGAGAAACCTATCCTGTCCCTTCCTCGTCTTCCGAAAGGGGAATAGATTCTTCGATTTCGAGACCACTACCGTCGGTGTCAACATTACAGAATCGGGGGGGGTCTAAAGGAAGATTTACGGCTAACAGTATACTACTCCGCGTAGGAAAAGATACTTAAAGCGATTTTTTGATGAGCGGTCACCTCCATGGAAACACGCAACACCGGGATCAAGAAGGCGGCCCTGGTCATAGCTGCAATACTCTTCCTGACCACCCTGATCGGGTACGTGGCAAGAGTCAACATCTCGGTCGCCCTGCCCTTCATCGCCACCGACTACGGATGGAGTCCGGAACAGGTGGGAGACCTGGGCGGGATCCTCCTGGGCATATTTCTAGTTGGTTACGGCATTTCAAACATATTCTTCAGTCCACTCATCGACCATTTTGGTCCCAAGAAGGGGCTCATGGTGTGCGTGTTCACCTGGTCAGTGTTCACCTTCTTCACCGGACTGCTTGGCGCCTTTTACTCCATGATCGTGTTGTCCAGGCTGGCCCTGGGTCTCTCTCAAGGGATACTATTCCCCAGCGCCAGCAAGGTCACACAGGCCTGGTTTCCCAAGGAGAAGAGGGGGAGGGTGAACGCACTGTACCTCAGTTCAGGTTTCGCTTCCAACATACTGGTTCCCGTACTGCTGATCCCCCTCATCCTGATCACCAGCTGGGAGGTAATGTTCTACGTGGTAGCACTGGTGGGATTCCTGCTAATGATACCTCTGTGGTCGTTTCTAAAGGACTCTCCGGAACGGGACTCCGAAAGTCCCCAGGAGAGGGAGAAACTGGGGACCATTTTTAGACAGGCCATCGTAAACCTCAAGACTTCTCTCAGTATCAAGGGCCTGCCTCTGCTCACCGTAGCATTCTGGGCCACCAACATCGTCTGGTGGGGACTATCGCTCTGGTTGCCCACCTACCTGGAAGATGGCAGAGGACTGCCCATCGATGAGCTGGTGTGGGTGCTCTCTATCCCCTACGTTGCAGGGATAGTGGGCATGTTCTCCGGCTCCTGGCTGAGCGACCGGTTGGGTAAGAGGGCCCTTGTCTCCGCAGTATTCGCCGTCATGGCATCGATATCCGTAATCTTTCTCTACTATGTTGAGGGAGAGATAGGCATAATGCTCGCCCTCTCTAGCCTCTGGTTCTTCATGGGGGCCATACCGCCCAATGTGTACACCATACTGCAGGGCATTGTGAAGCCCGAACTCATGGGTTCCGCCACCGGTGTGATGAACGGCCTGTCAAACGGCCTTGGAGTCCTTGGCCCGCTACTGATCGGTTTTGTGGTGGCACAGACCGGTTCCTATTTCCTGGGACTGGTGATCATGTCCATATCGTTGCTCATAGCCGCGGGGACCATACTGCCGTTCAGAGAATGGGACAAGAACCCCGAGGGGTATTCGCAGGAAAATGTTTAATGAGGGCCGATGGAGTATAACCTACCGATTCAAATGAAATACGATATCACTGGAGATAACCTTCAGATTGTCAACGTAGAGATTTCTGACCCCGAAAGTGTCTACGCGGAAGCTGGTAGCATGGTCTATATGAGCGGTAATGTCGCCATGGAGGCCCAGATGAAGGGTGGGTTCTTCAAAGGTCTCAAGCGCAAACTGAGTGGGGAATCGTTCTTCATGACCGATTTCAGGGCCTCCGGCGGCAGTGGACTGGTGGGCTTTGCGGGCAACATCCCGGGCAAGATCAAGGCCATTGATCTAAGAGGCGGCAAGAGGTGGATCCTCCAGAAGGACACCTTCCTGGCGGCGGAGGAAGCAGTCGACCTGGACATCGCCTTCCAGAAGAAGGTGGGAGCCATGATCTTCGGAGGGGAAGGTATTATTCTGCAGAAGTGCGAGGGGGAGGGAACGGTTTTCGCCCACGCTACTGGGGATCTGGTGGAATTCGAGCTGGATCCTGGAGAGATGATCAAGATGTCCACCGCACACTGTGTGGGCTGGGAGGCCACTGTAGACTATGACATATCCGCCGTAGGAGGTATAAAGACGGCCTTGTTCGGCGGAGAGGGTCTGTTCGTGACCACGCTCCGTGGACCGGGAAAGGTGCTTCTTCAGAGCCTCACCACTGCCAAGCTGGCAAACGAACTTCAGCCCTACATGCCCAGAGACAGTAGCGGCGGTGGCAACTCCCTGATCAACATTGGGTGAAAACATGCCCTCTGAAGGTCTGGTCGTGGCGGCGGTACTCGCGCTGGCGGTGTTCGGGATACTAGGCGTGATCTGGCTCATCGTACTGGGGTTCGCCACCCTGATCCATATCATATTCTTCATAATAGTGGCAGTGGTACTGTTCTCGATCCTGCTGGGCATACTGGTACTCTTTTCGGCCATACCCTTCTACTTCATCAAAGGGAGTAAGACAGAGCCCGGCGACTATAGGATTGAAGATGTCAGGGACGGGGAGGACGAGAGGGAGGGCGGAAGCCGATAACAAACATTATCATACACGAAGACTTTGTCCGGATGTGGACTCCATACCTTTCGAGTGTCAGTCATTAGATAACATCCTCGAGGGCGGAGTAGAGCGTGGCTGCCTGACTCTCCTTTACGGAGAGGCGGGCTCAGGCAAGACCAACCTCTGCCTGGTCCTGGCCCGTAATGTTGTTAATGAGGGTAAAAAGGTCTTCTACGTGGACACAGAAGGGGTCTCCATGGAGAGGCTGAGGCAGATCTCGGGGGACCATTTCGACAACGTCTCAGAGAACATTCTATTTTCCGAGGTGCATACATTTCGAGATCAGCAGAAGATGGTAGATAGGGGGGTCAAGGTTGCTGAGGCCAACGATGACATAGGGATGATCGTGGTGGATTCGATCACCATGTACTACCGGTCATCGAGTAGAGGAGAACTATCGGAGAGGAAGAACCTTGCCTGGCAGGTGGTAAATCTGCTGAGAGCGGCCAGGCGACAGAAGATCCCAGCTGTCATCACCACCCAGGTTTTCACCGACGTGGAGAAGGGCACCTACGAAGCATTGGGCGGTCATGCCATGCACCACGCCGCAAAGACGATAGTCAGATTGGACAAGCTGTCAGCAGGAAAGAGAAGGGCAGTGATTATGAAACACCGCCACCTACCAGAAGGCATGGGTGCGGAATTCAGAATCACTCAGGACGGAATCACCTGCTGAGAGGGGTCACACCTCTCTGCCCACTGCGAAGTCCACCACATCTTCCAGGAATTTCCTGCTGCCGCTCTCCCCCAGGCATTCCAGCAGGCTTTTCGCTCTATCCGCGTACTCCATCGCCTGGTCTCTGGCGAAATCGATACTCCCCGTCTCACGGAGTACCTCTATGGCCTCGGAGATCTCCTGTTCACTGGCCGACTCATCCCCCATTGTGGATTCCAGTTTTGTTCTGGCTTCACCTTCACTGTTCTCCAACGCATGAAGGGCGATCAGCGTTCTCTTGCCGTTCCTTATGTCACTTCCTACCGGTTTGCCCAGGGTCTCTTCATCGCCCATGATGCCCAGCACGTCATCCCATATCTGGAAACTGATACCCAGCAGTCTGGCGTACTCGTACATGTCCTCTATCTGTTCCTCAGAGCCCTGGGCTACAATCGCTCCCCCCTGGGCGGCACAAGCGAACAACACCGCCGTCTTCTTCTCGATCATGGTCAGGTACTCGTCGGGTGTTACCTCTTCCCTGCTCTCGAAATCGATGTCCATCTGCTGGCCCTCGGCGATAAGCCAGACCGTCTTCGAAACCAGCTTGAGTAACCTCCTCAGCCGCTCCGGGTCCACCTCCGTCTCCGCCAGGACCTCAAACCCCCGGGCGAACATCGCGTCACCTGCTATGATCGCAGTGGGGATGTCATAGAGCATATGCACGGCGGGTTGCCCTCTTCTTACCGGGTCATCATCCATCACATCATCGTGGATCAGTGTGAAGTTATGAACGATCTCCAGTGCACAGGCGAAAGGCACCGTCCTCTGCCCTTCCCTGCCCACAGCTTCAGCCACCATCATGGCCATGATCGGTCTGAGGCGTTTTCCACCCGCCTGGGGGTAGTGTTTCACAGCCCTCACCAGCTTCTCGTACTCTCCGCGGTCTAGGTAACCCTCAAGGTATCCATCGATCTCCTTAGCCTTCTCAGACAGCACCTGTTTCAGTTCCATAGTATCACTCATTCAAGTCCAGAGAGCCACTCCTTCGTTCGACCGGTGATGATGTAGTCTATGTCTCTCAGTTCGCTGACCCGGGGGGTCCCGGTCAGGAACAGAGCGGCAATGAATTCCTCCTTGATCACCCTGAGAGTCTTCTCCACTTCCCGCGCCGAATTCAGCGCGGCCTTGATTAGAGGTCCGGCCATCCCAGCACAGTCGGCACCCAGAGCGATACCTCTGGCGATATCGATGCCGCTGGAAACGCCGCCGCTGGCCACCAGGGGGATACCCACATCGGCCCATACGACCGACACTGGGCTCGGTATGCCCCAATCACGGAAGGTATCGCCCACCGCCATCCCTCTCCTGTCGTCCATGCGCTTGGCCCTGTAATGCTCCACAGCTGAGAAGCTGGTACCTCCCAGTCCTGCAATATCGATTGATTTGACACCGGTCCCCTTCAACAGGGAGGCTGCCCTCTTTGAGATACCGGCCCCGGTCTCTTTCACCATGGTGGGCATCTCTGTCGATAACTGCCTGATCGCTTCAAGGCATCCAGAAGAATTGGTCTCCCCTTCCGGCTGGACCACCTCCTGCAAGAAGTTCAGGTGGATGGCCATGATGTCTCCATCGATGATACCCAGCGCCTGCTTCACCTGATGTGGGCCTAGTCTCTTCTCTCCTCTCTGGTCCACCAGCTGAGGGGCCCCAATATTACCTATCTTCAACGGTATGTCATATTCATTGATAACAGAATAGCTGCCGTCTTCCCCTTCTTCCAGGGCGGCACGCTGGCTGCCCACCCCCATACCGATCTGCAGGCTCTCGCAGGCCTGGGCCAGATTCTCATTGATCCTCCTGGCCTGCTTGAATCCGCCGGTGATGGCGGTAACGATCAGAGGGAAACCGAGCTCCTTACCCAGAAAGGTTACGGAGGGGTCGATCTGCTCCATGTCCACCTCTGGAAGGGCAGAATGGACCAGCTTGATATCCTCCCAATAATCGTAATTTGAAGTGACCTCTTCCTCCATACTGACTTCAATATGATCCGCTTTTCTCTGTTCTATCTGCTTCATCCAATCAGCCCTCCAATACCTTAGAGCCTATTACATCCTTCCCCTCCAGGAATGCCTCGAGCCTTCCTTCAGCGTTGCCGTTAATGATCATACACTCATCGCAGAAGGGGGCGAGATTGAGCATCGACTCGATCTTGCCAAAAACACTGCCCGTGACATCGACGTACTTCTTGGTCCTGGGCAGTCCTTCCAGTATATCCCTGCTCAATTCCCCAATCAGCTCCGCATCGGGGTCCCTGGAAGGATCGCTGGTGAATATACCATCCACATCAGAACAGAACACCACTTTTTCCGGATTGAACTCTCTGGCCAGGAATTCAATTAGCTGATCCCCGGAGCTTATTCCAAATCCTCTACTGCGATCCAGTACCACGTCCCCAAAAGTGGTGGGAGTGATTCCGATGTCCAGATATCTTCTGAATTTATCGGTATCCAGAGATGCCAGCTCACCGTTGTCCAGCTCGGCGCATGAACTGGGCGGTATGGAAGAGGCTGGTAACCCCTGTTCGTTCATAGATCTGATCACCTTGAGGTTCAATTCCCTCACGTCGGCCATTACCTTACAGAAACCCGGGATCTGGGAGCTGTCTTTCACCCCGTCCTGGAGTCCATACTGACTGGCCATGATATGACCATAGGACCCGGCACCATGAACCAGGATCACCTGCTGATCAGACCGGGATATCTCCCTGGCCAGTCTGTTCATAGTGCTCTCCCGGAAGGTCTTGTACTCGTCCTTCCTGGTGATCACGCTGCCTCCCAGTTTGATCAGTATCATCTTTACCGATATCGGTATGTCTTATCTATAAAATTGTTCCTGGCCTCTCTCGAAATTGGAAGCTCGATGACTCTAAATCACCGAAGGAGGAAAGACGAGAGGGCGTCAATCTTCTATACGGGTGCCGCACTTGCGACAGAAGAGATCGTCGACCTGGGCTTCCGTCCCACAGCCGGAACATTTTCTCGGTCCAACACGCTCTCCACATTTTCCGCAGAAGAGATTGTCGGGTGCCAATTTCGCCCCACAGTTCCCACATCTGTTTCCCTCGATTGAGGTGTCTGGCATCTCTTCCTCGGGCTCCTCCTCGTCCTCTTCTTCCTCCACGAGCTCTTCTGAGGAGTTACCATCACGCAGCCCTTCGATCCATTTCTTGGCCTGACAGGCGAATTTCAGAGCTTCCGTATACTCTTCAGCCTCGAATTGTGTCTTCGCCAGATTCAGCAGCCTTGTTCCCTCTATCCGAGAATCTCCTCCCTCCGGGAGCTGTTTGATCATATGCTCCACGTTGGCAATCATGAATTTCGATTCAACGAAGTTGTGAGCCATATCTTCCATCTCCTGAAAGGGAGGTGACTCCGTTTCCTCTTCCTCAGAAGAGGTCTCTGAATCGTACTCGAAAGTCTCAACGGTCTCCTCCTCTTTCACTTTCTTCATGATTTTTCGGGCCTCATCAGACAGACTCTGAACTTTCGAGAAGTCTCCTCGTTCATAAGCTGACTGGGCTTGGATCATCAGGCGCCCGGCTTTTGAAGTATCATATCCTTCACGGTTGACGGCTCCCTGAAGCGCCTTCGTTGTCACCAGGGCGTTGTGCGCTTCATCTTTCACCATCTGAGCGTCGATCTTAGATTGTCTTCTCCTGCGCATGTATCTAACCTCAAAATAGAGTACGGCTGTTAACCCGCCTGTCAGGGCGATGAGAATGACAACCTTGGTGATGAGGTCCATCGAAACACCAGATTACTGGGCAAATATGCAAATGAGGGCATTAAAAGCTTTGCTATTATTGTTAATCTTCACAGTACTGGGGGCACAGGCCCTGGCAGACTCCGTACTGGCTTCACTTACTCTGAGATCCCTGAAGTCAGTTAATCCACAAACTGAAAATGGAGCCCCTATTCATCAATACAGAATGGAAAAGGTGGTTGACAGCTTTCCCTGCTTCCCATGGGCTCGCGCACCATAGTACCTCAGGGAACGTAGGCGGGCTTAACTTCTGGGTTCGGATGAGACCAGGTGTATCCCCGCCGCTATGGCCGTCACACCGTTGAGTACAACACGAAAACGTGTATAAAAATGTTACCGAGAATAAGGAAGGGAGTACCAGTTCACGGTGAACGTCTTGATGATTGTTGGATCTCTATTCCTTGATTGGAAACGATGGTGGTGACCCTCTCCATGAGTGCCAACTCCCTGGTATCGAAAGCTCTCGGGTCTATCGAGATCAAGAGGTTGTCGCTTTCCATCACCACCGATTCGTACAGGTAGTTCACCAGATCCAGTACCCTCTTGAAGTCGTTGTGCATGAGCAGGTACTCCAGGCCCTCCATCAACGCCGCCTGTTTCCCGTCTTTGTCGTAGTAGCGGACCAGTCTGTCGTTGAGCAGGCCAATATCCTGTGGATTGATGCTGTCAAACCCCTTGGAGTTCGAAAGCCAGATGATGTTCTCCGGCGGAATTCCGTAGTCCTCCTCCAAACGTTCGGGGTGCACTCTTGTCACACAGATCACCTCGAATCCCGCGTCGACCAGGAGTCTGTAGGCTCTGAATATCTTGTCCGGTTTCTTCTCCTCGATGAGATAAGTATTACCAGGAGCAATGGTCACCGCCATGATCCACACCTGCTGTATTCAATATGTCTGGGAATATGACCGCCGAGTATAATTAAATTGTTCTGAGCAACTCTGCTAGACTATCTATCAGAATGATCACAAGATGATTATCAACAGCATTGCTCCCAGGGCTCCGGAGGCCATGGAGATCATATTGTTCCCCAGTTTTCCTATTAAGCCCCTACGCTCAAGAGTGGCACCGATGAAGCTGTCGATCGTGCAGCCCATCACTCCCATGAAGATAGGTATGAGTATGAGCATATTGAAAATCTCGGCTGGTGCTATCAGAAGCCAACCGATGAGCGCTGCGAACGCCGATGCGATCACCGACCAGATCGTGCCGTAGAGCGACACACCTCCATTGGTTCCCGGGGAAACGGGTTCCAGGGTGGTGATCAGCCACGTATCTTCGCTGAGCACCCCCATCTCACTCGCCACGGTGTCAGCAGCGGCCACACATATAGAGGAGAGGAAAGCTATCTCCATCACCTGATCAAAGTTCACCCCACTGAACCAGTACCCTAGGGCAACGCACACGGGGACAAAACCGTTTGCCAGGACGTTCATGTAGTCCCTCTCTCCCTTGATCCCTTCCTGCACCCGGATACTCATCTTGGCCTTGATCTTGTACTGCGTGACCAGGAAACCTGTGACCGTGAATAGTATCAATATCAGTAACCACTGTATCTCCCCCAGAATGCCGATGAGAATGCCCACCACAAGGGCAGCCATGCTCCCATTCATGGTGAGGAGATCCAGTCTGTAGGACGCGATCGATAGCACGATACAGAGTGCGAGTACGATCACGACGCCCTCAACATCGATCATCAGTAGGGGAACGACTTCCGGATTAATAGTGTTGGGTAGTAGATTTGTGTGGGTGGTATACCGTGGTGTTCACCTCCCCCGCCGATCCTCCTCAATCAGAAGACTCTCCCACCCCACCGAAGAACCTGCCCAGGAGGGGAACGCTCTCCCACGCCCGCACCTTCAGCAGAGGATCCACCATTTCTCTGATTCCCCTCACTCTCTCAAGGTCACCGTCCCAGTCCTCGAGTACCTCTCCGTATTCTCTCTCGATATCCTTCAACACCCTTCTCATCTTCCGGGGAATTTCCTCCCCACCCTCTCCCTGCAGGACCACGGCCAGATAGACACCGCTGCCCTTTTCCACCAGCACCTTCCTATCCCCGAAGTCGAGGCGCTTGAGAGGAGTCTCTGGTTCATCACGGAAGGAGTCCTTCACAAAATCCTGTATGGCCACCAGCATGCTTCCCAGGATATCATCATCCATCCCCGGTTTCAGCCTTCTGGTCTGGTGAGAGAGGAGGCACCCATCCTGGTAGATTATGAACACGTCGTCAACCACCAGTGAGCGGCTCCTGGCGTAGATGAGGATGCCCGCAAAAGCCCCCAGGCCCGCCAGGGCCATTAAGTAATACAGGAGCTCGGCGGACGGCTCCTTGACGATGATCTCGAATTCGCCTGTGACGTACTTGTTATCACTGGAATCGATGGCACTGATCTTGAAGGAGACGGTACCGGTTCTGTTCTGAGAAGGTATATGAGCCACGTATATATTCCTGTCACCGCTGGGGGTCATGGTCAGCTCATGAGTGCTGCTGCCAATGGTATACAACAGTGTAACGTTCTTGATCCCAAACTGATCGGTCACATTGGCGGACACGGTGATCGGTTCTCCCACCAGTGCGTCCGTCCCTCTTTCCAGCAGCACGACCTGGGGGGCTGTCCTGTCCACGGATATCATCATTGAATAGGTGCCCACCGCTCCGTCATCATCCCTGACCTTCAGTGTTACATTGTACTTACCATCGTTGAAGAAGGAGTGGCGGGCAGTCCAGTTCGGACTCCATTCTGTCGGGCCTCCTCCATCATCGAAGTTCCAGCTGAACTCGAGATAGGGCATGTCGTTATCGGTATCTTCGGAGAAACTAGCGTCGAAGGCGACCTCACCACTGGTAATATTCTGATAATTGAACTTGGCGCTGGGTACAACATTCACTATCTCGATGACCAACGTTTTCTGGGCATAGGAATCCGAGTCCCATACCCTCACCGCCAGTTCGTGAAGTCCCGAATCTGAGTACCTGAAACCGGTGCGGTTCAGTCCGGTCTCTCTATCAGCTATGAAACCCTGGTTCGGGCCTAACTCGAAGTCCCACTGATAGCTCTGGATGGGCTCGTTGCCCGGTTGACACCACACCCCCAATTCCACAATCTGATCTTCCTGGAAGACCGCCGAACCATCTCCCACAGTCAGCTCCATCACCGAGGGAGTGGTGTCGTGGACTGTGATATTCACCATCTTGGAGGCGGTGGAATTATCATCGTCCCGCACAGTGAGCTGAACAGTGTAGGTGCCGTTGTCCGAGTAGACATGTGAAGGGGCCTGGAGGGTGCTGTACGTCCCGTCACCAAAACTCCAGTTCCACCAGACTATGGAGTCATAGGAAGATGACTGGTCCTGGAACTCCACGATTTCTCTCTCGTCGGGCTCGGGACTCCACTCGAAATCAACGGTGGGAGTGGTGTCCTCCACCACGATTTCCTTCGATGTGGAATTCTCGCTCCCGTCATCATCGGTAACAGTGAGTTCCACCTCGTATGTGCCGTTCTCGATGTAAGTATGAACCGGGTTCTGATGATTGCTGAACACACCGTCCCCGAAGCTCCAGTACCAGGAGACGATCTCGTCCGGGAAGGAGTGCGAAGTGTCGGTCAGGATTACTTGCTTTCCTTCGAAGGGGTTCGAATCGGAGATCGTGAAACTGACGGTCGGCGTTCTGTCCGCCACGGAGACCTGAATCTGTGTTGAGTCATTGCTCCCATCGTCATCCCAAACGGTGAGAGTGACATTGTAGACACCGTCATCCAGATAGGTATGATTGACGTTCTCGCCGTAAGACACATTGCCGTCTCCGAAGTTCCACTCCCATGCCACCATGGGATCGGGGTAGGAAGAAGAGTCATCGGTGAAGTCGATTGATTCGCCCTCCAGTGGCTGACTGGGCGAGTATTCAAATGAACAGTTTGGAGTCAGGTCGTAGATGTCTACAGTAAGGTTGCTGTAGTCATACAGTCCTCCTCTGTCCGTTACCTTCAACGAGATATCGTAAGTGGCGTTGTCCAGATAGGTATGATTGACGTTTTCGCCGTAGGACACGTTGCCGTCTCCGAAATCCCATCGATATTGAAGGTTGTCTCGATCAGACTGGGTATCGGTGGAATTTCTGGCCGTGAACATGATCTCCCCTCCCTCGGAGAGGTCTGAGGAGAGGCACTGGGCCACCGCCACTGGTGCGAGATTGAGCTGATAGAAAGTGGATACCGAACTGGAGAAAGGGGAAGAAAAGGCGAAGTCTATCCTCCGGTCCTGATTGAGATCGGAAGCGATGACGTCGCCAACTCCAGCGCCCGCGGTCGCGTTCAGGAGCGCTTCGTATCCCGATGAGTCACCGTCATAAACAGTGACCTCCCTGCCCTGAGAGTCAAGAACCAAGATTTCGTCTATACCGTCATCATCGACATCCCCTATTGAACCTGCTCCAAAACCGTTGGGTAGGGAGATCGTGGTAGAGGGGGTGTTTGAGAAACCAAGGTTAATATTCTGTTTGAATATTAACACTTCTCCCGTATCCATGCCCATAACTATGTCCTCCATCCCATCATCATCAAAATGGCCCACATCCATCCAGAGGATACTGCCTTCCGTTTGCGGGTCTAGGGGCCATCTCCCCGATACTGAAAATGGGGGAGAGCTATCACGCTGATAATAGATTTCCACAACATTAGATGTTTTGTTAATAACGGCTATGTCTGTCCTTGCTTCTGTCTCTTCAAAAATATTGAGATTCCCTGTTGCTACCTTGGTAAAATTAGAGGAGGGTATCTCCAGCGTGAATGAATGGCTGACATCGAAGTGGTCACCATCACCAGTATTGTACAATACCTGGAAACCGGCCTCAGTCGCTACCACCAAGTCATCCCCAGAGTCACCTGAGATGTCCCCCACGGCGATGCTGTTCGGTCCGGTGAGGTTCAGAGTGAACGACATATCAGAGAGGGAATCGTTGAAGAAGTCGGTTCCTCCCCAATAGAAGGTCAGGTTATCAGTAGAACGGCTACAGACCACGAAATCAGAGTAGCCTCCTCTGAGGGGTGCTGCCACCTCGTCGGAAATGGAACTATCTACTTGCTTAACGCCCCTCTCAGTTCCATTAGGGGTGACAAACAGGAACTCGTTGGAGCTTTTGATATAAGTGCCAATGGCGGTGTCTCCCGAGTCAAAAGTCCCGCTCACCATCCTAGTGGGACTCCCGGCCCCTATGAAGGCATTATCGTCAGCATTGGACACCGTTCCGTCCTCTCCCTGATAGTAAATGCTCACTGAACTGTCTGGGCCTGTGGAATTGCAGGCGACGATGATGTCTTCTCGACCATCAGTATTCATGCCCGCAACATCAACCACCAGGGGAGCATCATGAATCGGAAGAGGAGAGAGGGCAACAAACTGTCCCGAGAGCGGTGTCTTGTACATCTCCACCCGGTTATTCCCCTTGCATGCCACAATAAGGTCTTTCAATCCGTCGTCATCAAGGTCGGTCATCGTGGCCGAAACAGGCTGGTCAAGATTCTGTTTCCTCCTGTCCAGCACCAGGGGCTCGCTCCCGGGGTACTCCCATATCTCGACCTTATTGTTATCTTTGGATACGATCATCAATTCGTCCCCTCCGGTAGCATCCATTTGTACGAAGGAGACCTCCGAGGGTAACAGTGAGTCTTCAGACTGGACAAATGTCCAATTGTCCACGCCATATGACGAAATGTCGTTTCTTAGCAGTATTACCTTATCACTCTTCAGATCTCCAATGACAATGTCTGGTTTGTTGTCATCATTGAAATCCCCAGCGGATATCTGAGTTGCGTAGTATGAACTGTGAGCCATAAGGGAATATGTTCCGCCGTTGAAATTGGTATAGTTTGCAAAGTGGACTTCGAGCGAGCAATTTACACCTCCGGCGGAGTTCCTGACCACGGCAAAATCGTTCTTGGAATCGTTGTCAAAATCATCGATGACCACTTCATACGGACCTGGGTAGTTGGTTGGCACCGTTTTCCAGAGATAGTATGAAGAATCGGTATCCTGGCAGTAGATGTATACACTATCATTGGCAGTTACAGATACTACGACATCATCCAGAGAATCACCGTTCATGTCCCCGATGTCCATCCCGCCTGGGGCGTTCCCTAGAGATATTGTCTCATCGGGAGTGGAGGAGAACTCTCCGTCCGCCTGTTGGAAATAGAGCTCCACCCGGTTCTGGTCTACGCTGCATACGGCCAAATCGACGAGGGAATCATTGTTCAGATCACCAGTTCTAACAAAGCCCGGCCATTTCCCGGTCTCTAGACTCTGAGAATATCCATTGAACTGTGATGATTCTGCCGGGAATTGTAGACCGTCCAAAGACTCGAAGCTGGTTTTTTCTGCAGGTGGGTCAGAAGAATTAGAGAAAGCAGAAAGAAGAGAAGGGGCCCCTGCTGAGATTACCAGAGAGAAAACTAGCACTAAGGATAATACTCCTGCCCAGTGAAGCTTTTTCATCGAATCTCCAGGTGGTTGGCAAAAGCAGTTAGCGGATATTTAACGATTGCCAGAATGGAATTCTATCCTGAAATAATGGTCTTGAATGAGATTCTTGAAAACGAATTCACCTGGGAAGTCTGAATTTCACTCTAGATTCTCACCCCAATTGAGTCGTAATAATCAGTTCCGAGAATCTGGGAATAAGGGATTTATAACCTCTCTAGAGGTTGAAATATGGATGGTAAAGGGTTTGGATTTTGAGTTTACTAATCTGGCCTGCGACACTGATGCCAGCAGGATTATTGTGATGACACAGGCCGATCCGAAGTGTGTCAAGGAACTCTCCGAGCTATTGGACATACCAACTTCGAGATGCTACAGAAGAGTGAACAGTTTGCTGGATA
The DNA here is from genome assembly GCA_964580935.1 of uncultured Methanomassiliicoccales archaeon. Taxonomy (GTDB): domain Archaea; phylum Thermoplasmatota; class Thermoplasmata; order Methanomassiliicoccales; family CAZOLG01; genus CAZOLG01. Next base: position 106,047 of record CAZOLG010000005.1, read on the forward strand.
TGGGGATGCTCAAAGAAGCGGACCTCCAGAACGGGAAGGGTATGAAGTACAGTTCCAATCTGGATTCTCTAGAAATGACCATCGAGGACGGCGAGCTACGAATAGAGGCGGTATTCGGAGATGGCAGAGTGAAGAAAGGTAACATATCGGTGAAGAATGAGCATTGAGTAGCCGTATGAATGAGAGGGAACGGTTCTCGGGAGTATCAGTCCTCTGCCGCACTTTCGACCAGTGAATAGAACTTCTCGGCTATTTCCCTGGCCCGTTCCTTTTCCCTGACGGGGTGGATCATCAATCTGCCGTTCCTGTACTGAGTGATCTCAATCTCTCCCCATGAAACGGTGAGCATGACCGCCGCGTTCTCCACCTCACAGCCTTCGGACTCCAGGATATCCTGGCACCTTTGGAGATCGAACCGGACCGGTTCCTGGGGAACGGCAGACACGGCCTCCGAATCGCATATCTTCATCACTTTGAATTTCATTCGTCCAGTTCCCTCAAAACTTCCTCAGCCTCTGCCTTAAAGCGATCGAGTGTTCCTTCGTTGACTATCATGAAGTTAGCGCGGGCAATCACGTTTCCCAGTCCCCACCCCAGTTCCCGCTGATCCCGCTCTCTGAACTCCTCCAGGTCGTCTGGTGCATCCCCCCGGTTTCTTCTCTTCAATCTCTGGAAACGGGTCTGGGGCGAAGCGTGGATGGCTACGATCTTCACAGATTCCCCGAACCCCTCTCTGAAAACATCGACCTCAGCGGTGCCCCGACAACCGTCGATGATCGTTAGTTCTTCCTTCACCAGGGGGACAGTTCTCCGGGCCCAGATATCGTAACCGTGAGCCTGTCTCTCCGAATGAGCGAACTTCCCAATACCGCCGTCATTCGGAATTCCTCTAGCCTCGGCCTCGTCCCTCACCACGTCCCCCATCCTGATTATTTCCATCCCCAGGTCCTGGCAGACGGTGACAAATTCCTCTTTTCCCGCACCAGGCATTCCGACTATGATGTACACTTTCATGTTATCACCAGGGGACATATCTTCAGGGGGTCAGTGAGGGCGATGATACAGGGAACGGTGCTCCACCACTGATCATCCCGATTTCATCCTTCCGAACATATTATCCTTATTTATGTATTCCCTGGCCTCGGATGGGTTTCAGGACAATTGAAGGTTGTCGATGAATCATGTACTGGAGACATATTGATATAGGGATACAGGGCTTCAATGAAAAACATTAAGTCGGATCAGAATATGCCTGTCAAGTACCGATCATGTTCAAAACCCTCCACAGGTGTACAGATGAGAACAGACAAGAAGGGTGCAGAGAAGATTGAAACTATCATGGAGGAGCTCTTTGACTCGATGAAGGGCATTAAGAGAATATCCGTGGTTTCTAAGTCGGGTATCAAGGTCGCCGGGTCGGCCAATCCGAGAGGGGGAGAGGAGACGATTTCGGCCCTGACATCGATCATGTTCTCTGCGGCCGAGACGGCGGAGAGGGAAGTGTTCGACGATGACATAGACCGGCTGGAAGTGCACTCCAGGGGATCAATCCTTTTGATATCTGAGCTCAATGAAAACCTGCTGGTGGTGATTCACACTGAGAATTCTGTAGACCTGCAGGAACTGCGCCGCAGGATCGATGGGGCTTCTCGCAGGATAAAATCTGAGATAGGACCTTAACTAGGTCCTAGATCAGATGGTCGGCTATATCGTCCAGTATTCTGTCGCAGTAGATGCATCTCAATGTCGGAGGTTCCTTCGATTCGACATTGAATTCCGGTTCCACTGGCTCGTTAAGATTGGTGATGCAATTCGGGTTTCCACACCTGACTATCCCGATCACCTCGTTGGGTATAGTGAGCTTGTACTTCTCAGCCACATTGAAGTCCCTGATTATGTTGATGGTGGCGTTTGGAGATATCAGCGATATCTTCTCAAGTTCGTTGGGATCGAGCTCCCTGTCCTCCACCTTCACCACGTCCTTCCACCCCACCTTCTGAGAAGAGACGTGCATCAGGATGCTCACGGTGGACCTGACGTCAGTCCCGTCTACACCTATGATCTTCAGTACCTTCAGCGCCATCCCACATTCGATGTGGTCGATCACCGTCCCGTTCCTTATGGGTGTGACCTTAAACTCCTTCACCGAGTTCACCTCCAAGTACAAGAAGCAGTATTGCCATCCTCACTGGAACTCCATTGAAGGCTTGCTTGAAATAGATTGCGTGGTCTGTGTAGTCAACCTCTGGAGCGATCTCGTCAACCCGGGGCAGGGGGTGCATGACTACCATGTCTTTCTTCGCTTCTCGTAGCAGTTTGTTGTCCACCCGATAGGTGCCTGCCACCTTATTGTACTCCTCAGGGTCGGGGAACCTCTCCTTCTGGATTCTTGTGACGTACAGGACATCGGTCTCGGCTATCTCTTCCTGGAGATCAGAGCTCAACTTGGGGGCCTTCCCGCAACTCTCGACCTCCTTGACCGTTTCCTTGGGCATCTGGAGTTCCTCCGGAGCTACGAAGGTGAGCTCCGCCCCGAACATGGCCAACGCTTCAGCGAGTGAGTGCACGGTTCTGCCGTATTTCAGGTCCCCCACCAGGGTGACATTTATTCCTGAAAACTCTCCCTTGGCCCTCTGGATAGTGAACAGATCCAGGATGGTCTGTGTGGGATGCTGTCCAGCTCCATCACCAGCGTTGATCACCGGCTTCGACGAGAAATGTGCCGCCAACCTGGCCGCGCCCTCGTGGGGGTGCCTCAACACCACCACATCTGCATAAGATTCGAACATCCGTACCGTGTCCGCCAGTGTCTCCCCCTTGACGATGGAGGTGGTGGAAGGGTGGCCCACCTCCAGAGCGTCGCCCCCCAGCCTGGACATGGCGCTCTTGAACGATAGTCTGGTCCGGGTGGATGGTTCGAAAAAGAGATTGGCCAGAAGACGGCCCTCCAGAATCTTCTTGAATTTCTCACCCCTGGCGTACGGTATCATCTTCTTGGACAGATCCAGTATCTCCTCGATCTGCTCCTTTGACAAATCGCGTATAGAAACGATATCTAGGCCCTTGAAGGTCATATTTGCCCTATTGGGAATAAGGGACTTGAATATTTGATGTCTTCGATTCTATATCTCCTCTTCCAGGGCGGACAGTGCTTTCAGCATCCTCTCGTGCCAATCGCTGATACACTCCTGGAGTTTGGACTTCACTTGTTCCTTACTCACCGCCCTGTACAGGTGGTAGTAGCCGCCCTTCTCAAGGCTCTTTGTCTCTCGATCGCACAGGCCGCAGGAGAGCAGCTTCTTCAAGGAACGATACACTGTGCTCCTGTCCCTACCGATGATCTCTGCCAGTCCGTCGGCCCTGATTGGACCGCTCTCATGAAGTTTCTGATATACTTCTAGATCGAATTCACTGAGGCTGAATGCACATTGGACTAGATCATGACAAGATTCACTGTTCATCAACTTATCAGGTAGCAATTTACTCACTCCCATGGGCTATAAACTGCATATGACCCACTAGAAAACCTTATAAGGGAGCAATTATTTATAGTTGTTGCACAACCGTGCAAAACCGTTTAATGAGGAAGATCAAGAAAGGAATATGGTGATTAAATGGAAGCAGAAACCTTGGATTGCAGAGGTCTGATGTGTCCCATGCCCATAGTGAAGCTCGCCAAGCAGATCAAAGGTATGGAATCTGGCGAAGTGGTAGAGCTGGTCTCTGACGATGTGGGCTCAAAGGAGGACGTTCCCGCCTGGTGCAAGAGAACCGGGCATGAACTCTTGGAAACGAAAGAAGAGGACGGAGAGTTTTACTATTACGTGAAGAAGAAATGAAGATCGGGGTGATAATATGGATAAACTTGTAATAATTGCCACTCATGGCGAAGAGAATCAAGAACTGGCAACACTACCGTTTGTAATGGCCGTGACTGGAACCGCTTCTGAGATGGAGCCGATACTGGTACTTCAGGCCTCAGCGGTCTGGTTGGCCAAGAAGGGTTATGCTGAAATAATCAAGGTGACTGGATTCCCTCCCCTGGATGAACTGCTGGAGGCGTTCCAGGAAGGGAAAGGAAGGCTCCTAGTGTGTGCTCCCTGCATGAGCAAGAGAGGACTGAAGGAAGAGGACCTCATTGAGGGTGCTACGGTGGTCAATGCCCCCACAGTGATCAGTGAGATCGGGGAGGCCAAACAGGTCGTCACCTACTGATGAGTGTATACCAAAATGGTGATTGAATTGACTAATGAAGTGGCTGATGAACAGACTTCATTCGCCGTCGTGGTCTCAGAGGGGACCTACGACAAGGCGATGATGAGCATGATGCTGGCCAACACAGCGGCCAGCATGGGGAAAGATGTACACGTATTCTTCACCTTCTTCGGTCTGAACTTGCTCAAGAAGAGGGCGAATCCCAAGCTCCCCGGTCTTTTCAGGTTAATGACCGGCTGGTTCAGGAAGAGGATGAAGAAGGTGGGTGTGGAAGACTTCAGCGAACAGGTGGAGATGGCTAAAGAACTGGGAGTCCACCTCTATGCCTGCAGCACCACCATGAACGTGATGGGCATCGAGGAGAAGGACCTGATCGATGGTATCAAAGTGTTGGGTGCCGCCTCCTTCCTCAATATTGCAGAGGACGCTGGAATAGAACTATTCATCGGGTGACTTGAGATGACATCGACGCTGTTCATCCTATTGAAAAGTCCACATGAGGTCTGTGATCTAGAGATGATCACCAATATAGGAAGGGAACACAAGAAAGGGGTGATCCTCTTCGAGGACGCCACCTACTTCTCGGTGGTGGAAAGCAAGGCCACTTCTCTGCTGGAAAAGGTGGACGAGGCTTATGTGATTTCCGATGACCTGGAGGCTAGAGGCATCTCCGGGAAGAAGCTCGATGGATTTGCTACCGTCGATTATCCACAGGCTGTGGACCTGATCATGGAGAAATACGATCACACAATAACTATCTAGGTGATGGAATGACAAAGACACTAACGATTCAGATAAGGTCGGGTACCATGATGAACATGGATACGAATGTGATGGTCAAGCTGGCGGAGGCAGCACTCAGTAAAGATTACAAGGTGAACATCTTCGGATATGGTGAGGGGATAATGGCCATCAAAGAGGGTCAGGACCCAAAGAGATTTCCCAACGTGGGGAAGACTCTGGAAGAACTGGTCGAAAAGGGAGCAAAGGTGGCTGTGTGCGAGACCTGCAGCCATGCCCGGGGAGTGATGAGGGGGGAGGAAATCCCTTCGACCAAGATAGGCAGTCTGACCAATGATCTTTCCGTATTTGTGACAGAAAGTGACAGGATGGTGACCCTCGCGAGGTGATAAAATGGCAGAGAGCATAGCGGTACTGATCACCAAGCCCCCTTACGGTACTGAGGAGGCTTTTGCGGGTTTGAGACTCTCTCTGGCAATGCTGGCCAGCGGGATCGTAGGCAGGTCTTCGGTCATCATGGTGGGCGAAGGCACGCTCAACACAGTGGCAAGTCAGACACCCGAGGCCATAGGCATGCCGTCCAATGTAGAGGCGGTCATCGATCTGACCGACTTCGAGGGAGAGGTCTACTGTATCAAAGAGGACCTCGAAGAGCTGGTAGGACAGGTCGATATAATCGAGGGTGTTGAACTGGTCTCCTGGGACGAAGCGAGCAAGCTCATCGAGGAACACGAACTGGTAACTACCTTCTGAGCCTCAGAACACCTTCACCAAACATTTTATCTACTTACTTTGATTGTTCAGTATATGCTTGAGGTGCTGAGCAGGAGTATCAACGGCCGCCTGTGCGAGTGGACCACAGAGTCCAAAACACTGAAGACTCCAGAAATCCTCTACATCGATTATTCTCCGGAGTCCATTCCGAGTTTTGCAGAGGCTTGCCTGACAAGATCTGCTGCTGGTTTTGAACTGCGATCTGTCAACTCGGAAGAGAGGGCGGCAGTAATACCTCTAGACATTCCCACACCTATGTCCGCGTACATCGAATGTGACGGGGAGGTGGTGACCGAGGGGGAGAACACGGTATGTGTAAGAGCTTTTCCTGACCATTACCCTGACCTCATCCCAGAGTCCGGTGGAGAGGTATACGTTCTGAAGAATGCGTTCGAGCTGCGGCGTGATCCCAGACAGTTGATCAGGAGTCTGGTCAATCTGAGAGAGCATATAGGTCCGGATAAGCTCATCTATGCCCCGGGCATAATGGACGTCACCAACACCGCCCTCCTGAGTTACCTTGGCGTTGACCTATTCGATTCTTCCCTGCTCCTGCATGGAGCCTCCACAGGGAGACTTCTCTTACCGGAGGGCTCAATTGAAGCTGAAACTGCCCAGTGGCTTGTCGATGATGCTGATGAGACGACTGCTGTTGAGTTCAATCTTCGCTCGGCCTGGAAGGAATTGAATCTGGTTCGGCATTCGATACGGCAGGGTTCTTTAAGGGAACTGGTAGAAACCAGGATGAATGCCGATCCCTGGAATGTGGCGGCGTTGAAGATACTGGACAGAGAATTTTTCGATTTTCAAGAGAGACAGACTCCGGTCACCGGTGCCACAGTCCACTGCAATTCCAAGCAATCACTGTTCAGACCGGAGGTGAAGCGATTCCGGAAGAGGCTGATGGACAGGTACAGACCACCAGAACACAAAGAGATCCTGGTCTTCTTGCCCTGTTCGGCCAGAAAACCGTATTCCACTTCGAAGACCCATAGGATTCTTCAGCAGGTAACTCGCGGAGTCGAGAACTCTGAAGTGGTACACGAGGCGATAATCACTTCTCCCCTAGGAGTGGTCCCAAGGGAGATAGAGACCGTCTACCCGGCGGCCCATTATGACTTGCCAGTCACCGGTCATTGGGACTGTTATGAGGGGGAGATGATAAGGGAGACGGCGTCCCACATCGCCTCTCTCGGCTACCAGAGAGTGATATGCCACGACGGAACCGATTTCGTACGGGACGAACTGGAGTGCATCGATACCGGAGGGAATGATCCGCTGTCCTCTGCTTCTATGACCAGACTAAGGGAGGTGTTGGAAGACCTGTGTTCGGCGGCTATGAAGGTGACCAGAGATAGAGACCGGTGGGGCAACATGCGCTCTATTGCAAGATTTCAGTTTGGAGAGGGTGGGGAGGAGCTACTTGAGGGGTGTACGATCTCGGGTCGCTATCCGTGGTCCAGGATCATGGACGGGGACACCCAGGTGGGCATGTTGACTCCGGAGAGAGGCATTTTCTCGTTGACCCTTGACGGGGGTCGAAGACTGTTCAACACCAATACTAATTGGGTGAAGATGGACGATTTCAATCTCAGGGGGAGCCTTTTCGCTGTCGGTGTAATCGACGCAGATTCCAGAATACGCATCGATGATGAGGTGATCATCTTGAAGGATGGAGAATTGGAGGCGGTGGGCGTGGCCTCGATGTGCGGTGAGGACATGATAAAGATGTCAAGAGGGGAAGCTGTGAACACCCGGCACATCAGGGATGATTGACATCAGAGATAATCAGACTCAAGGAGAGTAGTTTCAGTCATATCATGCACTAGCCAGTCATGTAGATCGATGGTCATAATTTCGAAGACCTCCCCCCGATCCGTCTATAAGTGATGTGTTATATCTCAATACTGATGAGAGAGGCGGTGGATGCCCCCGACCACTTCAGTTGGTTGGACATCTACAGCCTTTACCGAGTATCATTAGTTCAAGATGACCTATCATCCCTCGGTGAGGAGAGGAGACACCCCATCCCCCTCACCAAATTTTTCTCCCTATTTTCGGAGCCGTCTCCAGATTGATGCACGATCGTTCTGTAAATCACAGAGGCGATATCAATCTGGATTCACATCCGAAAGATTGGAAGAAGGTGCAGGTGCCGGGATTCGAACCCGGGCTGTTGGCTTGGAAGGCCAAGATCCTAACCAGACTAGACCACACCTGCCTGTCGCCCCTTATCTCAATTCGGTATTAAATGCCTAACGGTCTCCTTAAAGTTATTTCAACCTGGAGTACTGAACTGATTGGGTGTCAGACAATTAAAGATTTATTTCCCGATAACAGCATTCAAAGTGCGCCTACTATAATCATAACAGAAGGGAGTCGAGGGGGATCTCTCTCGGTCACCCCCTCTAGGACAAAAAGGATCCGCTCTAAGCCGATTTCTTGCTATATTCACTTACTGAAATTGATTAGACCAGTTTTCCTAGCCATTCGTGTCAGGTCATCAATGAAATTGTTTATATCGGATATCTTCTGATCATCAGACCTGCAGTCAAAGGCTATTGTTCTCAGATCGGCTATCGTGTGTTTCTGCATCCATTTCTCAACGTCGGCAGAGATCTCCATCTCCGAACTAGATCCATTTTCTCCCGTCAAGGTTGCATCCCATCCCTTGTTGTGTCTGTGTCCGACTAATGTCAGACAAATAGAAATGAGACCTCATAGTATAAAATGATTTGGTAATCAGTAATCGAATATGAATGTCGCCCGGCTCTCCGCCATCTAACCCTTCCGGTTGCAACACGTACAAGGAACGAATTGTCGTTTTATCTCAAGCAAAACATTAATATTGGAATGGATATGTTCCACCGAGCATATTGGAGATAGGATGAAAAAATTATTTGCCATTTTGATTGTCGGCGCGTTCATGTCGGCAGCATTGGTGGGTTGTTTGGGAGAGCAGAACGAAGAACTGTACATCTACCATGCCGGCTCCCTTTCAATCCCATTCGATGAATTGGAACAGCGTTTCGAAGAGAACAACAGTGATATCGACGTTAGGTGTGAAGGAGCGGGGAGCGTTGCTACAGTGAGAAAGGTCACCGATCAGGGAAAGGAGCCTGACATCGTTGCTGTGGCCGACTATACCCTGATTCCTTCCATGATGTATGAAGAGGGCTATGCTGATTGGACGGTGAGATTCGCCCAGAACAGGATGGTCATCGCTCATACGGACGCCAGTGCCCATGTTGACACCATCAACACTACCAACTGGTTCGAGATCTTGAGCATGGATGACGTGAAGTTCGGATTCAGCAATCCGAATGACGATCCCTGTGGATATCGGTCCCAGATGGTGACTCTCCTGGCAGAAGACTACTATGGCAACAGTTCGATTTTTAATGAACTTATCGAGGCCCACAGTGCTATTCAGGCCGAGGGATACAACATAACGGTCCCTGAGACACAGGAAATGGACATAGACACCGATAAGATCATGATGAGGAGTGCTGAAGTGGACCTGATGTCCGCCCTCGAAGCGGGAGAGATAGACTATCTATTCATCTACCAGAGCGTGGCTCAACAGCATGAAGGGGTGGAATTCACCCAGCTGCCCAGGGAGATAGATCTCAGCAGTGTAGAATTCGCCGATAACTACGGCAAGGTCCAACTCACCAGGGCCAGTGGAGACGTTGCGGTAGGGAAACCAATAGTCTACGGCATTACCATATCATCTACGGCTAAGAACGAGGAGGGGGCAATAGCGTTCCTTGAGTTCCTCTTCCAGGAGACAGGACTGGGTGTGATGGAATCTATGGGGCAGCCCCCAATAGATCCGCCCGAAGTGGACAACATTGATAATATGCCGGACGGCCTACAGGATTTGGTAGTTGAAGGCTGAGGTGAATCGACTGAAAATTGATCAGAGATTCCAGTTTGAGATAACGCCCATCGCCATAATCCTGGTCATAGCACCGGTACTGGCGGTGCTATACTTGCTGGGACTATGGACAGCCTTGCTGGCGGTCTTGGGAATCTCTGTCCTGTCTATCTATTTTTTTGGACAGCTAAAGGACAAAGACACGACTTTCATTATATTTTCCCTAATAGGGTTGATACTGGTCGTATTCGTCCTGTTGCCCATAGCCGACCTCCTTTACTCAGCGGCCCCGGACCTGGGAGAGGCGGTGAGCGACGCCAGGGCGATATCGTCGATTGTGATCAGTCTGACGGCAGCGTTCACTGCCACCGTCATCGGTCTACTGCTGGGTACACCACTCTCCTACATAATGTCACGTAGGGACTTCCCGGGAAAGGCGCTGGTGGAGGGTATCATCGACCTTCCCATGGTGATACCTCACACCGTGGCAGGTATAGCGCTGCTCGTGGTGTTCGGCAGGCACGGCCCCTTGGGTGAATCATTTGGACTACTGGGCATCGATTTCGTGGACGCTTTTCCAGGCATCGTGGTGGCCATGCTTTTCGTGAGCGTCCCGTTCATCGTCAATCAGCTGAGAGAGGGGTTCGAAGCGGTGGACCCCAGGATGGAGAAGGTGGCCAGGAGTCTTGGGGCCAGTACCAGGACGGCGTTCCTGACTATCTCTCTCCCCCTGGTTAAGAGGAATATTGTGTCTGGGGCAATAATGGGATGGGCCAGGGCGATCAGTGAGTTCGGAGCGGTGGTGATCATAGCGTACTTCCCCGTCTCCGCCCCCGTCTACATCTACGAGGCGTTCACCGCCAGAGGACTGTTCGAAGCCAGACCCATAGCCGCGTTACTGCTGCTGGTGAGCCTCATAATATTCATATGCCTGAGGATAATCTCCAGGAGGATGGGAAGATATGATACGGCTTGAGCGGGTCTCCAAGGAATGGCCGGAGTTCGCTCTCAAAGAAGTCTCCCTGGAGGTAGATGACGATGAGTACTTCGTGATCCTTGGCCCCACCGGGTCGGGGAAGACCCTGCTGCTGGAACTGCTGGCCGGATTCCATTCACTGGACAGTGGCACCATCTGGATGGACGGGAAAGACCTGGCCAGTCTTCCCCCGGAGGAGAGGAACCTCGGATTCGTGTACCAGGACTACATGCTCTTTCCCCACATGACGGTTAGGGAGAACATATCTTACGGTCTTAGAATAAGGAAGGCAGAGGACTTAGACGATGTGGTAGAGGAGGCGGCCAGATCGGTCAGAGTGGAGGACCTCATGGAGAGGAAGCCGTACACACTGAGCGGGGGAGAGCAGCAGAGGGTCGCGCTCGCCAGAGCCCTGGTACTGAGTCCTAGAGTGTTGCTGCTCGACGAACCGTTCGGAGGCTTGGACCAACAGACCACGGTGTCCCTGAGGAGACTGCTGAAGGACCTCCACAACGAGTACGGGGGCACGGTGATCCACGTGACCCATGACCAGGAGGAGGCGGTGATCGTTGGTGATAGGGTGGGTGTGCTGCAGGAAGGGCAACTTGTCCAGGTGGGCAGTCCCGAGGAGGTGATGAGGAAACCTGCGTCCAGATTTGTGGCACAGTTCATGGGTACGGGCAACATATTCCACGGTACAGCAGAGCAGGATGGGGACACATCGAGTATCAGAGTCGATGGCAGAGAGATACATTCCACGGCAAAGATCGAGGGTTCAGTAACGGTCACCGTCCGGCCGGAGGACATTATTCTCGCCGAAGATCAGTTCAGATCAAGTGCAAGAAACTGTTTTCAAGGGGAGATCGCTGAGCTGATAGACAGAGGGATATTCTACGAGGCCAAGATAGATGCGGGCATACCCCTGGTGGTATTCATCACCAGACAGTCCATAGAGAACCTGGACATGAGTGTGGGCAAGAAGATCTTCGTGATGTTCAAGGCGTCTGCGGTCAACGTGTTCAAGGACTGAGCTTTTCCAAGGGAAGCAAATTAGGCGAGCTTTGGTCAAATTACTGGAGAGAACAATAATGACTTTTCGGTTCAGCCACCTTCCCCTCGTCAAAGACACGTACCGATCGGAGATGTACCAATGCCAGGATGAAATGGATGATGGAGAAAATTGCGAATAGCACCACTCCCTCTACTTCCATGCCCATATCGAACGAAACTGGCTTAAGAAGTTCCGCAAGGGCCAGTGGGGAAAGTACGCCGATACCCAGTATGAAGAGGGGGTGAGCAGTAGGCCTATTCCCCTGCACCTGTACGTCTTCACTGCCATGATGACGAAGGCGGGCATGATGAAGCACATGTCTAAAATATATAGAAAACAGGAACTCTAGCTTGTCGCCCGTCTCTATCTGAGGGATCAACTGGCCTGTCCAGAGAGGATAGAATACAAGTGGAGTGACTATCAGCATGACCAACGATGCCGGTCTGACTCTATTCGACAGAGTCACTTTGCTCAGCAGACTCCGTCTGATATTTATCAAGAAGCAAAGTATGGCGTATTCGGACAGCCCGAATATTGCCAGAGAGAGAAGATATAGGACGGTGTATATCTGCTCAATGACGTAAATACCATACGCATAGAACAGGAAGCCCAGAATCCCCAGAACGATCACCTGGTTCAGATAGTCACTCTCCTCAGTCCGCCAGGCCAGGAACAGCAGGGCTAGAGAAAAGACGATTGGGAAAATATCTTGAGAGAAACCCCCGGGCAGGATATCATCGGTGACCACTTTTTCGTAGAGATCGGGCGATCACCCCTGCAGAAGCTGTGATCAGGGATATGACCCCGGGGGCGATCCACAATTTCCTAATGATCCTGAACCTGCTGATCATTTTCCCCGGCTAGGGCCTTTCAGGTATATATCGTTGTCTCAATCATGAACTGGGTACCACATTGACCGTTAAGAGGGGGCCTGAGAAGTATGAAGCAGAACAGGGGGCTCCGCTCAAAGGCCTCGAAGGTGCTAGGCCACGGCCCCGTGGATCAGACTGTGAAGTACCTCCGTCTCAATCTCGACGACCAGCAGGAGGCTATGGATCTATTTGCCCAGATGCAGGACGACATAATGTGCCCGGAAAACGGCATTTTCGGAGCAAAGCCAGAGGTTGTAAGAGCGCCCAAAGCTTTTTGAAGAGAGATGGGTATGTAATCCCCAATAGGTGAAGGGGATGGGTTTTCTTGAATCATTGTTCGATTCAGAGCTAAGGGCGCTCAGAAAGGCTCAGAGAGCTCTGGGTAACGCCAGGAGTAAAGTCGAAAGAGATAGCGCCAGCCTGGCGGAACCTGACCTGGTGAGGGCTCAGAAGCAGTTAGACAGAGGTATCCCCAGCAAGGAGGAGTATCTAGAGGAGTATCTAGAGGCCCTGGTGGAGTTAAGTGAACTCCTTCTTCAGTCTGAAAAGATCGAAGAGGCGAAGCAGACATCAGAGAAGGTGATTTCCCTCTTCCCAGAGAACACCGCGGCGCTGTTAAGCAGAGCAAGAGTTCTGAACGAGACCGGTTCCCACCTGGAAGCTGAAGAGGTGATCGAAAAGGCGCTCTCTATCGATCCAGATGACAACGATCTGTGGAGAGAGAAGTCCAGTATCATGGAGTTGCAGGGGGACATAGACGGATCAATAGAATGCCTGGAGAAGGCTCACGAACTAGACAGGAAAGACATCGAAATCCTGGACAGGCTCATAGAGATCTCAAGTGAAGAAGGGCGATGGATCAGAGAGAAGGGCGAGGCGCTGATGATGAATGGGGAGGTCGACGAAGCGCTCGCTGCCTTCGAAGAGGGCCTGGAAAGGATTCCTGAGAACATCGACCTCCTCAACGGCAGAGGTAAGATACTGATGCTCAGACAGGAATACGACCGAGCGGCCTCCGTCTATGAAGAAGTATTGGAGAGGGACAGGAACAACTTCGAGGCTCACTTGAACCTTGCCAGGGTGGAAAGAGAAAGGGAGAACGCCGAGGAGTCGTTGAAGCATTACCGGGAAGCTCTCAGGCTGGACCCCATGGATCATCACACCTGGTCCGAGATGGGGTCACTGCTGGACGACGCGGACCGGCTGGACGAGTCGCTCAAGGCATACGAGAGGGCTCTGGAGATCAGTCCCAATTACCTGCCAGCCCTGGACGGGAAGTGCTCGGTGCTGAAGGACATGGGGAGGGGGGAGGAACTGGTGGATTTCTGCTCCAGAGTACTGGAACAGAAGAAGGACCTCTCCAAGATGATTATGAAGGCAGACGCCATGATCGAGCTGGAGAGGTACGAAGAGCTGCTGGATGAGATAGACAGAGGCCTACAGGACTTCCCCCAGGAGATTGAACTACTGGACAGGAAGAGGACCGCCCTGCACTCCCTGGGAAGGTACGATGGTCTGCTGCAGGTCACCGAAGAGATGCTCTCTATCGACTCTGACCATGTGGGGGCGCTCTTCGATCATGGTAGAGCGCTCTTCCAGATGGAGAGGTACAAGGAGGCCATCAAATCCCTAAAGAAGGCCTCCAAACTGGCCCCTGACAGAGAGGACATACTGAACCTTATCAAAGAGTCGTGGAAACACCTGGGCAAGGACAAGTCAGTGCTGTCCGCCTGCGACAAGATCCTGGAACTGAATCCGGGTAATGTGGACGCGCTGATGGATAAATCGACCGCATTGGATCGTCTGGGGAAGAAACTTGAGGCCATCGAGACCTACGATAGAATACTGGAGATAGATCCGGAGAACGACAAGGTTCTCCAGGACATCTCAGTAGCATTATTTTCAGTTAAGAATTACCAAGAGGCGCTGAGAAGGTCGTCCAGAGGCGCAGAGTTGTTTCCCTCAAACATCGTTTTCTGGAGGGTGAAGGGTGATAGCCTATTCGCCCTCAGTAACCACGGGGAAGCGGTACAGGCATTTTCCAAGGCCCTTGAGCTTGACCCTGACAACAAGAAGCTGTGGTACTCAAAGGGACTGGCCCTGGAGAGTGCTCAGAGGTTCGAAGAGGCCATCACCTGTTACAATAAAGCCCTGGAGATCGATCCAGATGATAAGAACCTGTGGATCAGCAAGGGCGTGGCCCTGGAGTGGCTGAACCGGTTCTCAGAGTCGCTCTCCTGCTACAACCGGGCGGTCAACCTGGATCCAGAAAACCAGTTCGTGCACTTCCGCAGAGGGAAGGTGCTCGCCAACATGGGACGCCATCACGAAGCGGTGTCCGCTTTCAACCGTGCTCTGGAGCTGGGGAAGAAGAATGTGGAGACACTGGAGGCCAAGAAGCAGTCGCTGAAGGTCATCGGCAACTCGGAGGACATAGTAGAGGTATGTGACGACATCATCAAGCTGGAATCCAGTAACAGAGAAGCATGGATCGACAGGGGTAAGGCGCTCAGGAGGCTGGGCGACAACGACGAGGCCATCCGTTCCTTCAGCAAGGCGTTTGCACTGGACAGGTCCGACGTCGACGTGCTCGAGCTCAAGAAGAAGGCGGTGCTGGAGAGGGGTAAACCCTCTGAAGTGCTAGAGGTCTGTGAACAGATCCTGCAGCTGGCCCCCAAGAACAGGATGGCTATCATGGACAAGGGCAGCGCCTTGGAGTCTCTGGCCCGGCCCGGAGATGCACTCTCCAATTACGAAAGGGGTATAGAGCTGTTTCCAGAGGACAAAGCGCTGTGGAACAGGAAGGGCCTGGTCCTGGTGAAGATGGAACGGTACGAAGGGGCGGTGGAGAGCTTCGATCGGGCGTACAGGCTGGATCAATCCGACGCCCACATACTGGACAACAAGGGCAGAGCCCTGCTCTTCATGAAGCACTTCGAAGAGGCCCTGAGGATATTCGAAAAGTGCCTGGACATAGACTCAAGCAACTCAACATTCCATGTGGACAAAGGTCGGGCACTGGCCTCCCTTGACAGGTACTCAGAGGCTATAGACTCCTTCGACAGGGCCATCGATCTGAACAGGAAGAACTCAGATGCCTGGAAGTACAGGGCAGGGGCTAAATTCGAGCTGGAAGACTACGAGGGTGCGGTGGACAGCTTCAACCGGGCCATCGAACTGGGCGCATCGGACTTTTCACTATTCAAATCGAAGGGCAAGGCACTGGAGAATCTGGACAGGATCAGGTCGGCCATCGACAGCTACCAGAGGGCGGTGGAACTCAACTCGTCGGATGCCGCTGTCTGGCATCGCCTTGGCGTCTGTTACATGAAGGTCGACGAGTTGGAAGAGGCATTGAACTGCATTGAACGCTCCCTGGAGATGGATTCTACCAGGAAGGGTACATGGTTGAGCAGGGCATCACTTATGGAGAGCCTGGGTAGGTCGGAGGAGAGCCTGAAGAGCTACGACAAGGTGATCGGGATGGACCCGGAGGACAAGATGGCCTGGAACGGGAAGGGGATGTTGCTGTTGTCCGTGGACAACTACGAGCAGGCAAGGCGTGCGTTCGACCGGGTGCTGAGTATTGATCCGGGGATGGAGTCGGCCACCGAGGGTCGGAGGATCGCGGACAAGAAGCTGAGAGAGAAGGAGATCGCCAGGTACGCCCAGAAGGTCATCGAATACGAGTACAAGATGAACAGGGAGATCACAAGAGAAGAGGCGTTCAGAGAGTGTGGAGTCCCCTACGATTCATTGGGCGAAGTGATGGATTACCTGCAGAAGGGGGAGGAGATCGATCTCTCTTCACTCACCGACTCCGAGTTCAGGGAGTATGAGAACCTATCACAGAGGGTGCTGATATCCAGCAGCAGGAACCCCAGCGTATCGGAGCGGGGCATCAGGCTCCCCGACGTGTACATGGCTTTGCCGGTCAAGGACATCAAGAAGGCCAAGAGGGTGCTCAACTACATCGAGAAGGTTAACAGGATCAAGATGTCGAGTGAGATAAAAGACAGTAGGACTGAGAGGTACCTGAGGCAGGCTTTGGAGTTGCCCAAAGACCAGAAAAACGTTGTGGGGCTGGTGCAGAGTCTGGGCGTGGGTCTATACACCGCCCGCAAGCTGATGTCTATTATGGAGTCAATGAGCGAGAGCGGTTACTCGACCGGTGGGGTGAAGGTTAAGGACCTGGGTACGGCCTCTGATGAGCGGACGGAGCGGGAACGGGTGCCCACAGAACCGCCCTCTTCCAAGCCGCCCAAGCAGTCGAAGCCGGAAAGAGAAGGAGACCTCTACAGCCGATTCTATGAAGAGGAGAAGGAAGAAGAGGAGGGGGAGAAGGAAAGAGGGCCTGATGAGGATTTCGAGAAAATGAAGGGGCGGAGGTGTCTGTTCCATGGAGGCTTGGCCGTTTCATCGTGCCCGTCTTGCGGCACCATGCTCTGCAAGGACTGCGTTTCCGCCTTCTCAGAATGTCCCAGGTGTAAGACCGAACTAGAGGGTGTGAAGAGCAAGAAGCAGCAGAAGTCCAAAGATGAGGAAAGCGAACGGGAGTCCAGAGACTGGTCTAGATTGTGAATTTCTGTATTAAGCGCTCTCCAGGTAATTATCAGTAGTCCATGGGATCAGTCTTCATGAACTCGCGGAGGAGCGAGGTGGCATAACACCCCTTTCCCAGAGAGAATGAGACCTGGTAGGCGCGCTCCTCAGTACTTAACTCAAGGTCCCATACCCTCCCCAGAAATTCCCTCCTGGTGCCGGTGGAGGTGCACCTCCTGATTTCTGGCACTATGAAGTCCTCTCTTCGCAGTCCCTCCTCCTCGACAATCTTTTTCTCCAGTTCGCCCGGCCTTCCCTCGGCGAACTCGCTCTCTGCTCCGAAGATCACGCCGCTGATGAAGGCCCTGCCTTTCTCCACCTGGGCCCTTGCCAGATCGATATTGGCCTCGGTCACCGGTATCACCTTATCATGATCGGGGAGCCCGTTCCTGTCAGCGGGAAAAATCCTGTCCCCCACCACGGGGGAGTTTATGGACATCCCCTCCTTAATCCTCAGGCTCAGCAGCCTGTTGAACAGGTATGACTGGTAGGCATGAACGAACATCATCTGAAGGTTGGAGGGCAGTCTCTTCAGGGCCCCCACGTAGTCTTCAGGGTTCTTGGTGAGGTGGTCGATCATGGTGCGCTCGAAGGTGAGCTTCCTGGGGTAGTTTTCGAGAGCTTCCTCGAAATCCGCGCTCTCCTCGAGCTCTCGCCTCACCTCCTGGATCTCCGGGTCCTCGTACTCGGTGGGATGACCGGTATAGGTCATCACCGCCCCTTCGAAGTCACCATCGATGATCTGCTTGCCCATGATATGGGTGATTGGCCTCACCGCGCCGAAGCGCTGGATGCCGAAGTAATTGGGGGTACCACCCAGCTCTCTCAGGCCTGCTTTGGTTTTCTCGCAGGCCTCGTCCAGTTCTCCACCGTCCAGACTGCAATCGGCCACCCTGATCTGAAAAGCATTGCCGATGAGGTCGCCGATAGTCATCTCTCTGCGTGAGGGGTATGGATCGGAGATCTCCACCTGGTGTATGTCTATAGAGGCCACCCTGTCCACGGGGGCCTCGAAGGACATCAACTGGGTGGTGACCGCCCTCTTGTCCTTGGTGCCGGCAAAGCCGATCTTATTTCTGGAAATGCCCAGACCGCTGGCAAGATATCCTATCAACCTGTTGGTCTCCCAGTTGGTGGATGTGACCTTAGCTATGGTAAACCTTCCATCTTCCGCTTCCTCAGGAAATTCGGAGATCTCCTCCACACGAAAATCCTCTGGACTCTTCCTCAACTTGCCTCCGGTGGGCGGAGCTGTAGAATGGTAAAGCTCCATGCCCAGCTCTGACTCCCGGGTGTTGCACTCTTCAAAGTCCATGGTCACGATAGTTCTTTCTGGAGTTGTTCCCTGGCCTCTTTGTACTGGTTGGACAGGCTCTTGGCCACCCTCTTCAAAGCGGTCTGCGGCTTCCCACTGTTCACTTTGACAAAGATGGTGGGGGAATCTAGCTCGGGATGACCGGTGGAGTACTTCACCTCGTCGACCTTTTTGTCTTCCAGCAAAACATCTACCATGGGATTGATGAGTGTCATATCGGATTCACTGAACTCTATTCTGATGAAATCCTTTCCCTTTTCAATAAGTTTGAGTTCCATTGCGGGTGACTATAATCGCTCTCGTTATAAGTTTTTTCATATTGTACCCCCGCAGCAGGCGGGCCTCTGACCCGGTAGATGAGGAGTGGGTACGTCGATGAAAGCGGTCAGGAATGCCGGACTTCAATTGAAATCCATCAGGGTGCTCTGGTCACGGGTCTTCCTACCGCCCTCGATCTCTTCCTGTATGGTGTCCAGACGGGAGCGCATGGCCCTCTCCTTCCTCAAGCTGGAGTAATAGTATGTCTCGTCCCGGGTGCCCCGGGCCATCAGTATCACCACCCTGCCCGGCCTCTGTCTCCCCGTCCTTCCCCTCCTCTGGATGGTCCTGATCTCCGAGGGGACTGGCTCGTAGAAGATGACCATATCGGTGCTCGCAACATCCAGCCCCTCTTCCCCCACAGAGGTGGCCACCAGCACGTTCAGCTCACCGTCCCTGAAGCGGTCGAGCAACGCCACCTGTTCCTTCTGATTCAGTCCCTTGTTCCCGAACCTCTTGGACTGTCCCACCAGTTTACCCGCTTCAACGCCTTCCACATCGTTGAACTTGGCGGTCACCAGATCGCAGGTGTCTCTGTAGTGGGTAAAGACTATGACCCTGGACCGGGGGTTGTTGGACAGCTGACCGGACACGATATCGATTATCCTGCCTATCTTCGGGTGTTCCATATCAAGGTTCCTGGTGAATTCTTTCATCCTAATGAACCGCTCCGAGTTTACGATCTTGCGAGAGGCCTTAGACCCTTCATCTGAAGACGCTTCCTCCTCCAACCGCTCGATGTACTTCACCAGCGCGGAAATGCCCTGGGTTTCTACCAACTCAAGCGCGTGTCCCACCTTGAGGGCCATGGCCTGGAGGCTGAGGGCCCTGTACAGCGATCTCTTTCTCTCCCCCGCCTCGAGCTTGCCCCGTATTCTTGACCCCGCCTGGATGAGTGCCTTCTTGCTCAGCCGGCTTGTGCCGTCGATGACCCCCATCTTCTCCAGCTCATCGAGATAGGAATCGTACATCTTCTGGAGATCGTCCCTGATCCTCTTCATCTCGGGGGGTATCTCCACCTCCACCCAGTCCATCTTGATGTCCTGGACGTAATTCTTGACATCGGCGTCCTTCTCCGTCCTCACCTCGATCTTCTCTATACCAAGGTTCTCGCAGACCTCCCTGATCCTTGACCTGTCGGAGCCAGGAGAAGCAGTGATGCCGAGTGTCAAACCGTCGTAGTAAGAATAGGCCTCGGCCACTTTTACGTAAGCATACTTGCCCACTGCGCGGTGGGCCTCGTCAAATACTATTAGGTTCACATCTCTGAGCGTGACCCTCTCGTACTTCAGGTCGTTGGCCACCACCTGTGGGGTGGAGACGATGACGTTGTTCTCGATCCACAGTGCCTCTCTCTCCTCCGGGGAGACCTCCCCGGTCATCACCACCACATCCTGTCCAACGAGGTGTTCCTCTACGAAAGAAGCGTGCTGCTCCACCAGCGGTTTAGTGGGAGCCAAGAACAGGACCTTTCCTCCTTTCTTCTTCAAAATATCAGCGATCACCAGCAGGGCGATTACCGTCTTGCCCATACCGGTGGGAAGAACGATCAAAGAAGAGTGGTTCAGGGCGACCTCTGCTAGATTGACCTGATACTCACGCTCTTCGATAGTCTCTTCTTTAATTAAGGGGTGCTGGACGAACACACGATTGCATGACTAGAAAGATAGATGAATGTTTTGGAAGGGGTTTAGAGGCCTGTTTCAGGGGCACGCACTGCAGGAGTCGCAGCCGGCCATGTTCAGGTTCTGAATCGCAAGGCCAGATCCCTGTGGAGTCTCCACGTAATCGATCTTGGCCTCCTTCAGGTATTCCTTGGTCTCCTCATCATAGTAGAAGGGAGTACCGTTGACCTCGTTCTCTATGTCTTCCTCCTTCTTCTCTTCCTGGAAGGCCATACCGAACTGTGGGCCAGAACAGCCCATACCCGCCAGATAGATACGGATGCCGTGGCCTTCCTTCCCATTCTCTTCGATTAGCTCTTTGATGAAGTTCATCGCCTCATCAGTGACCTGTAACATATGATCTCACCTGGGATGAATCAAACCCCGCACATATTTAAATCCTTCTCACCAACGGTTGCAGGTGTCAGCCTTCGATTCGTAAGGGTTATCTTATCGTCCTCCGTTTGCCTACTCGTGAGCTCCAATTCCCTACTACGGCCAATGAAAAGGGCGGACGTCGATCATCTGATCTCCATGAGCAGGGAGAACATGGCCTCCATCATTCACTCATCATGGGGGGTCGAGTGGAACGATGAAACTCTGATCAATATCCTCATGGATCCAGAGGTGGTGACCGAGGTGTTGGAGAAGAAGGGGGACATTGCCGGCTATTACTCCTTCCAGAAGAGGGGGTATTCGTTGCTTATCAACTCAATACAGGTATCCAAAGACTTCAGAGAGCAGGGATGTGGTAGAATGATGATGAGGCGTTTGGAACAAATCGCCAGGGACAGGGACTTGATGTCCGTAGACCTCTGGGTACAGAATACGAACGAAAGGGCAATTGGTTTCTACAGGTACATGGGCTATAGGGAGGTCCAGTCCAAGGGAGGAAACCGACTAATGCGCAAAGACCTGGGGGGAGAGGGTGTCCGAACACCTGCTTGAAATGGCCAAGGCCCTGGTCAGGATAAAGGACGGAAGAGTGGAGGTGCTGACCGATCCCAAGATCAGGTGGTGCCCGCTGAGGGCCAAACTCTACGATTGTGATGAGGAGACCAGAGAGACTGTGGAGAGGGTACTGAAGGAGCACATCGAAGAGCTGGGGATGTACGGTTCAGAGAGGGTACTGGAGCTGGAGGAGAAACCGGTGAGTTTCGGTGCCTCCGAGATAATGATGGATGCCATGGATGAAGGGTTGGTAGATGCCGCTGTAGTGGTCTGCGAAGGTGTGGGCACGGTGATCGTGTCCAGAAGAGAAGTCCTGCAGGCCACCGGGGCCCATATGACCGGATTGATGAGGACTGACTATATACCTGAGATAGCCGAGGGGCTGGAAGAAAGAGGGGCTGTTCTCTTGGACAAAAAGGGTACTATCGACCAGGTGGAAGGGTACGTGAAGGCGGTGAACAGCGGTTTCGAGAAGATCGCGGTGACCATCACCGGGCTCAGGGCTTTTGAGTCCAAAAAACTGTTCGAGATGGGGAGGGTCTCAGGAGTCGAGCCGTACATACTTGCTGTCCACAACACGGGGATGACCGAAGAACAGGCCGAGTTACTCACTGAGTACTGCGACATTGTCTGGGCCTGTGCTTCAAAGTGGGCGAGAGAAGTGTCAGGAAAACAGGCCAAGATCCAGATCGGGGTGTCTATCCCCGTCTTCGCTCTGACGGGAAGAGGAAAAGAACTGGTGCTCAACAGGGCCATGCACTTCGAGGATGGCCTTGTGATCCACAGGGCATCACTACCCATGGTCGAGGACAGGAAACAACCGGAACCCTTGCTGTAAGCTTGCACTCCATCTCTACCACTAGAGATAGGGTGATGTCGGTTTCAAAACGAGAGTCTTGCAAGTATTTTCACAGCCATTACTGATGTTCAATATACCGGATAAATGGTGGGGGAGTCTACCCCCTCCCCAAAGCTTTTAAACGGCGTCTAATAATGGGAAGTGAGTTTCCGGAGACTTGCCAGATGTCTTCGGTATTTTCATCAATTTATTATTCGAGAAGAGGTGAGTTGATATGAACAAGTCTATCAGACGAGTTTCAGAGAGGATTCACAGTGTTGAAAAATCCCTCTCCGAGAAAGTGGACCTGACGATTACACCGTTGAAAGAAAGGGTGGGACGGAGGATGAAGAGCCTGAGGGACAAGACCGTTGATCGATTGAGAAGTCCTTCCCAAGAGAGGTCGGGGCCTTCAATTGAGGATAGAGTAGAGGAGGGGGAAATAAGAGTCGAGGCTAGAAATGTTTCCAAAGTGTTTGGAAATAATCCCGAGAAAGGTATCGAATTGATGGAAGAGGGAGTGTCCAAAGACGAAATACTGGAAGAGACAGGACAGACTATCGGAGTGTACAAAGCCGATTTCTCTATCCGCGAGGGAGAGACCTTCGTCCTGATGGGTCTATCCGGTAGCGGTAAATCGACCCTGATCAGGTGTCTCAACAGATTGGTAGAACCGACGACCGGTGAGATACTGGTCGATGATCAGAACATAATGGAGGTGGATGAAGAGGGACTTACCGAGGTCAGAAGATCGAAGATGAGTATGGTTTTCCAGCGGTTCGGCCTGCTCCCTCATCGTACCGTGCTAGAGAATGTAGCCTACGGACTGGAGGTGCAGGGTGTACCAGAAGAGGAGAGATATGAGAAAGCAAAAGAGAGCATCGAACTGGTAGGGTTACAGGGGTACGAAGATAAGTACCCTTCCGAGCTCAGTGGCGGTATGCAGCAACGTGTCGGATTGTCGAGAGCGCTGGCCAATGACCCCAGCATACTGCTGATGGACGAGCCTTTCAGTGCACTGGACCCCCTGATTAGGAGGGATATGCAGGAGGAGCTGATCGACCTCCAGGAGAGGATGAGGAAGACGATCATCTTTGTCACTCACGACCTTGACGAGGCTTTGAAGATCGGGGACAGGATCGCCCTGATGAAAGACGGACGTATCGTTCAGATAGGCACTGGGGAGGAAATTCTCACCAACCCCGCTAACGAATACGTCTCGGACTTCGTGGCCGGTGTGGATCAGGCCAAGATCCTCACCGCGGAGTCGGTGATGCTCGACCCTGATCCTGTGGTTACAGTAAACCAGGGACCGAGGACTGCGCTGGTGTTGATGAGAGACTCCGGTAAGACCACAATATTTGTGGTGGGTAAACAGAGAAAACTGAAGGGCATGGTGGACTCTGACGATGCCCTTCGTGCGGTGAACACCAGCCACGGGTTACTGGATGTGATGATGACCGATCTGCCCCGTATCACTCCAGATACTCCCGTGAGGGAGATCATACCCTTTTTGCTGGAGAGTAATCACCCTCTACCTGTGGTGAATGAAGAAAATAGGCTGGTGGGTGTGATCGTCCCCGGTGCTGTAGTGGGAACTTATGCGGAAGAGGGAGGTGAACGGTGATGGTTCCCAAAATACCCATCGGCGACAGTGTAGAGGCAATGGTCGATTGGATGGATGCAAACATGGCATTCCTATTGGACGCGACCACCGATGGACTGGATTTCTTCCTTACCGGCTTCGAGGATATTCTCTTATTCATTCCTCCTCTCCTGCTGATTGGCATACTCGGCGTTATCGCCTATCTGGCCAGCAGGAAGTTCTCAATTACAGCTGTGGTGGTGTTGCTACTGCTCCTGGTGCATAACCTGCGCCTGTGGGATCTTACGGTGACCACCTTATCTCTGGTGTTAATATCCACACTCATCTGCGTGGTCATCGGAATCCCTATGGGGATTCTATCATCGAAGAACAGAGCGATCAAGAAGGTGATTACCCCCATATTGGACTTCATGCAGACGATGCCCTCGTTCGTCTACCTGATTCCTGCGGTGGCTTTCTTCGGTCTGGGGAATGTACCCGGGCTGGTAGCTACCGTAGTCTTCGCCATGCCACCCATAATCAGGCTGACTGACCTGGGGATTCGTCAGGTGCCAGATGAGCTCACCGAGGTCGCGGACTCCTTCGGCTCGACCGCATGGCAGAAGCTGACCAAGGTCCAGATCCCTGTGGCTACCCCCTCCATCATGGCCGGTGTCAACCAGACCATCATGCTCTCTCTGTCCATGGCCGTCATCGCCGCCATGATCGGGGCAAAGGGACTGGGCTATATGGTCCTCGCCTCCCTGCAGAGGGTAGAGGTCGGAATGGGCTTTGAAGCGGGGCTGGGTATCGTAATTATAGCCATCGTGCTGGACAGAATAACCCAGTCAGTGAGGTCCGAAGAATCGACTGAATGAGGGCCGTTCGACCCCCCCCAAACCTTTTATAACTCTTCTATCTTCACAAATAACCCATTCTGGCTCATGCTGTTTGATATGGGCCTGGGTGAGGTTCTTATTTTCAATACCTTTCCCAAAAAAAGGGGATTCAAGGGAGGTGCGTCTTATTAGAGAAGACAGTCCTTTAAGAAAAATAGGAAAAGCGATGTTGATATTGGCGGTGGCCTGTATGGTCACCATGATATCCGTAGCCGGGACTGGATGTCTCGGGGAAGAGGATCAAGAAACCTCTGTGGAGATCGGATACGTGACCTGGGCCGGAGAGAGAATCAGTGCCAATGTCTTAAAAATTGCGTACGAAGAAGCCGGATATGATGCGGAGATAATCCCGGTCGAGGTAGGACCACTGTATGAAGGTCTGGCCAGCGGTGATTACGACCTGACCGCTGCGGCCTGGTGGCCGGTGACTCAGGGCTCGTACATGGAAGAGTATTACGGATGGGAGCCCAACGGTACCACACCGCCTGACGCTCAGATGGATTTCGCAGGAAAGGCGTTGACCGACTGTAAGTGTGGTCTGGTGGTTCCCCAGTACGTCTATGATGCTGGTGTGACCTCCATATGGGATCTGCAGAACTACACCGCTGAATTCGATGGTACCATTACAGGTATCGATCCAGGTGCGGGCATCATGCACAACACCGAGGATGCATTGACGCCTGATTACTACAACCTGTCTAACCACGGTTGGACCCTTCAATCGAGTAGCGGTGCTGCAATGAGCGCTGCTCTCCAGGATGCTGTTGAGAGCAATGAGTGGATCGTCTCCACGCTTTGGTCCCCACACTGGACCTGGGCCACGATGGACCTGAAGTATCTCGACGATCCATTGAAGGTTTATGGTGAGGCGGACTATGTTGCCAAGCTGACCAAGACAGGGCTCGAAGAAGAAAAGCCCGATGTGTACAACATTCTAGAACGCTTCAACATGACTCAGCAGGACTACAGCTCCGCCATGCTGGACATGACTCAGCAGCCCAGCGAGGTACAGAACGCTGCGTATGTGGCTGCTCAGAACTGGGTCGATAACCACACCGCCAAGGTCGATGGATGGATCTCAGGTTTCGAAGCCTGATGAGCTAGCACACCATCCAAACCTCTTTTTACTTTATTTATCTGGAAGGATTTCTCGAAAGTTTGGACTACGTGTGATTCAAACTCAATCGACTTCGATGTTAACCGCTTTCTTCCTCTCCATCATCGACCGCTGCTTCTCTGCCGGAGAACCAAAAATGCCGCTGCTGCTACGGCCCCTACGGCAATGATCGCAAGTGCGGGGAGTAATATCCCTGTTGAATCTCCAGTTTCAACATTGAAGTTTGCTTCTTCAACCAGGTAATTCCCTGCGCCATCCACCGCCATCACGGATACAGTATGACTGCCACCGCTGAGATAAAGGGTGATGGTTGTCTTGTTGCCGATATCCTGAAATGAACCGCCATCGATACTGATCTCATAATGGTCTATCCCGGAACCGTCATCGGTGAAGTTCCAACCAAATGAGAATTCTGAGGACGAGATATCGTCAGGCAGAGTGAACGAGAGCAGGGAGGGGGTAGTGAGGTCTACATGAAAGTAGAATGTCTCCACTATCTCGTTACCGGCTAGATCGGTTGATTTTAGGGTGAGGGTGTGTTCCCCTTCCTCAAGACCGATGATATCCTTATGAGAATGGGCTTCCACATTCTCCCAGGCGAGGTCATCTATCCTGAGGCTAACTGAGTTGATACCACTCCCATCGTCTGCCACCCACCAGGATGCCCGCACTGACGAAGAATTTGAATGAACGCCTCCCTCAATGCCGAGGCTGAGAGTGGAGGGTACCGAAACATCGTACTCTACGTTCACAGTGGAAGACTCGTTGAATAGTTCCTCACTTCCCTGTGCGTCGACTGCAATGCTATTTAGATAGTACTCGCCCTCACCATCCGGGAAATCGAACGTGAATTCCCATGGAGATTCTTCCATTGTCTCAAATACTGTCCATTCGCCGCCCTCAAATCGATAAGAAAGCGTGAGTGACGCTATGGAGGACATGTCTTCCACGCTCATATTGATCTCCAGAGAAGAGTTGATGGCTTTCTTGGATATTGAGAACGTCGAAACGGGAGGTGAGGAATCGACAGTTACACTGGTGTCGGGAGATGTGGGCGGATCCTCGTAGTTGCCCGCATCGTCCACAGCACGGGTATAGAAACTGTACAATCCGTCTCCACCAAAGGTTGTGGTGTCCATAGTCCATTCCCAGGGAGATGAAGCGAGGGTACCATATAGGTGATAGACTCCACCTTGATAACTGTACCACAGCTCTAGCTCATCGACACTGAAGTTCTCAGACACCGTGGCAGAGACATTCAACTTTGATGCGTCGGAGGGGTCGATAACTACCGAGGCTGAAGAAGAGGGGGCGGTTAGGTCAAATGAAGTGGCGGCATCGTATCCCGCCGGAATCGCTTCTCTATTTCCGGCAGTATCTGTTGCTATGCTGTAGAATCTGTAATTGCCATCCCCGCCAGTGAGTCCCACATCGAATTGATATTCCCAAGGAGGGCTGAGTATGGTAGAGTACAAAGAGTAACTACCTCCATCCTTTGAATACCAGAGCTCAAGACTGGTCACCTGATAGTTGTCATAGACATTGGAGTGCACTGTAACGATCTGGGTGTTGGAATAGCTACCAAGACTGGCCACTTCGGAGGTGGGAGCGGTAGTATCAACGCTGAACACATCAGAGGAATAACCAGTACTTGGATTGCCTTGGTCTGATATCGACATCACGTACACAGCATGATCTCCCTGGACCGTGGTGAAGGAGAATGTGAACGCCTCTGTAGTCTGGTCAAAGATACCATCAGATGGTGTGGCTGCCGTCCAAGACGAGCCGTCAACGCTGTAGTCGACTGATTTGACTATGGCGATGGTGACGTCGTTTCCTGGGCCGTTGGGATTGCTATTTGATAGTGGGGTGACGATGGCTGTTCCAGAATAAGTGATGGAGGTGGAGTTCGTCGGGTCAGGAGAAAGTGGGATCAGGGACGTCGATGCCGGAGTGTCAAGGATATCGAGCACTCCATCAAGGTCCGAGTCCTGCCAGCCAATCTGCTTCAGGGTACCCGCTGAAATCGACCAGCTGTTGGTGTCCATGATGCAGCCTGAACTCTCAATATCAGCGGCGTTAAGATATCCACTGTACTCTGTGACCCCATCATATTCGTCAGTGGCATAAAAGATGTGACCCATCTCGTGTGCTGTTACACAATCCATATTGCCTATCCCCCAACCGTTGTTATCGTAGGTCATCACAATGAAGGGGCCGCCAAGATACGCGTAGCCGAACCAAGAGTCCGAAAACATACCGTCTCCATCGTTGCTGCTATCTACCACAAATGCAAGCCATGCCCAATCCGTACCCTGGTTAGATCGTAGCGTATTCACATAGTTCCTCACTTGATCGAAATAGGTGGCGCCCGAGGCGCCCAATTTCCCCATCGCCTCTCCGATCCAGAGTCCCTCATCAGTATGGGGCCTGGAGATAGGCTCGTACTGTGTGGTAACGGTGGTCGGTCCTACGATGCTCACCGATAATCCGGGTCCCGAAGAGTGTGTGGCCCACCAGTTGATCCCGGCAGTGATCTCATTCTGAACATTATTCTTTTCCGTATTAGTCCAATCCTCGGTGCTTGGGTCCCCGGATCCATCACTCTCCAGTAAGATAATCTCCACGGCCATGGACCCGATCATGTACTCACTGGTATCATAGAATCCGGGCTCAGGGGATGAAGATGAGCTCTGCGAAGAGGAGGCCGTCTCTTCCAGATCAGGTGCTATCAGGCAGTCGTTCATCATCAAGGGGTTCTGAGTCTCTAGAACACTCGCTTCGGAGGGGGCAGAAAAGGTAGCGAATGCTGCAAGTATCATCAAGGTAACAATAGAGAGGGAAAGCATCATGGTTCTCGAATCGTAAGAATCAGTCACAATATCTCCATCAATACCTTTCTCTTTGCTACTATATATTCGTATTTATTGAATCAGAGAGAATGATGTAGCGAAAGTCAAATGTGGGGGTGATTGACCCTTCTCTGTCTTTGCTTATATGATTTTGGCGACTTGTACTAGAACAAGCACCAGCCCTATAGCCGTGACAGCAAGGACCACGACGGCTTTCCTCATACACCTACCGAAAATTTTTGCAATTCCATATCGGAGACAATTGTGCCTCTGGGAATAGTGAGCGGTAACACATTTCATTATGTTAAACTGCGGATGTCACTTGCGTATATAATTATGACTGGGATTTTTCAGCGATAGTTCGGGAAGTTGATCCTAAGTCTCTGGTTTCGAAAAGGGGATTCATGGCAATTATTGATATAGGATTAGTAGAGGAAGTACTGAGGGAACGAAGAAGATCGAGATGAAGTCGGAGGAATACTTGAATCGGAGCACCAATAAAGTCCTGTTCCCGGAATTTCTGAGCGTAGTGACGACTGTCGATGAAGGGGAAAGAGTAAATGCTGCGGTGAAGTCCGATTTCATGTGGATGGTTTTCCTCTCTCAGAAGGAATTCGTGTTCAACATACCGGGAGAGGAGATACTGAGCAGGGTGATGAAGACTGCCGAGGACTATCCCAGGGGCGTCAACGAGCTGGAAGAAGCGGGGTTGACTTCGATTTCCTCCTTGAGGGTGAAACCGCCAAGAGTGAAAGAGTGTATGGAACATTTCGAGTGTGTCCTGGAATTATACTCGCGGTATGGTGACGAAGTGGTGTTGTTTGGAAGAGTTGTATCTGCCTCCATGAACGAAGATTTGATTGACAAGTCAACGGCAGAAAGACACACCTCGACTCGCCCTGTGCTCGTCCCCGGAGATTACCTGTACGTCCCCATATCGGAAGTAAAGAAGATGCCCTGAGAATCAACTGGTATATGTTGAGTGGTCTTTACGTGAAGGGGCACTGGACTGCTGCACTGTCCCTTGAGACCAGGATACGGTAAATGTTCGACTATTTGCCAACTAGGCCTTGATTCGTGTCCTTTACTGGAGTTACTTATTACTCAGAAATCCACCATCCAGTGTTTTACACAATACAAAGACTTTTATTCGACAATTGACTTCAGGGACCGGGAAAGGAATATGCTTATCGTGAGCGAGAGGATCAATGGACAGTTCACTTCCGTGGGAAGAGCGATAGACAACAGGAACGAAAAACCCATCCAGGAACTTGCAGTGGAACAGGTGGAGGCGGGGGCTGACATGCTTGATATCAACACTGGACCGGGCAGGGAGGACGCCCCGGCGTGTATGAAGTGGTTGGTGGAAACCGTCCAGGATGTTGTGGACGTTCCCCTGTGCCTGGACTCACCCGGATCCAAGACAATGGAGGCAGGTCTGAGGGTGTGTGAGCAGAAACCGCTCATCAATTCTACCACCGCTGAACAGAAAAAGATGGAGCGCTACTTCCCACTGGCCAAGGAGTACGGCGGAGACATAGTTTGTCTCACCATCAGCGAGAAGGGCGTACCAAACGACCCAGATACCAGAACGGAGTTGGCAATGCTGATGCTGACCACCGCCATGCAGTACGAGATCATGCCGGAGAGGATCTACCTCGATCCGATCATCCTACCGGTAGGAGCTGCGCAGGACCAGGGGGTGGCTGTTCTGGAGTCGTTGAAGCAGTTCCAGATGCTGAATGACCCGGCGCCGAAGACCATCGTGGGCCTGAGTAACGTTTCCAACATGGCCAAGGAGAGGAGCCTGCTCAACAGGACCTATCTGGCAATGCTGATGGCCGCCGGACTGACGGCCGCCATATGCGATCCTGAAGACGAGGAACTGGTGAAGGTGGCCAAGGCGGGCGAAGTGCTTCTTAACGAGAAGCTCTATTGCGATGACTTCCTGAGGGGCTGAACCGCTTAGAGAGATGCTGTTAGGCCGATGTGACGCGAGTGCTCCGCATCCGGGCGGTGTCGATTCATTTAAGTCAATACAACGATTGGAGATAATGGGCGAAGGAAATGAGTGGCGAATGTACCAATATCGATATCAACATGGAATACTGCAACTGCACTTATCCCGGGTGCCCCAGGAAGGGTAAGTGCTGCGAGTGCCTCCACTATCACCGGAAGAAGGGGCAGTTACCAGCATGTCTGTTCCCTGATAATGTCGAGGAGACTTACGACAGGTCCTTCAAGCGATTCATCGAGCTGAATAGTTAGCACGAGAGAAATTCCCGGCCGCTCCCCAATACGGGAAGGGGGTTCGGAAGTGAGTGTTTAAAAGACCTCATTTTGTAACATTATAGACTTTACCATCGATAGGTGAAGTGCCAACGAGGTGGAATGCATTGTTTTACGAAGAGTGCGAAAATATGTGCTGAAGCATGTACGGGCGGGGCGGTCATCTGACCACATAATTCAAGAAAATTTGAAATATTACATCTGCCTTAACGGGAACATCGAGTCTGATCGAACAGGTGTAGCCATGACTTCCAAAGTGAAGGTGCATATGAACGTGTGTGACCAGGTGACAGAGATATCAGTGAGAGACAACCAGGATGGAACATATTCAGTGAGCTTTGAATCGGACTGTGAAAATGTGAAGGAGTTTTTCCAAGGGCTGGAGAACATAGATCTCTCTGACCTGAGCGACAAGGAGAATAGTGATATTTTCGATAGAATGAGAGAATCAAGAATGAGCGCGACATGTCTTGTCCCCGTGGGGCTTCTCAACGCGGGGTGGATGGAAGCCGGACTTCTGTCTAAGAATCTGGCCAAGGAATGTGGTGAGAACACGATAGAGTTCATCGGCTGATACTGCCGACGATCTTACTTGCTGGGCCACTGTACGGGAGAAGCTTTATTTAGGCGGAGTCGTATCTATTTCAAAAATATTTGAAATATGGTAGATAAAATGATTGACACTCTGATCGCGTTCCTCATAAGCGGTGTTGACGCTGTATTCGAGTATCTCTCAGCCCACGTGCTCACCTGCTTGGTACCCGCCTTCATAATCGCAGGGGCCATAGCTGCTTTCATCAAGAAGGACGCGATCCTGAAGTACTTCGGGCCCGATGCCAGTAAGAAGACCGCCTACTCACTCGCCTCGGTCTCGGGTACAGTCCTCGCTGTCTGCAGCTGTACAATCCTTCCCCTTTTTGCGGGCATCTACAAGAAAGGGAGCGGTCTAGGTCCCGCTTCCACGTTCCTTTTCGCCGGCCCGGCGATTAACCTTCTAGCCGTGGTATATACCGCCCAGGTACTAGGATATGAATTGGGGGCGGCCAGAGCGGTGTTCGCTGTTCTTATGTCCATACTGTTGGGGCTCATCATGGCTTACATTTACAAGAAAGAGGAGAAGGAGAGAGATGCTGAGACAAGGGGGAGCCCCATGTTCGCCGCAGGGTATCAATCGGAAGGACAACCGAAGTGGGTAATGGGCACGTTCTTCGCCGCTCTGGTGGGTATACTTGTCTTCGGAGCTTCCGGTCTTGATTGGGTGATAAAGGGTATCATCGTCAGCGCACTCATCGGTGTAGTACTTCTGATCATGTACCGTTACTTCGATAGAGACGAGAATCGCGAATGGGGATACGAGACCTGGGACCTGACCAAGAAAATATTTCCCATTTTGATCATCGGAACATTCGTGGTGGGCCTCATAGCCTTTGTTCTCCCTCCAGAGTCATTTGCCCAGTACCTGGGTGGCAACTCCTTCAGTTCGGTCACTCTCGCCTCCCTGCTAGGTGTAATCCTGTACATGCCCACCCTTCTGGAGGTGCCGATTATCGGGACCACCTTCGGTTACACAGCAGGGATCATGGGGGGAGGACCCGCCCTGGCTCTACTGTTATCTGGACCCACGGTCAGCCTTCCCAGTTTAGCCGTATTGGTCCGGATAATAGGAGTCAAGAAGACCGGGGTCTACGCGGTACTGGTACTTATCATGTCGATCATAGCAGGGATGATATACGGGGCGATAATTGGATGAAGGGAACTAGGTGAAGAAATAAAGAGGTGAAAAATGTGAGAATAGAAATATTTGGACCCGGTTGTGCCAAGTGCAAGCGGCTGAAATCGAATGTACGAGAGGCCGTGGAAGAAATGGCCATCGAAGCAGATATCGTAGAGGTAGACGATCTCCAGGAGATGATGGATCGAGGAGTCATGATGACTCCTGCCCTATTCGTAAACGGAGAGGCCAAGGCAGTGGGCAGGGTCCCCAACCAGAAAGAGATAATGGATATACTGGGGAGTTGAATGGGCACTGTGTGAACACCGATGCCCTTTCAAAAGACCTGAGGTAACCGATATGGGTGGAGAGGAGAATAGTACAAGAAAGATGGTGGAGGAATTGGGCATCGAACACCCGGACCAGTGGGTGATCGATCATATCTCCGATGGATATGCCCTCCATCGCAAACAGCTAGATGTGAGGTCCGTCCATGTAGAGGTGACCACCCGATGTAATCTGAAGTGCCCGAACTGTGTCCGAAACGTGTGGGAAGACCCACTCACCGATATGGACGAGAGGACCTTCGACCACCTGATGGACAGTCTTCGTGAACTTCCCGAGCTTCGAGAGGTACATTTCGGCGGTTACGGTGAACCGCTGTTGCATCCAGAACTGCCACATATGGTGAAACAGGTCAAGTCGCTCGGGGTTCGGACCTCTCTCATCACCAACGGTACGCTATTGGACCAGGAGAAAGCGGAGGTATTGGTTGATGTCGGCCTTGATCGGCTCTTCGTGTCCATTGACAGTCCTAGACCAGATCTTTTCAAGGACATGAGGGACGGGGCGGAACTCGGTCAAGTGATTCAGAATCTCAAACGAGTGAAGGACCTGCGGAACGAAAGGAATTCGATGGGACCAACGATTGGTCTCGAGATGGTGATTACGAAAGACAACATTTCCGATGTTGAAAGAATTCCTTCTCTGGGCAGGGAAGTAGGAGCCTCTGTGGTCCTGCTCACCCACTTGCTCCCTCATACCCAGGAGGCAACCGACCGGATCGCCTACGACGACGAGGTGGGCCAGATTCCCCGACCCGTGGGTTGGGGCGTGATGGCCAATGATTTCGTCATGTGGGGAACGGTGAAGATTCCTCGAAGTAGGTGGGGGGCTGAACAGAGGTGCCGTTTTGTGGAGGAGAATAAACTCGTCGTGGGCTGGGACGGCACGGTTAGCCCATGCTACGCCCTGATGCATTCCTACCCGTACCTCATCTTCGGGGATGAGAAGAAAGTGAGCCGCTACGAACTTGGGAATGTGAATAATGAGACGCTCGCAGACATCTGGACCAGCGAAGAATACGTGTTATTCAGGGCAAAGGTCAGGAGGTTCGACTTCCCATCGTGCGTGGACTGCGGGGCTAACTGCGACTATCGGCAGAGAAACGAAGACTGCGTGGGCAATGAAATATCATGCGCTGATTGCCTGTGGGCCCAGGACATCATACGCTGCCCTTAAACTGGACGAATGGTTTGAAGATTCTCACACGATCTCTTCCAAAACTCCGATCATTGGCCGGCATTAAGTCCCCACTCTTCAGTGGAGCATGTAATGACTATCCCGTTTTGTATAGTATGAACCTATATGATCCACATCCATCCGCTCCCATTCTTGGAGGTATTGCCACAACGGTCCGTCTTCATCTGCACCAATATTATATGGGATTGCTGAATCCATGCCCGCCGCTGTCCCTGAGTCATCAGAAAGAGCAGAGAGTTTTGCGATCGAAATGAACCTTATTATCTCGGGGAGATCTCTCATA
The DNA here is from genome assembly GCA_964580935.1 of uncultured Methanomassiliicoccales archaeon. Lineage (GTDB taxonomy): Archaea > Thermoplasmatota > Thermoplasmata > Methanomassiliicoccales > CAZOLG01 > CAZOLG01. The sequence continues at coordinate 140,522 of CAZOLG010000005.1, forward strand.
CCGCGATCAATCTCTCACCTAGAGTTACGTTGGGGATAGAGAATTTCTCCACCAGTCCGAGTGAATAATCCGCTCTTCCTTACAAAGGTTTATTAAAGCTATTGACTTTTATATTATGGTAATAGAATGTGTAATTCCCCCATAACACCGATTCAGGATGATGAACCTGACTCCAGAATACAAACGCTCATGGGCATCGCGAAAGTGCTCCACTGTCCCACCAGGTGGGCGATCATAGATATCATAGGTAAGGAAGAGGAGAGGACAGACAGGATACTCGAGGGCCTTAAGGGCAGAGGTTATGATCTGACTCGACCCGGGCTCTACTACCATCTCACCGAGCTCAAAGAGGCGGGGATAATCGAAGTGGCCGATTACATAGAAGAAGGGAGAGGGGCCCCTGTCAAATCATGGCGCCTGGCAATGAGGCGGATCGAGATCGATCTTGTACCCGAGTGATAGCATGAATTCAAACGAGAGCATCATCTCAGTGGAAAACCTCCACAAATATTTTGGAGAAATCAAAGCTGTGGACGACATTTCTTTGACTGTCAAGAAGGGCGAAATCTTTGGATTCCTGGGACCGAACGGGGCCGGGAAGACGACCACGGTGCGCCTGCTCACGGGGATACTCCACCCAGACGCAGGCAGTTGTTCTGTGGCTGGTTTCGACCCATACCATCAGCCGACCGAAGTGCAGAGACGGATCGGTATCGCTCCCGAGGTCTCCAACGCCTATATTGAGCTCACCGCCTGGGAGAACATGATGTTGATGGGAGAACTGTACAGAGTGGACAAGGAGAAAAGAAAAGAAAGGGGCCAGGAGCTGCTACATCTATTCGGCCTGGAGGATAGAAAGGACTCACCGGTGAGCCAGTTCAGTAAAGGTATGAAGAAGAGACTGAACCTGGCGATGTCGATGATGCACGATCCCTCGCTGCTGTTCCTGGACGAACCCACTCCCGGTCTGGACGTGCAGAGTCAACGACTGATCAGGGAGAGGATCACTGATCTGAATGGCGAAGGTGTCACCATCTTCTTGACCACTCACAACATGGCAGAGGCGAACCAGCTCTGCAACCGGATAGCGGTCATCAATAAGGGGAAGGTGGCGGCGATAGACAGGCCCAGTGTGTTGAAACAGACCATCAAGAGTACTCAAGCGGTCGAAGTCAGTTTTAAAGAAGAAATGGGAATTGAAAGGCTCTCTGACCTGGAAGGTGTGGAGCGCGTGGAGAAAAAGGGGGACGGATTCCGCCTGATAACCCCTGATCCCGTGTCCCTGGCAAGGAGGATATTCTCATTTTCGGATCAGAATAACCTGGAAGTGTTGTCCATCCAGACTCAGGGCCCGAGCCTGGAAGATGTCTTCCTCAGTCTAACTGGAGGGATGACATGACCTTCGCCTGGGAAATATCAGGGATCGCGCCCATCATCAGGAAGAACCTTAAGGTGTACTATCTAAAAGGACCGGTAGTGGTATTCGGGATACTCCTCCCAATCTTCTTTTTCCTGGCCTTCTGGATGGGTAGAGACATGCCCGCCTTGATGCTGGGGACAGGACTGGTGGCCATGGCTCTCTGGTTCACTTCAACCTCCATAAGTCCAGTCATCACTTCGTGGGAGACGAGGACGAAGACGCTGGAGAGACTCGCCGCCTCACCGGTCTCAGTGGCCACGATCGTGGTGGGCGACATCATATCTTCCATGATAGTGGGCGTACTGCTAACCTCGATACCCGTGCTCATAGCAATCCTGGCCCTCTCACTCCCATTGACCCACGGGCTGTTGATGTTGGCCGGGATATTACTGGCCAGCCTATGCTTCTCCGCCATCGGCGTGCTGATGGGCGCATATCCCACCTCCACCACGGCGGATATCATGATGATAGCCACTCTGGTGAAATTTCCCATCGTGTTCATCAGCGGGATATTCATTCCCCTGAGCGAGCTCCCAGGGTGGGGACAGGCGATCGCGTACCTCTCCCCTCTCACCTATTTCACGGATCTGGTCAACTACGGCTTCGGCGGCTCAGGTAGCCCGCTAATCGATATTGCAGTCCTGGCATTGTTCACCCTGCTGTTTACATTCCTGGCAGTGGTAATGCACAGGAGGAGCTTTCCCAGGAGGATATGAGACGGTGGGGGCTATGTGTCCAGACAAGCCACAGGAAGGTCATGGAGCCTGAACGATTTGAGGTAACTAGACCTCAATGGAGAGGGCCGAAGCTGCGCAAGGAGCGTAGATGGAAATGTGCCTCCCTCACGAGATCGAGACTAGTAGTGTCCAGCACGAGCGATCAGTCCTCTCCCCCGATGGGAGAGGCCGCAGACTCTGGTAACCGCTTCTTGATGGCCAGCATGCCCCGGACCACCAGTATGAGCATCGGCAGTTCGATCAACACCCCCATGATGATCGCCACCTGCAGCAGGGGCTGCCCCGGGAACAGTCCCACAGCTATGGCCAGACCCAGGGGCGAGTTCCTGGCGGCAGTTGTGACCGTGAGCAGAGCCCTCTCTCCGTATTTTAGCCCTGCTCCAGAGCTCAGTACCTGGGCTACCAGGAAAGACAACCCGAAGAACAGAATGACCGGGAGGAAGATAAGTGAGAGTGGACCGAAGTTATCGATGATGACCTGAGTCTGTCCGGCGAACATAGAGAAGATGACGATGACCAGGGTCACCATCTGCATCGGTCCCACCCACCTGTCGATTGCCTTCCCTGAACTTTCAGACCTCTTCTTGAGTCCCCATCTCGTGAGTCCGGCCAGTAGGAACGGTATGAACACGAATACCACCATGGTCTCTACGAGTGCTCCGATCTGAAAGGGGATCAGCTCTCCGGCGAACAGCCATAAGTAGACAGGTATCAGGATGATCTGCAGTATCAAGTTGGTGGGAAGCAGTGCGAGGGCCAGTGGCACATCCCCGTCTGCCATGCCGGTGAATACAAGGAACCAGTCGGTGCAGGGGGTCACCATGTACAGGAGGAATCCCACGAATATTGCGGGGTACGGTCCGAGGAATACCAGGGCGAGGGCGAATGCGATCAGGGGCACGATCACGAAGTTCTGGGCCCATGCCACGCTGAAGAACTTGATATTCTTGAACGCCTTGAACACGTCCCCGAAGCGTACTCCCAGGGCCACGCTATATATCAAAGCGATGAGCGTGAAGTATATTACCAGATCGGCGTATTGACTGAATCCAAGTGAGAGACTTCCCACCAACAGACCGATGAATATGGCGGCTATCAGTATGAACGGCCGCGCCTTATCCAGAATATCCAGCTGTTCATCGGCCATGTTATCGCTGGATTTATCTATTGTTATATAATATTTGGCGCGCTTTTCATAACACCAGTGGCGGCCATCACACACTTGGACGGGGGAGCAGACCGGCCCGCTCCACGATCTCGGGCACCTTCTCCTCCCAGGCGATGGCCATGATGTGGACTCCGTGGACGCCCTCGATACAACGCAGGTGATCGATCTGCTCCAGACATATCTCTACGCCCTCCTCCTTCGGCGATTCGGCATCACTCATCCTCTTCACGATGTCGTCGGGGACTATCATCCCTGCCACCCTGTTCTTCATGTACCTGGCCGCCCCTGCGGACTTCAGAGGGATTACTCCGGCCATGATGTGCGTCTTCTCGGGAAGCCCCCTCTCACGGACACCTTCCATCCATCTCTCGAACCTGTCCATGTCGTATATGGCCTGAGTCTGGATGAAGTCAGCGCCGGCAGCCACCTTCTTGGCCAGCCTCATCACTCTGAACTCGAAGGGGTCGGCGAACGGGTTGGCCGCCGCCCCCAGGAACACCCTGGGCGGCTCGTCCATCTCGGTGTCGTCTCCCCAGATCTTTCCCTCATCTCTTATCCTCTTGAACATCTGAAGCTGCTGGAGGGAGTCGATGTCGTAGACGTTCTTTGACTGTCTCTGGTTTCCAAAAGTTTGGTGGTCTCCGCTGAGACAGAGCAGGTTCCTGACGCCGAGGGCCGATGCTCCCAGCAGGTCGGACTGCATGGCTATCCTGTTTCTGTCCCTGCACACCATCTGCATCACCGGTTCCACACCCTCCTCTATGCACAGGGCGGCGGAGGCCAGGCTAGATAGTCTGACGATGGCTGTCTGATTGTCGGTGAGGTTGAACGCGTCGGCCTTGCCCTTCAGCATCCTCGCGTGTTCCCTGACCACCTCTGCTGACGCCGATCGGGGCGGTCCGATCTCCGCGGTCACGGCGAACTCGCCCCTTTCGAGCACTTTCTCCAGGTTGCTGCCCGATTTCACCTGATCCCCTCCTTGGTCTCCTTCTCCTCGTCGGTCAAAACGGCGTCCTCCTTTACGATCTTCCTGGGACCGCCGCTCCTGCTGGGAATCCAGTCCTTCGGAGGTATCACCTCTTCCATTAAATCGAGCCTACCCAGTTCCTTCAGACTGTGGTATATCTCGTCCAAGGCGCAGGCGACAT
>CAZOLG010000006.1:0-58051 GCA_964580935.1 uncultured Methanomassiliicoccales archaeon
AAAGATCAAGGAGCTACAGGGCCGGGGAGAGTTCGTAGCCATGACAGGGGACGGTGTGAACGACGCTCCCGCCCTGGCCCAGGCCGATGTGGGTATAGCTGTCGGATCGGGTACTGATGTCGCAGCTGAAACCGCGGACATCATACTGGTCAACAGCAATCCTTCCGACGTGGCACGGCTGATCCTTTTCGGAAGAGCGACCCATAAGAAAATGGTACAGAACCTTTTCTGGGCCACCGGTTACAACGCCTTGGCTATCCCTCTAGCTGCGGGAGTATTGATCGGCTATGGTATCGTTCTACCTCCGGCCATTGGAGCCCTCTTAATGTCCGCTAGCACGATCATCGTTGCCATAAATGCTAAGTTGCTTGGTCTTTGAATGGGACCTGTAGTAGTCTACTGAAATAGAAGACTGGAAATGGAAAGTGACTATGCTCACTGGACTCGAATCTCGGATTAGTGGAGAGAGTAAATCACATAACCAGGATTTCCGCCTGAAAGTTGAGATAATCAATGTGGCTAAAGATCGAAGGATCAAGTCTCTTTTGCCATTAGGAATCTCTCTGGGTTCTTGATGAAGGCCTCGTAGCACTCTTCTCCGCAGAGATAGTATATCTGCCCCTCGTAGTCGTACTTGTACGGCGCGCTCTCTGGCTTCACTTCAACGCCGCAGACAGGATCGATGATGGTCTTTCTAACCTTGCTCACCATCACTCTGGCTCCCATCTCATGGCAGTTGATGATCGCATCCGTCCCCACTTTCTCTATCTTTGGAGAGTTGATCGGATCCTCCACCTCAGATACGACGTAGAGCTTCGGACTCATCATTTTCGCAGTGATCGCCACAATCACATTACCTGGATCGTCGAGAGTGGTTACCAGTCCCAGTGCTTCATCGATATTGGCCTTCTCAAGGATTCTTTCTTCGGTAGCGTCGCCCTTAATCACTGGGGCCTTATTCTCTACGAGCTGTTCTACATTCTTCCCGTCCTTCTCGATGACCACAAACTTCTCATTGTTCAATCTCAGCTGTGCTGCGACCTCTAAGCCCACGTTCCCGAATCCACATATTATGTAATGGTCTTTCATCCTGACTCTCTTGTTAGGCAAACCCAGTTCCTCTCTTATGCTCTTACTCACTACAATATCGAAAAGTGACCGGAGAATGGTCACCCCAGCACCTATCCCTCCCACCATCACTATGGTTGCTACCACTCGGCTGGCATTTGAAGAAGGGACTATGTCCCCGTAGCCCACAGTAGTCATGGTGACTAGGGTGAAATAAAACGCATCGAATACACCGGTCACGGTACTCTCTTATACCAGGAATCCGACCATCCCAAAGATGATGACTCCGATGAGAATAGAAAGAGGGAGAACAAGCCGACGATTAGATTGGTATACCTGTTTCAGCCAATCAATGATGGCACCACCCCAAGAATATAACGCCACTGAGTAGTATTTATTGATTTTCAGAAACCAAGCCATTCCATTTCTTGGCTGAGTCTGCCAATAGACCCACCAATGAATATTATCAGATGGGCCGTATATCAATGACCCTTTTCAATGATCAATTCACACTGAAGTGTCCCATAACGCCGTTATATTTAATTACAATGTGTGATTTCGTAGATATATGCCTCTCAAGCCACCATGTGAAATTGTGGTCTCAAGGATCATACCAGCATTGAGGGCCTCTCTAGTGAAGCATCTAATAGACAGTTATGGACTGAGTCAGACAGAAATATCAAGACTGCTAGGAATTACCCAACCGGCAGTCAGTCAGTATGTGAACCAGAGAAGGGGAGGCCTAGAGGGATTAGAATGTATTTTCCCGGAGATAGATGATTACACGAAAAAAGTCGCTGAGGGTATTGCGAGTGGAGAATTGACGGCGGAGGAATTAGATCTTTGCGCTCCATGCCAGAAGATGCGGGGAGGAGATGAGTTCTGCTCGTTCCATCGAGATCACTCAGGCCTGCAAGAGAATTGTGAGACTTGTGATGAGGGGAGAATAGATGGTAGTTATTAGTGTTTCTCTGCCGGGAGAGGAATTGAGAAGGATTGATACTGTTGTCGAGCAGCTGAACTTTTCCAGTCGCTCGGATGCAATTAGAAATGCCATCCATGAATTTACCGCAAAGCACTCTTGGGAACAGGATATTTCCCGGGACCTCCCCTTCATAGCCACTGTAATCTATCCTAACAGGAAAGAAAGTGCTGTGCATAGAGTGCTTCATGCTTATGATGATCTGATAAAGACCGCTACTCACACTCACCTATCAACTGAAAACTGTGTGGAGTGGATTATATTAGATGGACATTTCGATGAGGTGGAATCCTTTGTACGAGAACTGTCCTCGGTCAAGAACGTAAGAATATGTCAGTGTACTGTCTAGGCCGTTATTCGACTTGTTCTAAAGCCCATTATTAACTTCTCATTTTGACCTTAGCATTACCTTAATATGGCTTTAGGTATTCCTAAAATTTGATTCAATTGGTGTACGCGATACAGAACATATCTGCGCTCTGACCCAGGGTGTAAGAAATGGCCAAGAAAGACCAAATATTGGGTGATCAGGATAAAATACGGAAGACAGGCTTTGAATATCGATGATGAGCAAAACCTGACCGTTCTTATAGGGAATCCAAATGTTGGCAAGTCCGTCATATTCTTTATTCTGACTGGGGAGTACCATACTGTCTCGAACTACCCGGGCACCACCGTGGACATCAGTCTCGGTAGCACTCAGGTCAGGAAAACAGAGGGAATCATAATTGATACACCAGGGACCGATTCCTTAATCCCTATGTCGGAAGACGAGAAGGTAACAAAGGGCATCCTAGTGGGTGCAGTGCCAAACACAGTGGTCCAGGTAGCGGACGCCAAGAACCTCAAGAGAGGGCTAATGCTGTTTCTCCAGCTCTCCGAGTTTGAGATACCAATGGTCTTTAACCTCAATATGATCGACGAAGCAGAATCGAGGTTTATCAATATCGATTCTGAAGGTCTATCCGAAGAGCTTGGGATACCTGTCTTCGAAACTGTTGCTACAGAGAGAAGGGGTACAAGAGAGCTCAAGAGGGGGATAAAGGAGGGTGAGAGGCCTCATATTAAGGCCGATTACCCACAAGAGATCGATGAGGCTATGGACAGACTGGGCAATATACTCGGCAACAGGGGACTCGCCCTCCTTTACCTGGCGGCTCCAGAAGAGATGGAGAGATACATAGAAGAGAGGTACGATGTACGAGTTCAAGAAGAAGTAGAGAGAATTCTTGCCGGACTACATTCCCAGTTCAGTCGAGATCTAAGCTACGTTATCAACCGGGCACTGAGGGAGAGAGCAGAGCAGCTATCTACCAAATACTCTGAGAAGGAGGAAATTGAAAGATCCGATTTGAGGGAAAGGATCAGTAATTTGACTCTGCGACCTCTGACCGGGATACCCATCTTCATAGCGGTCATACTCTTGCTCTACGAATTTGTTGGTTACGTAGGGGCACAAATTCTTGTGGATCTCCTTGAATCTTCTCTCTTTGGAGGGTACATCAATCCTTTCTTAACAGACGTTATTGTGAGTTCAATTGGAAACAATTTTATAAGTGAATTATTGGTGGGTGACTTCGGCGTCATCACCGTAGGGTTGACATGGGCGATATCGATCATTCTGCCCATCATAGCCACCTTCTTCCTAGCATTTTCTATCCTAGAAGACGTGGGATATATCCCCCGGCTAGGGGCCATGGCAGACAGATTGTTCAGAAGAATCGGCCTAAACGGTAAGGCAGTCCTTCCAATGGTGCTGGGCTTTGGATGTGATACTATGGCCACCATGACCACAAGAGTACTCAGCACCAAGAAGGAGAGAACGATATCTACTCTCATGCTGGCTCTGGGCATACCCTGCTCGGCTCAACTCGGGGTGATCTTCGCGGTAATGGCCCTGCTACCTATCCACTATTTCTTCATCTGGATTGTGGTAGTCGTGTCGCAACTATTGCTAGTCGCCTGGATGGCATCGAAGATACTGCCCGGGAGGAGGGGTGATTTTATCATGGAACTGCCACCTTTGAGGGCCCCCAGATGGGACAATGTATTTCGCAAGACGTACTACAAAGTCTTGTGGTTCTTCAAGGAAGCCCTACCATTGTTCATCCTCGGCACATTCCTGATCAGTGTGCTAGACATAGTAGGCGCACTAGATATCCTGATCAACGCACTTGAGCCGGTGGTAGGCAGTTGGATGGGGCTCCCCCCTGAGAGTTCAGTATTCTTCATACTTGGATTCCTGCGTAGGGACTTCGGTGCCGCCGGCCTGCTAGATATGGCTCAGATGGGTTCTATATCTGGAGTGGGGCTGCTGATAGCAATTGTAGCCGTGACTCTCTTCGTACCCTGCATAGCCAACCTGTTGATGATAATCAAAGAAAGGGGTGCCAAGACTGCTGCCGCCATTGTTGGATTCATTATACCTTTCGCATTTCTAGTGGCCGGTCTGCTTAGGCACGTACTGGAGTTTCTGGAGGCAACAATATGACTGAACACAAATGCCCACTATGTGGAAACAGATTCGACAAGGGTATAGCAACGGCATGTAGGGGGTGTCCACTATCCGGAGATTGTAATCTCATAAAATGTACCAATTGCGGATACGAGTTTATACCGGGAGTTGACGAGAGATGAGAGAGAATTTGACCAGGGTGGAGATAGATGAGGCTCTTGAGGTTCTATGGACACTGGAAGAAAGGGATTGTGCAGATGAGGAGAGTCTGAAAAAGGGGTTCATTGACAACTTCGAGAACTCATACGGTGACCTACAAAGAAACCGATTCAGAGACAGATATAGAGAGAGGGTATCGGAGGCCATCATTGAGAGTTTGCTAGAGAGAAAATTGGCCAAGAATGACGATGGTAACATCAAGCTGACGGGAGAGGGGAATAGGAAAGCCCGCGGTATTGTCCGGAGGCATAGACTGGCAGAGAGACTACTTACTGATCTGCTTGACATGGGGGAAGAGAATATTGAGAGACCGGCCTGTGAATTCGAGCATCTACTCTCCAAGGAGGCCACCGACAGAATCTGTACCCTGTTGGGGCATCCCGCCGAGTGTCCACATGGACTGCCAATACCGGCTGGTGGATGCTGTAAGGGTGGCAGAGAGGATATAACGCCGGTTATAAAGCCAGCCTCCAAGGCTGCGCTGGGCGAGAAAATGGTAATAACCTATATTCAGACTAACAATCATCCCAGGCTTCACAGACTACTCTCCTATGATATTGGCCCAGGTTCCGAGATAGTGGTCCTTCAGAAGAATCCGGTATATGTGCTGAAGGTGGGTGAGACGGACATAGCAATAGAAGAGGATATCGTAGAGGATATATACGTCAGGTCCTCTGGTGATTAGTGGATCTTCGGGATGGTCGTTGCTGGCTCACTCTCCCAAAATTAGATTTCGAAGTACTGGGGATTCGAATAGAATATATGGAGCCACTGGGGGGAATTGAACCCCCGACCTACGCCTTACCAAGGCGTCGCTATTTAGTGGTGCGTTGACCGCACTACCACTTAGCCACAGTGGCTTTGCTCTTTCCCCAAATGTCTATCCATTCATAAAGGTTTCTGAAACTCCGGAAGAATATATGCCACTCCAGTGACCAGAGGGTCGGCGAAATGGGCGAGTCTAGAAGTGTCCCCGCTGATCTTTTCTTCGCACGGGGCAAGGAGAATAGTTTTAGGGAGCAAGACGTAATGGGTAGCACTATGAAATCGGAAATGAGTGCCTTCGATATCCTGGCTTTGGTCGATGAGGCACAGGTGCTGGTAGGGGGCTTTGTTGACAAGATCTTTCGCTGGAGAAATAGGAAGGACGTACTCATCCGATTTTATGTGAAAGAGGAGGGGAGGAAGGAGCTCTACTACAGAGAGGGGAAGTGGCTCTATTTCACAGAGCGATCTCCCAAGGTGCCCCCTCAGCCGGATAATTTCGCCACTCACCTTCGCAGGGTAATTTCCAACGCCCGAGTGACTGCTGTGAACCAGAAAGAGTTTGACCGTATCATCATCATCGACCTCCAGAAGGAGGAGGACTACAGGCTGATAATCGAACTGTTCGGGGATGGGAACCTTGTTCTGGTGAAGGGGGACAAAATCGTGAATTCCCTGCTCACCAGAGAATGGAAAGATAGGAAGGTGCGTCCGGGGGCGGAATACTCCTTCCCACCTCAACGATTCGATCCCAAGGTCGAGGGTTTCTCTTCATTCAAAGAACGTGTGATAGAATCGGACTCGGACGTGGTAAGGACCGTGGCTACATCGATTAACTTGGGCGGAGATTACGGGGAAGAAGTGGCCCTCCGTGCTGGTGTAGACAAGAAAAGAGGGACCAATTCTCTTGACGATGAACAGATCCGGGCACTGTATGACGCTTTGAATGGGATCATCGACCAGGTCTCGGAACATCCATCGCCTAGAGTGGTAATTGGCGGAGATGAGATGAAGGACGCTACCCCCGTTCCTCTGGTGCAGTACGAAGACCACGATTATGAAGAATATGGTAGTTTCTCTACCGCTCTTGAGAACCTGCTCGACGAAGTGATCGAAGAACCAGAAGAGGAGGAAGATGAGTTCCTGGAGCGCTTGAAGAGAAGAAAAGAACAGCAGGAGAATGCCATTGACCGGCTGATTGAGGAATCGGAACAGATGTCGGCAAAAGCAGAGAAACTGTACACCAACTACCAATCTGTGGCCGAGTTTCTCGGAAGGATGAAGGAGATCGCGGAGGGGTCCACCTGGGAGGAGCTTGAAAGACTGGCAAAAGAGGAGGAAGTGATCAGCAGGATCGATCCCAGCGAGCAGGAGGTGGTGCTGCTACTCTCAGGAGAGGAAATCCCGCTGAACTACACCAAATCTCTGGAGGAGAACGCTTCTTTGATCTACGAGGGGGCGAAAGAGAGGATACAGAAATCCAGAAGGGCTGAAGAGGCGATGAGAGACACAGAAAGAAAGATCGAGAAGCGCAGGAAGGGGTTGCTCAAGAAGAAGAGGGGGGAAGAGAGGGAACCCACCAAGCGATTCTGGTTTGAGACCTACAAATGGTTCATCACATCATCGAATAGACTGGTACTGGCCGGGAGAGACGCAAGGACCAACGATCAGGTGGTCAAGAAACACCTGGAACTGGGCGACCGGTACGCCCACTCAGACATACACGGAGCTCCCAGCATAGTGATCAAAGAGGGAGATGGAGCCTCAGAAGAGGAGTTGAGAGAGGCGTGCATATTCGCCGTCTGTCACTCCAAAGCATGGAACTCTGGTATCAGAGAGGGTAGCGCCTACTGGGTGCTCCCCGACCAGGTGAGTAAGAGCCCCCAGTCCGGGGAGTTCGTGCCCCGGGGTGCTTTCATAATACGGGGGAAGAGGAATTATTTCCGACACCTGCCGATGCAGCTGGCGGTGGGTGAGATCGAGTATGAAGGGGAGAGAAAGATCATGTGCTCCCCGGTGAGGACGATGAGAGGATGGTCTGATGAATACGTGGTTATCAGCCCTGGCCGTAACGAAAGAAACGAGACGTCCTCTCTTCTCTCCGAGAGATTCAATGTGCCCGAGGAGGAGATCTCGAGGATCCTCCCTCCAGGGAACCTGGAAATTGTGGAGACGAGTGGTATTAAAGTTGAGAAGGAATGAGTGCCCGAGCCGGAATTTGAATCCGGGTCGGGAGGTCCGCAGCCTCCTAGGATATCCATACTACCCTACTCGGGCCTGTCCACCATATTCTCCTCTCCCTTTAACTGAGTTTCGTAGTTGATCCGAGTAGACCACTTCGATGTTCCACTTCGACGTTCCCCGCCGAAGATGGGAACCGCTACATCGAAGGGAAAATACGGTTCGTGGAGAATTAGCAGTCAGAAAAGTAATTTCAAGTCTCTGAACGTTTTCTATAACTGGTGATATAGCCTGCCACCCTGTTCCTGAGGGTGGTAGATCTCACATCGGTCAACTCTTGCACCATGTGCTTGTTATTCTGGAAGTCGTCAGAGAACGCTTCGGGGAATTTCTCTACCAGTTCGATAGCGATTCTCTTTATGTATGTGGGTCTGATCTTTCCCATGATTCACACCGAGTGGGGAGTGGTTAAGGATTCGGGGTATTTAAGCCTTTTTCAGCTCTGTACGGGGCTCTCCACAGCTCATTTCACCCTCTGGACAGGGGCCTCTGATGCATGGAGGGCCCGCCTCATCGAATATGATCGGTGAGGCCTCCCTCGCCAGTTTCAACATCTCATCGGCGACTTCCCGGATCTCCCACTGGGCGCGGTTGCAGCACCGCAAAGAAAAGAAATGCCAGAGCTCTCGGGCGTTCATGGTCACCGTGATGTTGGTCCTGCAAGCGTTGGGAAGAACATATCTCGCATCTTCCTCTGGAACCTCCTCGACAAGGGAACCGTAGATCTCCCAAATAGAGTCCATCAGCCCTTCGAACCTCTCCTGAAGGTCAGAATCTTCTTCTATGGTGGGAGGGGTCACAAAGTCCGCTTCATCCATTGATACATAGCGCTGACTCTGCTGGCTGTAGGAGGCGATGCGGTGCCTGACCAACTGATGGGTGAGCGCCCTAGACACACCCTCTATGCTGAATGTGTAGCTGACATGTTCGATGACCGAATGATGGCCCATGCCCAACACCCTGTCCAGTATCCTCTCCGCCTTATCAGGAGTCATTGATGATATTAACCGCTCAGAAGATTGGTCCGAATAGCAGGAATGGGCAGCTGAAGCACAGACCAGTTCTGCATCCTCAGAGTAATCGATTAACTTGACTTTCATATGATCCTTTCTCTTAATCTCTCTGTTCAGATAAATGTCCTTCTAATCCTGCTTGTATTCGAACTGAATGGTCACCTGAGTATTGCCTTCAGTGGAAGAAAACTCTTCAACCGCCTCCCCGGGCTCCATTTCGCGCAGCTCTTTCAGACGCGTTACCTGCAACTCTCTACCTTCGAGCAGCCTACTGATGCCCTCCACATGCCCGTCTCCCACCACTGCCACCACGCTGCCATATTCCTCTTCTGCAGTTTCGATTCGGTAAGCCATGGTCTCGTTTCTGTCGTCGATGAGTATCTGTTTCAAGGTAGGGAACTGCCGGGAGAACTTGCCCATGTACTCCCCTTCATTCTTCTGGAACCTCTCGATCTCCTCTTCCATCTTTTCCCTGCTCACGAAGAGGGACCAAACGGCGGACATCATGAGCATGACCTTCTCTTTCAAAGGCATCTGATCCCACAGCCTGGAGAACATGGAGGAAGCTTCTATATCGATGAACAGGACATCGGCGCCCACACTTCGAGCCGCTTCCACCGCGGCCAGCATCTCCTCTCCCACCTCACCACCAAACCGCTTTGCTATCCTTCTTTGGAAGAAGGCCAGGACTCTGTATGCAAGGTGGACTTCTTCCTTGCTCTTCTTATGCAACAGGGCCTGGTACCGGGCGGGGTCAAGCTCTACACAGACCGCTTCAGGCCTCACTCCAGATATGATGGAATTGATCTGTTCAGATATCTCGAACACGTGGCCCACACCGATAAGGAAGATCATCGCGTATCCATGCAGCAAGATTTTAATAATGTTTTCTCCCCTCCACCCAACGATGACTTCTGACTCCAGGGACTTCGATCTGATCGCATTCGACATGGACGGTGTACTGGTAGATTGTACGAGTACCTGGGCATGGATACACGATCATTTCGGGGTGAACAACGACGATGCTTTCAACGAGTTCATGAGGGGGACGATAAATGATATGGAGTTCATGAGGAGGGATATCGGTCTCTGGAGGTCCAAGAGCGAGGATCTGACCATCCGGGACATCGAATCTATTCTCGCGCCCCTCCCCATCATGGAGGGGGTAGAGGAGACCATCGCCCGGCTTAAGAGGGAGGGGATCAGGGCGGTGATCATCAGTGGAGGGCTGGATATTGCGGCCAGGAGGCTGTACGAAAAGTACGGTTTCGATGATTGGATGGCAAACGGCGTGGAGGCGGATGAGCGGGACAGGCTCACAGGAGAGGGGGTCCTGAGAGTGGAGCTCACCAACAAGGAGGAGGCTCTGCAACGTTTCAAAGAACGGTGGAAAGTACCACCGGACAAAGCGGCCGCGGTGGGCAACAGCTTCGTCGACGTCTCAATGTTCAGAGGATGTGGGTTCTCGATAGCATACAACCCCATCGATGAAGAAGTTAGGAATCATGCTGATACTGTTGTGAACAGTAAAGACCTCAGGTCTATCCTGCCCTATTTGATAGAAGAATGAGTTATCTGGAGAAACCGAAGTCTCCAAGCAGTGGCACGAACGCGCATCCCAGCAAATTCTCTTCTTCGAACCGATCTTCCCTTCGCGTTACTCTGGTCAGTGTCTGATAGTGTCTCCCCCCCACCGGTATCAACAGCTCTCCACCATCGACCAGCTGGTCCTTGATCGGCTGAGGAACAGAGGGAGCAGCACAGGTCACCTGGATGCGGTCGTAGGGTGCATATTTGGGAACACCTCTTGAGCCATCCGCAATGACCACTTCCACCATATCGGAATATCCGGCCACCTCGAGGTTCTCGCGGGCTCCCCTGGCCAGGGATCTAATTCTCTCCACAGAGTATATCTTGCCCCCGGGCTTCACCAGTTCGGCCATAACTGCTGCGTTGTAGCCCGATCCACCGCCCACCTCCAGTACCTTCATTCCAGGTTCCAGATTGCCTTTCTCGGCCATTATGGCCACCATATGGGGGGCGGAGATGGTCTGCCCCTCTCCGATGCGCTGGGGAGAATCGACGTAGGCGCGGCTTCGGATGGCGGGGGGAACGAAGAGGTGCCTGGGAACCGTCTTCATAGCCTGGGCCACCCTGTCGCTGACTATATGTCCTTCCCCTTTCAGTCTGGATACCAGGTTCTTCCTCTCCCCTTCATAACGTTTCTCTTCGGGATCAGGCATAGGTAGTCCTCATTGCCTTAGCGTACAGCCTCACGATGTCTTTCGCCTTCACCGTACCTTTTCTCACCACTCCCCGATCGGTCTTCACCCGATGGACCACTGCTTTGTCGTTCCCGTCCTCGATAATGCCGCCGATGAAGAACTCCTCATCAGGCATGGCCGATATTTCGGTAGAAACGGTCTTGTGCCCCTTGTTAATAGAAGCTTTGACCACGATCTTATCGTATCTCTTGGCCCAGATGGTGTCGATGTCCTTCACTGGTGCCGCTTCGGGGCGGGAATCTCCCGACTCCAGTGAAGTTATTATGATATGCGTGTCGTCCAGGAAGAGCTCATTGTCCACCCCCAGCACCTCGTTCTCGTTCAATTCGATCTCTCTCTTGGTGGACTCCCCCATATCGCTGACGATGACCGGTACTCTCGCCGTCTCCGGTTCCCTGATCACGGTGGAGTGTGTCCGCCCACATTCTCTGCACTCGACGGTGGCTTCCAGCACTGACTTCTTGCCCCCTGCCTTACCTTTGAGGATCTCGTGAAGGGTCCTCTCCTTGCATACTGGGCACTCGATCCAGAGCGAATGTGGTCTGGTCATTTCAATCTCCTCTTTTCTATCCTGCCTTATGGAGAAATATTTATCGGTCGATTTCAAACAGCGGGCCGTGGCCGGGTACCACCACGTCCGCGAATCCGACAATTCGCTCCATACTCTTCAGAGCGGTCTTGGGGTCGTAGTTGAGACCGGGTGGGATCCACTTCTCGTAGTTGTCCCTAGTTGGTAGGACATCCCCTGCTATCACGTACCTCTTCTCAGCTTCTACGAACACCGCCATGCTGCCTCGCGAATGGCCTGGCAGATGGACGAGTTCGACACCCCCGCATAACTCCAGGTCATCGAGTATGACCTCATACTGCTTGGGGGGGATCTCTTCCGAATTGGCCATCCACTGCGCATCAGGAAAGAGATCGTTGTTGGAAGTATGGTCACTGTGCAGATGGGTACAGACCACGACGTCTATATCTTCTGGTGTCAGGCCCCGATCCCTCAGAGACTCTAGTATCTTTTCTCTGTACTCTCTGGTACTGGTGTCCACGATGATATTCATGTCCTCGCAATGTATCAAGGAGACGCTGGAGTGAGCCTCCATGATCACTCCCATCTCCTTGCGTATCGTTCCCTCTACCAACTGGATAACTTCGATCGGTGTCATTCTATCTTCGCCTCATACCCGCATTCACATTTAATCTTATTACCTTCGACCCTCATATTCGTACCGCAGGCGGGGCAGATGGCTCTCTCGGCGAAATATTCCAGCCACGCCCTTCTCACCTCCTCTTCGGTCTCATTGTCAATTCTATCCAGAATATTCTTCAGTTCGGGTGTCGTGGCCAAAGAGGAGAGTTCGCTCACTTCCACAGTCCTCACCCCCTCTTTCTTCGTGTCCATCCCGCCTATATAGGCCAGCGCCACACCGGCCAGAAAACCCCCCAGATGGGCAGTATATGCCACCGGCCCTGAATCCCAGAAGGCAAGAAGTACCTGGAGTCCGAACCAGCTCCCCACCCCGATCCACACCGGTATCCTGGGCAGGAATATGGGGCCCAGGAAGAACGCGATCTCATCTCTAGGGTACAGTATCAACATGGCCCCCATCGCACCTGAGATGGCGCCTGAGGCGCCCACGATGAGGACTACGGAGCCCCACTGGGCCAGTGATTCGGCCAGTACACCTATGATCCCTGCGGCGAAGTACACGGCGGCGAACCGTTTGCCGCCAATCCTGGACTCGAGAGGAGTGCCGATCAGGTACAGGAAGAGCATATTGAACAGGATGTGCGTGATGGAGGAGTGGGTGAACATCTGGGTGAGGATAGTGTAAATGTTTTCCCCCGTTGTGAGATAGATGGGCCTGAATCCCAGGTCCACGACCACAGAGTAGAAACTGAACGGTCCCTGCTGTTCCAGGGAGAGTATGGTGAGGAAGAATATGACCAGGTTGCCCAGGATCAACGTGGGCGTCCAGTCGGCCTTTTTCCTCACCGCGTATGCTACGGTTCCTACCATCACCAGGATGGAAAACAGAGATAGTATGTCCAATCGTACACCCGGCACAATGAAACGGTTGATGTATAATATCGTTTTCTGAGGTCACGGCCGGAGAAGATAAGATATATGTGTTCAACGGCGCTAGGGGAAAGGAGGCCGCCTGTGAAATTCGACCCTTCCATCGATATCGAGGATTGCGAGGAGGTATACTCACCATCCGACGATACATATCTGCTGTTGCATCATATCGAAGTGGAGAAAGGAGATCAGGTGCTGGAGATGGGGTGTGGTACAGGGCTCATCTCCCTCCATTGCGCCAGAGCTGGTGCTGAAGTGACAGCAGTTGATGCAAACATTAGAGCAGTGGAGTGTACTCGGAAGAATGCAGAACGTAACGGGGTATCTCTGGAAGTGGTTCACTCGTATCTGTTCGATGAGGTAGAAGGGAAATTCGATCTGGTGATATTCAACCCTCCTTACCTCCCTGTCAAAGAAGAAGGGTTGCTGGAAATGTCCTGGTCCGGTGGCGAAGGGGGCACCGAGGTCGTAGAAGAATTCCTGAAAGACTTGAAGGGTTATATTAGAAGGAGCGGGGAATCGGTCATCCTGCTCTCTTCAAAGATGGATCAGAAGAAAGTCGACCAGATACTCTCTGCCTTCAATACTGAGGTTCTGGACTCCAAGAGACTGTTCTTCGAAGAATTGAGTGTGGTCAGGCTCATCATAGATTCTTGACCGATTTACAGTGCAACTCCATCTGAAATGTACGGGCTTACATAGATAACCGAAACCCTTTACTCCAGGATACGGGAGATGTGCTTCCTCAGCATCTCGCTGGCCTCTTGACCGTCTATCTTACCCCTCAGCTCCTCCATGACCACGCCCATCAGGGGGCCCAAAGCGTCCATGCCCCGCTCCTTCACGAAGTCGCTTCTCTCCTCCACTATAGAGCTTATAATCCCCTCAGCGTCATCCGTATCTAGACCCACTATATCGAGCTCTCCCAGCGCTTCATCAACATTCCTGCCCCTTCCCACCATCTCGAAGATGTCGCTCAGCGCTTCCTTGGCAAAGTCTCCTTCTGATAGTCTGCGGAAGACATCGAGTACGGTGTCTTCATCGATGCTCCAGGGGTCTTGTCCCTCTCTCTCCATCTCGGAGAATGTGCTGGTCACGGTGGAGGCGGCGCTGGAGATCACCGTTCCTTCGCCGTAATGGGAAGCGATCTTCTCGAATATTTCGTCGGTTCCCTCCCTCACCATCTGATCCGCCTGCTGCTGGTGTATATCGTAGGCAGTCACCAAACGCTTGACCTTACCTCTAGGCAGTTCAGGAAGAGAGGAATCGATCGCCTTCAAGCGCTCATCAGCCACTGTGATGGGGGGCACATCGGTCTCTGGATACATCCTCTCCGCTCCGGGCAACGGCCGGCTGTAGACGGTGGTGCCGTCGGCCTGAGGGTCCCTGGTCTCCTCAGGAACCCCGACAATTGCCTCATTGGCCCTCTCCCTCACCGCCTCAAGCGCGCTCCGGGCCTTATCTTCATTTGCGGCGCAGAGGGCGAAGACCGGGCCTTCCATTCCTATCCGGGAACCAATCTCCTGGACTTCCCCCTCCGATATGCCATACCCGGGGAGCTCATCGGTATGGAAGATGCCTTTCACACCTTTCACTCTAGCTCTCTGGGCCAGCTCAGCACCAAGCCTCATCTTGCCATCGTCGCTCTTCATCACTCCCTCAAACCCTGGCAGAGGGAGCACCAGTACCCTCCCCCCTGTGTCCAGAGAGGACTTGATAATACCGGAATCAGTCTCCTCGAATGATGAAGTAACATCCACGATCTCCTGTTCGATCTCTTCCACGTCCCTCTCCACAAGGATGTCACGTATGTTCAGCAGGGACTGCTGCCTCTCCTGTTCTTTCTCCACGTACACGGGCAGCATGTTGAGCTCCTGGACCCCTTTGATCTCCACCCTGGCCCCCCGGGGGATGGAGACGTTGAGGTCTTCCCGTATAGTCCCCAGTCCGCGCTTGACCCTGCGGGTAGCCCTCATCAGCGAGCCCAGGGCCTGGGCAACTGCCTTCACCTCCTCAGGAGAGTTCAATTCCGGACCGGTGGCTATCTCCACCAGGGGGATGCCCAACCTGTCCAGTCGGTAGGTGACTTCGTCCCCAGTCACATCAACCTTACGGGCGGCGTCCTCTTCCAAACAGATGGTGGGCATGGAGATCACCTTTCCGTCCAACTCCAACTCCCCGTGCATGGCCACCAGGGCGGTGCGCTGAAAGCCGGTGGTGTTCGAGCCGTCGATCACTATCTTCCTCATGAAGTGGATCTCGTCCACCACGTCCGCGTTGAGCATACGGGCGATAGTCAGCGTGGTCTGTATAGCCTCCTCGTCTGCAGCGTGTGGTGGCTCTTCGTCCGCCTCCACCAGGCAACTGGACCTCGGTGGCGCCTGGTACCTGAACTTCAACTGCTTCTCGGCTTCCATCATGGCTGCGCGGTCCACCTTACCGAGCTCGCTCTTGGCGGGGCGCAACCGCCTCACGAACTCCTCTTGCACCTCCTCAACCAGTTCAGAATCGCAAGAACAGAAAAGCTTCTTGGTGTCCAGCTGCTGATGGATCTCCAGGCCTGAGATGACTTCCTTACTCATCGAGCTCCCTCCTATCTGAGATCTCGCCTCGTAGATTGGTAAGCATCATATCCCTCACCTCGTTCGTGGAAGAGGTCTGGCCCAGTACCCACATCAACTTGATCAACGCGGTCTCAGGCAGCATGTCCTCGCCGGGTATCACGCCGGCGGATATCATGTCTCTTCCCGTATCGTAGACGTTGAGGTTCACCCGGCCGTGGAGGCACTGAGAAGTCATCACAACCGGTATATCGGACTCCACAGCGCCCTTCAGTACCTCAACCATCTCTGATGACACGTGTCCCAGGCCGGACCCTGCGATTACTGCCCCTGCACTGTTCATGATGATTTCCCTGAACTTCTGTGGGTCCATACCTGGATAGAACTGGAGCAAAGTTACATTCTCCTCCATCTCTGTCTTCAAGTCCACTGAAACATCACTTTTCTTTGAGTAGTCCGAGAGGAAATCGATCCCTCCCTCGAAGTGGATGCGGGCGAGGGGAGGGCCGTTGATACTACGGAACGCGTCCCTCCTGCTGGTGTGCATCTTACGGACCCTTGTGCCCCTGTGCACCACCGCATGCATGTCCGAGGGGTCCTCGTGCATTACGACACACACCTCGGCGGCGTCGCTCTCCACCGCAAAGCGTGTCGCCAAGACCAGATTGGTGTAGGCGTCGGAGGAGGGGCGGTCCGATGACCTCTGGGCGCCGACGAGCACCACAGGGCGGGGCAGCTCTTCGAGCATGAACGACAGGGCGGCGGCGGTGTAGCCCATGGTGTCGGTGCCGTGAGGGATGATTACCCCCTCCGTACCGTCTTCGATGCGTTCTGCGACTGCAGAGGCCAGCTCCTGCCAGTGCTGGACGTCCATGTTCTCGCTGAATATGGAGAAGAGCACTTCGGCCTCCACTTCACAGATATCACTGATCTCGGGGACGGTGGACACCAGGTCCGAGGCCGACAGTGCCGGGTGCACACCGCCAGTCCTGTAGTCCACGTAGCTGGCGATTGTACCTCCGGTGCCCAGTATGGTCACTCTCTCTCCGGATGCAACAGGGGGCTCTTCTTTCTCTATCTTCTCCTCTTCCCCCTTGCTCTCCACAGCAATTGTCTCAATATTCTCCCGACGGACACCTATGTTATACCCGTTCAGTAACTTGATAACGATGATCTCCGGAACACTGAACTCGTGGTGGGGCATCAGCCGCCCGTGATACGTCTTGGCGTCGGCTTCAACAGTCAGCAGATCACCCTCTTCCGCCCCAATGCGCTCCAGCATCGCGAGAACCTTTGAAGAATAACTCATCAGAATCTACCATCGAGAAATGGTATTCACTTCTTAATTCTTTTCGTGTGGGACTTAGCTCAAGAAGAGAGTCTGGGCTGAGAACGATTGAAAATAAATTAGAAAAAGAAAAGGTTTGGTTTTATGGTTTGGCGATGACCAGCAGAAGCAGTCCTACCAGTAGGGCTGCAAAGGCGGCCATTGCGATCGCGGGGTCGGTGTCCCACGGCTCAGGCGTTGGCACATCCACGCTGACTTCCACCGGGCCGTCCACTATGAACGACTGTGAGGACTGTCCCTCTTCAAAGATGGCGTTCACCGTGTACGGGTTCATGTCGGTGTTCTTACCCTCGCTGGTGTACTCAGAAGCCACAGCGTAGGTGGTTAACTTACCGTCCGCACCCGTGGTACCGTTGGCCACGGTTTCCCCGGCAGCATCAGTGATCAACACACTCACACCGCTCACCGGTTCTCCTTCAGAGCCGGTGGCAATCACGGTGACCATGTACATCACAGTCACCGACGATGTGTCCTCGGCCTTCACAGAGTCGAAGGAGGAGGACATCACATCGCATGTGGTGTTGTCCATCGCGTAGATGTCGAAGTCGTTAGCGGCCAGCTCGCTGTTCCATACCTCTGCCACACAGTTCTCGAGGAACAGTGCGTCGTCCATCACGTCGATGGATGCTCCGGTGACTGTTACATCAGAACCAGAAGCGAACACTCCGTCGTAGACGAAGATGGGCAGGGTGATGTTGTGCATCACTCCGTAGTCGTCGAGGTACGGTATGACCAACTCGTTCTCCTCGACGGTATCAGAGAAGGCCAGTTCCGAGTCGACTACGTAGACAGCATACTTGAGCATGCCATAGACATTGTCAGACGCGCTCACCGTGGAGTCCTCAGCGTATATTCCGATCTCATCAGATATGATACTGGAGATCATCTCCGGACTGATTATCCACTCGCTGACCGTGCTCTCAAACCCAGTAGTCATCGGGCCCATGATCATGTAGTCTGCCATCACTTGTACGAGTTCAGAGTACCCTATCTGGTTGTCTTCGACAGTGACATCGCTGTTCTTGAGGTATATCTGGTTGCCGTTCAGCAGGAAGATGTTGTCGTGTATTCCACCGTCAGCTTCCTCCGCGTAAACGCCGGCCAGATCGTTACCTATGATCAGGTTGTCTACTATCTGAGACAGTGTGGTCTGATAGGCGTATATTCCTCTATCGTTGTCCATGATGATACAGTCTTTAATCACTGGAGCGGCTTCGGCTCCTTCAATGAACACGCCGCTTCCCGAGTTGGACTCGATGTCCGTACCGGAAATCACCGGCGACGAGTTGTCCACATGGATACCGTTCCAGAGATTGTACTCGATGGTACTGGCGTGTATGGTAGCACTGGCCGTAGGCCCTATGTACAGTTCATAGGCGTCGGACACAACGCTGTTGTCCATGTCCAGTGTGCCCATTACCTCAAAGAGGTAATGATACCCATTGAGTGGACCATCTTCTGAACCTATCACGGAGTTGCTCACGGTCAGCAGACCTCCCTCTTCAACCGTCAGATGAGGAGTGCCGTCGTATCCGTCACCAGTGAAGGTGAATGGTCTCACCGTGTCCAGTGTCAGTTCTCCGCCATCCTGTACGATGACATCGCCATAGAAGGAAACATCGTTGTTCCTTACCGAGGCGGAATCGTCTACGATCCACAGATACATACCGGAGGAGGTTCTCACTCCATTATCGGCGTTCTCAGCGAAGACTCCGTTGTAGAGTATCGCGTCTGAATCGTAGATATACAGGCCATCGTCCCCGTTCTGGGTCACTGTGTTGTTCCCGATCACGACCTCATCCGAGTATCTGATGTACATACCATCATACAGGTTATCGGACACCGTATTGTCCTCGATGGTTATGTACATCGATTCATACACGTATATACCGTCTCCGAGGGAATCCTCCACCGTGTTGTTACTGACCACGATCTCGTTACTCGACATCACTTCTATGCCGTAGTCCATAAAGCCAGATATCTCGTTGGCCTCCAAGGTACACATCGTGCAGTATCTCAGATATATACCGGTGGCGTGTCCAGAGATCGTGTTCTCGGCCAAGGTCACGTTCTCAGATCTAAGTACATAGATACCAGAATAGGGCTCCTCAACGGTGGTGGTCAAGGTATTATCCTCCACGACCACATCCCCGGAGTATCCGATATCTATGCCCATTTCGCAGTCGACGATCGTGTTGCTGCTCACTGTGCCGTTAGACTCGTCCAGCCAGATGCCTAGCCCGCAGTCGACGATCGTGTTGCTGCTCACTGTGCCGTTGGCCTCGTCCAGCCAGATACCAGTCCCGCTGTTAGAGATCACGTTGTCGTGAGCGTTCACTTCGCAGTTCCAGGCCTCGATGCCATACTCCACTAGGTCGATCGTGTTCTGAGCCACGGTGATGGAGACGTCAGTGGTCTCGTTTCTCTCATAGGCGTAGACACCTATGCCATAACCAGACATGTCAAGACCTTGTACATTGTTGTCCGTAACAACGATTTCACCGGTCATCTGCACATTCTCATCGTCGTACAGGCCGGCATAGATTAGGTATGGACTCCCCCAATAGCCGTCTCCTTCAATCAGGGTCACGGAGTTGCTATCGATGGTTATATCGAAGGCCATCTCTATGCTGGCGTTGGTGTCAGCTGAGTTATAGGCATAACCATACGCATCTCCCCAGACGCCGCCGTAGGTGCAAGTCACCGTGTTACCGATGATCGCGATCTCCCCTTCGGTCGCAATATGGGACTGTGCGTAATCAGCACGCTCATAATGGTAGGCATAGATGCCTACTTCGAACCCAGTGACCTGGTTGTCAGATATCCATATCCAACTCTCGGCCTGAGCCATTGGTGAATCATCGTAGTCTGAGGAATACGCATCGGCATAGACTTCCTCATACACATATACGCCATCACCCTCTCCGGTCTCGAAGGCCGTTACCACATTGTCGTGGATGTCCATCAGGGTCTGACTGACCATCATGGCTTCGCCGTCGTCGGCCGACCGGTAGCTATAGACATCAATTCCGTCCTCGGCCGTGATGTCGTTGCCGGCGATCTCCACCATGGTGGTGATGTTGACCATCGCATTGTTGAATGTTCCTCTGTCGTCCTCTGCGGCGTAGGCGCCCAGATACATGTCGATGCCATCATCCTCGGCAATCACGGTGTTGTCCATGATGTTGATGATCATCTCTGACTGTACGCTAGAGTAGATCTCTTCCTCCACAGATGGGAAGTAGCTCGAGAACCAGCACCCAACATCAGAGTCTATGTCCATGGCGTCATCGCTGACATTCAGGTAATTACCGGTTATGGACAGGGTCTGGTTATAGACCATGTCGCCCCAGTTGTCATCGTTCCACACATCGAAAACGATGTCGAAACCGTCCTCGAAGCCTTCCAGTGTGTTGTCAGTGATGGCCATATCGGACATCACTGTGCCGCTGTTGGACTCGCTGTCATCCACGGGCTCGGACTCGCACTCAACATCCAGGTACATCTCGATACCGGATTCGGACTCCGGTATAGAAGTGATCTCGTTGCCGCTCACGTCGACCGTAACGTCCATCGCAAGGTCGGCGGTGCCGTTGTAATAGCCACCAGCGAACAGTTCTATGGCTGTGTCAAATGACATAACGGGTGCGGCAAGGATGTTGTCCTGAACGGAGATATCCGCGGTGCAGTCCATCATGGTGCCCACAGTGCTGACCTCAACACCGGCGGCGATGCCGGTCATTCCAGAAGCGACGGCTTCCAGCTCGTTGTCGGCAATCTCTATGTGAGAGACGACAGTAGATTCACCGGTCTCGGTGTGCACTCCCACAAAGGAGGTGATACCCCACATCGAAGGTGGTTGAATCGGGGTCATCATTCCATACGTCTTGACGATGCCGGTGAATGTGTTGTTGACCACGGTCTGAGTGGTGCTGATGTTCCACGCAGAGTCTTCGGAGAAGATCTCTACAATAGAGATATACATCCCGCTGTTCACACCGACGTTATTAGTGAAGGTGTGGGTAGCCGTATAGTCCACCGGATCAGAGGTATATTCATCATCGATTTCGGCAACTACAGCACCGGAAACGCCGACCTCGGTGAAGGTGTTGTTCGATATGACTACAGCATCATCCCCACCCAAGTCTGGGCCGGATACGAATACAGCCCCTACCGCTATTATGTGCGAGAAGGAGTTGTCCTGCACATCAGCGTACATGGTGCCGTTCTCAGCCCATGCGCTTATACCTCCGGCGGGTGGATAACCAAGATCTCCTATGATGTGGTGGAAGCTGTTCTCCTGAGCATCAACCGAAATCCATCCTTCACTGGAGTGGAGTCCTACACCGCCTTCGGCGTAGTGACTGATGTCGTTAGCGACCAGGTTAGCAGTGATGTTGTTCTCTGCCTCAACGTCAACGGCCATGCCGTATGACATCGGGGCGTAGTGCATGTATATGCTAGTGAAGTCGTTGTCGAATGGATCGTTGTTGTAGATGTTGTCTAGGTTGAGGCTGGTATACGAGGCCCAGTTGAGACCGTAATCGTAGGTCACATGGCTCACAGACTCCATCTCGTTGTAGTTGAACTGGATGTCCCCATTATCGTACAGTACCGCCTCGAACACGTTCCTCAGGTTGTCGCTGTCCGTGTACACATTCCACTGGACGATCACCTTGTCATCATAGACCTTGTACCCGTACTGTGGATAAATGTCTGCCTCAAAGTAGGCTTGGCACGGAGCGATTATGGGCGTCGAAATCCCATCAAAGTCGGATATGCTGCCCATGTATGTTCCTCCCAGTGTGATGTAACCATCCTCGTAGATTCTCATCGAATCATAGTCGGTCCCGGCAAACGGGAAGTCGAATGGTAGAGAGGAAACATACAGGTTATGACTGCTGGTGCGATTCACCCCTGGATCTATAATCTGGTACTCAGCGCTCACCTCTTCCGGATAATACCAGGCCGTAGACTCGGACTCATAGCCGTTCATGGTGGTGTTGACCACATCTATCTCGGCGTCATCGGCCGAATCGACCATCACCGAGGAGACGAAATCGCCCATGAACGAACAGTTCTCGATCCACAGGTTCACATCGTTCACGTCGGTGACGGCGTTGATGCTGAGCCAGTCAGCTCCGAACCATGTATCCTGGAAGGTGGCCATTACATCTCCATCGAAGGAGTGCAATGATACCCCAGTACCCGTGTCGTTCACTATACTTTCGGACATCATCAGGTCAGCATTGCCGATGTTTGCATCGACAGTGAGTCCAGTTCCGGTGTAGTCAAAGGTGCAGTTGGTCACGGTGACAACAGCATCTCCAGCGCCGCTGTATACCAGTACTCCATAACCCATGTCATGGAATGTGGTATCTTCTAGTACCACAGAGGCGTTCTCCCCGGCATCGATCTGGACACCAGTGTTCATGTAATCGAATGTTGAAGGATCGATAGTGGCGTCGATGTCACCGTTCGGGGCCCATAGCTCAATGCCCATGTAGGTGTTGTATAAGTCCACATCCGTGAAATCGGCAACGATGTCTCCCTCAGTGGTAAACAGGTATGTGTTTCTATACTGACCATCCACTTCGAGATCGGTCACCGTGGCATCGATATCCCCGGCCGCGGTAGCAGCAATTCCCAGATAACAGCTCTCGATCGTTATTCCACTGGCGACGATGCTTATCGTTCCCTCGTTGGCTTGCATGTTAACGCAGGTATCACCCACCTGAATGAAGTCAACGGAACTAATGTCCACAGATATGTTACCGTGACTTGCAAAGAGATCAAAGCCATAACCGGTGTAGTTGATCTCCGTGTTGCTGGCTGTCAAGTCGACCGATTGGTTCGCCACCACAACGACGCCGTCCCCTGTGTCCCATATTAGGGAGTCGGTTATAGACAGCGTGGCGTCACCTTCAAAGGCCAAAGTCCAAATCGAAGTATCCTCGACATTCTCGATGTCCAGGTTGGTGAAGTCCAGGTTCACTTCTGCAGTCTCGATCCAGATCGCATCATCGTCTAGATCCCACAGAGTGATGTCTGTCGCAGTGAAATCAAGACTCTGTGTTGGATCGTATCCCCATAATGCAATTCCATAGCTGCCGTGGCTTACATTGACATTGGTCATCGTAGTGGTGAGGTCACCACTGAATTCCCAATTGATCCCTACATATGAACTGTAGAGCACATCCACGTTCGATATGGTGGTCACATCTGCCATGTCTATGTTAAGCCCTTCATAGACATACTCTATGATGACGTTGTCGAATACCGAAGCGGTGCTCGTTTCATTCAAAGTAAGACCGACCCAGAAGCCTGCATATCCTGTCCCATTAGCGGTGAAGGTTATCGGCTGATCAGTAGTACCATCCGCTAAGATGGTGCCGCCGACCAATATCCCTTCGCCAGAATCCACCATCACGGTGACGTTCTGCTCAATGGTCAGGGTCACTCCTGTTTCGATCGCTATCGAATCGTTCACAATATAGGGGCTGTCCGCTTCCGTCCATGTGTCATTCACACTAATGTCGTCGTAGACATAAGTGGGTCCAGCAGCGCTTGCAGTGCTGCTGTTAACCACCAACAGCAGAGCAAAAGCAAACAGAATTATGCCAATGTAGACCAGCGCTCTCTTTCCTAGAACACGAGATAAAGAAGACTCGTGCTCCCTATCGCAGGTCTCATTCATTTTTTTATCCCCTATCAATTAATAGGTCCGTCCTTCGTCTTCGCGAACCTTATAAATGGTTTTATCTAATGTATCTAATTCTTCTTACTTAAACATATTGTCATTCATATTCGTTGCTGGCATAGTGGTTTTTGCCCGTTAGAAAGGACACTTATAAAGGCTAAGATTGTTGTTATGAGCGGATTTTTGGGATTAAAGACCGACAACATATTCCTCTGAAACTTTCAATCATTTCTCAATATTCTTATCTTCCCAACAACTTATACCAGCAAATCGATTCAGGTCAAACCAAGAATTGCTTGTAGCTTGAATTGCTTGTAAGGAAAGAACCTTAAATGGATGAAAGAATATGGGACTCGTGCACAAGACGAAGAACATCCCCATGGAAATCGATGTCCTGGAAGAGAACAGGAAGCTGGCGGATAAAAACCATCAGATGCTTCGGGAGAGGGGCATCAGGTCTATCGATGTCATGGGATCGATAGGATCGGGCAAGACCTCACTGATCGTTCAGATGTGCGAAAGGGTGAAGGCGAAAGGCAGGAGGGTCGCAGCCATAGCCGGAGATGTGTCCGGGGAGGACGATTACATGAAATTTCGGTCCTCGGACATTCCTTCCACAAGCCTGAACACCGGCAAGGAGTGTCACCTGGACGCTCATCTCGTGGAGCACTCCTTGGAGCACCTCGATCTTGAGAAAACAGACTTGCTGTTCATAGAGAATGTGGGCAACCTTGTCTGTCCTGCTGATTTTCCTCTCGGTACGGACTTCAGAATGGTGGTGATATCGGTCACCGAAGGAGAGGACATGATCAGAAAACACCCGATGATATTCAGCGGTGCTGATATTGTAGTACTGAACAAGTCCGATCTTCTTCCCCATATGGATATCGAGGTAGAACAGCTACAGAAAGATCTTGATAAGGTGAAGAGAGGGATGAGGCTTCGCCTGACCAGTGCCAAGACCGGGGAAGGTGTGGATGAGCTCTTAGAAGCACTGAATCTTTGAGGGTATTGGGCAACAACTCCCGGGAACATGTTCTGACCGAACAATCGATATCGCAGCTATGCTCAAGGATTCCAAAACGTTCCTTCTCAATTTTTATTAGCATTGAAGTGGTTTCCTTTTTTTGAGGTGTCAAAATGAGGGTGCTTGCTGTAGGAGGGGGCGGACGTGAACATTCCATTGTCAGAGCTCTCGAAGAGGGCGGAGCAGAGATCTTCGCGGCTATGAAGAACAAGAATCCAGGGATCGTCAGGGCATCCCAGGATTTCAAACTGGTCAAAGAGACAGAGGTAGACAAGGTCACCGAGTTCGGTGTTAATGTGGGCGCAGACATGGCGGTCATCGGGCCCGAGGCCCCGCTGGAGGTGGGCCTGGTTGACTCGCTTGAGGAGCAGGGCATCCCCTGCGTGGGGGCCTCCAAGAAGGCGGCGAGGATCGAAACCGACAAGAGCTTCATGCGACGGTTGATGAAAAAGCATAATATTCCTGGGAACCTGGAATTCAATGTCTTCGACAGCTTCGAAGAGGCGAAGTCCTTTGTGAAGGACTACCCCAAGGAGGTGGCTGTGAAACCCATCGGCCTCACCGGGGGCAAGGGCGTAAAGATCGAGGGAGAGCACCTGCTCACCGATGGAGAAGTCATAGGGTACATCAAGAAGATATTCGACAAGAAGATCGGAGGCACCGGAGTAGTGCTCGAAGAGAGGGGCAAGGGCGAAGAGTTCACCCTGCAGGCCTTCTGCGACGGTAAGACCATGGTACCTATGCCCGTGGTCCAGGACCACAAGAGGGCGTACGAGGGAGACCGGGGGCCCAACACAGGGGGTATGGGCTCTTACTCAATGGCCAACCACAGTCTGCCCTTCATGACCGACCGGGAGTACCAGAAGGCACTGGAGATCATGAGGAAAGTGGTCACCGCTATGGACGATGAGGGGTTCCCGTATGTTGGCGTACTTTACGGACAGTTCATGCTCACTTCCGACGGGCCCAAGATCATCGAGTTCAACGCCCGGTTCGGAGACCCGGAGGCGATGAATGTTCTGCCGATACTGAACTCCAACTTTCTCAGCATATGCGAGAGCATAGTGGACGGCAGTCTATCTACTTCCGACGTGGAGTTTCAGAACCAGGCCACAGTGTGCAAATACGTGGTGCCCGAGGGCTATGGTACGGACCCCAAATCGGGCCTGCCTATCAGCGTGGACGAGGAGAGAATACAGGACGAGGGGGCCTGGCTCTACTATGCCTCTGTGAACGAAGAAGAGGGGCAGGTATACACCACGACATCGAGGTCTCTGGCCGTGGTGGGCGTCGAGGACACGCTGAAGGAAGCAGAGAAGGTCTGTGAGAGAGGGCTAAACCATGTGTCTGGGGAAGCCATCTACATACGTCATGATATCGGGAAAGCGCACGTGGTGCAGAAGAGACTGGACCACATGGCCGAGATCAGGGGCTAGGCAAACTGTAATAAATCATAGTCCTTTGTGTACCTCATGAAGAACCTGGAGCAGATCGCTGAGCAACTGGAGGAGACCCTGGATGAGAAAGATACGGTCAGAGAGATCGCCATCAAGTCCTCCCGGGCGATCATAAGACTCTCCAGTGCCGCCGTCCATCAGATTCACAAAGACGAAGATGTCGAGGGGCAGATGAGAGAGGCTGCCGACGAGGCTTCCCGGTTGAGAAGCCTGCTCGAAGACCACCCCGACCTCTTGGGCTCTGGGCTAGTGGACAACGCCATGCAGGAGATAGCGGAGGCGTGTATTCTTTACGCCATCGTGAACGATGATGAGTTGCCTTCTCCAGAAGAATTGGGCATTTCGGCAGCCGCCTATTTGATGGGGTTCGCCGATGCTATCGGAGAACTGAGGCGCTTCACTCTGGAGTCCCTGCGCTCAGGAGATATCGATCAGGCGTCAGACTACTTAGACATGATGGAGGAGATGTTTCTGATACTGATGCGCTTCGACTACCCCAAGGCCCTGGTGGCCATAAGGCGGAAGCAGGACATCGCCCGCTCGCTGGTGGAGAAGACCAGGGGGGACGTCACCATGTCCATGAACTCCAAGAGCCTGGAAAGGAAGATAACGGAGCTCAAGAAGAAGTTGTGAGCCTGATCAGTAGTGCTCTTCCACCGTCCTCTGGATGTCCTCTTTGGGCACTACACCCACGACCTTGTCCACCAACTCTCCGTTCTTGAAGAACAGTAGGGTGGGGATGGCCATGATACCGTATTCCATGACTATGTTCTTGTTTTCGTCACAGTCCAGTTTGCCGAAGGCGACCTCTCCCTCGTACTCGTCGGCCAGCTCCTCGACGATGGGGCTGATCATCTTGCAAGGCCCGCACCACTCCGCCCAGCAGTCCAGCACCAGGTCTCTTTTCTTCACCTCTTGAAAGTTATCTTCGGTGACCTCTATGATGTTCTCAGACATACTATGAGCAAGTGGTACAACAATTATAAAGGATTTAGTCTCAACGTCTCCGTCTCTTGGGCCGTCTGTAGATGATGTAGGTGATGAATATCATCAGGCCCAGCAGTATGCCTAGCACTATATCCCATATGCCCCCGCCGTCCTCGCCCAAGTGGATTACCATCGAGTAGGTGTCTCCCCCGTTCTGGAAGGTCACAAACTCGTTCTGGGCATCGAGTACCACGGTGACCTGATGTTCACCGTCCTCCAGCGAAGGGTCGGTCCAGTTGTAGGTGAGAGTGGTAGACGAAGTAGGGCCCAGAGTGACCTTGGTCTCTTCCAGCAGCTTCCCGTCACCGTATATTGACACCGGTACGTCCTTTACCTCTACCGCGCCCCTGTTCTCGATAACAGCGGATATGACGATGGGCTCGATGACCGATACCTTGAACTGCTTGATCCTGTTCTGGGTGCCCGTCTCCGATGACGATGTGATGTTGAACTCCAGTGTCATCTCCATCGGGGTCTCCGCACCGGTGACTCTCAGGTTGAACACCCCCTCAGGGGACTTGCCGTTTGAAGGCAGAACGCTGGCTCCTTTGGGCGCACCTACAATCCTCGCTTGATAGGAGTAGTTACCGTTGTCCGCGGTCTCGGCCGGACCTCCGACCACACCGATAGTGTATTCCCTGGTCTCCTGCACACCGATCACAATGGGGCCGTTCACGTTAACGTAAATGGGGCTATCCGCCTTGGCGGGCTGCATCACCGCTCCCATGGTGAGCAGCAGAGTGAACACCAGTAACACAGCTATCAGCGCTCTTTTCGTTTGAACACCCCCCTCTGTATGCCCAGCAGTATCATGACCACCGCCGCGATGCCCGTCATGCCTGCCAGTATGATGGTGCTGAGGGGCATCTGAGACGGTTCGAACGAAACCGACTTTCCTGAGACTGTCAGTTCACCGTCGGGTATGACCACGCTGGGCAGGTCTATCTTCTTGGTGAACGAGGTGGAGACATCGGGCACCTCCTTGGACTGTACCACGATCACCACTTCTGCGTTCAGGTCAGGGCTCTTTCTGATCGGTGTGAGAGTGACATCGAAGTACCTCGCTGCTCCACTGCCCAGT
Organism: uncultured Methanomassiliicoccales archaeon; assembly: GCA_964580935.1. Classification (GTDB taxonomy): domain Archaea; phylum Thermoplasmatota; class Thermoplasmata; order Methanomassiliicoccales; family CAZOLG01; genus CAZOLG01. The sequence continues at coordinate 28,270 of CAZOLG010000006.1, forward strand.
GTGACATTCGAGGGGTCGAAGCCCTGTTTGCCCTCGAGCTCACAGGACCACCCCAAGGAAGCGAGTTGCTGGGAGTTCGCCACCTTCACCCGGAAGCTGTCTTCAGCGTTACCCCCGTTCTCCATGCGCATGCTGAATGAGTACTTCTTGCCTTCAGTGGCGTAAGGCTTGTCGAAGGTGAGCGACACCGAATGAGTGGGTAGTATGGTAATGCTTACTTCAGCGGAGTCGTAGACCACATTGTCCGTCTTGGACACCGCCCATATGTCTATTGGCGGGCTGGACACCTTGGCGTCCTCCGGGGTATCGATGTAGACGGTGACCAGCTGTGAGTTCTTGACACCGTAATCTATGGTCACCTCCTTCTGCGAGAACTCGACCCCCCACTCGGTGTTGGCCGCCAGGACATAAGTGTCCTTCACGTTCCCCGTATTCACGATGCGGAGGGTGTAGATTGCCTCACCGCCGGGGGACACTGACACCTTTTCTTTAGAATCCCACTCGACGCGTACGTCTCTCCTCTCCACCTTATCCAGGGTGATGGTCCTGGTGAGCTGCTGATCCAGGGTGAGCTGGATTTGCTTGTTATAGTCGACCTCGACCGTCCTCTCCACCGAGGATGCCTGCACGGAAACGTTGTAATCTCCAGCGGGAAGGAGGACCTTGTATGTGCCGTCCGGTGCACTGGTAAGGGAGAGTTCGCCCTTGCCACTTATGCTCATCTCGGCCTGCCCGCCCCTGTCAGCATACACGGTCTTACCGCTGAACTTCAGACCGGGCTTCAGTGTGATGTTCATGGACTGAGGCTGATAGGGGGCTATTTCCACCCGGTCTAGGTAGACCGAGGGAGCTCCCGTCTGTGTAACATAGAGGCTGTACTCACCCGGCGCTATGGAGACCGCATATCCTGAGGGATCGACCGTCGTGGAGACGCCCATCGCGGTCTCTGAAAGGGGTGTGAACTGCATCTGGGCTGAGACGGGTGTGCCCTCGGTCCCCAGTACCAGACCGGAGAGTGTCACATTATCGTATTCTCTCTCCAATGGAACACTCACCTGGGTGTTCTTGAGCAGTTCTACAGAGTGAGTGGCGTGGTACCTGACGTAGCGCTGCTCAGCATCGATTCTCTCCAACGTCCTGTGGTCCACGGAGAGTGTGTAAGTATCAGCGGGCAGATAGCCCTCGAATCGGCCCACCGTATCGGCCTGGAAGTCGACTTGCCCACCTGCGTCCTTTATCAAGGTCACCTCGGCCTGCTGATCGAAGGGTTCGCCGTCATAGGTGAGCCTGCCGGAAAGCAGGTACGCCCTTTCGGTGGCAATATTGAGGGGTGAGGTGGTCTCATCGACCGTGATGTTGTCCAGGTATCCGTACCTCTCGAATCCGGCCCTCTGGGTGACATAGACATCGTATTCACCCTCCTGCAGATACAGTTGGAACGAGGACTCGGTGCTAATTTCCTTGGTCTCCGGGCCATGGAAGGTGATTCTGGCCTGACTGTCCCTGTCCGGCGAGATCTGTCCTGTAACCAGCTGCCTCTTCACCACACTCAGGTTCAGAGGTGCTGGATCTTCTCCGACCTGGACCTGAACTGCGGAGTAATGTTGATATCTGGTCTGATTGTCCCCCGCTGTGACGTTCTGATCCACGTTTATCTGATAGTCGCCGGGGAACAGTGACAGTGAGAAGGAGCCGTTTGCGTCGGTGACAACAGAAGATTCGATCGCCCCTCCCCCATCGGCCAGGAACTGTATATTGACACTGGACAGTGGGGCGGTGCCCAACATCGCCTTACCGGTCACTGTCCTGTTCAGAGGGATCATCTGTATGTTCTTTACCTCAGACTGTGAAATATGATTGTGGGTGAATGCTATTGGGTGGTAACCGCTGACAGACACCTCGAGCTGGTAGGAGTTGCCGGGTACGAGCTTGATGTCGTAGTCTCCCGCCTGGTCGGTGAAGAAGTCTAGACCCCTGCCCTTCTGATCGGTGACTTCAATACTGACACTGGACATACCCTCCCCTTCGTTCATCATCGAGTCATGGGTTTGTTCAGTCCACACCTTCCCCGATATGTCGACCGAGGAGGTCATCTTCAGCGTCTTCTGTGTGGACGCTGACAGGTAGAAATCGTTCCAGTAGGCATGGCCTTCAGACGATGCGTAAACGAAGTATGAGCCAGCGGGCAAAGAGACCCTGTACCTCCCGTGGGCATCGGTCACCGCGCTCACGGTGGCTCCGTTGCTCATGGACTTGAAAACGATCTCCTCGTGAGGCACGGTACTGTTCTCCGCTTCCAGGGTGCCTTTGAGAACATTGCTCTTGGTCAGGGCGAGGTTGACCGTCACCTCTTCGCCCTGGCTAACATGCTGGAGGGCGGAATACTCAACGCCCTCCTTGACCGCCATGGCGTGCAGGGTGTAGTCGTCCATGGGGACGATAGTCGAGAAGCGGCCCATGCTATCAGTAGTAATCCATATCTGATTCTGCTGAGAGGTGATCCCCAGGGTGGCGTTGGAGACCGCCTTTCCGGCCACCGTCACCTGTCCAGAGAGCTTCATCGATTTATGAATTGTGAAGTTCTGACTGGTGGTATTTCCAGGCCTGAGGTTGAACATCTGCTGTCCGATGCTCAACGAGGGGTCCTTGAGACCCAGAGAGTAGTTGCCCGGCAGGAGGCCGGTGAACGAGAAGGCGCCCTGCTGGTCAGTGGTCTTGGTTTGCGTAGTACCATCTGCCAGGTCTTTCAGAACCACCTCGGTGTCGGCGGCAGCAGCGCCGTCAGATTTGAAGAGTGTGCCCTCCAGGCCGGACGGGCGCACGGGGAAGTCGACTGTCTTCTCCCCCATGGGCATGACGTCCAGTTCCTCCCGATCCAGTACCCTGCCCTGGTATTCGGTGGACAGAGTGGCGTTCATGGGGGGCAGCGAGGAGAAACTGTACTGACCCGTACTGTTGGTCGTGACCTGGTCATCGAATCCTTCCTTGCCCTCGATCGCCACGCTGGCGTTGGATATGGGTTGATCAGTGCCCGGGTTGTACTTGCCGTCCTGGTTCTGGTCCCAGTACACGCGGCCGTCCACACTGGCCCCCGGGAGTGTAACATCACCATCGATCTTGTAGTCCCACACACCGTCGCCGTCCTTATCGATCTTCTTCCTCATCGCCTGGTCGTGGCTGATGTTGAAGCTCTCTCTGCCTATCTCGGTGGCCACCTGTCTTCTCAGGTCCAGTTCACCGTAGGAGTAGATCACCTTCACATCACCGAAGGGTGCCAGAGCACGGTAGTGGCCCTGGGAGTCGGTCTTCACCGTGTGGTGGGGTATCCCGTACTCGTCCAGGACGGTGACCCAGGCATTGGCATAGGGGGTCCCGCTCTCAGTAGTCGCCGTGCCCTCGATGATCGCTCCGTCGTAGTACTGCAGGAACACCACGCCGCTCCTCAGCGAGTAGGCGGAGAGGTCCACCACGCCCTGGGCCTCACCCTTCTCTATCTTATCTCTCAGTTCAAGGCCCTCGTCATAGGAGATCGCTCTCCAGGCGTCGGTGTGATTGCGCACCGTCTCCTCGGGGAACGGGTTGTAGTACGCCGTCCGGTACACCATTCTGAAGTGGGTAAGGTTCCAGCCCTGCATAGGGGGCAGGTTCTGAAGGGACCCGGAGATGCCAGGGATGCCCTGCTGGTCCTCCCCGATGTCCTGAGGACCGTACCCCATGAAGGTCCTGTATAACATCGAGTTATAGAACATGGGCTGATACTGGATCGAGTAATCCACTATCGTCATGTCCTGGGTAACATTCTCCAGTGCGTGCATATTACCCATCTGGTCCACTGCGTAGATGCGATAGAAGTCCATAGGCTGATCGAACTGGTCGATTCTGTGGTCAGAGAGCTTGACCGGCGCATAGAGTATGTTGTAACCTGTGGCCGAGAAGGGGAACAGTCTGCTGTCGATGGCGAAGTAGCCTATGTCCACCCCTGTCTCCTTCCTCAGGTCGTGGTACAGCGCGGCCATGGCATCAGTACCGATCTTCGCGATCTCGATCCTGGCCGCGGCGTACTTCGCGTTAGGCGCGCTCAGCTCCGAATCGTAGGGTCCGTATACTTCAGGGTTGTTCTTGACCACCTGGATGTACCTGGAGGGGTTCTCGAATATATCGTTGAGCTTGACCGTGTTCACTCCGTACTTTTCCAGGAGCGTGTTGATTGTATCGTTCTCAGAAACGCCGGTCTTGTCCAGAACTCTTGAGATGAGCAAGGCCATGGCATCCGATTCGTTCTGACTGGTGATGAAACTACCCGCATACTGGTAGGCGTTCTGGAAGTTGTCCGCTACGGTGGGGTGCTGTCCCTCACGTGCGGCCTCGAAACCGTAGTCCCACCAGGAGAGGAACGCTGGCCGTTCGGATGGCGGTTGTATATCGCTATCGGTACTCCTATACCACTCCCAGGCAGTGGGCCAGTAGGTTTCCGGAAGGGGCAGGTTGTAGGAGAAAGCCCCGAAGTACCAGGAACCGTTCTGGGGGTTGTAATCGGCCGGTTTGAGGAACCCGGGTAGGACGTCCATCACCTCTTGATCATACTCTTGCTTCAGTTGTGAGGGTATGCCCGCGTCAACAGCGGTCCACACGTTGGGCAGTAGTATCATGAAGGCCAGGAAAAGCGCCCCCAGCACATGTCTGATCTTGACCGCCCTCTTGATCACTGTGGCCGGGTTGCTCCAGAAGCCGGACATCAGTTTGGGCACGGAATCGAAATTAACGTGATCTATAATGATTGCCACCACCCAACCACCGGCCACGGCGAAGGCGGGGGCGGCGTTGAACATGAATCTGCCCGCCGATATGGCCATAAACATGGACACACCGGCCCAGACCACCACGAATATCAGGTAGTGGCTGATCTTCCTGGGTATCTTCCATGCGGCCCATACCACACCGGCGAAAGCCAGCCAGAAGGTAACTGCGCCGAAGGAGAGTACCAGATTGGAGAAGTTGGGTGCCTGGGCCTCAGATATGGTGGAGTACAGCTTACTCTTCACGAAGTACCCCTGTCCGGTGGCTATGGCATCGAACAGGTTGGGCATGAAGATGGAGAGTGCGAGGAGTGCGAATGCTGACAGGATGACGAAAGACGGGATGACCAGAGTCCACGGGTAGTCCCTGGTGGTTATGAATATGATCCCCACTACCACGGCGGCCAGGAAGAGATAGACGGGGATATCGAACCACACGTTCCAGTAGTTCATCTGGTAGTAGACTGGCGCGGCGATCAGGAAGGCTACAGACAGCATGACCGTTATGGTCATTAACAGGCCCAGGGAATCAAGCCCTTTGAAACGGTTCAGGAAGAGCTGTACTAGGAAGTAGGCCAGGACGATTACCAGAAGGTAAGCGTAGCCGGTCCAGGTCATGGCCACCGCGGCCAGCGATATGCCGGCCAGGGCCGCGTATAACAGCGACACCTGGTTCTCCCGACAGTACTGGACAAGGCCCTTTTTGATAGAATGTCTGTTTCCCCAGCTCTTCACCCACCTGTCTCCGCTAACCGACTTGAGGGCCATCAACAGGAAATAGAAAGACCACATGGCCAGGAAGAGGATCAATGCGTCGTGATCCGCGTTGGACAGCACACTCCGCTGTATGTGTCCGGGCATGATGGCGAACAGGAGTGCCGCCACCAGTCCTGCCCTGTTTCCAAAGGCCGCCCTACCTATCAGGTACACGGGTATCAGGGTGAGAGCTCCCCATATGGCCGTGGAGAGTACCAGGGAATATCCCATGGCCGCTGCCTCGTCCATACCCAGGCCCGACAGGAGCTGTCCAGATACGGCCACTGACCAGTCGTATAACGGAGGTCTGGCGTTCCTCATCCCCATTGGGTAATTCAGCATGGGGTCCTGCACAAGATGGGTGCCCGTATCCATCACGTGGGCGATGACCCTCTCATGATAGTAGGAGTCAGACCCACCAGACACGATAAACCCGTTATCCACGGACATTGAATAACCGAAGTATGACCTGAGGAACAGAGCAACGAAGAGAAGGCCTACGATGATGGCCACTGTATGCCAGTTATCGCCCCACCACGAGTTGCTGAATCTGGAACGTAACCCGGAGAGCTTCTTCTTGAGATCCCTGGAGGAGCTGTTTGATGCTCCTTCGTCCCTAGCCATCTTTGTTTCTCCCGAATAGAATCGTGCCAACAGATTACGAAGCCGATATAAAAAGATTGTTCACTGTGACACAGAGAATAGAATCGACTGGGTGGTGTCCGTTGTTCTATAACGCCGACTCGATCTCCTCGACGATGGATTGAGTAGCTTCACGCGGATCCTCTGACTGGTAGATCGCTCTGCCCACTATGATGTAGTCAGCACCGTTTTCGATGGCCTCCGAAGCCCTGCCCCCCTGCACGCCCACTCCAGGAGCCAGTATCAGCAGGTCTCTCACCTCCTCCCTGATCTTCCGGATTCTCTGGGGGCGGGTGGCGGGGGCTATGACCCCTGCGGCCCCGACCTCTTTGGCGATCTGGGCCACTCTAATAGCCGCCGGCGAGGTGAACTCCTCTCCCCCAGGGTGTGTCATCTCGGTGACCACATATACAGAAACATCAGCCGCGTCCACCGCCGCCTGTACCGAGTCCTTTCCCGTGAAGCCATGTACGATGACTCCCGACGCCCCCCGGGAGAACGCCTGCTTCACGATGAGCCTGTTGGTGTTGGGTATATCCGCTATCTTGAAATCGCATATGACGTGGGAGAGATCGGAGAGGGTATTGATGATCTCCGGAGAGGCAGCCAGGACCAGCGGCCAATTGATCTTGATGGCGTCCACGATGTCCGACACCTCTCTCGCCACCTCCATCGCCCTTGACTCTATGGTTTCATCGAGAGCCAGGATGAGTCGGCTCTCGCTCCCGATCTTGCTCTTACTGTTCATCGCTCCCATGATAACTCTCCATTCATAAAAAGCTGCTCGCAGATGAGCCCGAGAATTTCCCTGCGGCGGCTCCGGCACATCACAACAGTTCCTTCACAACAAAACCACTCACATGGATAAGATTAAAAGTTGTTCATGCGTGCAGTGGAACGTGATCCAACAACTGAAAGCGGGGTCCGCATTCGTGGGAGAGCTTCCTGAGGGGTGCACCAGGTGTGCCGAAGGTAGCAAGATGGTGCTACTGGTGACCGGGAGGTGCCCCACGGGCTGCTACTACTGTCCCCTTTCCTCAGAGAAGAGGGGCAGGGACGTGATCTTCGCCAACGAGAGGAGAATCCATGAACATCATGACATCATCGAGGAAGCTAGGGCTATAGACGCGCGGGGCACGGGGATCACCGGCGGAGATCCCCTGGCCGTCCCAGAACGCACCTTGGGTTACATCCGGATGCTAAGAGAGGAGTTCGGTCCTTCACACCATCTCCACCTCTATACCGCCACCCTCGACGAGGAGCTCTTCCGGCGCCTGGAGAGCGCCGGTCTAGACGAATTGAGAGTCCACCTGCCACCGGAGGGCTGGAGTGATGAGACCGTTGGCAATCTGAGCAGGGGGCTTTCCAGCACCTCACTCTCTCTGGGCATCGAAGTGCCCTCCGTTCCCGGCGAGAGAGAGTGGTTGATCGAGGTCCTAGATGCGGCCGACGATATGGGGTTGGACTTCGTCAACCTCAACGAGCTAGAGTTCTCCGAGACCAATTTTGAACAACTGAAGGACAGAGGGTTTGGGGCAAAGAACGATCTGTCTAGTGCAGTCAGAGGGAGTCAGGAGTTGGCAATGGAGATGTTGAGAAGAGACTTGGACCTTTCCAGGCACTACTGCTCGTCCAGCTTCAAAGATAGGGTTCAGCTGAGGAACAGGATCAAGAGGAGGGCGAGAAACGTCGCGCTATCGTTGGACATAGTAACCGAAGAGGGCACGCTGTACCGAGGCCTGATCGAGACCGAGGAGCCACGGCTGGTGGGTACAATGCTGAGAGATCAATATGGAGTGCCCGATGATCTGGTCTGCGAAGATGGAAAGAAGGTCTTGCTGGCTCCGTGGATACTGGAAGAGATAGCAAAGGATCTGCCCTACCGCTGCTTCCTCATAGAGAAATACCCCACTGCTGACGGACTGGAAGTGGAACGAGAACCGCTATAGTTCATGCTACGCTGATACTCTGGACGTCGTGGTGCCTATTCACCACGTTCCTGGCAATCTTGAGGTTCCTGCCGTTTTTACCGATCGCCCTGCCCTTGACCTTGGGGTCTACGGTGACAGTGGCGTGAACTATGTCTCCTCTGTTCTCGATCTCCACCTTCTCCACATCGTAGGAGTAGAAGACGTTCTTGATGAACTCCTCGGGATCGTCGGAGTACTCCACGACCTGGATGTTCTTGCCCGTGGTGTTCTTCATCTTGATCACGTGCTCTCCACCCTTTCCCACGGCCCTGTTGGCCTGTCCGGGGGCCACCACGAACACCAGCTTGTCTTCTGTCTCCAGGCAGTCCTTTACTGTGGTATTGGTGATCCTCTCGAACAGCGAGATATACCTCAGCGTTTCCTCTGTAAATTTTATATCAGGCATATTATCCCAACGAGAGAATGTTCGAGGACCCCTTGTCTATGATCGCTATAGCGGATACTGAAAACGGTTTTCCGCACAGAGCTCCCAGCTCCATGTTGGTCCCCTTGAATTCATGTGTCTTGATTCCGTGATCGGAGCGCAGGAACTTGCTTGGGCAGTTTCTGGAGAGGATAATCATCTGAGCCTCTCCCCCCTCCACAGCCTTCTTGGTCTCCTTCACTCCGAATACGATCTCTCCAGTTGATTCGGCCATCTTCAACGCTCTTCCTACATCAACCATCTGTCTGACCTCCTTTGGCGGGCGTGTACACCAGGTTCACTGCCCCAGTACCGAGAGTAACCGGTTGCCCCACTATAATATTTTCTGCCACGCCGTCCAACTCGTCCACCTCACCAGTGATCGCGGCACGCAGCAGATGCTTGGAGGTGATCTCGAAGGCGGCTCTGGCAAGCACGCTCGATTTCCTCCCTGATATGCCGTGTCTGCCGATGGCCTTCACGTCTCCATCGCTGGTCATGATGTCCGCCACCAACATGATGTGTCTGATGTCCACCGTGAGGCCCTGTTCCTGCAGCGTGTCCATGGCCTCCTGGATGACGGAGCTCCTGGCCGCCTCCACCCCCAGCACACCATGTATCTCGTGCAGCGAGTTGCAGGTGGTCCTGGTCTTGTCCACCTTGTCCACCTTGAACACTTCTTCCAGGTTGGAGCCTTCAGTATATATCACGTATTCTCCGCCCGTCTTCCTGATAATGGCTCTTTCGATGTCGTCAATGCCCTTGATCTTGGCATCCTTGACCGTATCAATGATCTTCTGCAACTTCATGAACGACGGTTCGTCGGAGGAGATGGTGAGGTGTTCGTCATCGTCGTCCACCATGCCTCTCACTCCCCGCACCTTGTTGAGTGTCTTGTGAATGCCCTCGTGGGTGATTCCCTTCTGGGACAGCTTCCTCTTGTTAGGGTATATCAGCACCTTCATGTTGACTATGTCAGTCTCAATGTCAGCAATATCCAGTAGAGTAGTCATCTCGATCTCGGAGGCGATCTCCCTCACCCGCTCCACTTTGTTGGAGACGTCGTCCTCCAGATAGACGGTCATCATGGGCGTGCTGGGCGTCCTCCGGGCGTCTACGATCTCGATCAGTCTAGGCAACCCCAAGGTGACGTTGATCTCCGCCACACCCGCGTAGTGGAAGGTACGCATCGTCATCTGGGTTCCCGGTTCCCCGATGCTCTGAGCGGCCAGTATGCCCGCCGATTCATTGGAATCCATCTTGTGCTTCTGGTACTTGCTGGCCGCCCTGTCCAGCAGCTGGCGTAGTATGTCGTCGGGGACTTCTATCCCCTCTATCCTCTCCGCCACGTCCACGATCACCTGCTGTGGAAGGTTGAGATCCATATCCTCTGAAAGGCCGGCCATCTTCTCCTCCAGGTCGGTGAGTTCCCGGGTCTTGTCCGGCACCTCCCAATCGATCTCCTCTTTCTTCTTCTCTTTCTTCTTGGTCTTCCGTTTCTTGCCCTTGCTGTTGGCCTTCCTGATTATCTCCTCGGCCTCTTTCTCCGAGTATCCGAGTTCCATCACTTCGTCCACATTGGCAGAGGCGACGTCTCCAAGCACTCTGAACTTGGAGAGAAGTACTTCGATATCATCGTCGTCTATGCCCCTCCTGCGAAGGGCGTTCACAGTGTCCTTCCTGGCCATCACTCATCACCCCCTTCATAGGCCTCCTCGAACTCTTCTCCGCTGGCCTCCATGAGATCTCGCTCCAGGGTGGCGTAGCCGGTGAGTTCCTTCTCTTCCAGCTTGGCCAGCAGCTCGGCCTGGTCTCCCAGTACCTCGGTGAGCAGTTCGTCGACGTCGATGGAGTCCCCCTGCACGCTCCTGCTGGGGTCCACCCCGTCCTCACCGTACTTGAACTGGACGATCATGTCTGCCGTGTTCCTCACCGTACCGTCCTGCTTCAGTTTGATGTCCTCCAGAGCGTTGATCAGCCTTCTCTGCATGTATCCTGATCTGGAAGTCCTGACCGCGGTGTCCACCAAACCCTCTCTGCCTCCCATAGAGTGGAAGAAGAACTCCGTGGGTGAGAGCCCGCTCTTGTAGGAGTTCCGTACAAACCCCTTTGCCTCGGCACCGAGGTCCCCCTTCTTGAAGTGGGGGAGAGTACGGTTCCAGTACCCTCTGGACAGGCGCTCTCCACGCACCGCCTGCTGACCGATACAGCCCGCCATCTGGGACAGGTTCAGCATCGATCCACGGGCACCTGAACGGGCCATGATGACCGCCGAGTTCTCAAGACCCAGATGGCGGCTCGCTATCTGTCCTGCCTCATCTCTGGCCTTGCCCAGTACCTTCATTACCTCCACCTCTAAGGTCTCCTCGAGCGAACGGCCGGGCATCTGTTCCAGTATGCCCTCCCTGTAGGCGGTGACGAACTCGCTGACCTTCTGGGTTGCCTCCTGCAGCACCTCGTTGATCTGTCTCCTCGCTTCCTGCGGGATGTCTTCATCGTCCAGCCCGGTGGTAAATCCTCTGACCATGATGGCTCCGATGGCTATTCTTGTTAGATCGTCTATGAACTGCTGCGCCTTGTCGGTGCCGTAGTCCCTGGCCATCCGGTCCAAGATCTTTCCCTTGAACGAACCGATGGCTTTCTCATCTATGGTACCGGAAAGAAGCTTACCGTTCTTTATCCTCACGAACGCGTCCCTCTCACACTCCTCCTTATCGCAGGTGTCGCAGTTCCTGCAGATGGAGGACCGGAATATCATGCTCATATCTTCGGGCATCAGCAGAGAGAAAATCTGTTTGCCCGTCCACTCCCGTTCCTCCGGCTTATCCGGCGCCGGTAGACTGCCGTGCTCCATCTTGGATAGTATGTACAGTGTCTCTGCCTTGGTGAAGCTGGTGTCTTTGTGGGTGAGCATGAAAGCGCCGGTGATGTGGTCGTGTATGGCGCCGATGATCGGTCCACCGAACCTGGGCGACAGGATATGTTCCTGTACCCTCATGAGTATCATGGCTTCCGCCCTGGCCTCCGCGCTCTGCAACACGTGAAGGTTCATCTCGTCCCCGTCGAAGTCCGCGTTGTAGGGCGGACACACGCAGAGGTTCAGCCGGAAGGTCTTCCAGGGCATCACCTTCACCTCGTGGGCCATCATGGACATCCTGTGCAGCGAGGGTTGTCTGTTGAACAGTACGATGTCCCCGTTCATCAGGTGCCTCTCGATCTTGTAGCCTATCTCGAGCCCTTCGGCCACCGTCTCCGCATTCCTCTCGGTCACCCTGATCCTTCTGCCGTCGGGGCGGATGACGTAGTTCACGCCGGGCACGTACCCGTCTTCGTCGTCCGGACTGGGGCCTCGAGCCACGAGCTCCCTCAGCTGCTCCATGTTCGCCTCTGTAGCGTACACGGGGATGGTCAGTTCCCTTGCCGCCCGGTAGGGGATCCCTATCTCGTTGATAGAGATCTCTGGATCCGGTGAGATCACAGTACGGGCGGAGAAGTCCACCCTCTTTCCGGAGAGGTTGGACCTGAACCGGCCCTCCTTACCCTTCAGCCTCTGCACCAGAGTCTTCAACGGCCGGCCCGATCTGTGCCTGGCGGGAGGGATACCCGAGGTCTGATTGTCGAAATAAGTAGTAATGTGATATTGCAGCAATTCCCAGAGATCCTCCACGATCAACTGGGGTGCACCGGCGTCCCTGTTCTCCCTCAGCCTCTGGTTGATACGCAGCACGTCCACCAGCTTGTGAGTCAGGTCGTCCTCCGACCTGTCCCCCGACTCCAGTGTGATCGAGGGTCTCACTGTCACCGGCGGTACGGGGAGCGCAGTCAGCACCAACCATTCCGGCCTGGAGGACACGGGGTCGATGCCCAGGGGCACCAGGTCCTCGTCTGGGATGCGTTCCAACCGCTCCCTCACCTCCTTGGATGTGAGCTTGTGTCCGTCTTCTCTGAACGTGGTGGGCTTGTCCAGGGTGATCTTCATCTGCTCTTCCCCACAGTGGGGGCATATGGGCTTCTTGGCGGCGTCCTTGGCCGTCTTCTTTGCCATCTTGCGCAGGACCTTGACGTCTCCTCCCAGGTCCTCCACGCTCTCCAGTTCATCCCGTCGCTCCTCCGCCGCCTCTAGAGGGAGCAGCAATCGGCCGCATACCCTGCAAGTCGACCTCAACAGCTTTTTGATCTCCTTGACGAACCCCACATGGATCACAGGCATTGCAAGGTCTATATGACCGAAGTGGCCTGGACATTCGTCCACCTTGTGACCGCAGGTCTTACAACGAAGTCCCGGCTCAATAACCCCCAGATGGGGATCCATCAGACCCATGTCGATGGGGAAGCCGTCATCGTCGTAAGTGTCTGCGGTAATGATCTTGGTGGAAGACATCTTCCTGACCTCTTCGGGGGAAAGGCACCCGAACTTGATGCTTCCCACCCGCTTGGATACTCCTCTCATCTCAAATCCTCCAGTTGAAGGCGTGTGGCAACGCCCAGGGAGAACAGCTCGTCCAGTAGCAGTTTGAAAGCATATGATGTCTGAATCTTACTGATGCTGGAGTTGTTGCCGCAGACGGGGCACCTCAGTCCGCCCCTGCGGTCCATTATGGCGATATGTCCGCACTTGGGGTTCTCACAGACGTAGTGGTAAGTGCCGTCCGACTGGTCCAGTAGGCGGTCCTTGATGACCATGGCGGCGCCGTGCCCGATGAGACAGTCCCTCTCCATCTCACCGAAACGCAGACCCCCCTGCCTGGACCTACCCTCAGTGGGCTGTCTGGTGAGTATCTGCACCGGTCCCCTGCTCCTCACGTGGAGCTTCCCGGACACCATGTGGTGCAGCTTCTGGTAGTAAATCACGCCCACGAAAATATCGGCGGGGATCATGCGGCCGGTCTTTCCGTCGTACATCACTTCCTTGCCGGTGTGTTTGTAACCGTTCTTGACCAGTGATTCCCTCAACGCCTGTTCTTTCTCGCCGCTGAAGGGCGTGCCGTCGATGTCCCTGGCCTCCATCGATCCCACCTTGCCCCCTATCATCTCCAGGACGTGGGCCACGGTCATACGAGAGGGGATCGCGTGGGGGTTGATGATCAGATCAGGTATCACGCCGTCCGAGGTGAAAGGCATGTCTTCCTGGCGAGCTATCTGCCCCACCACACCTTTCTGGCCGTGTCGGGAGGCGAACTTGTCGCCCAGCTCGGGTATCCTCTGATCCCTCACCTTCACCTTCACCAGGCGGCTCCCTCCCTCGTTCTCGGTGAGCATCACACTGTCCACCCAACCCGATTCCCCGGGCCGAACAGTGATCGAGGTCTCTCTCCTCTTCTGGGGAGTCAGGAAATCCGTCTCCTCTTCCAGGAACCGCGGGGGCGAAGTCTTTCCTATGAGCACATCTCCTCCCTCCACCGGAGTCTCGGGAACGATCAGACCGTCCTCTCCCATATTGGAATAGGCCATGTCCTCCCTGGCACCCCTGACTTCTGGGGAAGGGACCTCGAAGTGGTCTTCCTGACCACCGGGATACCTTCTCTCTTCAGCACGGTAGGTACGCATGAACGTTGACCGGGCGAGCCCGCGCTCAATACTCGCCTTGTTGAGTATCAGGGCGTCCTCCATGTTGTAACCTTGATAAGAAAGGACGGCCACGGTGAAGTTCTGGCCGGCCGGCCTCTCGTTGAAATTGACGAACTCCATTCCCTTGGTCTGCACCAGAGGTTTCTGCGGATAGTGCATCAGATGGCCTCTGGTATCTGGCCTCCTACGGTAATTGCTCGTGCTGAGGCCCAGAGACTGCTTGGCCATACCGGAACCCATGGTCACTCTAGGAGAAGAGTTGTGCTCTGGATAGGGCACCAGTCCCGCACATGCACCCAGGATGGTCATGGGGTCCACCTCCATATGAGTATGGTCGTTGGTGATCAGTGAGGGCACCTTCATCTCAGCATTGCAGAGTTCGCACTGCAGTATGATGTCTCTCTCCTCGCCACCTGGATTGAGCCAGTCCACGTCCCCTCGGGACAGGGGCTGGTCGCAGGTGGGGCAGCGCTCAGGGGTCTCGAAGGGCTGGACGACGATGAAGCAGTCCTCTTCCTCTTCGGCATCGATCCACTCGATCACCCCGTCACGGAGCAGGTCAGACCAGTCCGTCTTTCCGGACCTGACGTCCTCAACGTGCTTCCTGGTAAGAGCGATTCTGCCGTTCTCCACCACCACCAGGGGCCTCCTCAGCCTTCCCTCATCGCAGTTGATGATGATCTCGTCCATCTCCCGGTCATATCTCACATTAATCTCGTGAGAGAGCAGCCCGCACCTTCGGCGGGACCGTATCTCGGAGATCAGCTCTTTGGCCCTGTCGTGCACGCCCACCAGGTCTCCGTTGACGTATACCCTGGTACCCGGCTTCTGCTGGCCTCTGACCTCCTCCACGTCCAGGTCCTGTAGCATCCACTTGACGTCGTCCTCCCTGAAGCCCTCGGACACGTCGATGATCAGGGCCGCATTCTTCACCAGCCCACAGTTCTGACCTTCGGGTGTCTCGTTGGGACACAGCCTTCCCCACTGAGTGGGGTGCAGATCCCTGGCCTCGAAGTGGGGCTGCGATCTGGTCAATGAAGAGGTGACCCTCCTCAGATGGCTGATGGCGCTCATGTTGGAAGTCCTGTCCAGCAGCTGACTGACACCCGCCCGGCCGCCCACCCAGTTACCGGTGGCCAGTGCGTGCAGCAGTCTGTGGGTGAGTAGATCAGGCCTGATCGAATTGGATATCTTCAGGTCTTTCTTCCTGCCGTAGTTCCTCTCCATCTGGTACTTCAGGTCCTTCATCAGGTTGGTGAAAGAAACCCTAAAGAGGTCCTCAAGCAGGTCGCCGGACAGCTTGAGCCGCTTGTTAGCGTAATGGTCCTTGTCGTCCTCCTTCCTGAGTCCCAGGGAAAGCTCCAGCACCGACCTGGCTATCCTGCCCAGGAATATGGCCTTCTTCATCCTGTCCTCCGGCTTGTCCCCCAGGTGGGGCAGCAGAGAGCGGTCGATGATGGACTCCACTTTCTTTATCCTGTACTCCTTCGCCTGTCCAGTGGCGAATTTTCTCTCCAGATATAGCAGGGCGTCCTCCGTAGAATAGATACCATTGGGAGGGTACTCCTTACTATCCTGACATTCTTCGATATTAGCGTAAACAATGTTGGCCATCTCTGGCACGCTGGCTATCGCCTCGTAGATCTCTTCATCACTGTCCATGCCCAGCGCCTTCATCAGGGCCACCAACGGGATCTGGCCCGAGGCTGCGGGCACGGAGACCATCAGCGTACCGTCCTTCTTCTTCTCCACCAGGGTGAGTGCCCTGTATCCTTCACGCTGGGAGAAGACCTTGGCCACTTCCAGCTTCTTTCCGTATCTTTCATTGAACTCCACCATCACCCGGTTGGAGGCCAGGTCTTCGAGGGAAATCAAGCCTCTCTCAGTTCCGCCGATGATGAAGTAACCTCCAGAATCGTTTGGATCCTCGTTCTCGGAGATCAGTATTTCTTCGTATTCCTCATCAGTGATCTCCCTCTCCTCTTCCAGGTTCTCCTTATAGAGGTTGCACTTCTTGGATCGGACCATTATGGGGAGGTCACCCACATGTATCCTCTCCGGTTCCTTCTCTATCCCGTCCTCTATGACAGTAAAATCAACGTATATGGGGGCCAGATAGTTCAGGTTCCTCAGCCTGGCTTCCATGGGGGTCAGTCTGTGCGTATACCCATTAGCCTCTCGAACCACTGGCAGCTTGACGTGGATGGTGGGCCTCGATTGAGGATCGACCTTTCCGGTCTTCTCATCCCTCCTTCGTCCTACTCTGATGTCCACCACGCGGTCATCAATTCTATCCGGATCGAGGCGGAATGTCCCCCTCTCTGTCTCATCAGGTGTCACCCTGACGTTGTCCACGATCTCCTGCATCCTGCTGTTTGGATTGTCCAAGGTGGACAGGAAATCATTGAAGCTGGCTATATGGTGGTTAACTATACTCCGGTCTTTAAAATAGAGTTCTACAATATCTCGCAATGCATCACCTACTTATTACCAGGCGATATGCCACAAATCGATCGGCGGTCGGGCTCCTCCTCACGATCTTGATTATACGACCCTCCTCAATAGGGCCGTGAATCTTCTCTAGAATCTTAATACAAGCGTCACTGCGTCGTATTTTTGGGAGTTGATCCTTACCAATATCCCACTTGACAAGGACTTCCTCTTCTTCCTCTTCAGAGAGCAACCTATGCTCTGGCACGAGTTTATGCTCTAAAACATTAAATTCAATATCAGACACGCTATGTCACCTCGCCCCTGCAAATGATAAGTTCCAGATCGAGCGCCCTTCAGCAGTACTAAGTGATTGTGTTATAAAAATGCATCGTCCAGCGCTACTCTGAAATACCATTTTCATATCTATCTTCACCTACCAATGTGGGCCCGTGGGGATTTCCGAGGTCTGTGGCGATAACCACGCAGACCTTTCGAACCCCAGACCACCTGGTTAAAAGCCAGATGCTCTTTCTAGAGATCCATGAAGGTTATCAGGAGTCTTACCTAGCTGAGCTACGGGCCCTTTGGAGAGGAAATGTCGACATTACGGAAGTTGTCGTAATTGCTGTTTCTATTTAAGCTTTGTGTATTCACACCCGTTATCTACGCCTTCGTTGCCCATTTCCCGACCGATCGGGCTGTTTGCTCCCCAGCTCAGGCGACAGAAGCGAAGACTTTTAGAGGTTGCATTCCTAGGAGTTATCACGAGCGAAGCCCTCTGATAAGAAAAGACCTCGCCCAGGTTGTATTAGATGGGGTTATCTCTTGCTATCTTGCTCCCCTTTCATCCACAGACCCAATGATTTCTCTGAGAACGCTCTGAGAACAGAGTATTATATGTGAGTGGAGATTAACAACACGATGAGTAAAGAGAGGAAAAAAATGGAAGATACAAGGATAGCCCATATTTCGGACATACATATCACCAGCAGCTATTTTGTGGAGGAGTGGGGAGAAAGGGTCATAGATATCCTGAACGAGAGCGGGCTAGATATCGTAATTGTCACCGGAGACCTGACCGATGATGGATACCCCCATGAGCACGACCGAGCGAAGGAATACATAGACCGGATCGAGATAGAGAACAAGATTGTACTCCCGGGGAACCATGATGCCAGGAATCTCGGTTACAAGATATTCGAGGAGATATACGGAACGAGGTTTCCTCTCTACGAAGATGAGCAGGTAACGATATTCGGTATGGACTCTACTGAGCCCGATATCGATGACGGCCACATCGGCAGGGAGAACTACAGGGAGATCAGGAACGTTTTTGAAGGGGGAAACAACTTCAAGGTACTCTGTCTTCACCACCACCTCATACCGATACCTGGAACGGGCAGAGAAAGGAACATCCTGGTGGATGCAGGAGAAGTGCTCTCCCTATGCAAGGAACTGAAAGTGGATCTGGTGCTTTCCGGTCATAAGCACCTCCCCTGGGTGTGGAGGCTGGAAGAGATGTTCCTCATCAACGCGGGCACCGCCTGCACCAGAAGGTTGAAGGGCAGGTCTCATCCCTCGTTCAACATGATGAGAGTTCACAAAGGAAAATTCGAGATGGAGAAGGTAAACGTTATCTCAGGAGAGTGGAGAACTGTTCTCTGACCATGGTGACTGTTGAGGTAACGCCAGATATCTGAGAGCCTGTGCTCTCTTTCAACCACGTACTTTTATATATAGAAAGGAGTATGCGGCATCGGGATCATTGATGGAAAAAGAGAAGAATTGCACATCATGCGGGATCAGACTGATCGGGAAGGGCGTGGCCTATTTTCCCTGTCCGATGTGTGGAGAAAAGGAGATAGGGCGCTGCGTCACCTGTCGCGACCAGAGTGTTGAATACGTGTGTGGCAGCTGTGGGTTTATTGGGCCGTAGGTGAGAAAATGGGTGATGTTGCAGCTACATACAGCCTGATGCCGTCGGACGTCGAGTCCCCGATCGAGAAGATGAGAGAAGCCATCCCAGGGGTAATTCCCGAAGAGGTAACAGTGAAAAATATAGAGATCAAACCACTGGCCTTCGGCCTCAAGATCCTTGAAGTCACCTTCTTGATGGAGGACAGAGAGGGCATTATTGACCGACTGGAGGAGGCGCTCCAGTCCATCGAGGGAGTGAAAAACATTGACACCGTCTCCATGACCCTGGTGTGAGGGTTAACACTTTTTCCATACTCGATTCCTTTTAATGATTTGTCCCATACCTCATACCATGTTATTCAGGAAAAGTGGCAAGAACTGGTTTTTCAGTTTCAAATATGGATAAAAAATTTAGGGGGCTGGGAGGGGGTCCCAGGCCCACCGGGGGAGGAATCGAAGGTGATACGGCCAAGAAGAATTTTTGACTCTTCTCCCCCGATATGCTCGAAACAACATATTGAACGCTTGATACTTAACTCAATCGGTCATATTGGTGCTTCTCTGAGCGCACTTCGTGGAGGTGATCCAACGCTCACTCAGGGACCGGGGGTATGAACCCTTCCTCCATCATGGTCCTGGTCTCCTCCCTGGCCCTCCTGATTATCCTTTCAGCGGTGTTGTACAGCTCGTCCCTGCTCATCTTCTTCCTGGCAATACCCTGTTCAATGGCCTTCATGCCCACTGCCAGAGCTTCTCTTGGGAATACTTCCCACTCATCCATGGTGGGGACGATGTAATCCTCTCGAAGGCCGTTGTCTTCAGCAGTCTTGGCGATCTCGTTGGCGGCCGCAATACACATCTCGTCAGTAATGGTCTCCGCCCTCACGTCAAGGGCACCTCTGAAAATGCCCGGGAATCCCAGGGAGTTGTTGATCTGATTGGGGAAGTCCGATCTCCCGGTGGCCACTATTCTAGCTCCTGCCTCTTCAGCATCCCAGGGCCATATTTCGGGCACAGGGTTGGCGGTGGCAAAGACGATCGGGTCGTCGGCCATGTTTCTGATCATCTCCTTGGTGATTACTCCGGGACCGGGCTTGGAAGCGGCGATCACGATGTCCGCACCCTCCATGGCCAGCATCGCATCCCCTGTCTTACCCTCGCCGTTGGTCTTTTGAGCCATGGTCCATTTCTGGGGGTACTTGTCCTCAAGATCTGCCCTGCTGGGATGGAGTATCCCCTTGCTGTCCACCATGACGATATTCTTGGGCTCGAAATCGGCGGTCATCAAGACCCTGGCTGTGGCGATGCCCGCTGCACCTGCCCCCAGCATGGCAACAGAGGCCTGACTGGTTTTCTTTCCCACCAGTTTGAGTGCGTTGATGGCTCCGGCCACGATGATGGTGGCCGTTCCCTGCTGATCGTCGTGCCATACAGGGATCTTCGCCTCTTCTCTGAGGGTGTCAAGTATATCGAAGCACTTGGGATGCGCTATGTCCTCCAGATTGATGCCCCCAAACGATGGAGAGATCCACTTCACGGCCTGTATGATCTCGTCCGGGTCGTTGGTATCCAGACAGATGGGATAACCGTCTACCCCTCCCAGATACTTGTAAAGGAGTGCCTTTCCCTCCATGACTGGCATTCCGGCCTCGGGGCCTATATCGCCCAGCCCGAGTACCCTGCTACCGTCACTGACCACGGCTACAGAGTTCCATTTGTTCGTATGTTCATAGACCATCTCGGGGTTCTCTTTGATATCGTTACAGGGCGCAGCTACGCCGGGACTGTACCATATTGCGAAGTCGTTAAAATCGCGTATGGAGCACTTGGGAACTATTTCGATCTTTCCTTTGTAGTAAGGGTGATATTTCATTGCTTTCTCAGATGGTTCCTTTGCTTTTTTCAGCAGCTTATCTACGTCCTTCTTCTCCTGACCCATAAATATACTCTCCTTTTCCGCAACAGACCTACGGTAACCGCAATCGCAGGATAA
This sequence comes from uncultured Methanomassiliicoccales archaeon, assembly GCA_964580935.1. Lineage (GTDB taxonomy): Archaea > Thermoplasmatota > Thermoplasmata > Methanomassiliicoccales > CAZOLG01 > CAZOLG01. The sequence goes on from CAZOLG010000006.1 coordinate 48,769, forward strand.
ATGCATAATGTCATTGCAGACATTACATATATATCTGACGAGGGAGTCAACTCCCTAACCCGACCGAGGGGCAACGATGGCTAGTGTCAATATCATAGATGGGTACATAGACGAACCTGCAGCGCTTGGTGTACCGCCCTTCGTACACCCACAGGTCAGGGCGGTAGCCGGGGCAGCACTGGATGCTGGAGGAGAGATCCGGTATCTTACCGCAGACCGTATTCGGGAGGGGGAAGAGATACCTGAGTGCGACCTCTCGGTGCTGCTCGCCGGTTGCTCTGTACCTGGGAGATATCTGCGGACGTCACCCATGTCCGTCAGGGAGATTCTCCATTTGGTACCTAGACTGCCGGGCGTGAGGCTGCTGGGGGGCCCTGCCACCGCCGTGGAGGAGGTAGCTTCTCACTTCGAATTTTCCATCGACCGGGACCCGGCCGCAACGGTGTTCGATCTTCTCACCGAGGGCAGAGACCTTGACCGGTGGAGGGGAGTCCTAGAATGGAACCGCTGGATGATCATGGGTTCTCAGGTGGTGACCGAGCACCCGGACTTTCCTCATCCCTTGATAGTCGAGATCGAGACCTATAGGGGATGTCTCAGGTATCGATCAGGAGGGTGTTCGTTCTGTGTGGAACCGCTGAAAGGGGAGCCTGTCTTCAGAGAGGTGGACTGTATCCATGACGAGGTGAGGGCGCTGAAGGACCATGGTGTGAGACACTTTCGCCTCGGAGGTCAGACCTGTTTCGTCTCCTATAAAGCTGACACCTACGGCGGTGAGGTACGGCCCAGGCCAAGCCAGATCGAAAATCTCCTGTCCGGAATAGCGGATATTGGGGTGGAGACCTTGCACCTGGATAACGCCGATCCGTCGGTGATCGCACGCTTTCCAGAACGGTCTTCGGAGATACTGAACAGCATTGTGAAATACTGCAGTAGCGGGAACGTCCTTGCCCTGGGGATGGAGAGTGCGGATCCGGCGGTGGTCGAAGAGAACAACCTGAACGCGACGCCCGAAGAGGTATTCACCGCCGTCCGATTGATCAACGAGATGGGCAAAGAGAGGGGTGATTCCGGACTGCCCCGACTGTTGCCCGGAATCAACTTCATCATTGGCCTTGATGGAGAAAGCGAGCGGACCCTGGAACTGAATCTTGAATTCTTGAGAGGGGTGAAGAAATCGGGCCACCTGCTGAGAAGGATCAATATCAGGCAGGTCGAACCCATCAGGAGGGATTTCACTCCTGGTGTGACCCGCTCCCAGTTCCTGAGTTTCAAGAGAAGGGTGAGGGAAGAAATCGATCACCCGATGTTGAAGAAGGTGGTGCCCATAGGGACTGTCCTGAGGCACGTATTCACCGAGATAAGGAGGGGCAAGAAGACCTTCGGGAGACAGGTGGGTACATACCCGCTCCTGGTGGGCTTAGAATATCCGGTGGACCTGGAGATCGATGTGGCAGTGAAGATCACCGACTGGGGCGAGAGGAGCGTCACCGGGGTTGAATATCCTCTAGCCGTGAATTCCTGTCCACTGGGGGCTCTCGAATCGCTGCCGGGGATAGGTAAGAAGCGAGCGGGGAGGATCGCGGTACACAGGCCGCTGACTGGCCCTGAAGAACTGAGGGAGGCCCTGGACAGTGATTTCGCGGCGGAAGGAATACTGCCCTTTCTGGAATTCGACAGCAGGGCGACCAATCAGTAACCAAGGGCGCAGACTGATGTGCAATGTATTTATGAAATCAGAATTATCCATAATGAGATGAATCCTCACTTCCTTGCCAGGTTCCCCTTCTGCGAGGAGGCAACGAGATTTGTGAGAAAGAAGGGTATCGATCTCGGGGAGCTGTTGACGGGCATCGCGTACGAGGGTGCTAGGGAGCGGGGCAGGAAGAGGGTCATCGATGCCCTGGAGGAAGGGGAAATAAAGGACCATCCTCTCACAGAGGAGTTCGAATACCTCCAGGAGATACTCAGTTATCCGATAGCCAGGATGATCGTTTCCTGTGTGGCCGATTCGTTCCTCACCAGAAGGTACGCCCTTGCCGAAGCGGTGACCATGAACAGGCGTCTCAAGGGGGAGGACCTGGAGACGGTGGTGGGGATGGCGGAGCGGCTCAAGGTAGAGGCTTCTGTCTCCGACGGTTCACTCAGCATACATTTTACGGACTACCTCAAGAACACCTCCCGCATCCGGAGTCGGGACTGGAAGCTGGTGAATACCGAGGTGTTCTCTGGTTATGTCTTCCTAACGAAGTCTCGATTCTGCAGGGTGCTCCAGCAGGCACTGCAGGACAGGATCGAGGAGGAGTTGCCTCTGCCCGTTTCCGATATGGTGCTGGAGCGTCTCAATGAAGATTCATCCAGAATCAAGGAAATGGTGGAAACGAGAAGGGAGAGGTATAAAGCAGAAGACCTGGGGAAGGTGAGTATCATCCGGTTTCCTCCCTGCATGAAGAAGCTGGTGGCCATTGCCCAGGCGGGAGAAAACGTTCCCCACTCGGGACGGTTCGCACTCACCACTTTCCTTCACCACATAGGCCTTTCCGCAGAAGAGATCCTCAACCTATTCGCCAGCTCACCCGACTTCGACGCTTCCAAGACCAGGTACCAGATCGAACATATTACGGGAGAGACTTCTGGGACCGAATACACGCCACCGGAGTGTGCCACCATGAAGAGCTATGGAGTGTGTTTCGAACCCGATGCACTCTGTGAACATGAGAACGTGAATCACCCCCTCACTTACTACAAGATCAAGGGGGCGAAAAGGAAGAAAGGAAAGGGGTCTACCGAACAGGAGTGACCTTTAATCTAGCGCTTTCCACATGCCCCATGCCCGCTGGACAGCGGTCAGGTTTCCCACCACGGCCAGCCATAACATCATGATCTCCATGATGGACAGTGAGATGAAACCCAGCTCCAGGACTCCTGAGCTGTAGAACATGGTCCCCCATTGGATCAGTGGGGCTGCAAACAGCAGTACTATCCTGTCCGCTCTGCCCATCAGGCCTCGGTACATCCTGCCCACCCCCATGGCCTGGGCCTGAGTGCCCATGTAGCTGGTGAGAAGTACCCCTACAAGGGCAAGTATGCCGATGACTGGATGGCACCAGGTACTGATGGCCACCCCGCCTATGATGAAAACATCCGCGTACCTATCGAGCACATGATCCAGCATATCTCCACTGGGGGAGGACTGACCGACCAAGCGGGCCACCTTTCCGTCCACAGCATCGAAGAAACCGCTGACCAGCACCAATATGGAGCCCAGCGGGAGCAGAATCTCCCAGTGGTCAGGACTGAAGTAGAGCGTCGCTCCAGCAGCGGCTGCCAGTATTATGGCCACCGCCGATAGGGTGTTAGGGCTGATTCCCTTCATCGCTTCAGCGGCAGGTCCCAGTATCGGTTCGGCGTCCTCTCTCTTAGAATCTAATACCAATCCAGTACCTCCTCACCCCACCCAATGTCTCCCGGTACATACCTCTCCGTATTACCTTTCACAATATCCTTCACTGCTGAAGCTACCTGCTCCGGAGACCGCTTGGTGGTGTCGATCTCGTATACCTTATCGACCGATTCCATAGCCTCTATAAGGATGACATCACATGCCTCGGCCTCCAAGTTCTCCCTTATCTTTTCATCAGACCAGTCCCTCCCTTTCAGTCGTGCTTCCAGGGCCCGCGGGGAGCACCTCAGGACGATGACCATGTCCACAGAGAGAAGGTGGGCTAGATGCCCCACCAACAACGTCCGATCCTTCCATCTCCTCTCCATCATCCTATTGTCCAGGGATTCGACATCCACCTCGAAGGTATCCCGGCCTCGGTCCTTCTTCCCCAGCAGATCCTCTGCTAAGGCGAATTCATTCAGCTCGACGATATGCCATCCTTTGGCCTCCAGGGCATTGGCTACAGCGGTCTTTCCCACTCCCGGAGTTCCACTAACGGCGATCAGCACAAAGAACAGAGAAGAGCAGATTACTGATAAATTCTTGCCTCTTGCATTGGGAACTCCTCCGATGCCCCGTGGACCGTTCTCCAATCACCCGCCTTCATACAAGAAAACCCAGGCCCGGATATAAAAAACCTATTTGAGTATGCTACCTCAACACACTTATATTATGAAAATGGCCTAGTCCTCCGAATGGTTGCACAGATCGAATAGAGCTCTATAGAAGAATAACCTTGAAAGCGCGCCCTCCTCAGCCTCCACCGCCCTTTCCTTAAGGGTGGGGGGACATCGGTGGGTGAAATCGAATTTATACTCCACGTCCATCAGGGTCAGCCTTTCCGGCGGCGCGAGGCCGAAGGAAGGGGGCCCATCACCTTCCAGCGAGGACTCTACCTTCTCCACGGTGGCCTTCCTCTTGCCCACCATCTCCATCGCAGCCACCATCCTGCGAACCATATTCCACAGGAAGTCCCTAGCTCGGAAGTCGATCACGATGAACTTGCCTACTGGGAACGCGGTCACCTCCCTGAGAGTCCTGACCGTCTTCCTTTCGTCCGCCTTGCAGAAGTGTCTGAAATCGTGGGTGCCCTCGAACACGGATGCCGTTTCCTTTACCTCTTGAAAGTCCACACCACGAGTGGGGAGTAAGTACCGGTACCAGCGCTCCCTCGCCCTTCTCACGTTAAACTCCGGGGGTACCCTGGCCATAGCGTAATAGAAGACAGAGGGAGAAACCGCGTTCAGAGCTCCCAGGAGTTCACTCATATCGAAGGGGGTGTCAAACGCCATCACATTGCCCAGCGCGTTGACCCCTCGGTCCGTCCTGCTGGCGGCGGCGAAACGGGCCCCCTCCGCGGAGCCTATTGCCCGGATATTCTTGAGCGCTTTCAACACCTCCCCCTCCACCGTCTTCGCATGGGGCTGACGCTGAGAGCCCCTGAACCCTTTACCCTCATAGGCTATCTTTACCGCTACTCGATAAGGGGGAATATCTGACACATCAAGATTAAGTATGTACGTGATATTTAATCTCCGAGACGGATGCCGGGCATAGAAGTGGTCTTGGTAAACCCCAGAACAGAGGGGAACGTGGGTGCAGTAGCCAGGGTGATGGCCAACTTCGGGATGGGCTCACTGACTATGGTCGACCCCTGCGAACTGAGCGACGAAGCCTACAGACGAGCGAAGCATGCGGGAGATATCCTAAGGGATGCCACCATTGAAGACTCGCTGGATACTGTCTTGGAGAGGTACTCATTGGTAGTGGGAACCAGCGGAATAGTCAGTCCGGGGGAGAAACATTTCATACGGATTCCCATCACACCCAGAGAATTAGTTTCGAAGGTCGAAGACTTCGAGGGCGACATCGCACTTCTGTTCGGTAGAGAAAACCTAGGTCTCTACCAGGAGGAACTGAGAAAGTGTGACCTGCTGGTGCACATCCCCACCCACGAAGACTACCGGGTGCTCAACCTCTCCCATGCGGTGGCGGTGGTCCTGTACGAGCTGTTCGTACGGAAAACGGCGGTCTCATCTCCCACCGAGACCACCGCCCTGGAGAGGGAGAAACTGTACGAGTTCTTTTCCGACCTGCTGGAAGCCATTGATTACCCGGACTTCAGAAAGGAAAAGACGGCGGTGATGTTCCGTAGGATGATGGGCAGGGCGGTACCCACTAAATGGGAGTTCCACACCATCATGGGAGTGATTTCAGAGGCGGCCAGAAGGATCAAGGAGAAAAAGTCCTGATTCCTAACTCTGAGGAATGAACTATCGATTGTATCGCACCAGCGAGCGCTCCAGCTCGTCATCCACCTCCATGGCCCGGGACGGATTCACTAGCTCAGCGATCCCGGTGATCACCGCCATCACCCTGATCTGACCTTCGTAACGGTCATCGATCCTCGTCCCACAGATGATGTTGGCACCAGCGTCGAAATAGCGGGTCATGTTGTTCATGATTCTGTTCACCCTTCTCAATGTCAGGTTGTTCCCTCCAGTGATGTGTATCAGGGCCCCTGTGGCCCCCTCAATGTCCATCTCCATCAGTGGGTTGGCCAGGGCGTCCTGCACCACACTCTCTGGATCGGCGTTCTCTCCGTACAGGAGGCTGGAGATACCTCCATGGCTGAGTATCGTTCGCAGGTCTGCGAAATCGAGGTTGATCAACGATGGTTCACTGATCGCTTCTATCAGCCCGGTGATTATCTCCGAAATAAGGGTGTCCATCACCCTCAGGGCCTGTTCCACGGGCAGGTCGGGCACCATGTCCAACAGGCGGTTGTTATCCAGTATCAGTAATGTATCCGAAAAGTCGTCAAGCCTGTCGAGGCCCCGCATGGCCACCTCTTTCCTCCTGCCCTCGAAGTCGAAAGGGGTGGTTACGATGGAGATAACCAGGGCCCCGTGCCTCTTGGCCAGCTCAGCCACCACCGGCGCTGCTCCCGTACCCGTTCCACCGCCCATGCCGGCGGTGATGAACACCAGATCTATCCTCTGCAGCAAACGCGTGAGGGGCTCTATCGCATTGTGGGCGCACTCCCTTCCAATAGAGGGGTCCCCTCCGGCGCCCAGCCCTTTGGTCTTACCAGAACTGATGAGTAATCTCTTGTCGGCTTCGATGGTACTGAGGTGTCTCTTGTCGGTATTGATGGCCACCGTCTCTGCCTGCCGGATTCCCATGGTGTGGAGTCTGCTAATGCTGTTACAGCCTCCCCCTCCGCACCCAATAACTAGAATTCTGAGAGGTGGTGTCTCTTTTTTCAAATAATCCTCATCAAACGATTCCAATCTCACCCAAGCACCCCAGTGCATCCCATCCAGATTCTATTCGATTTCTTCAATAGCGCGGGAGATTCTCTTTCTGGTGTATTCCCGCACGGCATTCCTAATCGCGTCATCGAGCGATACCGAATCTCCTTCCTGCACTAAACTCTCCAGTTCGATCACATTGCCCTTCGGGAGTTCCACAGTAACCCGCTCAATATACTCTGGAGTGTAGTGCTCTTCGAGGAAGGCGTCAATGGCAGAACGAATGACTTCCGATAGGGTATCGTATTGTCCGTCGTCTACCATGGACTGGAGAGCCTGGAGTTTCTCGGCGGACAACCTCACTGTGATTCGTTCAGTATCACTCATGACACAAACTCGTCCCTTTGTTTGTCTGACATTTGGGGCTTCAATGTCGGACAGTTGTCACTATATCCATAGCCCTATTTAAATATTGGCTGCACTGACTGGGTTGTCGGGAACGTGGAACCGGTGATACCTGTAACCTCACCGTTCATAAGTCGTTCCCGATTACCTCTCCCGAACATCTCTTGAATGGGGCTGAGAAAAGGTGCTTTTCATTGAAATTGCAGATTGAGTGGGGGGGCCTAACATATATCTTTCCAAGCCCATCAATATCTTACGAATGTTAATTAATACTAAATCATTACCTACTGAAAAGTAAAAAGGTTTATAAATGGGAATTTAAATACCTCGCCCGGTGGAATCATGGCCAAAATTAAGATCGAGAATGTTGTGGCATCCACATCACTCGGCGAAGAGTTGGATCTCCAGTTTATTGCCTTAGCGTTGGATGGAGCTGAATATGAGCCTGAACAATTCCCCGGACTCATCTACAGATTGAAGGACCCAAAGACCGCCACCCTTCTATTCAGGAGCGGTAAGGTGGTCTGTACTGGGGCCAAGAGCCTGGACGAGGTAAAGGTGGCCATCAGCAAGGTGGCTAAGAGAGTTGAAGATGCTGGCGTCAATATCGATGTCGAACCAGACATTGAGGTGCAGAACATCGTCGCCTCTTCCGATCTGGAGCAGAAGATCAACCTCAACGCCATCGCCATTTCACTTGGCCTGGAGAAGGTGGAATATGAACCTGAACAGTTCCCCGGGCTGGTGTACAGGATCGACGAGCCAAAAGTGGTAGTACTGCTGTTCGGTTCAGGTAAGCTAGTCTGCACCGGTGCCAGGAAGCCACAGGACGTTGATGCAGCGGTGGCCAAGATCACGGAAGAACTCAAAGCTGCAGGGTTGCTCCAGTAGTAAATGGATTTCCCCATCCTGGACAACCATCTGCACCTGAGAGCAGATGGACGGAACGTGGAAGCCCTGAAAGATTTCTACAAGAGGGGCGGCACCCATGCCGTTCTCTCCCACCTCCCTTACAAGGAGGTTTCCATCACCTCCCCAGAAGATTTCAGGAGTTCGTATGAGATAACCTTGAGTATGGCTGATAGGGCGAATAGAGAGACCGATGTCCGGGTGTTTGTCACTCTGGGCCCTTACCCAGTGCTGCTTATTGACCTGGAAGAGAAGTACGGGATTGAGCGGGCGGTGGAGATCATGAAGAGAGGGATGGATATCGCAAAAGATTTCATCGACGAGGGTCGCGCCATAGCTCTGGGAGAGGTGGGCAGACCCCATTTCTCAGTACCCGAAAGGATACTCCAGGCTTCTAACGAAATAATGAGGTACGGTATGGAGCTGGCAGCAGAGTCTGGATGCCCCATAGTGCTCCACACCGAGACTTCGACCCCAGAGGTTATGAGAGAACTGGCTGGGATGGCGGATGAATCAGGACTTTCCAGGGAGAAGGTGATCAAACACTACTGTGCACCGCTGATTAGGGAGGAGGAAAGTGCGGGACTGTTTCCCTCGGTATTGGCCGGTAAGAAGGCCCTCCAGCAGGCCTCTGAGAAAGGGAGTCGCTTCCTGATGGAGACCGACTATCTGGATGATCCCGAGAGACCGGGAGCGGTCATGTATCCTCCCACCATCCCGAAGAGGATGGAGTATCTTCTGGAAGAGGGGTTACTGACGGAAGAGGACGCTTGGACCATTCACAAGGAGAACCCGGAGAGGGTGTACGGAATAGAGATCGGGTGTTGATTCTCGAGTCCAGTCCATCTATTGCTATATCCCCATATTTTTTCGTATTCCAATCGTCAGCGATTTGACGTTGAAGACATCGTTCTCAAGTCAGTAAGCAACATGGTCCTTCCCAGGAGTTTCGGAAATGACCGTACCATCAGTGATCTGTTCAGTCCTGAGTTCGATCATAGGGGGTGTAACACACAAGACTCTATAACGGGGTGGGAATGAAGGAGGATGTCGGTGGCCAAATCTAGCATTGTTCATTCTAACGGAGGGACGTTTGATGGAAGAGGATGAGATATGCTCAATACACGCTAATGTCAACGGGGGTTTCACAGACGAAGGCCGTTCAAAGATTATTGATAAAGGAGGGTGAAAGATCAGGGGGAGCGATGGTGGGCACTACGGGATCGAGCTGATCGAACACCTCCCATTACTCATTAATATTGAGGGGCAA
>CAZOLG010000007.1:0-28542 GCA_964580935.1 uncultured Methanomassiliicoccales archaeon
TCCCAGGCGCAGGCGACATCGGGATCGATCTCACATTTGCCCTCCTGTGAGCCCCCGCAGGGCCCGTTGAGCAGGCTCTTGGAGCAGCGGGCGATGGGGCACACGCCGCCGGTGAGATGCAGCACGCAGTCGCCGCACCCCCCGCACTTCTCGGCCCACATCCCCTGTTCCTCCGGGGCGCCCATGTTTGAAGTGTTCAGTCCTGGGATCACTCTGGTCCCGGGAAATACCTCCTGTATGGTCTGGGCACCCACTCCACAGGCGATGGAGAGCACGGCGTCCACTTCGTCCACCAGGGGTGCGATGTCTTCCACCCATTCCTTCTCGCACTGCCTCTCCACCGTGACCTCGCTGATCTCCCATGGCATACTGTTCAGGTCCGAGAACAGCCTTAGAGACTCTGCCAGTATGCCCACTTCCTTCTCCCCACCGGCCAGACATATGGCCACGCATGAGCGACAACCTGCGACCAGTATCTTCTGATGACCGCCGAGGTTCTCACATATCTCGGGCAGGGGCTTCTGCTCTCCTATGATCATTCAATCCCCTCCCTCAGCGGGCTGGGGCCTAGGTCTTCCACTCTGGAAACCATCTCGTCCACGATCTCCACGAACTTCCAGGCCTGGTTGGAGGCAACATTGAACATCTCTACCCTATTCTCATCCATACCTAGAGCTTCCAGTATGCCCTTCACCTGCTTCACCCGCTTCTTGGCCTCGAAGTTGCCGTTATGGAAGTTGCAGTTCTTCTCCAGGCACCCGGCCACGAAGATCGCGTCCGCCCCTTGCCTGAGCGCTTTCAGTATGTGTATCACGTCCACCCTCCCCGTGCACGGCACCTTAACTATCATCACCCGGGACGAGTAGGTCTTCTTCTGCCTGCCGGCCAGGTCTGCGGAGGAGTAGCCGCAGTAGCTACAGCAGAAGCCCAAGATCCTACCACTCATCTCCTCACCTCCCCCACGAGAGCCCGGACCTGGGCCTCGATCTGGCGGTCAGTGTAATAATGAATCTCAATTGCCTTGCTGGGGCATATGGCTATGCAGATGCCACAACCCTGACACTCCTCGATGTTGATCTCGGCTTTTCCCGTGTCTCCGATGTACGGCGCGGTGTAGGGACAGCTCCTGACGCAGGTGAGGCAGGCGGAGCACTTCTCGGGCTCGATCTCGGCCACAGCACCCCCGATCTCGTAGAGGGGGTCGGACAGGAAGGCTACCGCCCTCGAGGCGGCGGTCTCGGCGTCCAAGACCAGCTCGGAGAGCGTATCCAGCGAGGCGGCACTCCCGCACAGGAATATTCCTTTCTTGACCGTGGTCGAAGGCTTTAGCTTTACCTGGGACTCCTTGAAGAAACCGTGGGCGTCCAGCGGTATCTGTAGTGTCTGCGAGATCTCCTCCGACCTCTCGGGTAGGAAGCAGGAGTCAGTGACGATCATATCCGCCTCCAGGCGGAGTTCATCCCCGGCATAGAGATCTCTGACTGTCACCGCATCCTCGCCGAATTGAACCTCCTCTTCAGTCCTGATGAAATTGACACCGTACTCCTGGGCCTTCCTGTAGTCGAGTTCTGACATGCCAAATGCTCTCATGTCTCTGAATACCAGGCTGACTGATAGATCAGGGTATCGTGTCTTAAGCTCAAGGGCGTTTTCCAGGGCCCTTATGTCACATGACCTCCCGCATGGAGGTGAGCCCAGGGCATCTGAGGTGATGATAACCACGTGCTCCGATGCCATGGCCGAGTCCATCATCTCTTCCAGCTCCTGATGGGTGACCGACCCTGCCGTATCGCAGGCACTCTCTCCAGATTCCAAGGCCACTATGACCGCCCCACATTCCGAGATTATTGACTTCTCTGGAGTCTCTATCATTGCCGAGAAGTTGCCCGGCGTGCCGTCAAATGCGGTGAGCTCTGATTGAGCGAGAATGGATACACCGGGATCGTCTTGCAGTCCAGAGATGAGTGGTTTGAGAAGGTCTGAGGGCACACCCTCGGTGGCGCCGAAGGGCAGTGTGGACCTCAGCGCCTTACGTGAGGTGACAACGATGGGTTCGAATCCCTGATCCGCTACCCTGGATGCAGCAACAATTGCACTCATCTCCCCACCCACGACCAATATCCTTTTCGATCTCATGGGTGCAAAGGAAACGGGGGCCGGGGTGTGCAGCAGGCACTTAGCAACTGCTGCCCGTATTAGATTCTCAGCCTTCTTCTGGGCATCCTCAGCAGAGTGGACGTAGGCGCACTGCTCTCTGATATTGGCCATCTCGAACATGTAAGGGTTGAGACCGGCCTCCATGGCCGCCTTCTTGAAGTGTCCAAAGTGTGTCTTGGGGCTGCAACCGGCGACCACGAAACCTCTCAGTTGTTTCTCCTTCACCTCTTCCTTTATCACTTCGAGTCCCTTTTTGGAACAGGGGAAATCCAGGATCTTGACACTAGACACTCCATCCCAGTAGTGGGCCACATCGTCTAGAGCCTCCAGGTTGATCCTCTCCGAGACCGCACCGCCACATCGACAGAGGAAGAGGCCCAGTCCCTCCCCCTTCATCTCCATGGTCTCCGTGACCTCTCCTTTAGGCGCCCGGGCCGGTCTGAAGGTGCTGACGAATGATATCAGCTCGTCTCCCTTATTGGAGGTCATGTGGATTCCTCCATGAAGGCCGCGGCCCTCTCAGCCGCCACCTCTCCCTCTTTGGTGCTCTCCTCGATATCTTTGGGTCCGGAAGCGCACCCTGCCACGAAGAGCCCTGCTGTGCCCGTGGAGGTGGGCGAATCGGGGAGTGAGCTCAGGAAACCGTAAGAGGTGGTCTCCAGGCCCAGCAGATCCGCGATGTGCCCAGCATCCGCCGGGGGGAGTATCCCTATAGAAAGAATGACCAGATCGTACTCCTCTTCTGCGATGGACTCGTCGGAAGTAACAAACCTCAGTAGAGGTCTCCCCGACCTTGAAGAGCTGATCTCAGCCGGCCTGCTCCTTATCAGGCCCACCCTTTCCTCCTCCTCAGACCATGCGTATATGTTCTCATCGACTGGATCATATGGTCTCCAGTCCATGAAGAAGAAGTCAACATCAGTACCCGGGTCCCTTTCGATGAGGTACTCTGCGATCTTGTGTGAATATTTGCAGCAAACTTTTGAACAGTACTCCACACCTCTCTTCTCATCTCTTGAGCCCACACACTGGATCACCGCTACCCTCTCTGGGATCTCTCCTGTAGAGGGCACGGTAAGTCCCCCTGACTCCCTTATATCCTTCTCCGCTTCCAGAGAGGTCAACACGTCCTCGATCTCCCCGTATCCCAGCCGGGGGTCCTGCAGGGCGTCGAATGGCTCGAATCCAATGGCCACGATCACCGCTCCCGCTTCGAGACTTGTCTTCTTGTTACTAGGGCTGAAATCGACGGCATCGGTGGGACAGACCTCGGAACACTCGTTGCACTCCTCACCAGTGAAGTTGATGCACTTCGATTCGTCTATCCTGTAGGTGAGCGGCACTGACTGTCCCTGGAAGGGCTTGATAGCGCTGCCCTCTGCCGGGCACACCTCGGTGCACAGGCCGCAGGCCACGCAGGCCCTCTCATCGACGTACCTCGGCGCGGTCTGTAGGCCCACTCTGTAGTTGCCGGGCTCCCCGGAGAAATTAGTAATCCTGGTATCGGTGAAAACGCTGATGTAGTCCGACTGCACCAGGTCATATAGTCTATCGTTGGTGAGACAGACGTCACACCTGACGCACTCGATGTCTCCCTTGCAGCAGAGCTCGGAAGCCTGACCTCCTATGCTCGGGGCGGCTTCGATGATCGTCGAGAATACTCCCCTTTGAGCGAGATTCAGGGCGGCAGCTATGCCTGCTGAACCTCCTCCAAGGATCAGGGCCTGTTTCATCTCGACGGCCTCCATGAATTAGCAGTAAGGACTTTTCCTGACAGCCTCTGAGAACGGAACTCTGGAGGACCTCCAGAACGGGTGATATAACACATGAGTCCAACTCAGGTCTGGATTAGAATTTGAATATAAATAGGTTATGAGATTGCGGATCGTCCCCCCAGACAGCCAATGCGGTCACCGGGCGCCGCCTGCAGTGTTTAAAGTGATACATCGAGGAGGTCGATAACGGTTATGAAGGAGTATCCCTGTTTATCGTCGTGATGGGGTACGTAGCTTTCACAGTGGACGTTGATCGGGACGTCAATGAGGCGGTGGAGGGCAGTACTGCCGCCGTATCCAGAGGCGAACGGGGCCTTGGCTACAGGTTCAGTTCCTCTTTGGAAGGGGTGGAAGTACTGATTTCGATGTTTGACGATTTGGGTCTATCGTCCACATTCTTCTTGGAAGGGGAGACCGCCGAGAACATGTCTCCTCTCCTGTTGAATCGTCTGGGAAGGCACGAAGTGGCATCCCACGGGTACAGCCATGAGGACCTGACCGGACAGACGACGGGAGTCACTCTCTCAAAGGGGGAACTGAGAGCAGTACTTGAAAAGGGCAGGGAGAGCTTGGAAAAGGAGCTCGGGAAGAAACCCAAAGGGTTTCGAGCGCCGTATCTCCACATTAACAACACAGTTCTGGACGAGCTGGAAAGGATGTTCGTCTACGACTCCTCCCTGGTAATGCCGATGGTTGAAGGCACAGTGTCTCCCTATTGGATAAGGGAGGACCTGATAGAGATGCCCATTGCCATTACTGAAGATGAAAGAGGGGACAACATGTATTCCTACCTGTGGCCCCTGCTGGAAGGGGATAGGGGCCTATCAGACTATCTCCATATAGTAGACAAATTTGAGGAGGGTCTGCTCGTGCTGGCCACTCACTCCTGGCATATAGTGGAAACCTTCGGCGGGGGGAAACTGGATTCCCAAGATGTTAGTAATAACTTGAAAATGTTGAGGGAGATAGTCGATTACTGCAGAGATGCAGGGTTCAGATTCACCACTTTGGAAGATTATCTGTCTGTGGTACGAGGATGAGAGAATGAAGGACAATACACCGCATGCTGACTTGGATAGGATCACTTACGAGAGGGCATTGAACAAGGCCTGGGACGACCTGGAGGAAAGGGACTTGGGTGACCTGGCCTCTTTATCTGATTCCAGGATAGAAGATGGAAAGTTGCTGGTCGAATTCTTCAATACTACCTGCGAGGTATTTCCCGAACAGCGTGAAGTACGGTCCGGGGGAAAGGACATGGGCCCGTTCATGAGCGTGCTGATACTGCACTACCTGCTCGGATGCACCGAGAAATCGCCTATGGGGAGGGTGATTAGCTTCAGGCAGGTCCCCGGAGGGGACGTGTACTTCTCCGCTTTCAAGAAGAGGGCCATCGATTCTCTGGTGGACGTTTTCGGAGACCGGCCTTCATTACTGGTGCGGTGTGGGAGGAGCCTGGGTGTGGATATAGTGAACATGGGAAGCGCCGCTGTGCAGATCGAGGTGTTTCCCAAAGTTCCCGTGACCCTGGTGGTATGGCAGGGAGACGACGAGGTGCCCAGCTCGGGCAACATCCTGTTCGATGAGACCACTGGAGACATACTGCCCATGGAAGACATCTCCATCCTGGGAAACCTGGCCTCCTCGAAGCTGAGAAGGGAGGCCCAGTCTCTGGAGCAGGAAGACGATTTTCCTGAAGTGACCAGTCGGGGATGAAAGGGGAGACAGAACTACCGACCAGTTTTGACGATGTAGATGGTACCCTTTGGACAGTAAGAAGTAATATACCGAGAATTGCCAGTGCCCCGCCTCTACGCTGAACAGTAACTCATCTGAGAGTCAGGAAAAAGGAAAAATCAGCCCTCCCCAGAGGGGAGGTAATCAGTTTTTTCAGAAGAGACCCACTATGTTGCCGTCTTCATCGACATCGATATCCATGAAGGCGGGTCTGGTGGCCAGTCCGGGCATGGTGCTCATCTTTCCTACCAGCGGATAGATGAATCCCGCACCCACACTTGCTCTAACTTCCCGGATGGGTACTGTAAACCCTTCGGGCACTCCCTTCAGGTCTGGATCGTGGCTCAGGCTGAGGTGGGTCTTGGCCATGCAGATGGGCAGGTCACCGAATCCCGCATTCTCGTAGGACTTGATCTGCTTCTCGGCCTTCTCCTCGAAAGCGACACCGTCTGCACCGTAGATCTCCTTGGCGATGGTCTCGATCTTCTTCTTGATCGGCCAGTCGAGGGGGTACAGGAATTCGAAGTCGGAGGGCTGCTCACATGCCTCGACCACTGCTTCAGCGAGGTCCTTTGCACCCTTACCGCCCTCGGCATGGTGATTGGAGATCTGAGCATCGAAGGCCCCGTTCTCCATGGCATATTCCTTCACCATCTCCAGTTCGGCCCCCGTGTCCTCGGGGAACTGGTTGACGGCTACGACCACAGGTATGCCGAACTTGTTGGCGTTCTTGATGTGAGCTCCCAGGTTGTCCAGTCCCTTCTCCAGAAGCTCGAGGTTCTCCTCGGTATACGCTTCATCCAGAGGCGCACCGGGCTTGACATCTGGACCGCCTCCGTGCATCTTCAGCGCCCTGACCGTGGCCACGAGGACCACACAGTTGGGTATCAGGCCGCTATAACGGCACTTGATATTGAAGAACTTCTCCATACCGATATCGGCCCCGAATCCGCTCTCGGTGACCACGTAGTCAGCGAGCTTCAAGGCTATCTTGTCCGCGGCTATGCTGCTGTTCCCGTGGGCGATGTTGGCGAAAGGTCCGGTGTGAACGAAGGCAGGCTGTCCTTCTAGAGTCTGCATTAACGTGGGCATGATAGCGTCCTTTAGCAGTACGGTAGCAGCTCCGGCCGCCTCCATCTTCTCCAGGTTCACAGGCTTGCCTTCCTTGTCCATTGCCACCACGACTCTTCCCACCCGCTCTCTCATGTCCTGTAGACTGGTGGTCAGAGCGAGGATAGCCATGAACTCGCTGGCAACGGTGATATCGAACGAAGTTTTCCTGGGGAATATCGGGCTAGGGGAACCGTCCTTCAGGGTGGGGTCGTTGAACCCTACCTTGATCTCCCTGAGGCTCCGGTCGCAGACATCCACTACTCTGTTCCATGTGATGGTGTCGGGATCGATGCCGATCCTCTCCACGCCCCTACCGCGCAGGGCATCGTCGCTCTGTCTGCTCTCGTGGTACATCCTGGTGTCCAGGGCAGCAGCAACCAGGTTGTGGGCCACTCCTATGGCGTGAATGTCTCCTGTTAGATGTAGATTGAATTCCTCCATCGGAATTATCTGACTGTGTCCTCCGCCTGCTGCTCCCCCCTTGATATTGAAGGTGGGGCCCATACTGGGCTGTCGGATACAGGCCATCACATTCTTTCCCAATTCGCTGCCCATCGCCTGGACCAGACCCACAGTGGTAGTGGTCTTGCCCTCACCCAGCGGGGTAGGGGTGATAGCCGTGACGTCTATGTACTTTCCCTGAGGATTGTCGGCGAACTTGTCGACGACTTCCAGAGGGACCTTGGCCATGTACTTACCATAGAGCTTGATATCATCCCTATTTAGACCCAGTTTCTTTGCAATGTCCACAATGGGCTTGCATTCTGCTTCCTGAGCTATCTCAAGATCGCTTTTCATAATAATCCTCCTAAGTCATTTTGCTGATTCGTCCCATGTCGATGTAAATATAAAAGTATTATGTAACTGGGCGTTTTGACAAGTATGAATTCAGCATTCGTCGAACTGATACCGACCGCACTTCGACAAATATTAATAACTTCCAGCGATTACACCATGACGGTGAACAGGATGGGCGCTTCAATAATAAGTGGCAAGGAGATCTCAAGTGAGATTCAAGAGGAACTGAAGGACAAGATCTCAGAGCTCAAATCCAAGGGTGTCACACCCGGCTTGTCGGTCGTGCTTGTGGGGGAGGACCCGGCTTCTCAGGTGTACGTGAGAATGAAGGGTAAAATGTGCGAGAGACTGGGTATATATCACGAGACCCTGGAATTTCCAGCGGATATCTCCGAGGAAGAGTTGCTGGGAGTTATCGATGATCTGAACGACAACGACGAAATCCACGGGATTCTGGTGCAGCTTCCTTTGCCTGACCACATCAACGAGACCAAGATCCTGAACAGGATCGACCCTGTGAAGGACGTCGACGGATTCCACCCGGTGAACGTTGGGAGGATGCTGGTGGGCGATCCAGGATTCCTGCCCTGTACTCCACATGGGATACAGGAGATGCTTCTCCGCTCGGGCATTGATCCTGAGGGGAAGAACGTCACCATCGTGGGTAGAAGCAACATCGTGGGTAAACCCCTGGCTGCGATCCTGATGCAGAAGAAACCGGGAGCCAACGCCACGGTGACCGTCTGCCACTCAAGGACCAAGGACCTGCCCAAGATGGCCAGACAGGCTGATATCCTGGTAGCTGCCATAGGAGTCCCCGAATTCGTGACCGCGGATATGGTGAAGGAGGGGGCAGTGGTCATCGATGTTGGAGTAAACAGAGTGGACGACCCCGACGCCAAGAGAGGTTACCGGCTGGTAGGAGATGTGGACTTTGAAGCTGTCAAGGAGAAGGCTTCAGCGATCACTCCTGTACCGGGCGGGGTGGGACCGATGACCATCATCATGCTGATGAAGAACACGGTCCTGGCGGCGGAGAGAACACTCTCCTAAACCCTTTTTTGATGACTCCACAGCCAGAGTACTCTCTCTTTCTGTCATTTTTCCCTTCAAGTCGATTATCAGATTCCTGGAGAGCACCGATAGCGCAGAATACATAACTCATTGTAACGTTCTTACACACTATGCCTGGACGCCGAGGACGCAGAAGAGGGCCGCGTAGAGTTGCTCAATTGCCCCACACCAAGGCCTTCGGACCCTTCGATCGGGAACCCAAAGGCACAATAGAGATGAAGGTGGAAGAAGTGGAGGCAGTCAGGCTGGTGGACATGGAAGGACTGAGCCAGGAGGAAGCCGCGGCGGTCATGGGGATATCCAAGAAGTCCTTCTGGCTGGACCTGAAGAGCGCGCGCGAGAAGCTGGCGTCTGCTCTGATCGAGGGAAAAGTCATCAGGATCAGGGGAGGCAGCTACGTGATCAGAGGGGGACGGAAACCCCCTCAAACGGAGTGAGGTCAAGCATCATCAGGCAACGGAAAACATTATACAATCAGTCATGGTTTACTAATCGACCATGCTTAGAGAATGCAAGACACATGGATACTTCAGAGGAGACACATGTCCTATCTGCGGCGAGAAGGGCAAGTTCCTTATGAACGAACAGGAACTGGACAAGGTGGGTAGGACCCTGGCCGGCGCCCTGCGCCATTTCCCGGAATCTTTTGACTTGGACATGGACGAACAGGGATTCGTGGACATGCAGGACTTCGTCTCAGCCCTCAAAGAGCGCAACGATAGATACCACTGGCTCAGGCCTCACCACATTATAGCGATCATCGAAACAGATCCCAAAGGGAGATACCAGATCTACAACAACGAGATGAGGGCCACCTATGGGCACTCCATCGACCTGGAGCTAAATCTACCTACAAACAACATACCCGAGGAGCTCTACTATCCCACCACGCCGGAGGAAGTGGACATCATACTGGAGACCGGGCTGAAGCCCTCGGACAGGAGCATGGTTCATCTGTCGAAGACCTACGAGAAGGCGGTGGAAGCGGGTCAGGTAAGAGTGGACGACCCGGTAATACTGGCCGTGGATACCAGGGAAGCCATTGAGGCCGGTTTCAAGATACAGGAAGCGGGCAAGACCGTATACCTGGCCAGAGAGATCCCTCCAGAGTATCTTGTCAGAGCGGAAAAAGAGAGCGAAGAAAAGGAAGGGTGAGGTTTTTACGGCATCAGACCTTTTTCAATCACCTTCCCGTTAAATAGATTAGTCACCTTTTCCTCGTACCACTATGTTCATCCGGGCGGACAACCTGCTCTCCGACGCACCTCCCGATTCTTTCAAGTTTCATGTCATCAGATACTCCTGGGAGGAATTCGAACCCGTCCTGATGGTATTTGACACCGACAGAGAAGAGATACGGCATCTGTCCCTGGATAAGCTGAGTGTCATAGTGTCCTCGGCCAAGCGATGCACTGGTTACTTCGACAGCCATGGGTATCATGCCTGTCCGTCTGACTCCGTCGTGAAGAGCTTCTCCCAGTGCGAGGAGTGTGCCTCCAGCTGGATTCCCAAGATCGCTTGCGTCTTCGAGCCGGAGTGTGATGGAGAGGAGTGTGACTCTCCCTTCTGCAGCAAGGAACATACGGTCTACGTTGCGTTCACCGGCACCAAGGCCAAGGTGGGGATGACCGGTTCAAAGCGGCTGAGAGAGAGGGGCATTGAACAGGGGGCCGATGCCATAGCTCCGCTCATCCTGTGCGATAGTAGGTACGAGGCCAGACTGATGGAGAAGAAGATCTCCGACAGGCTGAAACTGCCCCAGCGCCTGTATGGGTCCAAACTGGTGAAGGAGTATCTGAGGGCTCTCCCGGAGGAGAAACTGAAGCTCAGGTTGGACGACATCAGGAGGAAACTGGACGGGACGCATGAGCTGGTCGAGGGGGGGTTAGAGTTCCTGTCCGGGTATCCGGTGGAGAACCTGGACAGTGTCCCCCAGCAGGCCAAGGTATCAGGAAGGCACGAGGGTGAAGTCCTGGGCCTGAGGGGGAAACATCTGTTCTACAGGAGCGGAGAGAAGACCAAGATGATCAACATGTCCGATGTGGTCTCCCGGTTCTTGACCGAGTGTTAACGGCTAGATACAAAAAGCATTTCTCTTAGAGCCGTATTACAGGAGACCGCAGGGGCAAGCAGATGAGTAGAATACTGACACCTGAAGAGGTAACAGAGAGATTTGGTGAACACTTCTGTCAGGGTTTTTTCACACTGGTAGATGAGAAGAACGGCATAGCCCAGGTGATCGATGTATGCATAGCCAAGGGTCCGGTGGAATGGGACGCCGTCAACCGCAGGAAGGCGGGCGGGGTCATCACCGGGGTGAGAGTGGAGGGTACCACGCTCATAATGGACGCCCGTATTGGAGCGGGCGAAGTAAACTTTGGTCCCGCCTCTAAGGATCTTGGAGGACAGGCATTGAAGGCACTAGAAGTTGAGGGAGACACGGTGAAAACCACGTGGGTAGGAGTGGCAGGAGCCAGCGTAGGAGTGGGGGCCTGTCTTCCCCAGGCCAAAGAGACTATCCAGACCGAATATCCAGACGACCTGAAGATTGGTGGAGCTCATCGGATGGAGGTAACTATATCCACTCCCAAAATGGTCAGAGTGATCTACGCAGTGGACGATACCGACACCAAAGAGGAGGGTGCTTCATGGGCCATGATGCTCCAGCTAGCCAGGTCCTGTCCATATGGTAAATTCCTGGAGCATAAGATCATACAACTCAATCCTAATGTGCCCAACAAGACCACCAATTGTGTCTCAGTGGGAATCTCCTTTGCTGTGAAGGAGAAGAACCTGGACCGGCTCACCAAGTTCGTTGTTGATTATGTAAAGGAGCATACGATCTCCGATGACACAGTGCTATCGATATTCAAAGGGCTGAAGGTGCCCGAAGAGCTCATCCAGTACGGACTGAGGGCCAAGGAGGCCATAATCACTGTGGAAGAGGCGAAGGAGACAGCCGAAAAGACCGGCCTAGAGGTCGTTGAGATCACCGGCGAGGAGGGTATCATTGGCGCGGTGGCGGGCATAGGCTGCTTCGACATGGGCCTCAAGTCGGCAGCTCTACCAGAGGATTTCGACAGACTTTAGGAGCTACGAAAAGTAGATAATATAGCTAGGGTTATGTTCGGCCCTAGAGACCATGATGGAGGGGTTCTCCAATCAAGAGTGAGATCAGCAAGGTCATCGCCAACACGGCCTACCAGACCTACGAGAGGAAGATGCTCAAAGATATCAAGAAAGAGAAGGTTCCAGATCATATTGCCATTATCATGGACGGTAACCGCAGGTTTGCCAAAGAGATGGGTATGGAGCCAAGCGAGGGGCACGTGAAGGGAAAGGACAAACTGGAAGAGCTGATGGAGTGGTGCCTGGAACTCGATATACGAATATTGACCGTGTTCGCATTCTCCACCGAGAACACCAAGCGGAATCCAGAAGAAGTGGATTACCTGATGGACCTGTTCGAGAACAACCTCCTCAAGCTGGGGGACGATGACCGCATACACGAGAACGAGATTAGGGTCACAGTGATGGGGCAAAGGGACATACTGCCCGAGAACGTTAGAGAATCTATAGAGTATGCGGAAGAGATGACCAAGGATTATGATGAATATTACTACAATATCGCGCTAGCCTATGGCAGCAGACAGGAGATTATTCAGGCTATCAAGAAGGTGGCCCAGAAGGTGAAGGAGGGGAGGATGGATGTCGATGACATCGACGAGAACGTGTTCTCCAATTACTTGTACACAGCAGACTTCCCAGACCCCGACCTGGTGTTGAGGACGTCTGGAGAAGAGAGGGTCTCAAATTTCCTCCTCTGGCAGCTGGCCTATTCGGAACTGTACTTTACCGACGTCTACTGGCCCGGCTTCCGTAAGATAGACCTTTTGAGAGCGATCAAGACTTACCAGATGAGACACCGCCGATTCGGGGAGTGAATTGCATGCGTTTTTCGTGTAGGCTACCGTCAAGGAGGGGGCTCCTTGGCTAGGCCCGACCTGATACTGGTACACCCGCCAACGGTGTACGACTTCAGAGAGAAGGCAATATTCTACGGTCCAGTCAGCGATCTGATCCCTTCCACCCCCATATTCGAGATGTACCCCATGGGCTTCAGCACCATCGCCACCTACCTGCATCACGAAGGATACGGGGTCCGCATCGTCAATCTGGCCAGTATGATGCTCAACGACCGGGGTTTCGATGTCGAGGAGTTCATCTGCAAATTGAAGGCCGATGTGTTCGGCGTTGACCTCCACTGGCTACCCCATGTCCACGGCGCCCTGGAAGTGGCCCGTCTGTTGAAAGAGAATCATCCGTCCTCAAAGGTGCTCATGGGCGGCTACTCCTCCTCTTACTTTCACAAAGAGCTGATCCAATACCCGCAGGTGGACTTCGTGATAAGGGGTGACTCCACCGAGAAACCTGTGGCCGAGCTGATGCACGCCCTGAGCAGCGGTAAGGACCTGCACGGGGTACCCAACCTAACTTGGAAGGATGAAAGGGGGGTTAACATCAATCCGCTCTCCTTCGTTCCCGACGACCTGGACTACCTGAAGATCGACTACGGGTGGCTGATCAAGGCGGTTATGAAGTACAGGGACCTGGAGGGATTCAAACCGTGGAAGGACTGGGACAGGTACCCTCTCACTGCGGTGATACCCTCAAGGGGCTGCCAGAAGAACTGTGCGGTGTGCGGGGGCTCCTGCTCGGCCATGAAGAACTTCCTTGGGCGCAGCAAGCCGGCCCTCAGGAGTCCGGAGAAGGTGGCCGAGGACATATTCGATATCCAGTGTTATATGAAAGGGCCCACTTTCCTGGTGGGGGACATAAGGATCCCTGGAAACAGCTGGAAGAGCGGATTCCTCCAGGCGTGCAGGGAGAGGGGGATAGAGAATCACATGATTCTCGAATTGCTCGGCCCCGCTGATCAGGATTTCTTTGATCAGGTGGACAGTGCCTTCCCTGAGTACTCGATACAGATGTCGCCCGATTCCCACGATGAATCGGTGAGGCGAAAGCTGGGCAGGAACTTCAGCACTCCCGCCATGGAGTCCACTATTCAGAAGGCTCTTTCCAAGAATAACTGCAATCGGTTCGATCTATTCTTCATGATCGGCCTGCCTGAACAGGACAGAGAATCGGCGATGGGGAGTGTGGAGTACACACACAGACTCTACGAGATGGTCGATGACGACAACAGACTCTCGGTATACACTTCGCCGCTGGCCCCCTTCCTGGACCCGGGCAGCAGGGCATTCGAGAATCCGGAGGAGTTCGGGTACCGGCTGTTCGCCAGGACTCTGGAGGAACACAGGACCAGATTGACCAACCCCAGCTGGAAGTACGCCCTGTCCTACGAGACAAAGTGGATGACCAGGGACGATATTGCCGAGGTCTCCTACCAAGCTGGAGAGCGGCTAACGGAGATCATGTTCGATCACCACCAGATAGACAGGGAGGAGTATGAAGGGCGTATGGAAAGGACCAGAGCAGCTGTCGACCTCATGGATGAACTTGATGAGGTGATGAAGCTGGAGAATTCTGAACTGCGGGCGCAGAGACTGAAGGAGTTGAGAGAGAGGGGGTATGAATTAATGGATTCCACCATATGCCAGAAGAGAGACCTGGAGTGGGACAGCCCCTCGGTTATCAAGAACATTCCCAGAGTCCTGTTGGGGCTCATAAGATCCAGAAGGAGCAAAGACTAGAATTATCAATCGTCAGAATCGCCGAGCTCCTTGGATCTCTTGGCGGCGGTATCGACGGCTCTGATTAATGCCCCCCTCATACCGCTCTCCTCCAGGATCTCGAGACCGGCTATGGTGGTACCTGCGGGTGAGGCTACGAAGTCCTTCATCTGCGCAGGATGTTTCTCTGATTCGAGTATCGTCTTCGCCGATCCCAGAACAGTCTGGGCGGCCAGTTTGACTGAAACATCCCTGGGAAGTCCGGCCTTAACGCCGCCATCAGCAAGGGCCTCAATGACCAGGTACACGAATGCCGGCCCGCTTCCACTCAATCCAGTCACCGCATCCAGCAGTTGCTCCGGCAGTTTGAAGGCCACACCTACCAGGTCCAGGATCTCCTGGACTCTCTCTCCGTCCTCCTCGGTAGCGTTCGTACCCAGGGCATATCCCGCCGCGGTCTCTCCCACCATGCAGGGCTGGTTGGGCATCACTCTAATCACCCGGACACCTTCCTCTAGTCGCGACTCGATGAAGTTGATCCTCACCCCGGCCGCGATGGACATCACCAGGTGATCGGGACTGAGATAAGGGTTCAGCTCCTCCAGCACCAGGGCTATGTACTGGGGCTTGACGGCGAGAATGATGAAATCAGTGGACTCGGCCACGGCCACGTTGTTCGCCGTGGTCTCTACCCCCAGGTTCTCGGTGATATAGTCCCTTCTTGCGGGCAATATCTCTCCGGCTATGATCTCATCCGGTTCGGCCAGTCCGCCGGAGATCAGACCGTTCATCACAGCTTCCGCCATATTTCCCGCACCAATGAATCCGAATTCCTTGCTCATCGTATCATTCCCTCGCTAGGAGTGAGGAGACTAAACAGCAGAATATATTTAAACACTCCCGACAGGGGCCTCTATACCTGGCAGCCAATGACTATCTCAAAGCCTTTATGATCTCCTTGAGGAAAGCCGGGAGATCGGAGGGACGCCTGGAAGTGATGAGTCTACCGTCCACCACGACTTCCTGGTCGATCCACCTGGCACCAGCGTTCACAAGATCGTCTTTTATGGCAGATACCGAGGTGACCTTCTTACCTTTCAACACTCCTGCGGAGACAAGTACCGAACCCGCGTGGCAGATGGCGGCCACCACACCGTCCTGTTCATAGACAGCCCTCACCAGCTCATTGACGGTGGAATAACGCCTGAGCCTGTCCGGGGCCCAGCCACCGGGGATGACCACTCCGTCGAAATCTTCTGGATCTGCCTCCTCTGCGGTGAGATCTGACTCGATTTCGTAACCGTGCTTGCTGAAATATCTATCAAAGCGTCCAGTATCTACTACAGAAACCTCGAAGCCCTCTTCCTGGAGGCGAAGGTAGGGATACCAGAGTTCCAGGTCTTCATAATCCTCCTCGACCAGTATTGCGATTCTCTTAGCCATCAAAATCGACCCTTATTCCAATGTTCATCGAGGTTTATATTCTTGACCCCCGCGAGTGTAAGCCCTTTGGATATGAGGGTCATCGCCCCTACCATATGCAGAAACATGGCCCGAGGCAACCCTATCAGACCAGAATTTAACCGACCAGTACAGGAAACCATATGCAGAAACATGGCCCTAGGCAACCCAAGAGCTGAGAAGGGGGTGGTGGGGGATATCACAGAAGGGATATATACCCCGTTAATCGAACACCTGGAAAGTATATATAAGACTAACTTATTGCCCGAAAATAATGCTCTTAGAAGATTACCTTCCGATTGCCATATTCGGGTTGGTGGCGGTGATCTTACCGATATTCGCATTTTGGCTCTCAAGGTTTTTCAGGCCCTCCAATAAGACCACATTGAGGAACACTACCTATGAGTGTGGGGAGACCCCGATTGGGGAAGCTCAGATTCAGTTTCATGTTCAATTCTACATATTCGCAATTATCTTCGTCATTTTCGACATCGTAGTAGTGTTTCTTTTAATATGGTCACTGGTATTCTCGGGACTGTCAGACCTGTCCAAGCTGTTCATGGCCGCTTTCTTCGGCATGCTGCTTGTGGGCGTGGCCTATGCACTGAACAAAGAAAGGGTGATCTGGATATGAGCGACCAAAACAGGGCCATAGCCATGACCTCCAAACAGTTCATGGAGTGGTCCCGTCAATTCATCGACGATGTGGTGAGAGCAACAGGGATGAAGAAGGCGGTGGATAAGATCACCTTGCCCCTGTTCAACTGGTCGCAGCGGAACTCGATATATCCGCTGCACTTTGGACTGGCGTGCTGCGCGCTGGAGATGGCTACCGCCTCCGCTTCACGTTTCGATGCGGAGCGTCTGGGCATCATATACCGTTCTTCGCCCCGACAGTGTGATGTGTTGCTCCTCAACGGATGGATTTCCAAGAAGGTCCGGCCCATGCTGAGGAGGCTGTACGAGCAGATGCCCGATCCCAAGTGGGTGGTGGCCATGGGCGAGTGTGCGATATCCGGCGGTCCCTGGTACGACTGTTACAATGTGGTACAGGGAGCAGACACCTTCCTGCCCGTGGATATTTACATCCCCGGATGCCCGCCCCGACCCGAAGCGATGATCGATGGTTTCTTCAAGCTGCAGAAGAAAATCAGAGAGGAAGGTAAGAGCGCGTTCCTGGAGGATTGAGGTGAAGAGAAGTGCAGAGTAACTCCGGCGATACAGAAAACGGACTCTCGGAAGAAGAAATCGTGGACGGACTGAACCAGCAATTCACCAGCGGGGTGGAGGTGAAGAAGACCCGTCCCCGTAGACTGGAGGCCAGAGTGGACAAGGGCCTGCTGTTCGAGTTCTGTGAAACGCTGAAGGAGGAGTACGATTTCGATCATGTGTCCAGCGTGACCGGAGTGGACATGGAGGACAGTATGATGGGCGTGTATCACATCAGCTCCTATCCCCACCAGTGCATGATCGAGATACTGGTCGACCTCTCCCGTGATGAGCCGGAGGTGGACTCGATCAGTCCCCTGTGGGACGGCGCGAACTGGCACGAGAGGGAGGCATACGACCTGCTAGGTATAGTCTATAAGAATCACCCCGACCTGCGCAGGATAATGCTGCCCGAGGACACTGAATTTCATCCGCTTCGAAAGGACTTCGAGATAGGGGGGTCGCCGTAATGGCCGAGATGTGGATCAACATGGGACCCCAACACCCGTTCACCCACGGGCTGTGGAACCTGAGGGTAAAAGTGGACGGGGAGACCATCGTGGACGCCGAGCCCGTGCTGGGCTACCTGCACCGCGGCTGGGAGAAGAGCATGGAGCACCGCACCTATCCTCAGATCATTCCCCTGTGCGACAGGCTGTGCTACGGGGCCTCGATGTCCTGGAGCCACGTCTACTGCATGGCGGTGGAAGATCTGATGGACGTGGAGGTGCCGGAGAGGGCGGAATACATCAGGGTGATCGTCCTGGAACTGCAGAGGATCGCCTCTCACCTGATGTGGCTGGCCGCGTTCGGTACCGACATGGGGAACCTGACCGTTTTCGTGTACGCCATGAGGGACAGAGAGCTGTTCCTGGATCTGCTGGAATCGGTCAGCGGGGCCAGGATGACCTACAACTACCCCCGTATCGGCGGCGTGAGGAACGACCTGCCACCTGACTTCAAGAGGGACTGTTTGAGAGTCCTCGACCACTTTGAGGATAAGCTTGAGGATTATGAGAACCTGTGTGACGGCAGCAAGATATTCAGGATCAGGACTGAGGGGCTGGGGGTCCTCGGGCCTGAGAAAGCCGTCAACATGGGGGTGACCGGTCCCACCCTGAGGGGGAGCGGAGTTAAAATCGATATTAGAGATCACGATCCATATTCTGTTTATGAAGAGCTGGATTGGGGCATATGCACCCACGACGGGTGTGATACCTACGGGCGTTACAGAGTCAGGATGGACGAAATGCGTGTTTCGTCCTACCTCGTCCGACAGGCCCTGGACAAGATACCGGGCGGACCGGTGAGGGTGAAGGCGCCCAATAGGGCGCCGGAGGAGAGGGCCGTGGCCCGTACTGAAGACCCCAGGGGGGAGGCTCTGATGTGGGTGATGGGAGACGGTTCGGACCGGCCGTACCGTCTCAAGGTACGGTCGCCCGTTTTCGTCTACGTTTCAGCTGCAAAGGAGATGCTGGTGGGCCACAAGATGGCCGATGTACCGGCGATCATGGGATCGATAGACATGTGTCTGGGGGAGGCAGACCGGTGATAACATGAGTTTCTATACATTCATGGAGGGGATAGTGGCCTGGCTTATCGGGATAGTCAACTACGTGTTGGACTGGCTGGGCCTCCACGGCCTGGCCGACTGGCTGGGCAGCGAACCGGTGGTCGAGTTCTTCACCTACGTCGGTCAATCGATCGTGGCCCTCATCGTGGGGATGATAATTGCCATCACCATGATATGGCAGGAGAGGAAGACCCTGGGCAGGTTGATGGACAGGCGGGGCACGATGATCGGTCCACTGGGTTACTTCCAGCAGATCGCCGATGGCCTCAAGACGTTCCTCAAAGAGATCATCGTGCCCGATGCGGCCATGGAGAGCGGATACAACTGGGCGCCGGTGATCCTCATCGGTTCTTCTGTGCTCCTCATAGGCATTATCCCCTTCTCGGACAGATACTTCCTGGCCTCCACCGAGGCGGGGCTGATCCTGCTTTTCGCCGTGTTCTCTCTGGCGCCGTTCTCCATACTGATAGGAGGATGGGCCTCCAACAACAAATACACGCTAATAGGGGGCATGAGGTCAGCGGCACAGCTGATCAGTTATGAGATCCCTCTGCTGCTCTCGGTGGCGGGAGTGGTCATACTCTCAGGCAGCCTGAACTTCTCGGGCATAGTGGCCGCTCAGGAGAACGTCTGGTACTTCATACCGCAGATCATCGGATTCATCGTTTTCCTGGTGGCCATTGTGGCCGAAGTGGAGCGGATCCCCTTCGACCTTCCAGAGGCTGAGGCCGAGCTGGTGGAAGGGTGGGGGACGGAGTACGGAGGGTTGAGGTTCGGCCTGATCATGCTCGCCGAGTACATCCGTGGCTACGCGGGATGTGCCGCCGCTGTGATCCTTTTCCTGGGAGGATGGAACGGTCCGTTCCTTCCGCCTGAAGTGTGGTTCCTTGCCAAGGTGTTCATCGTATTCTTCGTATTCATATGGGTCAGAGGTTCGATGTTCCGAGTCAGGACAGACCAGATCCTGAACATCGGTTGGAAGAGGCTGCTCCCTCTGGCAGTGATCAATCTGGTCATAGCTGTCGCACTGAAGACTGTGGGGTGGTTCTAGATGGGGAAGGACAAGTATGAGAGGGAAAAGGAAGTTCCCAAGGCCACCGGATACATTATCAAACCGCTCATAGTCACTCTCAAACAGACCATTAGGTCTACGATACACAGGCCGAATACCGTACTCTACCCGTGGGAGAAGCTGGAGCTGCCAGACTGCTACAGAGGTAGACCTGGGCTGGTCATGGAGAGGTGTATCGGCTGTGGCATCTGTGCCCGTATCTGTCCCAACAAGTGCATCTCACTCATCACCATCGATCATCCTGAGCTGGGCAAGATTAAGAGGCCCGAGGTGGACGTGGGGAGGTGTATGCTCTGCGGTTACTGCGCCGAGTACTGTCCCAAGAACGCAATGACTGTGACCCCGGAATACGAATTGGCGACCGAGTCCAGAGAAGACCTCTGCTACGACCCGTACAAACTGCAGTACGAGACCAAACCTGGATACGAGGTGGACCTGGTGGAGGTCCTGCCCTCCGAGTTGGGTAAGGGAGAGGTCACCGAAGCTATGGTGGAGAAGACTAAGGACGTACCTATTCTGGATGAAGAGGAGTGTGTCGGCTGCCGCCGGTGCATGAAGGTCTGCCCCACCGATGCAGTGGAGATGATAGAGGTGGGGGAGGACGAAAAGGGCAGGACGATTAGGATACCAGAATTCGACTACTCCAAGTGTGTCGGCTGTGAGAACTGTGTGAGGGACTGTCCGAAGGACGCCCTCACCATGAAGGAGGTGCTCTGATGGAGCTGGACTTACTATTCTTCTTGATATTCGCTGCTATAACTATAGGCGCCGCAATCTTCGTCATCGCTTCGGAGGAGATCGTGAGAAGTGTGATGTATCTGGCTTTGACTTTCATAGGGGTCGCCGTTACCTTCTTCTTCTTGGAGGCTGAGTACGTGGCGCTGATCCAGATACTGATCTACGTGGGGGCAGTAACGGTGCTGATCCTGTTCGGTATCATGCTCACCAAGAGAAGACTGCTCGGAGGTGAGCGCCTTGAATAGACGCACTTACCTATCGGCCGTCGTCACCCTGCTGCTGGCCATGGTGCTCGTCGGTTCGCTGCTGGTGGCCTCCTGGCCCTCGGGCGAGATCGTGCACTTCAGCCTGGAGGAGCTGGGCAGCAATACATTCGAGACCTATGGAGTGACGTTCCTTGTGTTGGGCATACTGATGTTCACCGCCATGCTGGGCGGAGTGTTCATTTCCAAGGAGGAGGATGAATGATACCCATAGAATATTTCCTCGGACTGGGAGCTATACTGTTCATCATCGGCCTGTACGGCGTGCTCACTAGGAAGAACGCCATCGTGGTGTTGATGAGTATCGAGATCATGCTCAACGCCGCCAACATCAACTTCGTCACTTTTGCCGCTCATTTCAACGATGTGAGAGGTCAGATCTTCGTATTATTCTCAATCGCAATAGCTGCTGCTGAAGTGGCCATCGGACTGGCCATCCTACTGAACCTGAACAGAACGAGGGATACGATCGAACTGGACAAACTAGATCTGCTGAGGTGGTAAATTGGAACCGATCGACTTCGCATGGCTCATACCGGTATTCCCGCTCATCGCTTTCGTCGTAGTTGGCCTACTGGGAGACAAGATGAAGGAGGGAGGAGCATACGTGGCCATAGGGGGCAGTGCCCTCTCCCTGATTCTGTCGTCCTTGGTAGTCATACAGGTGCTTGACGGCAGTTTCGACATCGCAGACGGCGTCATCGACGGTGTGTTCGAGCAGAGCCACGAGTGGCTCCTGCTGGGCGGAGACTACACACTGGAAATGGGCATCTACGTGGACCAGCTGACCGCACTGATGCTGATGGTGGTCTCGGTGGTCAGCATGTTGGTGGTCATCTACTCCCTGGGCTACATGCACAAGGAGGGCAAGAAGAAGAAGCGCTACTACGCCGAGATCTCGCTGTTCATCGGTGTGATGCTGGGTCTGGTGATGGCCAACAACTACCTCGAACTGTTCATATTCTGGGAGCTGGTGGGCCTCTGTTCCTATCTGCTCATCGGATTCTGGTACGAGAGACCATCTGCCTCCTCTGCGGCCAAGAAGGCTTTCCTGGTCACCAGAGTGGGGGACATCATGTTCATGGTGGGCATCATCATACTGCTCACAACCTTCAAGACGCTCAACTTCAGCGAGCTGTTCGCCATCGAGGCCACGGGCAGCCAGCTGGAGATGTTGACCTTAGCTACATTCTTCATATTCGGGGGGGCCATAGGCAAGAGTGCCCAGTTCCCCCTTCACGACTGGTTACCGGATGCCATGGAGGGTCCGACCACTGTCTCGGCGCTGATACACGCGGCGACCATGGTCAAGGCGGGAGTGTACCTGGTGGCCAGGTCCTTCCCCCTGTTCGTCCAGTCACCCGAGACCCTTATGATCGTGGCCATCATCGGTGGCGTGACAGCGATATTCGCCGCCACCATGGCTCTGAACAATCCGAACATCAAGAGAGTCTTAGCGTACTCCACCATCTCCCAGCTGGGGTACATGACCCTGGCGCTGGGGGCTGGCGGTTACCTGTTCTTCCACGGCATGGGCGGCGAGGGTTACACCGCCTCCATGTTCCACCTGATGAACCACGCCTTCTTCAAGGCGCTGCTGTTCCTGTGTGCCGGTTCGGTGATACACGCCGTTGGCACCGAAGACATGAGGCTGATGGGCGGTTTAAGCAAGAAGATGAAGATCACTTCGATCACAATGCTCATCGGCGCTATATCTATCTCCGGGCTGCCGCCGTTCAGCGGGTTCTGGAGCAAGGACGAGATACTGGCCACCGTGTGGCATGCGGGGGACGTGAACGCCATGTTCCTGCTGCTGTGGCTGATGGGGCTGATCACCGCCTTCCTGACCGCGTTCTACATGTTCAGGCTGTGGTTCATGACCTTCGCCGGAAAGCCGGGACCGGCCTCCAAAGAGGCACACGAGTCTCCGTGGAACATGGCTTTACCGCTGATACTGCTGGGTGCACTGGCCTTCGGTAGCGGGTTCCTACTGTTCACCGGGGACGGGTTCGGTAGCGCAATATTCTTTGAGCATGCCCACGGGGCAGGGTCCCTGGACATTCTGTCCGATGTGTTCACCAACCCGCTCACCTACCTTTCTATCATAGTGGCCGGCCTGGGCGTGGTGCTCGCATACCTGGTGTACTACAAGAAGAGCATACCCGCAGACGTGTTCGTCTCAACGCCCAGCGGGAGAGCACTAGACAGGCTGCTTGCCAACCGCTACGGGTTCACCGCCGCCTACGACTACCTGGCAGAGAACATCTTCTACGGGTTCTCCAAGGTTGTGGACTACTTCGACATCAAGGGCATAGACGGCGTGGTGAACGGGATCGCGGACTCGGCCGTGGGCCTGGGGCAGAGGATCAGAAGGACTCAGACCGGACTGGTGCAGAACTACGCCACATTCATCGTGGCAGGTATCACGGCCCTGCTGATCGTACTATACCTGACAGGAGCTCTGGGGTGATACAATGCTAGACGGAATTCCTATACTGTCGATAATAATTATACTCCCTCTGATCGGAGGGATACTCACTTTTCTCTCAAACGAAGACAGCAAAGCACCGAAACTGATAGCACTGATATTCTCCGGGGCCACACTTGCGGCCACATTGTTTCTCTTTACCGACTTCAACATGTCCATAGGCACCTTCCAGTTCGAGGAGAGCTACACCTGGATCGAGAGCCTGGGCATATCGTATACGCTGGGAGTGGACGGGATCAGTATGCTGATGCTCTTCCTGACCTCCCTGCTCTGCTTCCTGGCCATACTCTTTTCATGGGACGTGGAGCACAGGACCAAGGAGTACATGGGCCTGATGCTCATACTGGAGGTGGGTGTACTGGGCGTGTTCTCCGCCCTGGATTACTTCCTGTTCTACATCTTCTGGGAAGTGGTGCTGATCCCCATGTTCTTCCTGATAGGCATATGGGGCGGTCCGAGAAAAGAATACGCGGCCATTAAGTTCTTTATCTACACCCACGTGGCCAGTCTGGTGATGCTCCTGGCCATCATGGCCATGTACTTCGAGGCGGCGCCCGTTCTGGAGGGCATGATCGGGCACGCCAGCTTCGGCATGCAGGACATAGCCATGGTGAGCGGGGACTTCGGCAACATGTTCCAGCTGGCCGTGTTCGGGGCCCTGTTCTTCGGGTTCGGTGTAAAGATGCCCGTGGTACCCTTTCACACCTGGCTCCCGGATGCACACGTTGAAGCGCCGACCGCCGGTAGCGTACTGCTGGCCGGTCTGCTGCTGAAGATGGGTTCCTACGGTATCATCAGGATAGCTCTGCCCACCCTCCCCGGGGCGGCGGAGGCCTTCGTGCCGGTTATGCTGGTGATCGCTATAGTGTCCATACTGTACGGCGCGTTCGCTTCTCTGGCCCAGAGGGACCTGAAGAAGCTGGTGGCCTTCTCGTCCATCAGTCATATGGGCATCGTGTTGCTGGGCATAGCCACGCTGACCACGGTGGGCATCGCGGCCGCTGTATTCCAGATGTTCGCCCACGGACTGGTCACCGCGGTGCTGTTCATGATGTGTGGGGTGGTGCAGCACAAGGCCGGTACCAGGGAGATCCCCCTGCTGGGCGGGCTCTCCTCCAAGATGCCGGTGGCCGCCACCTTCATCACCATCGGTTTCCTGGCCTCCCTTGGCCTCCCCGGACTGGTGAGCTTCCCCGCCGAGTTCTCGGTGTTCATGGCCACCTTCGACGAGTTCGGATGGATACTTATGATCCCCATAGCCAGTGTGGCCATCACCGCCGGTTACTACCTGTGGGCGCTGCAGAGAACCATGTTCGGACCGATGACCGACAAGATCGATATCAGCAAGGTCCACGATGTCAACTGGTACGAGGCCGCGCCCCTGACCATACTGATCGTTCTCATAGTACTCTTCGGGGTGCTACCCGCCCTGGCCTGGGACTTGATCTCTCCCTCCGTGGACATCATAGCCGGAATACTGGGGGTGCTCTAGATGACTGATTTCACTCCACTGCTCCCGGAGATCGTCATGGTCATGTTCGCGATTATTCTGCCCGCGGTGTACCTGGCCACCAAGTCTGACAGGGCGGTGGCCGGCGTGTCACTGGTGGGCATCCTGGCCTCCATGGGCCTCGTCCTCAACTTCTTCTTGACCGGCTCGGAGGCCATGGTCTTCGAGGGGATACTGCAGATGGACGCTTTCGCTGGCCTGTTCAAGCTGGTGTTCCTAGCGGTGACCCTTTACGTGGTGCTGGCCTCCGTGAGATACGTGGAAGACCAGAAACACGTGGCCGAGTACTACACGCTGATCCTGCTGGCCACGGTGGGCATGATGGTGGTGGCCTCTTCCCTGGAACTGATCACACTGTTTGTGGGTATAGAGCTCACCACCATCGCCTCCTTCGCCCTCGTTGGATTCAAAAAGAAGGACAAGAGGAGTGCCGAAGCGTCCACCAAGTACTTCATCATCGGGGCGCTGTCATCGGCCATCACACTGTACGGCATATCTCTGCTCTACGGCGCCACCGGCACCACCTCGTTCTCCGAGATCGGGGCCGTGGTGGGAGACCTGTCGGGCATGGAACCTGTGGTCCTGATGTCCACTGTGATGCTGGTGGCCGGTTTCGGTTTCAAGGTGGCCGCCGTACCCTTCCACATGTGGGCCCCCGACGTGTACGAGGGTGCTCCCACCCCAGTGACTGCGCTGCTGGCCGCCGGTTCCAAGAAGATGGGTTTTGTGGCCCTGTTCAAGATATTCCTGGTGGGCCTGCTTGCCATCAAGGCCGACTGGGAGATCGCCATCGGGCTGCTGGCCGTGCTGACCATGACCGTGGGCAACATCCTGGCCATCTCGCAGACCAACATGAAGAGGATGCTCGCCTATTCGTCCATCGCCCAGGCGGGTTATATTCTGATCATACTGCCCATTGCGACCGAGTATGCGCTGGCCGGAGGCATATTCCACGCCATCACCCACGCCTTCATGAAGGGCGGGGCGTTCGTCATAGTGGCCTCGCTTTCGATCACTGCCCTGGGAGAGAGGCTGGCGGACTACAAGGGGCTGCACAAGAGGGCACCGTTCCTGGCCCTTGCTCTGGGGCTGTTACTGCTATCACTGGCCGGAATTCCACCATTGGCAGGTTTTGCCAGTAAGTTCGTCCTCTTCTCCAGTGCCGTGGACGCGTCAATCGTACCTGGTAGCGGGTGGTTGATATGGCTGGCTGTGGCCGGTGTGCTGAACAGCGCGCTGTCTCTGTACTACTACGCCAGAGTGGTCAAGTACATGTACATGGAAGAGGGGCCGAAGAGCCCGGTCAACATTCCAAGGACGATGGCCCTAGCAGTATTCATCACTGTGGCCGCCACGGTGATCATCGGCCTGTATCCAGATCCGGTGATCGACGCCTGCCAGGAGGCTGCGAGGGCGTTCTTCCGGTGAACTGAGAAAATGTGAAAAGTGTTAGAAGAGGTTTCACTCGACGGTCTGTTTCCAGGCCTTCAGTGCGTCCAGGAAAGATATTATTCCGGTGAACTCGCCCTCGTCGTTGACCACCAGGATCCTCCTCACCCTGCCACTGAACATCAGGCGGAGGGCATCGAGGACGAGGCTCTCCTCATTGATCTGTATACAGGGGTTCTCGCCCACCAGTGAACAGGCGGTCATGAAGTCTCTCACCCTGACCTCAGAGGGGGCTTTACCTCTCACTATGATCCGCGTGACATCCCCAGAAGAAACCACGCCCATGATGATGTCTCCGTCCTTCACCACCACACCCGTTCTCCCCTTTTCCAGCATCACTCTGATCACGTCTTCCAGGGTATCGTCGTAGCTCACTTCCCCGGCATCGGTCTCCATGAAATCCTTTACCTTCGCTTTAATCTGCATACGATCAATCATTAATGGAGGCGGCGGATAAAATACTCTTTCCATACTACAGGTTTCTCAGAGCTTGAGTGCTCCACGTCCAGCGTCAGCAGGGATGCAACTCGTCGGGTACCTAGCTAGTAATCATTAAGTATACTATCCACATTAGCCACGATGATGTCTTCTGGTTGGGAGGCCCCTATCAAAGAAGAACTCAAGATGGTCGAGGACGAGATCAGGAGGAACGTGCAGTCCAGGCATGAACTCTTGACCGAGATCGCGCTGCACGTCATCAACGCCGGCGGCAAGCGCATCCGTCCCGGAGTTGCACTGCTCGCCTACAACGCAGTGGGGGGCGAAGATCCCTGCGAGATCGTGGGGATAGCGGCCGCTTTTGAGATCATACACAGTGCCACCCTGATCCACGACGATATCAACGATGGGGGACTCACCAGGCGGGGGAAGATCTCAGCCTACAAGAAATACGGTGTAGAGAGGGCGTTGATAGCGGGAGACTTCCTGTTCGTAAAGGGGTTCAAACTGGGTGGCATACTGGGAGAGACCATTGTGGACCTGATAGCCGAGGCGTGCACCTCGATGGCCGAAAGCGAGATACTGCAGAGCGAGTGGGAATTGGACCCAGATACTCCCCAGGAGATCTACATGGAGATCGTCAAGGGAAAGACAGCTAAGCCCATCGCCGTCGGTGCCAAGACAGGGGCAGTACTGGGCGAAGGGAGCGAGGCCCAGGTGGAGGCTATCAGCACTTACGGCATGAACGTGGGCTACGCATTCCAGATTATCGATGACGTACTGGACATCACCGGGAACAGAGCAAAGCTGGGGAAGCCCACCGGTATGGACTTCCTGCACGGCAAGCCCAACCTTCCGTTGATCATGGGCGTATCCAACGGCGAGAACGGGCGGATCAGGGACCTGTTCAAGAAGAAGGATAAGACCTCGGAAGAGATCGAGGAACTGCTGGACATGCTCTGCGAATCGGGGGCCGTGGAGGAGACCAGGGAACTGGCTAGAGAGTACGCAGATCGGGCAGTAGAAGCTCTCTCAGAGGTCCCAGAATCTATCTACAAGGACGCCATGATTTCTCTGTCCGAGGTAGTAATCGAACGGGAAGTGTAGCCCTTTCGAGAGAGGCTGCGCACTTATGGAGCGTATTAGTGATGGACATTAGGCGGACAGACGTGGTCGTGGTGGGAGCGGGTCCAGCCGGTAGTACCGCGGCCCGCTACGCGGCCCAGTCCGGGGCCGAGGTATTATTGATAGAGAGTAGGCGGAGAATCGGGGTTCCGGTGAGGTGCGGAGAGTTCATGCCCACTGAGGAAGAAGTGAAGAACATATTCCCGGCAACTGATGACCTGGAAGAGCT
The DNA here is from genome assembly GCA_964580935.1 of uncultured Methanomassiliicoccales archaeon. Taxonomy (GTDB): domain Archaea; phylum Thermoplasmatota; class Thermoplasmata; order Methanomassiliicoccales; family CAZOLG01; genus CAZOLG01. The sequence goes on from CAZOLG010000007.1 coordinate 27,906, forward strand.
GTTCGACATGCCAGATGACCTGATCTCCATGCGCACCCACAGGATGAGGATATATTCTCCCGGGATGAGGGCGTACGAGTTCGATTTTGAAGGTTACACCACGGACAGAGACCGTTTCGATCAGTACCTAGCGGAGGAGGCGAAGAGGGCGGGCGCTGAGGTGGTCACCGGTTGCAGGTGCAGGGACGTGGAGGGCAACGAGGTGGTCACCGATCAAGGTACGATAAGGGCAGAGGTGATCGTAGGTGCCGACGGGCCCACTTCTACGGTTGCCAGCGCGATCGGTCTTCCCAGGCCCTCGGAGCTCTACATGGCTGTCACCTCCCAGGTGGGGGGGGACTACGACCCCGTGGCGGAGATGTACTTCGGTATGGGAACTCCCGGCGGATACGCCTGGATACTTCCCAAGAAGAACGGTGCCAACGTCGGTGTGGGCGTCTCAACAGAACACGCTACCAAGAACATCAACGACTACATGAAGGACTTTGCGGGATGGAAGGGGCTGGAACTAGGGCGTATCGTCGGTAAACCGGTCCCCGTCTCAGGCCCGGTGAGGGACACGGCCACCGGTGTCGGACTGACGGTGGGAGACGCCGCCGGCCACGTGATGGCTGTCAACGGGGGAGGGATACCCATC
>CAZOLG010000008.1:0-7010 GCA_964580935.1 uncultured Methanomassiliicoccales archaeon
ATTGGTTATTATCGTCGCTTTGTTTTTAGCGGTTTATATAGATGTCAACTTTGTTAGAGCGGTGGGGATATAGATAGTTTGGAATAGAACTGATTGTGGGCGTTGCTCGAATGTGGTACACAGTGGGGATGGAGGATACGTCGTTGCAGGTAAAATAAACTCGTATTTAGCAGCAGGTGATTCTTATGTAGCCAAGATTGATAGCGAAGGTACCAAGGTATGGGAATACACCTATGGGAGGCGAGACCTTAACCAACGAATGGTCTGCGAAGGTGTAAAGGACTTGGTTCAGAGCGGGGATGAAGGTTTTGTGGCTCTTTCGATCGCTAAATGTCCGGTAAGCTCGGCTGATAAGGAAGGTAAATGTGAGGCCTGTGCATTCAAAGTTGATGCCCTTGGCAACAAGGCTTGGGAGAAAATCTACTACAACGTGGATGCTTGGTGTATAGCCCAGGCCGGGGATGGGGATTTCATAGTGGGAGGGAGTTTGGATGAAACTCCGAGAATTTTAGATGAAACTCTGTATGTGTTTAAAATATCCAAAGCACCAAATAGGCTGGGCACATATAGAGACAAAGACACCGCGTACGGGGAACAGACACAAGTCGGGGGATGGGGACTGGACTATGGTTTTGTCTAGTGAAGGGTCACGGGTTATAATGGGTGTGGTGCAGTGGGGTGTAGTTTTGTGGGTTTTGAATCTGTCCGTGTTTTATCTTTTTCTTGGTTCTTGGGTCAATATGAGTAGGGTTATCAGTGCTGTGAGTAGTGAGTGTAGGGTTGTTTGGGGTATGATAGCTGTCCATGCCATGATTGTTCCGTCGTTCGACCCGGCGATGACCATGTTTCCCGGGGAGAAATCTACTGATGATGTTGGTCTGCTTGGACCGGTGAGGTTGTGGGTTATGGCTAGGGTTCCTTGAGGGTTGGTCTGTACTAGTATCACTCCAGGTTGGTGGGGGCAGTTCTCCTCCCCGGTGGGTCCTCGTTCTGGGGTGCCTTTTCCGATAGCGAGCAGGGTGGAGTTGGGTGACCAGGACATGGATTCGGTTTCCCAGGGCATTTTAGGGAGGACCATCTGGCTGAGGATATCGATGGTTGCTGAGCCTCTATCGAGGTGTTTTACTACCGACCATACGGTTACCCCGGCTAAGGAGTTCCACTTCTTGCATGCGGGCGGGGTGTCGAAGTGGGTAAGGGGTTTATCGAGTCTTGATATTGCTGCTAGTTTGGAGGTGTCCGGTGAGAAAGCTGTGTCCAGAACCCGCCCACAAGTCTGTGCAAAGGCTAGTAGTAGCGGTCTCGCTGGGTCCCAGACCTCGACCCCGGAACTTGTTCCTACAGCTAACAGGTCACCTCTACCTGACCATTCAATAGCGATAGGGTTCTGTACCTGTAGGGTTTCTTTAGGTAAATTCTCGCTGCCTTCTAGGCTCCAGATTTCAACGCCTTTCCCGGTTATCAGTGCTAATTCCCTGGGTTTTACAGGGTTCCACCTGCACCTGGTAGCGGTAGAGGTATTCAACCTTTCGATGAGCGAGCCATCTATACCCGACCGCAGGGTAACTGCTTCTCGGCTAGCGGTTGCGATCAACTCACCGCCGGGGGAGAGGTCAGCGTCTTGAAACCACCCTTGGTTTGGGGTGACTCTGAAACATTCCTCTCCACTCTCACTGTAGCATACAATGGAGTTACCACCCGTTAGATGGGGTTCGTTTGAGAAGTGAAGAGCTAGTACACGGGATTCATCAGGGTACCACTGAACCTTTCCCACACCGCACCCCCAACCCGTAAACACACTTCCTGAGAAGATTTGTCCACCCTCCCCGTGCACTATCCATGTCTTGACCTCTCTCCGGTCAAGTGAGATGGAGGCTATAACCCTTCCCTGCCAGGAAAGAGACTCGATTACCGAGTGGTGATCGGTCACTATCCTCGAAACCTCGTTCAGACCACGTCCCAGCACTATGATTTCTCCTTCACCGTTAGCTATAGCTAGGTTATCCCCGTCAGGTGACCATGCTGAAGCTGTAATCCGGGACCCGGTATCCATAGTTCTAATACTGGTTCCATCCGTCATATTGTAAATACCAAGCCTACTCTCCTCGCTCACACCGTCCCCCAGTCGGCGTGGTGTTGGCGGGGGGATGATGGTAACGGCTTCGGTGAGGACTATTCGGGGGCTAAAGAGGACGACCCTCCTTGAATCCTCGGAGGATGTTGGTTCCTTGTTTGTTGTCGGCTGGGGTTAGTGGATCTTGGGTTCTGGGTGATGGTTGGGCGGTTTTGAACGGGTGTTTTTAGGTTGTTTTGGGGAGTTTGAACTGTAATTTATTAGCTGTTCAGGGGTGTTCAGGGGGAAAGTTAAGCTGTAGGAGATATGATGAAACTACACATGAATGGTACCTGTGTATTCTTTGTATGCGTGTTATCGATGATTTACGGGTGTATTTCCCTCGACTCAACCCCTAACTCAAGTTCTTACAGTTGCCATGACTTCAGTGATGACCATGACCTTAACCTCACGACCGAGATAATCTGGGGAGATTTGGGGAAAAAACTTGAGGTGATTTTTACGAATTTAGGCCAGGGAGCAGTGAATGTTTCGGGTTTTTTACCATGGGGTTTCACTAATCCAGAAATATCGCTTACTGATCCAAAGGGTATGGTTTATAATGCAATGGATGTCCGAAACATTACCATAATAATAAAATCAAAGCTGCTTGATTCTGGGGAATCCTTATCGAGGACCTATAATTTGCTGGGATTTTGGAAAAAGGGAGTCGAAAAAACGCGTGTCCCGGGAAACGAAGTATTCTCCGAAGTTGGGATATATACATTGAACGTGAATTATTCACCGTTCATGCAGGATCCTAATCAGAGCAAGGTAGATACTGTCTTTAAATGCCAAATTGCCTTCCAACCTCAAACTCTGACATGAACAAGGATTATTATCAATTTTGTAAAAGCGTAAAACTGTCAATAAAAACTCGTGTTATATAATCAACTTAGTGTATCACTTTGCCTAAAAATAATTTACAGTCCTTCATTGACCCGATAACTGGCCGAGAACCAAGAACACCAACCAGCCTCCTCGGATCGCGCGGGTGAGCTGGAAGAAACCCAAACTCTGACTCGACTCCAACTCATCTGAGGTTGAAGAACCTTGAGATAGTGAAGGGAAAACCAGCCCTGTTACGATCATAAAAATAGCTGCTGCCACGATAAATCTCTTATACAGAGATCTTCACCCCCTAAGGACCATCTCCCTGCTATATTAAAGAGAGGAACTAGATTATGAATATACCCTCTTCCGGCCCGGCTATGGTACGTACCGCGTACCTGTGTCAATCATGAAGATCCTACCCTTGGAATGAGGGCGGACACGTATCGGACATGGGTCGGGCACGCTGAGATGTGCCAGGCCAACTTGAGGCTGCAGAGACTTATCGGGAATGGATATCGAGGAGTCCTCTGCAGAGATGAGAGACACAGCCTCTAGGTATCGAATCAATGAACCTGAGTGCCAGGAAGAGTTGCCCCTCGACCAGAAAACAGGGAAGATGAGAAGTGCTTCGGATTCCCAGAATACTCTATAGTCACCCGCCCAGGGCCACCATGAAGCTGATAGATATGCGACACGTCAAAGACAGAGCGATAAACACGGCTGAATAAGTCTGCTGCGGCTCTGGTATCTGGTATGGTCCCAGGTATCTATACCCCATCTTCAAGCCGAGGTGAATGCCGCCCGCGACAGAGCGGAGGGCACACCCAACGTGGATGCGCCCGCTGCCTCTGTAAGGGCACGCGTACCTGTCTGGAGAATGTGTGGAATCGGTAAGAATCGCCCGGTAATTGGCATTGCTGGTTCTTGTTCCTGAGGCATTGAAGCCACACCAGGGGGGGCGAGAGAAATGGCTGTCAGGAAGAGACTTGCGCAGAGCTGATGCGGACCGGGTCGCTCGTCCTCGATGCAGGTTGTAGATGCAGGTCGGTCAGAGGCGATCGAGGAGGGAATAGTTGATGTGAGGATCTGCGTGACTCCTCCTTGCATGGGTCTTCTGTCTCTTTTTCGCCCTTGCGAGCACAGCTAGTGCAGGCAGCACAGCTAGCCTTATCGAAGATATGGGTGGTATCGATTCTGTGATCGGGAACCACAGCGAGTTGGACCCAGCTGACTTCAGGGTGAGCCAGTCCTGCTCTCTCTGATACTCCGCCGGGTAGGAGGTGTGGTAGTACTCAGGCCACGGTGATGGTGCGGGGAATCCTCCGTTCATGGTTAGACAGTATGTCTGTGTTTGTTGGTAGTCATGACCTTCTAGCTCGCATATATATTCGCTGTAGCCGTCTCCGTCGAGTTCTCCCCACCAGGACCCTGTGTGTGTTGGCCGATCGGTAGCGACATTGTGGTTTATGTAGAAGGCCTTCACCTCTCCGGTACATCCATCCACTACTATGGGGAAGGGTGCCTTCCAAACTATGTCGAGTGTGTGGTCGTTGTCGATGTCGCATATCACCTGGTAGGAAGACCAGTGCCAGGAAACTGCTCCTGGCGGTATAGTGCCTAGTTCTACTAGTCGGGTAAAGTTTATCTCCCACTTGGTCCTTGGAGCGAGAGGGCCTATATCGATGAGGAAGGCGTTGTCCGAAGTCATCACCGCCATGTCCAGGCTCCCGTCTCTGTCGACGTCACCTAAAGCTTGACACATCCGGATATTGGCACCGGGCCGTGGATGGGTCCAGATCCACATTTCCCGTCCTTGGCTGGATATGCAGATAACCGAGCTAGTGGGTCCATCAGTCCATATCAGGGCTTCGTATTCATGGTCCTGGTTAAGGTCAGCTACGACCACAGGGCTATAGGCTATAGTTTCACCTATGTCAAGCCTCCATTCCTGGTAACAATCAACCGTGCTCGCGCAGTATAGATACCGATCGGTTGAAGCCCATAACAATTCGTGTTCTCCGTCCCCGTCAATATCGGCTATGGTAGGTTGGAACCTAGCACCCCCTGACTGGAAAGAACTCCACACCGTGCTTCCCTGGTGGCTAACACGATGTATGTAACCCCCCTCATCGGACAGGAAGAACTCTATATAGCCGTCCCCGTCGACATCCATGGCTTGAGGCGGCCCAGTCATCGCTGATCCCTTGGGGTTGTCCCAATACCACTTCAGACGTCCGTCACCGCTCAAAACGTGGAGACGCCCTGACTCATCCAGGAAACAAAGCTCGTATACAGAGTCCTTATCAACGTCAAACAGAGATACCTTGCTGGAAGGGGACCCCGATAGTCCATCGCTCCCGATAGGAGGGTAAACCCATTCAAGTTCCTGTCTAGACCCGAAACACCACAACCTCTCGCTATGACCTCTACGAGTACCGAACACCACCTCCAGGCAACCATCACCATCCACATCCCACACCGTCTGACTTCCCTCCCAACCAGGACCGACAACGGCTTCAATCTCTGAACTCAGGTTAACCGCCCACTTCTCAACCAACGGCACTCCACTGGGCTGCTCTAGCGTAAAGTTCAGTGAAACCGTTTCCTGGACATCAACGCTTGTAGCAGTCACCACCAATTCATGTCTACCATAGGGAAGAGCCATAGGGGATAGAGATTGCTCAACCAGGATAGGGCAAGGGTCGTTGGTGGGGTGAGCGGTACCTGTGGACAATAACTCTCCGTCCACCTCAATCGACCAGTTAACTGGCAACGACTCCACCACATCTACAACCTGGAAAGCAACCGACCCTAACCACGGCAACTTTTCACCCCTACCAGGCCGCACAACATCGATGTATCGACCTTCACCCCTACCCTCACCATCAATACCCAAACTCGCTTTCACCCTACCAGAAGGAGTAGAGAACTCAAGTTCAAGACCATTCAAAGACTCACACTCGTACTTAGTCAAACGGAAAACCACCCAAAAACCAGCCTGATCGCCCTGATGCAAAACCCGGACAGAGTGGCTAAACTCCTCACGCTCGTAGTGAGGACATACATGGGTCATATATAGCTCTGAGAACGAACCATAATACGCAGACCTCCAAACATCACCAACCCTGGCCCTAACCGTGTTATAACCAACCGCCCAAACCGAACTCTCAGAACCCCCATTCGATAACTCCATCCACACAATAACCTCATTAGACCCTATAACATCCCCCACAGAAAGAACCGAAACCCTAAAACCCCCAACCCCAAAATCCCGGTTAACAACCGTATGGTTAACATGAACCGGAGACCCCAAGCCAAAACCACTATTAATCATCGTGAAGGCAAATATAATAACAAAAAATATAGATAAATAAAAATCAACTTTAAGACCTTTGAAAACAAACTTTACCTCCAAAATATTAACCCCAAAGAACATTCATTAAAATTAGCTTTAGATATTAAAGAAATAAAAAATTTAACACCACGATTTCGGCATCTTAATTTCCCTAGTTATCTACATACAAACGTGCTCCCGTACTCTGCTGATCTTCATCGGAAACTTCGGAAGCAAGTGTAGAATAGATATCCGGTTCATCAAAATAAACCTTTTGAATGAATCTGTATTTGTATTGGCTATCATCGAAATTATGGCTGACTTTATATGAATGCGTTTGATCGCTCAAATCATTATAGATTGTTTCTGTGTCCTGCCCTACGAGATTCCACGAAGATCCAGACTTCTTGTATACCCGAAAACTTGTATAAAGATATGCATTACTTTTCCCTGTTGCATCACCGGACTCTGCATATTCGACTTCGAAAATAAAATGGGCTTCTGTTGCATTTTCCACCTCGTTTGCACTTGTGAACCAAGAAACATCGGTCGTGAAGTAACCCATGCCACTTCCTGAATCGAGGTCTCCCTCGCCGTCCACCATGTAGGGATACCTATTGTCCCAATCAGTGAAATCACAATCTGTGGTAGCATTTCCTGTAGTATATTCACTATCCTCGCCATCACCCTCATCAGGATACACCGGGAACGATGCATAAACCACAGCAG
>CAZOLG010000009.1:0-5816 GCA_964580935.1 uncultured Methanomassiliicoccales archaeon
TGTAGGCATACCGCTGTGGTATAGGGTTTGGGGGATTTTACTACTATTCATAGCCTTAAGGGTTTATAGCTAGATGCACTACCCTGCCCGTATTGTAGTCCGTAGCTATCCCTCTTGTATGGACCACTATATGCCCCAACTATATGTCACTATTCAAATTGCTATGGCCACCCTCTATTCCAACCCTGGTATACATGCCAAGTCGCCATGTTCTATTTTCTGAAATAAATAATGAGGTTGAGTCAGGGGGGTGATTTTTGAAATCTGTAAATGTCTCTAGAAAATCGCTGCGTTCCTTTCCTTTATTGCCCAACCATTATTTTCCTTCCTTCAGCTCGACTTATTCCCGGCGTCTACCTGCTTCCAAGTGATAGAGATATCTATACCACAACGGTTTAGCCATTCGACTAGTCGATTATACTGAAGGAAGAATCCTGGTAATCAGGTTTTCTAGGGTCGTCTCCCCTAGTTTTGGTGGTCTGAGGGCGACTGCTCCTACACCGGAAACGCTGTCCATGTCTTTGATCCGTGTTCTTTCCGTGGGTGTTTTTCCCTGTGCTTCGAAGAATGTGAAGTCTTCTTGGTAGCCGGGATATAGTACGAACGCGGCCTTGACTCCTTGTATTGCGTCTCTGTAGGTGTGCATCTTGTAGATGTCGCCATTTACGAATTTGGAGGAGGTGTCTTCCTCTTTCTCTATTTCTTCGAAATCTTGTTGGTCAACCTGCTTCTCGAGGGTGACTATCTTGAATTTGGCGTCAAATAGGTAGGTCGAGGAATTGATGGTGAGGGCTATGTCAGGTCGTAGCCCAAGGGAGTATGACTGCTTTCGGGTCTTGGTTGGGAAATGACGGTTATAGGCCAGCTCCAGTCTGTTCTCGTTCATCGTCCATTTGATGACCGGTCCTTGCCTGACATGTACGCCCTTTTCCGTTATCTCTTCAAAGGCTGTTTCCTGTCCGCCGATCAATAGGGTCTTTATGATACCTGCGACCTTGAAGAAGCACCAGTATTCGTAGAGTTTGGCGATGTTTTTATCCTCGATTATGGATTTGAGATCTTTGTCCGATACTGGGAACTTGGCTCCAAGGTTCATTTTGGAGAAGTATCTAAGTATCTCCCTGTAGCCGCCTCTTTTCTGTAATGTTGTTGACCCCATTGGTAGTATTTTCATTGGCCCTACGTCCCTGAGCACTGGAAATGATAGGTAGTAGGAGAGTTTCCTGCTCATCTTTTCACAGTCCTCCCTAAGCGTAGGGTCAAGGTACTGGTTGTTCTCAGCTGTGATTATGTCTCTGAAGTGTAATACGATGTCGTTGCACCTTTCCAGGAAGTACTTTACAAAACGGTTCTCTGGGGTGTCTACGGTTGTGAAGTTTTTCTGGGTCTGGACCTGGATCGGTATGTATCTTTTGCCTGAGTTGGATGTGAGTCTTTTTGCGAGGGGCAGGCTATATGCGGGGGATCCTGGCGGTATCTGCTTTAGGTCTGACGGTGTCTGGGCAAGGGTGTCGATGGTGGAAGGATCCATTTTGCCGGAGGTTATGTTCTCGGTTACAGTTCTTGTTTCTAGTTCTCGCTTCATTGATAGTAGGACTGTTAGGACACAGGATGAGAGCCTGTATGGGTTATCTGCCTCCCTCATTATGTATCTGAGGTAGTTGAAGCAGTGGTAGAGAACTGTTCTGGGCATCTCTGCCGCCATCTCAAAGGTTTCGTAGGTCGGTGAGTTGAAGTCAAAGGGAAGACTAGCAACCATCTCGGTGATTTGGGCAAGCATCTTCTCAAAACCATCGGCTTCAAGTTTCTCTGATTCTACTAGGATACTCCTGCCCAGGATCTCGGCCCTACCGACGAAGTTCCTGAAGTTTATGGTGTATCGTTCCTCTTTTGATCCAGGTACTTTTGGTCTTTTCTCTATTATTTTCAGCCTTTTGAGCCGAGAGTTCTCTAGTTCCGACAGATCGATTTCTCCGCCCTGATCTGGCCGGATTATTAGGTCGTATTCCTTCCCTTCCCTGATCTTGTGGTTTGGTCTTAGTCTCTCAGGCTGATCACTTTTTTCCGTGGAGATGAAGACCTGCATGGTCTGTCCGCCTTTATTCTATGAAGCTGACGAACCCTTGTTCCCGGAGCTTCTTCAACATCCTGAGAACCTTTTTACAGGTCTTGTGGTATCTTGCCTTGGAGGGTCGGGTCTCTTCGCCTTGTTCTTCGGACTCGTAGGTTACGAAATCGCCCTCGATCTTTATGGTTTCTTCCAGGTCTTTAGGCAGGATCTCGTTTACCGGTTCGTCTGTGAATATGGTTTCGTCGAGGCTGTATCTAAGTAGCTTGGCAAGAGGCTTCTCCAACTGGTTCCTGTTTCCATGGAGCTTGGGCAGTATCTTTTGAAGTATCTGTAGATCAAAGGCCGCTTCCAGCTCTGGCCCCATGACGTCTACCGGTTTGGCGTTTTCTAGGTAGCAAAGGACCTCATCCACAACCCTATACCCGAAGTGCAGGTTATGTGGCTTAAGTAATTTCTTGAGCTCCATGAGCTCCGAGTAATACCTACCAAGATCCTCTATATCGAAGTCTTTGGATATCAGTTTCTCAACAAATCTACCTTCAGAGGTGAATGACCGCACGTCTTTAGGGGATGCCAGGTATTGCAGGTCGCTAGGCCCTGTACTTGCTCGTTGGTTATGTTCTTCGAGGATTGTTCTATAGTTCTCCAGGTCCACGTCGTTAAACTCTATTGTGTTTGCTCTGTCCAATACTTTAGGGCTGAACATGTAGGTGGTTTCATCGACGTTAACGGTTCCCGTGAAGTAGACGTTTGGAGGTACCTCGAGTCGCGGAGGTATAGAGTACTTATCCCCATCTGTATCGGTGAAGACCTGTTCTCTGGGTTGGTCGTGAAGATCCACTGGTTCCTGCCAAAGCATATCGCCTATGATTCTTCTGCTCTCAAGGGTGCTCAAGAAGTCTGAGAAATAGTACTCGACCTTTGCCAGATTCATCTCGTCAAGAATCACGAAATATGGGCGCGCGTTTCTATTGGGTACATAAGCAGTTACCCTATCTTCCGAGCTAGTGTCGTTTGGTTCGAGGTCCTCGATTCCAATAGTGCCGTTCTGTACCGTGAATTTGGAAACTACGTTCTGCGTTCGTCTTCCCTCTTTATCTATCTCGACTCTAGCATAGACCCCGTCCAACACCTGGTACTGGTCGATACCATCATCATTAGCTCTGAATCCATCTCTGGTTGGTGTGAGCTCAATCCGGGTCCAGTATTCCTCACAGGCACGTATCAGAAGCTTCAATGTCTCGGTCGGCTCGTATTTCTCTCTTATGGCGTTGTAGAATCCTAGAAGCCCCTTGGAGTCCGTCCAGTCTGGCCTAACGGAGATGAATGCATGACGTTTATCGGACTCTTCGCCTGGACCTGCCATAAACTCCGCAAAAAGCTGTGCCAGCTTGGTTTTACCGGTTCCCGAGATCCCGGTTAATATCACAAAGGGCTTGGTCTTCAAAGCTGTATAGTAGTTGGCGACAACCTCTCGAGAGAAGTTGAAGCCCTGTGAATGGACATATGCATGGAATCTATCAACAACGCCACCCGCCTGACCTACAATGAAGTCGTGCAGAGGCAGCAACCGCTCGAAACTGTCAACCGTCTCCTCAACAATATCGGGTCCAAGCTCGATGATCTTTTCCTTAGATAGGTCCCGCATAACCACAAAATGGCTATCGCTGTCCTCCATCCCCTGGATGATGGAGTCAACATCCTCCCCCGGTTCAAAGAAGGTTCTATCACCATCGGCGTTCTGGAAACATACCTTGAAGTCGGGAAACAGAGGCTTCAAAAGCTCCAAGAACTGGCCGGGCTCTCTGCCGATGAGGCTGGCTGCTCTCTCTTTCTCGCCTTGAGCTACGCCCGACTCTATCCACAGGCCCATTGCGAACAGCCCTTGTTGATTGATGCCGAACTGAAACTGGACACCGTGCCGTGGGTTCTCATAGGTCTTATGGGACATTCCTAACCAGAGATGATCCCTTGGAGTGATGCCCCCTCCACCTTTCTGCTTGAACCATTGAGCCACGTAGGGAGATGTTTGTCTGCCTTCCCTCCACACAAAATCCTGGAGCCTGGCCTCAAGCTTCGGTATCAAGGCCTCCTTGAACTGTTTCAACCTTTCCCATACATACTTGGCATCATCTCTATTCCCACTGCATCTCTCGAAATCCTCTTCTGTGAATCTTAGGAATGTATCTTTCTCTGATTCTATGTATCTTACGTAGGAATCCAAGGCAATTTGTAGGTCCTCTTCGAGATCATTTTCAGGAGGAATCTCATCGCCTTGATAGTACTTGTTGGCTATGGTCGAGGCTTCATATCCTTTTGCTAAATTATTCTCAGATCTCAAGTCAATTTCGTTATCCAGATTGAAGTCCTCTAATCCCTCGAAATTAGTTCTGAGATCTTTTGCTTTCTTCTCTGCCTTCTCCCTTGCTTCCGAGTCAGTATTACCCTGTTTGAACTTTGTATAGCCTTGGATTATAGTAAGGTAGACACCTGATAGATCAGCAGGAAACAGGTATACAACATAGATACCATGGGTAGCGCTGTCAGTCTCCCTACTATCAAAAAATCCAATCCAAGGAACGGTGGCCCAATTCCCTTGCCCGATGGATACCTTCACCAGAAGATCTTTCCTCTTAGAGATCAGTTCTAATTCCGAGATTCCCTTCTCAATTCTTGCCCTAATTTCATGGAACTCGTGACCACCGAAATCCTCCTTACTCGCGTTCTTGTACTTCGTAAGAAACTGATTGATGGCTTTCTTCAATACCTTCTTGTGGAACTCATAAGCAACCCAAATGAAAGATTGGACATCGATCATATCCCTAGGGCCAAGGTCATTCAATGCCTGTCTAAGCGAGTTAGCGAGGTCCAACGCCGACCTATAGTTCTCCCCAGAAACTTCCCCAAGCTCAGCGTCAGACAATGTCTCAAATGCCCATGTCCAGGCCTTTGGCTTTACAAACATATCCTTATCGGGATGGCAGAAGAAGAGAAAGTAGGTCGGAAAGGTCCATTTACTAGAAAGTCCCTCGGATTCCACGTACTCAAGATATCTTTCAAGCCGCTGGGGCGAATCACCATTCCCATAAATTAGATCAAAGAAAGCTTCACAGAAGGCGGGGAGGTCAAGATCGTCTTGGTGAAGAATATTTAGATCGCCCTTGGGCGGTATATTGGTCCAAAGAAGGTTGTTATCCCTACCAATTTCAATAAGCCTGTCTCTCACCTTCTCGTACTTACCTTTCTCAATGAGTCCTCTCAGCTCTTCCTCGCCCAAGAGCTTCTGGGTCTTCTCCATTGTCTTGACCTTGTATTCTCTTTCCTCCTCCAAGTATCGTTTATCGGAAAACCCCTTCCAATGAGGGAAATGCAATTCAAGCAGATCTTTTAGTTTATTCACGTTCTCTTTTTCTAGCTTCATGTCCTTCTACCTCTCATTTTAGAAGAGGGAGCAAAATTGATACCTTATCCCCAGTTGGGGCTTCACTCATCATACTTTATAATCTTGCCCGGTTCTCTGCAATCACATGAAAAACATCGTAATATTACCCGCTCGGGGCTGAGGTTCTATTCACCTTGCTTTTTTGATCCTCAAGAAGCTTCTTCAGACCATGAATAAAATCGCCGGCCTCTTCTTCATCCAGGTACTGCCATCCATCAGGGCCCAGCGCTCCTTCTATTTTCTCCTCCGCGATGTCGTAAAACTCGGTAAAGGCAGCGGTCGAGAGGTAGATCTTGACCTTGT
>CAZOLG010000010.1:0-4944 GCA_964580935.1 uncultured Methanomassiliicoccales archaeon
TAATGACCATAATACAAACCTGGAAACAGAAAGGACTACACCCCTACAAACAAATAACCCAAACCACAACCAGCTAAACAGTTACACATTTCAACTCCATAAGGAGACTCTCCAGAGTCAGGAATTTCCAAACAACTGTTCTTAATAACGCTGTGTGATCCATGCCTAGAAAGGGAAAACCAGGAAAAAAAGGGAAGAAGGAAAATCCTCGACTGATCCCCACGCTCTCACGGCTAGGAGGATATGCCCGTCCACATTGGTTGAAGATTGTGGGTGTCATGGTGGCTGTTTTCATCTCAACTGCACTCGGTCTTATCCCACCTTGGTTGATCCGATACGGCGTAGACGATCTGATCATGAAAGGTAACATCCAAGGCCTTTGGATGATCGGCGCAGCTATGGTGGGCACTACTCTGCTGAAAGGTCTATTCGATTTTATCAAGAGTTATTACTCGGAATTCATCGCCCAGAATATCATACACGATATAAGGGTCAAACTATACGAGCACATCAATAGCCTCTCGTTCTCTTTCTACGACGAGTCCAGGACAGGGGACCTCATGGCTAGGATAACTACAGATACCGATTCACTCCGCCGTTTTTTTGGAAGGGTTAGCAGTTACGTTTCCGAGAATATACTTACCATCGTAGGTATCCTTGTAGTGATGTTGATCTGGGACTACCGGCTTGGGATATTATACATCCTGATACTGCCGCTGATGGTCTTCGGGATGTACATGTACTCATCCCGTGTAAGGCCCATGTTCAGAAAGGTGAGGAAGCGCTTCGCTAAGTTGACACAACTTGTCCAGGAAAATTTTGTGGGCATGGAGGTCATCAAGCTGTTCGGGAGAGAGGATCAGCAAGAAAAAAAGTTCAACAAACAGAATCAGGACTATGTTGATATCAACATCAAGGCTTCCAAGGTTTCAGCACTTTGGATGCCGTATGTTCACTTCTTGGTTGGGTTGAGTACAGCATTGGTGGTATGGTACGGAGGGCGGTTGGTTATCCTGGGGGCCGTATCCCTGGGAACCCTGGCGGGATTCCTTAGCTATATAGCTATGCTGACACGCCCCGTGAGACAGACCGGCATGATGATCAATCTAACCAGCCAGGCTGCCGCCGCCGCTGAGAGGGTCTTCGATATCTTAAATATATCTCCAGAAGTAAAAGATGACCCGGACGCCCACGAATTACCTTCGGTGGACGGAAGGGTCGAATTTGACCATGTGAGTTTCTCATATAAGAGAGGGAAAGAGGTCTTGAAAGATATCGATATCAATGTGGAACCTGGAGAAACAGTAGCTATAGTAGGTCCTACAGGAGCCGGTAAGACAACCCTACTTCATCTAATACCTAGGTTTTACGATCCCGATGAGGGAAGGATACTGATCGATGGACATGATATCCGAAAGTTGAAGATAGACAGTTTGAGGAAACAAGTGGGCATCGTCCTACAGCATACATTCCTTTTCGGTGCCTCCATCCGTGAGAACATCTCTTATGGAAAGCCCGATGCGGCCATGGAGGATATAGTTAGATGTGCTAAGATAGCTCAGATACACGATTTCATAGAAACCCTACCTCTGGGATATGAAACACCGATAGGAGAGAGGGGGGTGGACCTATCTGGCGGACAGAAACAGAGGCTAGCCATGGCTAGAGTTTTGCTCACGGACTCATCTTTACTGATACTGGATGAACCGACCTCTAGTGTGGATGCTGAGACTGAAGATAAGATGCAGGAAGCCATGAAGGAGGTCATCAGAAACAGGACCACTTTCGTGATAGCACATCGGATGTGGACGGTTCGAAATGCCGATAAGATACTGGTGCTGAAAGACGGTGAAATTGTTGAGAGAGGAGATCATCAAGAGCTGATAGAAAAAGAAGGTGGTTTCTACAGAAGGTTGTATGGAAAGAAATTGAAAAAGGAAGGAGGCGGGTCCCCATAAGAGGCGGCTTCGGACGTAGGATAACATCAGGCAGCGAAGAGGATTTCTCTTTAAAAGAGCTGGATAAGAGAGCGTTGAAATTTTTGCTCGGATATCTTAAAGAACATAAAAAGGTCCTGACCGGTGCACTCTTATCCATGTTCATGATGACCTTAGCCAGCCTGGCAGGTCCCTTCTTGATCAAGACAGCCGTCGATGAATACATAATGAAAGGAGACCTCGAAGGTCTGACCTGGATATTCTTATTGATGATACTGGCCTACGGAGCTTACTGGCTGTTTTCTTATTTCCAGACCTATCTATCAAACTGGATCGGGCATACCATCGTTGGTGACATCAGAGAGGACCTATACGGGCATATACAGAAGCAGTCCATCGATTTCTTCAATGAACGTGCCACCGGTGATATCATGGCTAGAGTAACCCATGATGTGAACTCGATATCGGACCTGCTTTCCACAGGGTTCGTTCATCTACTGAGCGACCTGTTCACTCTGGTGGGAATAGTGGTCATAATGCTGTTACTTGATTTCAGATTGGCCATGGTGAGTTTTCTCACCATACCGTTCATATTCTTCGTTGTTTACTATCTTGGTAAACGTATGCGGAACGCATATAGGGAGGTCAGAGAGAGGCTCGCTGAATTGAACGCTGATGTCGAACAAGATCTATCTGGCATAAGATTGATCCAGGCTTTGAACAGGGAAGCCATCAACACAGGAGAATTCAGCAAATTGAGCTGGAAAAACCTGAAAGCTAATCTGAAAGCTGCCTCTTACTTTTCCTTATTGTTCCCCATCATGACACTGAGCCAGGTGGTAGGGGAGGCGCTGGTCCTGGGATACGGAGGTTGGAGAGTAGTCCAGGGTGCGGTCACCCTAGGTGTTCTACTGGCTTTCATGGGATACGTCCGTAGATTCTTCGGACCTCTAGCGGACTTGAGCCAAGTCTACAACAGGTATCAATCCGCCAGCGCTTCACTTGACCGTATCTACGAATACATGTCAATAGAGCCTTCCATAAAGGAACCTGAGGAACCGGTTCATAGAGAAGATATCCGTGGAGATGTTGAGTTCAAAGATGTCAACTTCGGCTATGAAGATGAAACTATCATCGAAGATCTAGATCTGAAGATAGAGGCGGGCGAGATACTGGCGGTTGTCGGTCCCACCGGTGCAGGTAAGACGACCATCGTCAACCTTTTGACGAGGCTTTACGATGTGGATAGCGGAATGATAACAGTGGATGGAGTCGACCTGAGAAGGTATTCGATCAGAGCGCTGAGAAAGATGATATCTGTCGTACCTCAGAACGTGTTCCTTTTCGATACCTCCATAAAAGAAAACATCCGGTTCGGGAAGCCCCGTGCGAAAGATGATGAGATAGTAAAAGTGGCTATAGAGATACACGCCCACGATTTTATCAAAGATCTGCCTGAAGGTTACGAAACTCGAGTAGGGGAAGGTGGGGTTAAGCTTTCAGGCGGACAGAAACAGTTAGTTTCCTTTGCCAGAGCCATGTTAGCGGACCCAAATATACTGATACTAGACGAGGCGACATCCAGTGTGGACGCCTACACAGAGGCCTTGGTCCAGGAGGCCATGGATAGATTGCTGGAAGGACGAACGGTGTTGATGATCGCTCACCGGTTTGCCACCCTAGAAAAATCTGATAGGATCGCGGTATTAGAGGACGGAAGGGTCAGTGATATAGGCAGTCATGACGAGCTCATGGAGAAGAGCCAAGTTTACAGGAATCTATATGAGAAGCAGGAACGCGGAT
Organism: uncultured Methanomassiliicoccales archaeon; assembly: GCA_964580935.1. Classification (GTDB taxonomy): domain Archaea; phylum Thermoplasmatota; class Thermoplasmata; order Methanomassiliicoccales; family CAZOLG01; genus CAZOLG01. The sequence continues at coordinate 3,741 of CAZOLG010000010.1, forward strand.
AGAAACAATATGACATTGGCAAAATTTAGTAATCAACTATAAAATTGGATTAAATAGATATGGGTATAGAAAAGATCACGGAAGATAAGGAAGAAATAGTGAACAAAGCCGTAGATAACGACAAAAAATCCATGACGATGACCTTGGACATGATCACCGACTATTTCGAATTTCGAAGAGAATCCAGAAGGATGTTCCTCAGGTAGGATGTGCCCAGAAGGGTTGGCTAAAGAATGCACGGGCATGCCTTTCATAACTGAGACCAAGATAAAAGAAGTGCTGGACATAATGTATCAGGAAGGTTACCTCGAAAGAGAGATACCTGAAGGAACCGGTACACCGCATTACTCCCCCAGTGAAACTTTTTCTTTTAAACTCCCAAGAGATAATCCAGATGGGTCCGAATAAGAAAGAATGCTGCGATAAGCCAACAGAAAAAGCTGAAAACGTATCAGTAAGCTTCAGGGTTTGGCGAAAGCGCTGCACTGTCCTACCAGATGGGATATAATCGATATTATAGGACCTAGCACGGCCAAAGCCAAAGATATCAAAAAAGGATTGAAAGAAAGGGGCTACGATATCGCACAATCCGGTCTGTACTATCATTTGTCCGAGCTTAGAGATGCAGGGGTGATCGAGGTCGACAGATCCCTGGAAGAAGGACGGGGGGCCCCTGAGAAGGTCTGGAAACTGGCAAAGAGAAAGATCGAGGTAGATCTGGTTGTCGAAGAGAAGTAGATAGATGACAAAAGCAGTCGATGCCAGTGGACTCAGCAAGACCTTGGGTGATGTTAAAGCGGTAGATAACGTCGAAAAAGGAGAGTTCTTCGGCTTCCTGGGTCCCAACGGTGCCCGGAATACAACCATCATACGGATGCTCACTGGATTGATAACCCCGGATTCTGGAACAGGACACATCGAGGGGGTCGATCCTCAAAAGACCCCTATCCAAGCGAAGATGAATATGGGTGTGATCCCTGAATTCGGTAACATCTACGTTGATCTCACTGCTGAGGAAAATCTTCATCTAGCAGGGCTAGGTGTGGACCTTCGAAACCCGTAACGCCGTGCTGTACACAGTCCGCCACACCCGGGGGAAGAAGGTCCCCGCCACAGTGCTGGGCAAGAAGTTCAACGGAGTCATCGTCTGCGACGGGTGGAGATCGCACCCCCGCCTACACCGCCATGACCCCCCTGGCTCCGA
>CAZOLG010000011.1:0-3772 GCA_964580935.1 uncultured Methanomassiliicoccales archaeon
GTGTTTCTGGTAGTGTGAATATTTTCCCTGACTTTGGCAACTATGTTCCACCTCCATTTGGTTTTTCCTGAGGATATGCAGGGATATTCACAGGGTCGTAGATCACCTCGTTTACCTTGACTGGCTTCTTTTTTCTCATATGTCCAGGTACCTCCGGAGGATCTCGTCGTGGTGTGGGCTCTTCACGTTGCACCTGCTGCAGGCCTCGTGGTCTAGCTTAGCCCTATTCCGCTGGTGCCATACCTCAAGCATATCCCTCTCGTAGATGTGGCCATAGTTGTACCTGTAGGGAATATCGGTGCAGTGGAGGAGCTCCCCGGTCCAGGCTACGCTGAAGCTGTCGGTGCCCTGGCATGCTTTCCAGGGGTAGAAGTCCCGGATGCTTCGGGATCCGTCACGTTTGATATCGATTGGCCTGTAGGGCTGCTCGGAGGCGTAGCCTACTATCTCCCGGCATATGCGGTCCCAGTAGTCCTGGGCCTCTGGCCTTGTCCTTGTTGACTCGGTCTGTATTTCGGGTACTTCATGTAGCGGGAATATGGTTATCCAGGCTCTGCCGATCCATTCTTCTATGTAGGGCTCAGTCTGGTGCATGTTGTGCTTGTTGGTTATGAAGTATAGTCTGGGCCTCTGCTCGGGGTGACGGTGTTCTAGGAACCATTCGATGTTCTCCCGGGCTTTTTCGTAGTATGGGGCTCCGTGGACCAGCTGGTAGACGTCGGGGGTTGTGGCTGAGAGGGTGAACCTTACCTCTCGGAGGTTTCGGTGCACCAGGTTAGACCTGTGTTCTGTGACTGTGCCGTTGGTGTCTATGACGACGAAGAGGTCGTTGTCTTCGCTGGTGTCGCATATCCAGGGTAGCCTGGGATCTAGCATGGGTTCTCCGTTGATGTAGGGTGCTACTGACTCTGACCCTTTTTCTCCCCAGTACTCTATGATGTACTGTATCATTTCGGTGGGCATTCGGCCTCTTGGTAGGTTCCATCCTCCTCCGGGTTTGACGTTGCAGTGTATGCACCCGGTGCAGCCTTGGTCTATCCAGAGGTTGCAGAAGTTTAACGTGTCTATCTGGATGTTGCCTGGCCTCTGGACCCAATCGGGTTTTATAGTCTGTTTGAGGTAGTTTGGGGCGTATTGTAGTTTGCTTATTTCATACATTTTTTATCACTTTATAGTAGGTGTACCCCAGCAATCTGAGGAGGGCTTGCAGCGGGTTCTTACGTATGAAAAACCTTGCCGGGGTTCTGTGCTGCATGCCGTGTTCTCTAAAAAACTTGAAGCCGTGTTTAGCGACGATGTAGGCTGACTCCCAATACCGTTTATACTTGTTTCGCTCAATATGTGGTCGGTGTGATACTGACTTGTATGGGAGAACGCTAACTTTCACACCGTTCTTGAGGGCCTTGCAGTAGAGGTCCAGGTCCTCTGCAGTGTAACATAAATCCTTATCCCATCCTCCCAGCTTTTCCAGTGTCTCTTTGTGGAGAGCAATTATTCTCGCTATCGGGTGTCTTGCTCCCTCAAGCATAACTACTTCATCATAATTTACCTCCAGTAAGCGTTGCCACGTATTCTTCGGTATGTCTACGTCGTCGTCACAGTAGATGAGTAGGCTATGTCTTGCTTTTTCCGCTAGTAGTTGTCTGGCGTACCCGATGCCCTCCGCTCTGGTGAATAAAAGCTGGCACCCGTTGGGGACTGTCAAGTCTATTGTTTTCTTGAGGGTAGGAACGAGAACAGAGGCCATCAACTAGCCTCCAAAACTTCGATTAGCCGTGGGGCCGTGACTTCCATCCTCATCTTGTCGGGGATCTCCGTGACCTGCTCCCCGTTGTAGGTGACCTTGCAGCCGCAGAGGAGGGCCTCGTAGATCATCTTGGGTGCTCCGTCGTGGCTGGTCATCCTGATGAGCTGCTTGTGCCGGTTGTAGAGCTCCGGCATCTCCTTGAGTGGCTTTGTTACCACGGGGCCTAGGGGTGACTCTGCGCCGTTTAACCCGCAGAGGGTGATCTTTTTCCCAGGGTTCCTGGCGGTGTATGTTTTTATCCAGTCTGGCCTGTAGACGGAGGAGCCGTTGCCAAGGTAGTACAAGACGTCGATGCTGCGGTTTACCTCGGGGCGTTCCTTGAAGAGGGCGGTGTTTACAGGTATTGGAAGCACCTCTCCCGGGTATCCTGCTAGTTCTTTAAGCTCCTCTGAGACGTAGAGGAAGCTGGCTCCATGTCCTGCGTAGTGGTTGATTATTTTCCTGTGAGCCCGGGATAAGAGGCCCTGGGTTATTGTGTGGGCGTCTGTTCCTACAAAATATAGAGTGGTCTTATCTGGGGGCACCCTGGAAAGCAGAGCCTTCAGCACTCTTCCCCTGAAGCAGCCGGTGAGGAGGATCCTGTCATATGCTTTGAGGTTCGGGGGCCGGCTATGCCAGCTGTCCTTGAACCTGCCTAGCACCCAGGCATTGTGGGGGTACTTGTGGTAGTCCAGCATCAGGCTCAGGTACTCGGTGATCTGCAGATCACCTACCAGTAGGAGCATCATGTCATCCTCCACTGGTGGCCTAGGTAGTTACCTAGTCTCTCCGCTAGTGGTCCCTGGCTTGGCTGCCTTATGGTCTGCGCTGCTCTTTGGGCCAAATAGAGGGCCTTTCCTGCTAACCGTCTGCTGTGGCTATCAACGGGGGTAAGGCTCCATTTCTCGATGAATTTCTGTCTGCTTTTTCTTATAAGTTTGAGCCGCTTGTTCCTGTGGAAGTTCCTGTACTCTGGCTCTGCGTTGTGTCTGTGGTCGAATAACGCTGAGGGGGCTACCAGCTGGGGCTTCTCCAGTAGGTGTAGCCGGTAGCATGTATCCCAGTGACTGTACCCCACCTCGAAGCCGGGGTCGTATTCTACCTGGTCTGTTTTATAGACTGTGCAGCCCTCGAGGGGAAAGCTGCAGGGCCATATAGAGGGACCATGGAGTAGAAAATCGGTGGAAATCTGATCCAGTAGAAGATATTCTCCTAGTCTCCTGAAGTCTGCGTGGCCGGAGTATGTGGGCTTCTCTCCGTCTCTGAGGGCGATGCCGGAGACTGAGACCTGGCCTAGCTTTGTTTTGATGCAGTGGACGAGATGGTCTACTGCCCCAGGGTGGGCCACCATGTCGTCGTCTAGCTTCATGTAGTACCTGGTGTCGACGTGGTTGTGGTAGAGCTGCTTCTTTGCTCCTATGAGGCCATTCTTGAAGTCCAGGACCAGTGCTTCAGGGTATAGATTGTGAATATGCTTGGGTTTGAGGCTTCCCGGTTCTCTGACTACTATCAGGTTGAAGGGTGTATCAGTTTTTTTGAGGCTGCGGAGGCAGGTTAGTAGTGATCGTTTCCTGGTGGTTGTCAGGATGCAGATGGTGAGCTCGGTCATATCTCTCCCTCCAGGTTGAGTAATAGTACGCCGAGGCCCGCTACTCCGAATACCAGGATGAAGAGGAGGCCGAGTATCCTTAGGATCATGGCTGGGTCTCCAGTTTTAGCCAGGGCAGCAGTGAGGCGTCGCAGGTGTACCTCTCAGCGGGCGTGCTCCAGAAGGTCTCGTAGGGGAATAGGTGTAGCGGCGGCGCTGCCCAGCAGTCCCCGCCCCGGGTGCATGGCTGTGTTCGGCACTCTCCGCATGGCGGAAAGCCCACCTGTTCCACGAGGTTGTCGCTGCAGTCCTCACAGTAGTGCTTCGCTGCGTGCCGCCAGAAGAAGCCGTGCCAGATGTACTCTATCAAGGTAAAGCCTCCGGTGGCTTATTGAAGC